>JBDTRA010000052.1:0-34798 GCA_039931915.1 Flavobacterium sp. | reverse complement strand
GAACAGAAGGTGGTTCTGACAGAGCTCCAAGACGTTCTGAAAGCTTTGGTGATTCGCCAAGACCAAGAAGACCAAGAAGAGATTAATTCTCTTTGTTAATTTTCTGATAATTATATTCGGAGACTGCGAAATATTTAATCCTGATTTACTACTTTTAGTGCTTTAAATCAGGATATGAAATATTTCGCAGTTTTCTTTTTTATACTACTATCAGGCATAGGTTTTGCGCAAGATACACAACCTACAGCTCCTCAAAGAGTTTCCGGTTATATTATCAACGATAACAGCAAACAGCCTCTCTCTAATGTAAACGTCATCAATACAAACAAAGTACGTGGTGCAAAGTCTGATGCTAAAGGATATTTTGAAATAGATGTACAGCTAAATGACACGCTGCATTTTTCTATTTTAGGATTTCAATCCCTAAGAATCAGAGTGACCAATGACTGGATAAAAAATAAAATCACACGAATTCAGCTGACTGAAAAAGCAATTGCACTTGAAGAAGTAGTTATTGCCCCTTTTAATTTAACAGGTTATCTTGAGGTTGATTCAAAATTAATTCCAACCAAAGAAAATTATCGCTATAGTATTTCAGGTCTTACACAAGGCTATGAAGCAGGTGAATACTCCCCTAATGCTTTCGGAAAAGTATTGGGATCAATATTCAATCCGGCAGATATGCTTTATAATTTCTTTGGAAAGAACGCAAAAGAGCTCAAGAAGCTAAAAGAAATGAAAAAAGATGATACGGTACGAAATCTTTTAGAATCTAAATATGACCGTGAAACCATTTCGGTACTCTTAGGGATAAGCAAAGATGAAATCCCTGAAATTTTACATCGTTGCAGTTATTCTGATGCTTTTATTCAGGAAGCAAACGATCTGCAAATTATGGATGCCATAAGCGGCTGTTATGAACAATACAAAATCTTAAAACGAAATTAATTATTTCTTATAAATGAATCCTCAATTATATTGGGGATTTTTTATTTTAACCAATCCCTCCTTGATTATTAAACCTAAAAAAATATGTCAGCTATACCTTTTCAAACAATTGACTGGAATCAAATTACAAAAACAGAACACCTTGGAGCAACAGGGAAAGCATATTGGCAAACTATACAATTAGGAAATTTACGTATTCGAAAAGTTACCTATTCTGAAAATTACATCGCTGATCACTGGTGCCAAAAAGGGCATATTGTACATTGCCTGGAAGGTAAATTTATTAGCGAATTAGAGAATGGAGAAAAACTCAGCCTTTCGAAAGGAATGACTTATATAGTTTCTGATGATGTAAGTTCTCACCGTTCCATAACTACCAAAGGAGTTGAATTATTAATAATAGACGGTGATTTTCTAAAATAATATTACAAATAAATTAAAATATTGTGTGTACATTTACTCATGTAATACAAATTGAAATAACTAAAATTAAAAGATATGGCAAAGAGTCAAGATGCAAAAAAGACGGCAAAGAAAGAACCTCTTAAAACTGCAAAAGAAAAGAAAGAAGAAAAGAGAGAAAAGAAAAACGCTCCTAAAAGAGATTAAGTTTTCAGTCGCAGTTTACAGTCTCAGATTACAGTTTTCTTAAACTGAATTCTGAGACTGTGACTGAATACTGTTACTATTATTTAACCGGAATATTCGAAAGAATTTCTAATACAAATTTCCAATATTTCTGAGCCGAAGAAACACTCGCTCTTTCATCAGGAGAATGGGCTCCGTGAATTGTTGGTCCAAAGGAAATCATGTCCATATCCGGATAGTTAGTTCCTAAAATCCCACATTCAAGACCAGCATGACATGCTACAACTTTAGGTTTTTCGTTATTTTGTTTTTCGTAAATTTCTTTTAAAACTTCCAATATTTCAGAATTTACGTTTGGTGTCCAACCCGGATAAGAGCCCGAAAGTTCCACTTCACATCCAACCAGTTCAAAGGCAGAGCGCAACGAATTAGCCAAATCAAATTTTGCTGTTTCAACAGAAGAGCGTGTTAAACATCCAACTAAAATTTTACCGTCTTTTATAAGAACACGTGCAATATTATTTGAAGTTTCGACCAAATCATCCATATCGGCGCTCATTCTGTAAACACCGTTATGAGCTGCATAAATAGCACGAATAATTCCTTCCTGAACTCCTAGATCCATTACTTTTTCAGGCAAATCGCATTTTACGATTTCAATAGAAAGATTTGGTTCAGTGGTTTTATATTCCGCTTTAATATCATTGATAATTTCCTGCATATCAAAAATGTAGGCTTCGTCAAACATCTCTGAAATGATAACTTTTGATACGCTTTCTCTTGGAATTGCATTTCTCAAACTTCCCCCGTTAATTTCCGCCACTTGCAAACCGAAGTTTTCAAAAGCGTCAAACAACAGACGGTTCATAATTTTATTGGCATTTCCTAAACCTTTATGAATATCCATTCCTGAGTGACCTCCATTTAGTCCTTTTACTGTGATAATATGACCAACTGAACCTTCCGGAACTTCTTCTTCATGATAGGTTCTTGTAGCTGTTACATCAATTCCACCAGCGCAGCCTATATCAATCTCGTCATCTTCTTCGGTATCTAAATTCAATAAAATCTGACCCTGAAGGATTCCGCCTTTTAAGTTCAATGCACCTGTCATACCAGTTTCTTCATCAATTGTAAACAAAGCTTCAATTGCAGGATGCGGAATATCTTTGCTTTCCAGAATAGCCATAATAGTTGCCACTCCAAGTCCATTGTCTGCTCCAAGTGTAGTACCACGGGCACGAACCCAGTCACCATCGACATACATCTCAATTCCTTGTGTCTCGAAATCAAAAACCGTATTTGCATTTTTTTGATGCACCATATCAAGATGACCTTGTAAAACAATTGCTTTACGGTTTTCCATTCCCGGAGTTGCCGGTTTTCTGATGATTACATTTCGAATTTCGTCTTCAAAAGTTTCTAAACCTAAACTATTTCCAAAGTTCTTCATGAACTCAATTACACGTTCTTCTTTCTTTGACGGACGCGGAACCGCATTCAAATCTGCGAATTTATTCCATAGTGCTCTAGGTTCCAGATTTCTTATTTCCTGACTCATTATTTTTTGTTTGAAGTTTAACAATTAACAGCTTCAAAGTTACAAAGTTTAAATTCTATTTCAGTACTAAATAAGATTGATTTATATTTACGTATCCAAAATTTACATTGTGAAACGAAAATACATTTTACCATTATTACTTCTTCTTCAGATTATCCTTTTAAAGATTCTTCCGTTTTTTCCAGAATTCATTGAGCGCTTTTACAGCAATGGATTGTATCCGAAAATTTCACATTTTTCGAGAATACTTTTGGGCAGAATTCCATTTTCTATTGGCGATTTTATTTATTTTATTTTGATTTTATTTTTGATTCGATGGATTTGGAAAACCAGAAGGACCTGGAAACTAAATTGGAAAGATAATCTCCTGAAAGCACTAAGCATAATTTCTATATTTTACTTTTTCTTCCATATACTTTGGGCGTTGAATTATTATAGAGAACCTCTTTTTGAAAAAATGAAAATCAAAAAAGAATATACAGACGCCGAATTACTTGACTTTACTAAAAAGTTAATCGCAAAAACGAATGAAATTCAGTTTCAACTAACAAAAAAGGACAGTTCTAAAATAAAGTTTCCGTATTCACAGGAACAAACTTTTCAGATGAATTTAAATGGTTATAAAAACCTTGCAAAAGAGCATCCTTTTTTTAAATATGAAATATTGAGCGTCAAAAAATCGCTTTTCAGTGTGCCTTTGACTTATATGGGATTTGGTGGATACTTAAATCCGTTTACTAACGAAGCACAGGTAAATGATTTGCTGCCGATGTACAATTTTCCCGCTACAACCTGTCACGAAATGGCGCATCAAATGGGTTTTGCCAGCGAAAATGAGTGCAATTTTATTGGTGTTTTGGCATCCGTTAAAAATGACAACTTATACTATCAATATTCCGGTTATAGTTTTGCTTTACGGTACTGTTTAGGGATTTGGCAGGTTAGAAATGAGAAGATTTTTAATCAGTTAAAGAAAACTGTTCATGTTGGCATTTTAAAAAACTATCAGGAAAGCCAGGATTTCTGGAAGCAGTATGATACTTTTATTGATGAGGGTTTCCATGTTTTTTACGACAATTTTTTAAAAATAAACCATCAAAAAGATGGCATGGAAGGGTATAGTAAGTTTGTAGATTTGATGGTGAATTATTATAAAACCCGAAAATTATAATTCACTTGTAACAAAACCGCTTCCAATACTACTAATACCTATATGAGCGAAAATCTAGAACAGTCATTTGTTGCGCAATTGCAGGCAAATCAGAATATAATCCACAAGATTTGTAGATTATATACTGCCGACCAAGATGCTCATAAAGACTTGTTTCAGGAAATCACCATTCAACTTTGGAAAGCGTATCCTAAATTTAGAGGCGACAGTAAATTTTCGACCTGGACGTATCGCGTTGCTTTAAATACAGCCATTACATTATATCGAAAAACCAAAAGAACCATATCTACCGTAGATTATGAAAGTCATCAGCATTTTGTAAAGGATGTTGATTACAACTATGAAGAGGAAGAGCAGATTAAACTGATGTACAAAGCTGTATATCAGCTAAATGACATCGAAAAAGCATTAGTTTTTATGTATTTAGAAGACAAAGATTATCAAGAAATAGCAGAAACCTTAGGAATCAGCGAAGTGAATGCACGTGTGAAAATGAACAGAATTAAAGGGAAACTTAAAAAAATACTAAATCCTTAAAAATTATTATGAAAGAACTGGATTTATTAAAAAAAGACTGGAAAAAGAACGCCGATTCTTTTGAACAAATTTCAGAAAATGAAATCTATAAAATGATTCACAAAAAATCATCTTCTATTGTAAAATGGATTTTGATTATCAGCATTTTGGAAATTTTATTCTGGACAGTTTCAAATTTATTTTTCAGCACTGATGAAATGCTTATTAAGATAAATCATCCTGAAATGATTTTTTATCTTGAAGTTTTAACGTACTTCAATTATGCTGTGGTTTTGGTTTTTGTATATTTTTTCTATAAAAATTACAAAACAATATCCACAACAGAATCTACAAAATTATTAATGAGCAGTATTTTGAAAACCCGGAAAACGGTTCAATATTATGTTTGGTACAATTTAGGAATGGCCGTTATAAGTTCAATTATCAGCTTCTTTATTGCTTTTGTGTATAATCCTGACATGGCATTTTTAAAAGACAAATTGGCTGCCAATGGCAAAACAATATTTATTACAGGCGGAATTTTACTCTTGGTAACATTAGTGTTTTTAGGGATGTTCTGGTGTTTTTACAGGCTGCTTTACGGAACACTGTTACGTCGCTTATACGCCAATTATAAGGAGTTGAAGAAAATAGATTTTTAGAGAGTTTCAGATTGACAAAAAACTCAAAGGTTTTTTACTTTGAAATGCTATATATGAAAACCTAATTTTCATTTTCTGATGCTTTATAACTCCATCTTCTCTTTTCGTTAAGTTCTTCCTCAATTTTTATTACTTCGGCTGGAATAACCTTTAAGAATGATGGATGCTGTTCTATTGCATATTCTACTTTTTCAACAATTTCATCAATTGTATCATTTTCATAATCAATATCAAGAGGCTCTTTGATGATGAAAGACTGCAGTATATTTTTCTTTTTCATTCGTAATCCTTTTTTATCAAATGAACGGCGGAAACCGTCAATCACAATCGGAATTACAATAGGTTTATGTTGCTTGATAATATGAGCGGTACCTTTACGAACAGGTTTAAACGATTTTGTAGTTCCCTGCGGAAATGTAATTACCCACCCGTCTTCAAGAGCAATTCTGATATTTTCAGTATCATTAGGGTTTACCTCTTTTTTTTCAGTCACATCAACGCCTTTTGCACGCCAGGTTCTTTCGACCGTGATTGCTCCCGCATAGGCCATGATTCTTGGCAACAATCCGGCTTTCATAGTTTCTTTGGCTGCAACATAATACAAATTCATTTTTGGCTGCCATAAATAACCAATATTCTTAATCGTATCCTGACGCCCTGATAAACTTGCATTAAAAACATGAAACATAGCTACAACATCAGCAAAATAAGTCTGGTGATTTGATATAAACAAGACATTTGTATCCGGCAAAGTTTTAATGATTTCAGATCCTTCAATCTGTAATTCGTTAAAACCCCTATATCTTCGGTGGGTCATGGCTCCTAAAATACGGATTAACCACTTCTTGATGAATAATATGTGTCCGAAAGGATTTCGTTTAAACAGCCCCATAAGCTTTGTTATTGTTGTTTTTTTAGTAAGTCGCAAACATACAAAAATTATTTTTTTGGCAATACTTTTAAGCAATTTCAAAAACAAATTGTTATCCTAATGATTATCAAATTGTTATTTTTTGTCTTTATGAATTTTTCTCAAAAGTTATTTTCAAAACATCTCTCAACTCGCTTAATATCATTGCCGTTGCGCCCCAAACCACATGATTTTGAATATTAAACGCCGGAACTAAAACATTTGCTGCATAAGAAGTTGATAATGTGGCCTCGATTATAATTTCATCATTCAAAAATACTGAAAGCGGCAATTCTATAATGTCGGCTACCTCTCTAATATCCGGATAAAATGAAAGTTCTTGTGATGAAATTCCTAAAAAAGGATGAACTAAAAAATTACTTGGCGGAATATACATTGGTGTAAACTGTTTTATAATTTCTATTTTTTCAGATGAAATACCTACTTCTTCATGTGTTTCGCGCAGAGCAGTTTCCTGAAAATTAACATCCGAGACTTCATATTTGCCTCCAGGAAATGCAATTTGAGAAGAATGAACTCCATCATAAGCATTCCGAACGATTAAAATCAGATGTGTTTTTCCGTTTTTAGGATAAAACAACATCATAACCGCAGCAATTCTTGGGCTTTTTTGAGATAAATCAAGGTTTTTCATTAGTGCGACCCGTTCTGAAGGAGCCATTTTTACATGTGCTTTTTCAGCAGGCAATTCAACCGGAATTAAATTAGGAACATGTTGCAAAAAATCTTGAAAATCCATAATCAAAGTTTATTTTTGTACTTTCAAATAAAATATAAATATAGTCCAGAAAACGCGTTTCTACAAGTTTTCCCGAATCTAAAGCCATAATAAATGTACAGTAGAGAAGAATCACAAAAATTAAAAAGGGAATTCTGGGTGGCTTTCGCCGAAAAACATCCACGAAAATGGGTTCTTTATGATACCAAGATAAAGGATTTCTCTTTTAAGTTTTATGTAGATAATAAAAAAGCCCAGGTTTTAATTGATATCGAACACCGAAGCGACGAGAAACGCACTGCTTATTTTGAAAAAATAGAAGCTTTGAAAAACATTCTGGAAGAAGAATTCATCAAAGATTTAGTTTTCGAAAAAAATTACACTTTAGAGAGTGGTAAAACAATTAGCCGAATTTGGATCGAGAAGCAGGGGGTCGGGTTCAGTAACCGCAATAATTGGGATGTAATTTTTGATTTCTTCTTTGAAAAAATGAACGCTTTAGAAATGTTTTTCTTAGAGTATGATGAGTTTATAAAAGACATCGAAAACAATTAATAACAGTAAAACAATAGTTGGTTTTAAGAAATTCATAATTCCCATAATTTCTTAGTTGACATAAAATTACACCGCAATAATGTTATATAGAATAATATGTTCATCATAATTAATATAAAGCTGCTTGCGATAATCTTGTTTTTTTCGGGTAATAATTGATATTTTACAATCAACACCATTATTATCTTTACAAATAAAAGAATAGACAATATCAGTGTCGTTTTCTTCTCTGGCAATATAATCTATAATATTAAACAGTTGTATTTCTTGTGAATACACAACAATTCTGTGCTTTTCTGTATCTAATATAACAGAAAGGTTTACCAAATCCAGATTAGACCATTTCCCCCATTTCCCTTTGTCATTTTTTTCTAAAACACTAAACCCTGAAGTTTTAAAACGATAGGACTGACTATAGGATTGCTGCAAACCAAATCCTAAGAAAAGAAACAATATATAGATGCGAATAGTATTCATAAAGTATAATTAAAGCTTTAAAACTCAAATTTAGTTTTTTCCTGACTGGCAATTTCAAAATCGGATATCATTTCTTTAATAATTTGTTCAACCGGCAAAATTTCGTGGATTAATCCTGCAATTTGTCCAATTTCAAGTTCACCTTCATCCATGTCACCTTCAAACATTCCCTTTTTTGCCCTTGCTCTGCCTAAAAGCTGTATCAAATCTTCTTTTGAAGGGCATTTTTCATATAAATCCTGAACATCCTGATAGAATTTATTTTTAATCAATCTGACTGGTGCCAATTCTTTTAAGGTTAATTGCGTATCGCCTTCCTTTAGAGCAATAATTTTTTGTTTAAAATTATTATGGGACGAAGATTCAACCGAAGCTGCAAAACGGCTTCCAACCTGAACACCATCAGCACCCAAAATCATAGCAGCCAACATTCCTCTTCCTGTGGCAATTCCTCCTGCCGCAATAATTGGAATCTGAATTTTTTCTTTTACCATTGGGATCAAAGTAAATGTTGTAGTTTCATCACGCCCATTGTGTCCACCAGCTTCAAAACCTTCAGCTACAATTGCGTCAACGCCGGCTTCTTGTGCTTTTAAAGCAAAAACACTGCTGCTTACTACATGAACTACTGTAATTCCTTTTTCTTTTAAAAAAGAAGTCCATGTTTTAGGATTTCCTGCCGAAGTAAAAACAATCTTTACGCCCTCATTAACTACAATATTCATTATTTCTTCGATGTTTGGATATAACATCGGAATATTAACCCCAAAAGGTTTATTAGTTGCTATTTTACATTTTTGAATGTGTTCTCTCAAAACTTCAGGATACATAGAACCGGCACCAATAAGACCTAAACCACCTGCATTACTTACAGCAGATGCCAGTTTATAACCGCTGTTCCAAATCATTCCTCCCTGAATTATGGGATATTTTATATTAAAAAGCTGAGTGATTTTATTCATTAAAAAATACTGTTATTGTTTGATAATCTTTCCGGTTTTATGAACACCAATAGCATCAAAAGTATAAAAATAGAGTCCGCTTTTTAAATTTTGAACCGAAAGATTTGAATCCTGACTTGTAATTTGCTTCACAGCTATTTTTTGTCCTAAAACTGAATAAAGGGCTACTGAAGCATCATTTATTTCGTTAGAAAATAAAAATGAAATAGTGCTGGTAGCAGGATTTGGATACACTATAAAATCCTTATTCTCAAAAGTTGTAATTCCTAAAGTAGTACTAAAATTAGGAATTCCATAACCATAATTGTTATCAGGAGTTAAATACTTATCTGAAGATTGAATGACCATATTTCTAATTTCCTGATTTGTTTTTGTTGGAAAAGCCTGCCATAAACAAGCAATCATTCCTGCCATAATAGGACATGAAAATGAAGTTCCGTTAACAGTGACAATATTGCCCGAAGTATCTGAAACCACAGCTGCCGTACCTTGCGCCATAACATCAGGTTTTATTCTTCCATCATAACTTGGACCTATTGAGCTAAAACTGGATCTTACTTTGGCAGCTGTAACGGCTCCAACAGTAATTACCGAAACAGCATCCGCAGGTCCGCCAATATGTTTTTCAGTTTGATTACCTTCATTACCTTCTGAAGCAACAACGATTATTCCTTTGTTAAAAGCAATTTCTGCACCACGCGAAATAAAATTAGTAATTCCGTTCATATCGCTATACGTATGGCTGTAATTAGCATTATCATAGGCAAAATACCCTAATGATGTAGTAATAATATCAACACCTAAACTATCTGCTTTTTCAGCTGCTTCTACCCAAAGTGATTCTTCAACTGGATTTTCTGATGCATCATTTTCAGTAATAAACAAATAATAAGATGCATCCGGAGCCGTTCCTATTAAAGCATTTTCCTTATAGCCGCCCATTGTCGAAAGTACCATCGTACCATGATCGTCACCTGCATAAAAGTTTGTGCTTCTGGAAACAAAATCATAACCTCCTAAAATTCGGTTATTACTTATTAGATTTTGAAAAGGCTGCGCGGTATTAACATTCGGAAAACCGGCATCTAAAACTGCAATTATTTTACCCGAACCTGTATAATTCTGTTGATGCAAAACTTGTCCGTTAAGCATCTGAATCTGATTTGCAGAAGTTCCGTAGGCATAATTAATTGTAGTCTTGAGTTTGTCGTTTGTCTGAACTATTTTAGTTTCTGAAACTTTTTTGGAAGTCGTATTTAGACTTTTATTGGCAAAAACCACTTTATCAACAAAAGTTAAGTTTTTCAAAGCCGTAATATTTACCTGAGTTCCTCGAATATGAAGTGCATTCAACCATTTAGACTGTGCCATAACAGTAATTCCTGTGCTCGATTTTATCTGGTCAATATAGGTTGTTTCCAAAGGAACATCGGAAAAATTCAAAGCAATATTTTGATTTGTCCTTCTGTCGAGAGCCCGCTGGGAAAGCATTAGCAATGGAGAATCTAAATAGGTTTGTGCATTTGGTTTGGCATTAAAATATACCCACGCATCTTCCTGCGAAAACATCGCAGTAGAAATCAATAAGAAAAAAAATACGTAATTTATCTTCATAACAGCTTATTTTTAAAAGCAAAAGCCTTTGTAAAAAAGTATAAAGCTATGAAATTACTCCCGAACCAACTAATTCATTTTCTAAATACCAGGCAGCAAACTGACCTTCGGTTATAGCAGATTGAGGTTCATCAAAACGAACGTACATTCCGTTTTCAAATTGATGCAAAGTTGCTTTTTGCAAAGGCTGGCGGTAACGAATTCTTGCCATTACTTCCATACTTTCTCCAACTTTTAGAGCTAAATCAGTTCGAATCCAGTGTACTTCTGATTTTTCTATGAACAATGCTTTTTTGAATAATCCAGGATGCTGGCTTGTTAATCCTGTATAAATCGTATTGGTTTCAACATTTGTGGCAATGATAAATAACGGATCAGTTGTTCCGCCTACATTCAGACCTTTTCGTTGCCCAATCGTAAAATAATGAGCTCCTTGATGTTTACCAACAACTTTTCCCTTTGTTGGGAGATAAGCGGGTTTCTGAGCTTCGAATTTCAATTCTTCTTCAAAAGATAAACCAGCGGGTTTTTCAATAGTATAAATTGGATCGTTTTTATCAATCTGAACAATTTTACCTTCTTTAGGCTGCAATTTTTGCTGTAAAAATTCCGGTAAACGTACTTTTCCGATAAAACATAGACCTTGAGAATCTTTCTTTTCGGCAGTGACCAAATCCATTTCAGCCGCAATTTCACGAACTTCAGGTTTTGTTAAAGCACCAATCGGAAATAAAGATTTTGCCAATTGTTCCTGAGATAACTGGCATAAAAAGTACGATTGATCTTTGTTGTTGTCTGCGCCGGCAATTAGTTGATAAACAGGTTTTCCATCAACTTCAATTTCACTTTTCTGGCAATAATGTCCTGTTGCCACAAAATCGGCACCAAGACTTAAGGCAATTTTCATGAAAACATCAAATTTGATTTCACGGTTACAAAGTACGTCAGGATTTGGGGTTCTTCCTTTTTCGTATTCGTTGAACATATAATCAACGATTTTTTCTTTATATTCTTCACTTAAATCAACGGTTTGAAACGGTATTCCGAGTTTTTCAGCTACTAATAAAGCATCATTACTATCTTCTAACCAAGGACATTCATTAGAAATAGTAACCGAATCATCGTGCCAGTTTTTCATAAAAAGCCCAATAACTTCGTAACCTTGTTGTTGCAATAAATAAGCAGCAACACTAGAATCTACTCCACCGGAAAGTCCAACAACTACACGTTTCATTTTAACTCGTTTATATTTTTACAAGGGTGCAAAGGTAAACCATATTTTAGATAATTATATGGGTTTTGATTAGTTTATATAATCCTGCGGTAGATAAAACTTATTGCTTTTTTTATTTACTTTTAATCTCCAATAAAAACATTATGTCGAAACAGATTTACAGTTTTATTTTCTTTATCCTTTTTGCCACTTTAAGTGCACAAAGTTACAAGCCGAACCTATCTAACTACCAGGATTACAAAGCATTTAAAGGAAAACCTTTATCTGATAAATTTTCGAATATCGAATCGGTAAAGGTTATTTATGATTTAAAGAATCAAAAAATGTATTATTTCAATAGCAGTCTGATTCGGTTGCATTATGATTTTGTCACTGATAATTTAGGATACAGTAAAGGCTTGGAGATTTTTAATGATGATAATTACAGCAATACAGAAAAAGGGAGAGATTTTTTATTAGGAAACCTGAATCACATCAAAGGAACTGAAAAATGGATTTTCGAACTGGCGGCTTCAGATCATATGCCAATTTCATTAATTGAACGTTTTTACAACTTAATCGTACAATCTACTTTTATTGGTAAAGATTTAAAATTTTACCTGAACAATCCTGAAAAAATCGAATGGTTCCAAGAGAATAAATTTAAAATTCCATGTGTAAAATCTAATTATATTTTTAATGAAATTACCTATCAGGAAGTTGTTTCAGGACGTAATGTTGGTATTTTAAAGCAATATAAAATTAAGGATTTAGAAAGCACAACTCCTAATCCTGATGAAATCATTATTTTGGATGGAACTCCAGATATTTTACCAAACGTAAGAGGAATTATTGTAAATGAACTGCAGACTCCGCTGAGTCATTTAGTACTATTAGGAAAAAACAGAAAGATTCCGATTATGGCTTACACAACTGTTTTAAAGGATTCAAACATCAAAAAGTTAATTTCTAAAAAAGTAGAATTAAAAATTTCTGTAGACACATTTTTCATCAAAGAATCCAATAAAAAAATAATTCAAAAAGTAATTAAGAAAAAGAAAAAATTAATCGTTGATAACAGCGTAACCCAATTGGTAGATTTATCTAAAATCCCAAAAAAAGGAGCTAATTCTATTGGATCAAAAGCACAAAATATGTCGTATTTAATCGCTATTTCAAAAGAAATTCCGTTTAAAACACCCGAAAATGCGCATGCAATTCCATTTTATTTTTACACCAATCACATTCAAAAAAAATCTATTTCACCTTTAATACAGGAACTTCTAGCTTATCCCCACAAAGATTCTGCACAGTGGATTAATAAACAATTAAAGAAAGTACGTGATGCTATTAAAAAAGAGCCAATCAATCCTGAGTTAATTGCAAAACTAAATCAGGCTTTTAAAAATGCATCTTTCAAAAATTTCAGATTTCGATCTTCTACAAATGCTGAAGATATGGATGATTTTAATGGTGCAGGATTATATGATTCTAAAACAGGGATTATGGGAGATAGTATAAAGACTTTTGAAAAAGCTATTAAACAGGTTTGGGCAAGTGCATGGAATGAAAGTTCGTATATGGAAAGAGAACTTTTTGGAATTGATCAGCAGAGTATTGCTATGGGAGTTTTAGTACATCGTTCTTTTCCTGATGAATTGGCTAATGGCGTAATAATCACAAAAAATATTTTTAGGGAAAATTTTTCAGGAATTACAGTAAATATCCAGAAAGGGGAAAACTCTGTTGTTAAACCTGAAAAAGGGGAAATTTGTGAGCAGTTTGTTATATATCATTTTAGTACAGGAACTGATACTGATGATTTTGATGTAGATTATACTTCTAACTCGAACCTGAATAATAACGAACCATTACTGACCAGAAAAGAGATTGGCAATCTTTTTCTGGTTAGTAAAAAAATTGAAAACAAAATGTATCGCTATTGGAGAAAAAACCTGTTTCATCCAGTAGATATTGAGTTCAAGATTGTTGGAGCACACAGGGATTTATATATCAAACAAGTGCGTCCTTTTAATGAATAATTTTTAGTATAAAACCAAAAGATCAATTTCACTTGAAATAGTATTAATAGTAAGGATTTTAAAGTCAAAATTCTCAATATTAATTTTTTCCTGAACAGATCTTCTGATATTTTGATTGTCTAAAGTAAAATCATTTTCTAACACGATTTTTAACCCAACTGTATTCAGGTATTTTGTTGCTTTTTTGTTTACTATTAACGAAGCAATGATATAGAAACCAATTATGATAATCTGAAAAAACAAGAGAACTTCTATTTTTTCATAGGGATACATAATATCCAAAATAGAAAGCGTAATCGTGGCAAAAAGAAAAATAATTGCGTTTACGGTAAATGATTGTGTTCTAAATCTCAGAATAGAAAAAATGGCAAATAATCCGAAGCCAATCCCGACTCCTATTTCAATTTTTGTAAACAAATAACAAAGTGAAAAAGTGCAAAGCCCAACTATAACCATCAAGGGATTTATAGTTTCATTGTCCTTTCTGTTTGAAAAAAAGTAAAGAATCAGAATTGAAAAAAACAATAATAAAAATCTCCCTGAAAGCTCGTTTAAATCCATTTATCTTAATTATTTAAGAAATCAAATTTAATCATTTTATTCATTGACTTTTCTATTTATTTTGAGCAGATTACGATATAATTTATATCCCAATTTAAGTTAGTTATATCTTAAAGTAATGAGAATTAAGGTAAATACTATTCCATCTTAGGTTTCGAATCGGCTTGGTAATTGCTTTTTGGGTCACTCATATTCACCTCTTTGATCAATTTTCCTTTGTTGAAAAATTGCCACATTCCTACTTTTTTCCCATTTAAGAACTTTCCTTTAGATGCAACAGTTCCGTCTGAGTCATAAAAAACGGCATCACCGTTATACTCATTATTTTTATATGTTGATTGCTCTAACAGCGTTCCGTTTTGTCCTGTTTTTTTATAAATTCCGTCTTTTAGTCCATTTTTATAGGTTATCTCTTCTGCAATTTTAGAATTTGGATAATATACAGTCCTGAGTCCTTCTAATTTTCCGTTTTTATAATTTTCGATTGTCATTACAGCAATAGAAGCTTTGTGATAATATTTCCATTCCCCTTCGTAATTCTTTCCTATTACTTTACCTTCACTTACCTTATTTTTTTTTTGATCATAAAAAATCGTATAAGCGCTTCCGTCATTGGCACTAAAGTCACGGGTTGCTACGACATCTCCTTTCTTGGTATCATCAAAAAATTTGAAAATCCCGGTTTCTTTTCCATGATTAAATGTCCCTTCATAACGAGGTCGTTTAGAAACTTCATAAGTACCTTTCCAAAGCCCATCTTTTTTTCCTTTGGCATCTACTTTATTAAAATCCTGCGCAAAACCCATTGCGCTTATTAAAAACAAAATCCAAAAATTCTTCATATTTTCTTTTTTCTATATAACAACAAATATTGCTTTTTAGTATTGCAAATGTATGACCATTTAAAGAGAAACATATTTATTTTATCTGCAAAGTATTCATCAAACAAGAACGACTAAAAATCGGCTCTAAAAACTATCCGGTTTTAAAAAGTCAAAATTAAAAAAAATCTAAATTATCCCGGTAAAATTTCAAGTATATCAGCTGTTCTAATGAAAAAAAAATACAAAAAGGTTTTAATAAGTTAAAATACATTTTACAATTTAAACTATATTCGCAGACAAAATAATACCCGGATTATTTATTAAACCCTACAATAAACCTACACATTAATGAAATTTTTAAACCTATGCTTCCTGACACTTTTTCTTGGTGTTACACAATTACATGCACAAATTAGAGTTGAAGAAATTACCTACAAAGCTAACAATCATTTTATCACAACTGCTATTGGTTATCCTATTACCGGAATTTATTTTTCTGAAGGAAAAAAAGAGCCTACTATTTTATTAAATCCGGACGGAATAGGAATTTTCCAGCGTGACGATTTAACCAAAAAAAACATAGTATGGGGAATTGAATGTTCAGAAGAAGGAGTTCCGATTTTTAAAGCAGGTTTCAATAGTGCTTCGTATACATTCTGGTACAAAACAAACGATAATGAAGGCTGGGTCCATACCCAGTTCTCCATCCATTTCAACAAGAAAAAAATGTATCTTATGGGAGAAAGAGTCAAAGAATATGATGATTAAAAAAACGTTATAAAATTCAATTTATATTCATTTGACATAAATTTACTGCCAAAATGAAAACGTTTTCGTTGAATTCAAATACTAACTCAAAAATTTACCATTTTATTTTACAAAATTAAAAATTTTACCTATTTTTTATTTAATTTGCGGTAAAATTCAACATATAATATAAATGGTTTCAATCACACGCCTTTTTGATTTTCCTTATTATCAACAAGAAACTTATAATCTTCAGGTTGCCTTAGCGACCAAAAAAAATGGAGTTTGGGAAAAAACATCCAGCAATGACTATATTGCTAAAGCAAATGCTGTTTCAAGGGCATTATTGCGCATGGGGATTCAAAAAGATGATAAAATAGCTGTTATTTCAAGTAATAACAGAACCGAGTGGCACATTATGGATATCGGTATTTTACAGACTGGTGCACAGAATGTTCCCATATACCCAACCATTACTGAAGAAGATTATGAGTATATCTTAAATCATTCTGAAGCGATGTATGTGTTTGTTTCGGATCTTGAATTGTATAATAAAATCAATAACATAAAAGCGAATGTTCCTTCTTTGAAAGATGTTTTTTCTTTTAATGAAATTGACAATTGCAAAAACTGGACTGAATTATTAAAATTAGGTGAAGATACCAGCAACCAGGATGCTGTTGAAGACCGAAAAAATAGTGTTAACACAGAAGATTTAGCAACCATTATTTATACATCAGGAACAACAGGAAGACCAAAAGGTGTCATGTTATCTCATAAAAACATTGTATCCAATGTTTTAAACAGCGCCGATAGAATTCCTTTTGATCCCGGGGTTAGCCGTGCTTTAAGCTTTTTACCTATTTGCCATATTTATGAGCGAATGGTAACTTACATTTACCAATTTTATGGCTGTTCGATTTACTTTGGAGAATCTATTGAAAAAATCTCTGATAACATAAAAGAAATCAGTCCATCAGTAATGACTGGTGTTCCAAGGCTTATTGAAAAAGTTTACGAAAAAATTATTGCCAAAGGCGGTGAGCTTACCGGAATCAAAAAGAAACTTTTCTTTTGGGCTGTTGGAGTAGGTTTAAAATATGAACCTTATGGAGCCAATGGATTTTGGTATGAATTGCAATTAAAACTAGCCAGAAAATTAATTTTTAGTAAATGGAAAGCTGGTTTGGGCGGGAAATTAGATCTAATTGTAAACGGAAGCGCCGCTCTTCAGCCAAGATTAGCCAGAATTTTTGCAGCTGCAGAAATATACATTATGGAAGGTTACGGTTTATCTGAAACTTCGCCTGTTATTTCAGTAAATGATTATAGAAACAAAGGATTCAAAATTGGTACTGCCGGAAGAATCATCAATAATGTAGAAGTAAAAATCGCCGCAGATGGTGAAATTCTTTGCAAAGGACCAAACGTGATGATGGGCTACTTCAAAGATCCTGAAAAAACAGCCGAAGCCATTATTGACGGATATTTTCACACCGGTGATATTGGGAATGTTGATAAGGATGGTTTTTTATCGATTACGGACAGAAAGAAAGAAATGTTCAAGACTTCAGGAGGAAAATACATTGCACCTCAGCTTATTGAAAATGCAATGAAACAATCCCGTTTTATTGAGCAGATTATGGTAATTGGTGAAGGCGAAAAAATGCCGGCTGCTTTTATTCAGCCGAATTTTGAATTTGTAAAAGAATGGGCTAAAATTCATAAGATTACTTTGGGAAGTACAAATGCAGAAGTTGCTTCAAATCCAGATGTCATCAAACGTATCGACGAGGAAATTGAAGGTATAAACAAAAAATTTGGACATTGGGAACAAATTAAACGATTTGAACTTACCCCGGATGTTTGGTCTATTGAAGGCGGGCATCTTACTCCAACACTAAAATTAAAACGTAAAATCATTAAAGAAATTTACAAAGATCTTTATGCTAAAATCTACGGAAACAACAATTAACAATTAAAGACCAAAATTATATAAACCAACAAAAATGGCTGTCTTTGTGAGACAGCCATCTTTTATTGAGGTATTTTTTAAATTTTAAGAATTGTTTCTTTTTTTCAATTTAAACTTCATCACATCTTTGATAAATGATTCATTACTCCTATTAAAGCCTATTAATTGAGAAGCTATTTCAGGTTTCTTATCTACTTTTTCAGCAACAATTTCATAAGCAATGCCGCACGTAAGATCCTCTAGTGTTTTATCTTTATCGTACTCATGCTTTAAAAGCTCAAGAAATTTTTCTTTATTGCTATCATTCAATTCACTTTCGTAAATACCTGTTATAGCAGCTGGTAATTCCTTTACACTAATATTTGCAAAATAATTATTCAGGCATTTTCCAGCATCTTTATTCGTTCTCCAGCCTTGTAAAAGTAATTCCTGTGCTTCTGAAATATTGCCTGTCTTATTTTTATAAATCAATGAAGCTTTAACGTATTGAAAATTCATTTTATAAGTTAATATTACCTTTTCGAAATATTTATCTGCTTCAGATTTATTATTTAGAATCGCATACAAATCACCTACTTTTTCATCCTCATTGAGTTCTTTGTAAAGTTCGATTGCTTCTTTATAAGCATGTCCTTTCTCATAACATACGGCTGCTTTTTGTTTGTTTTTATGATATTTTAAATAAATCGTCGCCGCTTCCGGATATAATTCTCCTTTTTCAAGAACCTCAGCTGCTTTATGGTGATTCTTTAGTAATTTCAAATAAATATGAGCCGCTTTTTGATATTCTTTATTAGCTGCATATTGTTCTGCCAACTTCTCATATTTATTTTGTAAAGCGGCAAATCTGTTTGAATCAATTAGAAATGAGCCTCCACCCGCAGAACCTGAAGAACCTGATTGCGATCCTGCCCACAGCGAAATCATAAAAATTACAAAAATTACGATTCCAATAAAAACTAAGATGGGGGGTAAATTCGATTTCAATTCAGAACCTTTACAGCTTCTGGCCAAAACCACAAACAGTAAGACAAAACCATATCTAAAAAACCCTGTAGAACTATTTTCTCCAGAGGAAAGATTATCAAGAAATCTTCTAATCCATGCAAAGTTAAACAGGCTGCCAATTCCCGCATTAAAAGAAAAACTTCCCGCATTACCACCTCTGCCGGTTCCAAGTGTATCTAATGGAACTCCTAACTTCATTGCCACTTCAGGGTTTTTCTCTAAATAAGCCAGGAATTTATCCATTTCCCGGTTGTTGCCATTCAAAAGTTTCTTCATGTTGAATGGCAATTTTTCTATCATTTCTTCTTCTGAAACCGGATTTTCAATGCCTTCTAAAATCTTTTCCTGATCAACCTCAATACGCATAGAAGTAATAAATTGAGGTATCGAAACTGTTTTTGACGGTTCTGTTATGACAATTTCTTTTGATTTTGGAAACTGAATCAAATCTGTCCAGTTTATCTCATCTTCCAACTCAACCAAACCAGTTTCAGGATGCAAAAAATGATACTTTTCTGAAAACAACTTATACCATTCCTCTTCAGTCAATTCAGGTGACACAAATGTATTTTCGGGAATAAATAATTTGTTTGCTGCTAATTGGTAAAAGTTATTCTTTCCAATATCACCAATTTTACTTGTACTCTGATTAAAAACTATTAGACAGCCAGACAGCTCGTTTGCACGCATACCGGGTACAGGAAAAACGTTTACATCATCAAGGGCTAGCCCCATGCTTTGAATTTCATGAAGCCACACCTCTGCAGCGGCATTTTTAATAAAAATGCCTCCTTTTGGATATGTGTTTTTTGTATTTATATTTAGCTTAAGCTCCATGATGCACAATATTCAAAATAAATGGTTTAAGGTATTTTTCTGTAAATCTCTCAGACGTTGTGGCATCTTGTTTGTATTCATCTGAAATAAAGAATTGATTTCCTGTATATTCATCCATTGACACCATAGCCGACTGTATATTTAAAACAAAAGGAATATAAAACTTCTCAATTCGTTTATCACTGCTTTCAAAAATTAAAATTCCGTCTTTATTTGTAATTGTACTACCATCTTCAGATTCAAAAACTGTCGTTTCTATATAGCAGACTGCGCCCGTCTGTTCAAGTATTTTTTTTAATTTCTCTGCATTCTCCTTTGTTTCATTACTTAAAACAACTCCTAAATCCTGATCAATAACAGTCTTCGCTTCAACTGATGTTTTTACAGTATGTAGTTTTATTAGTTTAACAACTTCTAAAGGTAATGTTCCTTTATTCTTTAAAATGAGATTTACTTTTTCTTTCAATTTTAAATCTTCATCTTTTCGAAATAAAAATTCATCTTTCTCAAATTTTAAACTCCTAAAATAATATCCATTGATCTTTAATACATTTTTATCTATTACAACACTGTCTAATCTTTTAATTACACTGTATTTAACTTTACTGCATTTATAATTGCTAATGAACGAAGATTTTTCTTCAAGATTATTACTGAAAGTCTGTCTTACTTTTTCGTTTCTCATTTTTGTTAAACGAAAGTCATTAGCAATCTGGTAAAAATCTGGCAAAAGATCCATGATACCACCACCAAAATAAAAATCATTATTGTAATCAAACACTTTAAGTGCTGTTTCATTGACCTTTTGGTTAAAATCTTTATAACTTCTTAATTCTTTATTACTAAGATTTATAGTACTTGCATAATGTATCAAATCATAATAATGATACCAAAGTATTTTCTCCCCTCTTATATTCGTTTTCAACGCAAAATTTCCATTTCTAAACGGAAGATTTGATGCTATTTTGACAAATCCCTTATCAAATCTATTTTTACAAAACATAAATAAATTACCATTTATGTACATATAAAACGCATTGTCATGAGAAAATATATTTTGATAAGAGCGCTCAACAGGATAAAGCAGTGGTATATTTTTATCGGCTACTATTTTAGCAGTCTGCTTTTTGTTTGTATTATCTTTTACCCATAACTCATCCAATGGCAATACAATCTGCTGCAGCATTTTTCGGCCTTTGTTTTGATTTTTGTAGACATTGATATTCTGCATCCCTATCGCAAAAACGTATTTAATGTCATTAAAATAGTGGCTCATCACTCTTTGCATCGGAACTAATTTTAAACTTTCTTCTGAAGAAAAAATAAAAACTTCCTGATTCTTGCTATTGATTTTATTCTCCAGAAAAAAAGAATCCAATCCAGCTGAGCAATCCAGTTTACCGCTAAGTTCACTTAAGGAATTAATCACTTCATTGACATTTGTAACGGCAATTTCCTTGTAATTTTCTCCCACAACAAAAACCTGACATTCAATATCAGTTTTAGGATGTCTGGCAATTGCAATAACTGAGGCAAAAGCCAAAATTTTAGGATTTCCCCAGTTTTTTAAGGTATTATCGATTAAAAGAATTCTCCTAAACTTATCTGCTTCCGGCGGAACTTCGCGCTGAATGTAAAGTGCTTCGTTATTCGCAATTCTGGACATAAAAACATCGTCGTCATACGCAAATTCAGAAATAACGAGTTTATCAAAATCGCCTTTATTGGTTAAGTCCGAAATTCCTCCCAGCGGCTGTTCACTTGGATGACTGTGATGAAGCGGAATATTTAATCCGGACCAAAGTCGTTTAATCAGGCTTCCTACATGAAATGTTTTATCTTCCTGAATAAGCTGATCTACAAAATTGGTTACGTTATCAGATAAATTCTTTTCTTCTAAAATTTCCTCATTCAATTTGTCATCTAAATCCTGATGCGGAATACTTTCCATCGCATTTATAACAGACTGAACCGTTGGAAACTTAACTTTTAGTAACGCAAGTGTCCTGAAATCTTTTCTGAAATTTGCTTCATTAAATTCATCTTTTACAGATACACGTACCAAATGATGCCTGTGATTTTTATATTCTTCAAGAATTTTTTTAGCACTGGTTGCCGAAATTCTGTTATGACACTCATGGAAAATAGTTTCAAACAACTTCATTCTTTTTTCACCAGTTTTATAGTCATGTGGCAAATAAGAAAGCATTTTCAAAAAATCAATGCCCGCTCCAATTCTAAACGATTGCGACTGGGGAAAAGCAGTTACTATATTCTTGCTTTTTACCAAATTATAAATCATTTCAATTGCCGGTTCATTTTCTGGATTTGTAGCCAATATTGCCAATAGTAAACTTCCGAATGGCGGAATACTATCCTCAGAAAGAAATTCTAAAATCTCAAAGACAAATTTTTCGTAGCCAATTGTCTGCCCATTCGGAATTGTGATCGACTCAAATACGCTTTCTTCAGAAAATATCTGATTGTCCCATTCCCAGAAATAGTCTTTGTACGATTGAAAATACTTTTGAAATTCCATTTTTATTTATGAAAAAGTTAAGCGAAATGAGCTAATTGAAAGTTGTTTTATGGTTTCTTTTGGAAGTACAGAATAGGTGTTATCCTGGTTCCAGAGTATTAAGTTTTCTTTTGAAGGATTTAATTTTTCCTGAAATGTTCTGGTTAGAGAAAACCATTCAAAATCATATCCGGTTGGTACTAAAAAATCATGATGTAACCACAATGTATTGCCTTTTATGGGCAATAAAGGAATTCCAAGAATGAGTATTTTTTTACCGATTACTATCCAGTTTAAAGGCTCAAGCCTATATTTTGGTGCAGATTCTATGTATAATTTCAATTCCTCCAAATTGACAAGCATAGCAAAAGCTTCTTTTACATTTTCAGACGGTTTTAAAGCCATTTCCAGTTTTTGGTCAACGCCAAAATAATTATGATTGAATTTGGGTAATGAAACCGGTAAGGCATGCAAAATTGGACTCCACAATAATCCCGAAGGCAATTTTTTTGATGGCAAAAGTTTATCTTTTTCAAACAATAAATTCTCCTTCCATTCATATACAATTTTGTATGGAATCTGTTGAATTTCTGCAGAATTTATTTGTTCTGATGAAAAATCTTTAATCCATATGGTATCCGTTTCAAAAGCTGCTTTTACATTATCCCAATGCCGAATTACTCCCAAAAAATCTTTGTGTTCTTTTTTAATTTCTAAAAAATACATATTAAATAGTTTGAAGTATTTTTTGCCACAAAGATTCTATATGGTCCTGAATATATTTTTTCTGTTCTGTATCTTTAATCCAGTCACAACGCGTTTGAATGTATCGAAGTTTGTCTTTGATAACATTTTGTTCCTCAAAAGAAAGATTCTCATCTTGCCATTTTTCGATCAGAAAATTTACTTCTTTCATCACACTTTCTGCGTCCGGTGTTTTGTTGTATAATGCCTGCGGATGTGTCTCTGCCGAAATGTCTTTCTCAATAATATGATTGATTATTCCTTCCAGAATTTCGATTTGTTCTTCGTTGTCCCAAATGTATTTTAAAACCCATAAATCAGATAAAATCGCTTCATTTCTTCCACACATTAAAGCGCTGGCCGCAATCAGATTCTGTAACTTTACGGCACGTCTGTCTGATACTTTTATACCCGTATTTCTAAGGCTGTGAATGATATCAACATATTCGCTACGAACCGGAGTTAAATCAACTTTACGGCAAAGCTGCTGCAATTCCCTAATTTCATCTGCCGTTATAGTTGGAATTTCTTTTGCAATAGCACTTTCTAATTTCCATCCCGCCAATAATACTTCATGAAGTAAATCCGGCTCAACATAATCACATTTTATACGAATTAAAAAACGATCCAGTAAAGCATTTAATGATTCATCTTCCGGTAAAACATTACTGGCACCAACAAACATAAGCGCCGGTAATTTTTTAGTTTCTTTACCACGGCGGAATATCTTTTCATTAAGCGCCATTAATAAACTGTTCAGAATAGCCGAGTTTGCATTAAAAATTTCATCAAGAAATATCATCGAAGCTTCGGGCATCATTCCTTCTGTGTTTGTAATCAACTCCCCTTCTTTCAATTTACGAATATCAAACGGACCAAAAATTTCATTAGGTTCCGTAAATCGGGTTAAAAGATATTCGAAGTTTTTTCCACCTTCAATTCCGTTGGATAAAGTCCTGATAATAGCACTTTTTGCCGTTCCCGGAGGTCCTAATAAAAATGCATTTTCTCTGGCCAGTAACCCAATGCCCAACAAATCTATGATTTCATTTTTTCCGACAAAAGTTTCTTTAATATGCTTTAAAACAATATTTAATTTATCTGTAGCTCTCATTTACTTTACTTCTATTTTATTCTTAAGTTGTATTTTTATAATTGTGCCCAAAATATTTTTTTATAATCGCCAAATCCTATTTCCAATTGCTTTTTTACGAAATCAGATTCGCGGTATTTTATTGCTTTTCGTTGTACGATCCGGTCAATATACAATTGCTGCAGACAATCATTTGAAGCAACGGTATCAAAATCTATTTTTTCAATCTCAATTTCAAATCCGATTGCGGAATAATGAAACTCATATAAGTGTTTTTCGAGAATTGGAATAACCAAATCATCGGGATCTATTCTTTTCATTTCTTCAGTAATCTGCGGTAAAAAACGTAAACATAAATCTGCAGAAAGCATAGTTGATGCGTCTTTTTTTCCTGTAAAATCAGGTAAAAGCACATTCAAATCATTAATATTATGTTCGCGATGCAATAAAAGCTGTGCTGCTGAATATACTGTTTTGGCTCCCCACAATGCGGCTTCTGTATTAAACTTAGGAGCATTGCCCGGATATTCTAAAGTTTCTCTTTCGTATTCAGTTTCCAAAAATGAAACAGTTTCATTTGCTTCTGTATTAGAAATAATAATGAGTTTATCAGTTAAAATAATCTGTTCAATCGTTCTGAGATGATATATGGTATCTAAAAAAGAGGTTTCCGTTTTATTCATAAATTGTATAATTTTCAATCAAATCAGATTTTTGCAATAAATACTTTAAACTGTACATTCGCAAATATATCATTAAATCCGAACTTTGTTAAAATATTATTTATTCGGAAAATCATCAAAATTTAGTTTATCCTGTACAAAAGAGAAACTGCAAATAGAGAATATTTGCAATTTCCTTCTGCAGCTATCACTTAGTAAATGATGGCTGTCAATAACAAAACAAATTCTAATTCTTTAGGCACCAATGCAAAATCTTAGCAATATTTTTTGCATCGTCAATACCTCTGTGATGAGTTCCTTCTAATGGAATATTCAGCAAATGCAATGCTCCGTTCATTCCGGTTGGCTTCTGCAAACCAAATTTTTCTGCAAAATGTACTTTTACATTTATATGGTCCTCTCCCATAGGATACGGAATTCCAAAAGACTTACATTGTTTCTGCAGCATATTCAAATCGTACTGACCGTAACTTGCCCAAGTGTATAAATCGGGATTGTATTCATCGATTAACTGATTAATTGCCTCCTCAAAAAGTACCCCGTTTTCATTCAGTAAATCCTGAGTAATAGTTGTCAGCTCTGTACAAAACGGACTCACAATCGAACGCTGCGGTTTAATTAAAATACCCTGATTTTTTGTAATTTCACCTGTTTCCGAATCTAATACCGCTAATCCGATTTCTATAATTTCATTTTCCTGGCCCTGCGGGACCACACTTTGCCAACACGTGGCTTCTAAATCGATAATAATAATTTTATCTGTAGTTTTCATTTTTGTTTTTTTTTAATATTTTAAATAAGCAGATAACATTTTTAGCTATTGCTCCCTTTATTTTATGAAGATGTACTTCAATTATAACATTACAAATATTTGAAACCCACTGCGCAATTATTTTGCGCAGTGAAAATTTTAATTTATCCAATCGATTACAGTAGATAAATAAACTTCTCTAACAGCCTCAAATCGGGTTATATTCGGAATATGGTTTACTTCTAATAAATATTTGGTTCCATCTTTCGAAACGATATAATCATTTCCAATCATGTCCATCTGCAAAGTATTTTTAATATGCAATGTATCCGCCAACAAATCGTCATCAACAGTCATAAAATGTGCCGTATCAGGATGAATAGATTTTAACCAGTCATCGCCTTCTAATTTTATCTGCCAATAGATATCGCCAATCATCATAATCCGAACAGCTTCACCTTCAAAATAAGGTTCAATAGTTGCGGTAAATTCACTTTCCCACGCTCCGGTAAAACGATGTTTGTTTTCACCACAATGCCAGTTTCCCCATTTGGCAACTGTGTCATCGCTCACATTAACTGAGGCGCCTGCACTTATAAATCCACGCGGAGCACCAAATTTTGAAAGAGCTAAAGCTTTAACCAGACACGGAATCTTAAATCGGCAGTCAAGCATTGCTGCAGCATTAGGATAACAAGCGCCTTTCCAGATCGCTAAACCAGCAATAAAATCAAAATCATTATCATAAATACCGTAATAAACAACTTTATCCACAGGCAACATTCCAATTCCGTTTGATTTTTCCATATACAAAACCTCATCTTTAACCACAATTTTTGGTATAGACTGATGCCAGATAATATGTCCTGAATACCGGGCTTTTATAATATCATATTCTTCCTGTTCAATTCCAACAAGGGCTATTCGGTTGTATTTTTGTTTCATGATTTAATTTTAATGTTACTTGTGTTATTTTTAAACGGCTTCCAATTTTAAACGTTTAATTCCAAAATCGGTTTTTCTTAATTTGCACATTCTCCCATCTGATTTATGATGAAAGACAATACCTTCAATATCATTTTCTGACAAGAATTTTTCCAAATCATCAAAGTCAAGGTTTACAAAATCAAGCACTTCAATACCGTGTTTTACTAAAGTGTGTTTTTCAAACTTTTCAGGATTTCCCTGTATTTTTGGTCCGCACAATTCGTATGTTCCATCAGTTTTATCTTCTAAGCGATCAAAACCTTCAAAGAAAAATTTATCTTCAGATTTAGTACGATCGCATTTTAACCAATGAGGGTGATGTCCTGTAATTAAATCTGCTTCCTGACATGGGATTGCATACGCAGGGATTGCACGTCCTTTTTTCGCGTCGAACCTTTTGAATAATTCCCCATGAATTATAGCGGCAGACGTTCCGTCAAATTTTCTTGTTGCAACTGCTTCACCGGTTATTACCCATGTATTTTCAGCCTTTATCATATTTATTACTCTTGCCAGGTTGTTTGGGTCTTTAGCGAATAGTGTGCTTATTTTTTTCATATCATTATTTTTTAGTTGTACATTATTTTATAGTACAGGAAGAGAGATTGTTCACTTCTTTTTATTGATTTTTAAAAGTGTTCACGAATGCAAAGCATTTCGAAATCACAAAATACTGATTCTAAGTCAGTAGCGTATACCGTTACGCCATTCCTGTATTTGTCTGGGAAGCAGGATTCGAACCTGCGACCTCCCGCGTCCAAGGCGGGTAAACAACCACCGTTATCTTCCCAGTTTGGGTGTTTTCGGGAATCGAACCCTGTTCTTCGGATCCACAGCCCGAGGTTTTACCAAATAAACTAAAAACACCATTTGCGGCTCATACGGGAGTCGAACCCGTTTCTCCCGAGAGACAGTCGGGAAGGTTAGCCAGTAACCCCAATGAGCCGGTTCTTTCTAGAGAACGAGTGATTTTGGAAGGATTCGAACCTTCGACCATCTGCTTAGAAGGCAGACGCTCTATCCAGCTGAGCTACAAAATCATTTATTTTTGGGCATAAAAAAAGCACCCGATTAAAGGTGCTTTACAAAATTCAACATGATATAATTATCCTATTGCCTGTATCTATGCACCTGTATTATTAAACATCCAAGATCGAAACCCGGGTTTAGCAGTTGTGTGTTATGTCTGTTATTTTTAAAAGCCATTTTATATGTTGTATTATATTTTGAAATCTTGTTGTTATTTGAATTCTATGTTCAAATTTTCTTCGGCAAAGATAAAGTCTAAAAAATCACTTATCCAAATCTTTTTTAAATATATTTTACTGACAATCAATTAGTTAAAACAAATTAAAAACCATAGAAATCCCTGCCCGCATACTTGTGCAGATTCTTCATTGTATCAAATGACTGTCCCTCATCAGATTACTTTTCAAGATTATATTTCGCTGTTTGGTTTATTCATTAAACATTTTGTCGATTATTTTTTAATTATTTTATTTAAGAACTATTTTTTTATCATCCTGAGCCATTTTTTTACGCCTGATCCGAGTCAAAATGTTACTAAAACAAAAAAAGCGCCCCGGTGAGGACGCTTTTCTATATTTATGTTGAATTTGAAACTACAATTTACACTTCAATTCTAAAATACATATCACATCCATAATCGTTACCCGGAAGATATCCTGATAAACGGTCATTATTTTGTCTTACTGACAGGTTGATATGTATGTTTTTTGTTTTCATTTCGGGTGCAAATGTAAGCTGTTTTGTCCTATGATTATTAAAAACATGTCAATAAGTATAAATATTTATGTAAACAGGAACAATTTTAACCAAAATTTTCATTTATAAATGATGCATCTATTCTTATAAATTCTATTTTTGAAAGAATATAAATACATCTTAAAAAAACTTTCCTATTCAGTTAAACATGAAAAAATACCTTAAATACATTGATGGCAATTCCGATAAATTTTGGCAAATTGAAGTTACCGGATCAGAATATATCGTGACTTACGGAAAGAACGGAACTTCTGGAATGTCTCAGGCAAAAAGTTTTTCTTCTAATGAAGAATGTTTGAAGATGGCAGAAAAAATCCTGGCAGAAAAAGTTAAAAAAGGGTATTCAGAAAGTGGTGATGTTGTGGAAGCTTCAAAACCAAAAACGGCTAAAAATTCCAATTCAGAAGAAATTATCCAGGAATATGATAGTATCGTAAAGTCTAAAAATGTGGATTTATTATTGCCTTTCCTGAAAGAAAAATCAAAAGGAAATATTGAAACTTTAAAAAAACATATTAAAAAATGTAAACGTTACTGGATGACGTATACAGACCTTACAAAAGATCCCGGCTATGTTAAAAAAGACAAGAATGATTATGGATGGGGAACTCGTGGTGATAAAACACAAAGTGACATTATTACCCTGAGTGCAATTGCATTGTTTGACAGAACAGATATTAACTCCTGGGATGAAGCTCTAAATTTACTTAACGAAATAAACGAAAAAAGTCAGGTTTTAGAAGTTTTATTATGGGCAAAACCCAACTGGCTTGAAACTTTTATTTTAGATAAAATAAAAAGACAGGAATGGGTGAATTTTAGTTATCATATCCTACGCAAGTTTGAAGATAAGCATTTACTGCAATTTAATCCGGAATTGTATGCCCTTAGTTTAGCAGAAAATAACGAATGGCGATCTAAAATAGCCACTAAAGATTTTATTACTCAGGCATTAAATGATAAAATAACCTATCAAAGGGATATTCCGGAGTTGTTCAATTATGAAACCAATCTTCATAATAACTTTTTCAGATACAACGAAACAGATAAATATAATGATAACAGTACCTGGGAAGTTATATACAAGTCATTACTAGCAGAAAAAAAGATGGATCGTGCCATTTTTATTGAAAATGCCATCCAGATACAAACCAAGGAATGGAACAATAACCTAAAATCGTTTTTTAGAAAAAGAATCGAAGAATTCAAGTTTACCCCTGACGAACTTATACCTCATCAGGAAAATATATTTTCTTTTTTGCACAATCCTTATCCGCCCATTACGACGTATGCAATTGAACTCATTAAAAAAATATACGATCATCCTAAGTTTAAAACCAAATCATTTTTAGAATGGCTGGAACCTGTAATGATGAGAAGTGACTGCAAGGCGGCTATTAAAGCGGTTTTGCCTGTTTTGGAAAAACTGAGCAAAACCAATCCTAAATTAAACAACACTATTTCTTCTGTTATTGCAGATGTCTATGTGATTTCAGATTTGGCTTTGCAGGAACGCGTTACTAAAATTATTTTAAAAACAGCAAATGTAAAAGACAAGCCTCTTAAGGAAAAACTGTCTTCTTATGTGACTTTAATGCAGGGAAATATAAAATCCGGCCTGACTTCGTTTTTAGATCAGGATGCTTTAAGCGTTGATGGTTCTGCGTTAGAGGAATACATATTTGAACCTAAAAAAGAGTTGATGCTTAGAGAAGAAGTCCAATTGCCTCAGAATTGGAACGATGTGGTTTTTCAGTTTGGAAATTTCATTAATTCGGAAGAAGTTTTGGATACCGAAATCCTGATGAATATCTATATTTCGCAAAGGGATTTGTTTCCTTCTGATTATACTGCGCAATTGCAGCCGTATCAAAAACAGCTTACCAGGCAGTATTTCGAAAGTATTCATAAAAACTTCATGAGTTACTTTTTGCTGCAGAAAATCGCAAATATTAACGAAAAATTCAATAGCAAGGTTAATCATTATTCAAAAATAAATACGCTTATTTCGATCCGTCCCTTATTAGAAAAAGTACAGCAAAAAATAGAATCCAATTCTGTTTTACCTCTTCTTTCTTTCCCTAGCCACAAACCGTACTGGGTCGCTCCAAAAGTTTTATTAGAAAGAATTATTGCCTATCAAAATACAAATGAAGAGATTGATTCAGTTGATTTGGCTGTTGCAATTGCCCGAATCCCAAGAGAAAATATTGAAGAAGCAATTCCGTTATTGAATAAAATTGAAGGCGAATACAAACAGCTTTTATCATTTTGCCTTGGTGTTAATGAAAAAATCGAATTCGATTCGGTATCGTTATTTTCAAAATTGCTGGCAACAATGGGAAAAACAACCAAAGAAACCGGAAATTTATCACTTTGGGCTGTGGCTGCGAGAACTTTTTACCCTGATGACACTTTTCCGGAATTCGAAAACACCTATTTAAAGGAAGTCCCGTTTGTGGTTGCTCCGTTCGAACTTAAAATTAAATTTAAAGAAAAATGGAACGAATGGGTTAATTATCAAACCAAAATAAAAGAGAGAACGCCATCGTGGTACGAACTCAAATTTGATTTGCCTGCTTACTCTAAAATTCCAAATTATTTATTGTATAGCCTTGATATATACAAGCGTTCCAATACCTGGGATTATTTAGTAGGTTCAGCCGGAAATACGTATTACTGGCATAGTCTGACACCACAAAATGCAGATGCCTTAGCCATTACCTTATTACAAAATTGTGAAACTGCTGATGGTTCCAAGCCTGAATTAAAAGGATTTCTGGATTTAGTAAACCGTCCGGAATTTAGATTCTCAGATACCACGATGCTTTTATATGCCTGCTGTTTTTTTCAGGAAAAGAAAGATATCCGATTACTGGCATCTGAAGTCTTAATTAACCTGATTGAAAAACAATCAATTACTATTGAACTATTTGCTCAAAAAGCAGCACTTTTGGCCTCTGAAAAATATGGCGTGTTTTTAAGACTGGCAGATGGCTTAATTGCCGTGAAAGATGTTTCGCCATTGCATAACAATGCATTACTGCAGCTGTTAAATTCTTTTTTTGAAAATCTGGACCTGAAAGAAAAACTGCCAACCAATTTCAAGAAGATAATGGAAAATTACGTTGATGTATTAACCAAAACGAATCAGAAACCAACAGAAAAGGCAACTGCTTTTTTTGAATACTGGAAAGACAATGCTTCGCTTAAATCATTGATCAAGCAAATTTTAAAATAATCAAAATGACAGATTTAGAATATAATTATAAAGGAATTTCGACCTACAGTAAAACGAAAGGCATCAACAATCTGGTTCTGGCGCACCAAACCGAAATTGAAGAAGTCAACAACATTCCGTGTTTTTTCTGGGGAAGTTTAACCGATCCGTATGTTACCGCAAAATGCTGGAGTACGATTGCAAAAGTCGTACGTTCGAGTTTTGGGCCAATTCCGCCAAGCCTTCGTGATCCTATTGTTTCGGCAGGATCAGAAAGACTGCGTTTTGAAGGATTTTCGTCCTGCAATGGCGTTTATGTGCGGCTGGATATGAAGCCCGAAGCCATCGACGGAGAATTCATTGCCAACGGAACCACCAATGTCGATTTTAATGATCCGATGCTGAATGCCCTGAATGCGATTCAGAAAAACGAAAAGGTAACACTTGCCGTTGGTCAGCAGGAGGTTCAGGTTATAACAAGCAAAGCGAAAGTTACAGAGAAAAAAGTGACCCTGCCAATGCGCTGGATTAAAGGTTTAACCAGCGTTCAGCTGTATCTCGCCGATATGGATATTAAATTTGAGCTGAATAAAATTCAGACTATCCAGTTATTTCAAAGTTTACCAAAAGGGAATGTAAAAGGTGATTTTTTTATTACCAAAAGAGCCGGGAAATTTATGTTTTCTACTTTGGCTACAATAGACAGTGTTAGAATTGGCGGCGTACAAAGATTACGATTACTGGAAGGAATTTTGGCAATCGTAGATAAAATTTACATTTATGAATCATCAGACCAACAGACTTGTGCGATTGTTGCCGAATTTGGAAAAATGCAGCTTTTAATGGCGTTTTCACCTGATTCATATCGTGGATTTTCGGGTGAAGGAAATGTACTCGAAACAATGACCGAAAACTTACCATTAGAATGGGTTTACGGTTTAAACAGTCTATTAAAATCTAATGAAACTTTTGACCCAACAATGCTTTCTATCGAAAATGAAATTGATTTTGGCACTATGGATAATTTGACTTCAAATTTATCCTCGATGGGATTATTGGGTTATGACTTAAGTGAAAAAGCGCATTTCTACAGGCGTCTTCCTTTCAAAACGGAACGTATTTTATCTTTAAATCCAAGACTTAAAAATGCCAAAAAATTAATCGATAACGAAGATATCGAAATCATCGAACGAAGAACAGACTATATCGAAGCCAAAGTAAAAGGTTCTGATGTTGTACACAAAGTAATTATCGATAATACTTCTCAACGATGTACTTGCAACTGGTTTACTGCTTATCAGGGTAAAAGAGGCATTTGCAAGCATATTTTGGGCGTTAAGATGATGGTTTCTTAGAAATTACCTTTTGTATTTTTCAATTTCATGATATAAATAGCTCTGATTCCGGTTAGATTGTTTTTTTATTTTGGTTTTCGACAGATGCGGTTCAATTTTTAATACATTTATGACTTCAAAATAAACTATGAAAGAATATATTGATGCCATTGACTGGCGTGAAGTTTGGGGATTTTCAAAACATTTTATACTGCCAAACTTCGGATGGCTTATATTCTGGGCCATTTTATTTATTGTTTTGGGTTTAATTATCAGTATTGTTTTAAATGTGTTTTTGTATAAGAAAAACTTTTTTACAAGAGACAGAAAACATTATAATTGGATTGCCAAACTCTGGATACCGTATCTTATACTCATTTGTGTGTATTTCTTGGGGATGTTAGGCTTGTTTTATGGTGGACATTCTATTTTAGTGAAAGAAAATAAAAGCATGACAGCCAGTCTTTATGCAAAAACAATTGGATCTACATTTTCATCAGAAAAAGATAAAAAAGCTTTTTTATCAGTACTTCAGGAGTTATCGAATTCATCCGGAAATATGAGTAAATCGTTGACTACAGCAATGAGTTTATACATCAAAAAGAACAATACAGGAATGGCTAGTGTCGATAATTTTAAAAATTCATCCAGTGCTTACTTGTTCCAAAAATACGAAGCTGATATTTATAGCGCTACTATTTACGGATTCATGAAAGTGGTTGACGATAAAGCGGATATCGCTTCTTTCAAAAAAATAAATTATTCGGAATTTAAATTGCTTTTAACGAAACTCGATAAAATTGAGCCTAAAAAAATTGAGGATTCAATTCAGTTGGAAATGGGTCATAAAGTAGAATCTGTTTTAAATTATGTGTATAAAGACTTAATGAAACATGAGTTGTTACTGTTTGCTCTTTTTCTGATGCTGCCTTTTATTGAATATTTTATTTATTTGAGATTTGTAAAAAAGAAAATTGTTTTGGCTGCAGAGGAAGAAACGGTTTCTAATGTAAATGAACAGGGAGTTTAAAATTAAACTCCCAGATACAATTCTTCCCGAATTTTAATCAGGGTTTGAATAACTTTTTCTTCATCCGGTTTTTCCGGAAGAGTTGATGTTAAATAATGATTTTCGATTGATGCAATTAAAGTATCTGCCATCTCAAGTAAAGCATCGTATTCTTTATTTCCGGCTTTTATATCGAGTAATTCATCGCGATTGGAAACCCGAATGTTTAATTTTCCGGTTGACAGAATCTGCTCAGCTGTTTGCAAAAGCCGAATCGTGTGCATCATGTTTTTGCTGTCGTAATTTTTGCCGTGCTGCTGATTGGTATTGTAGCGGTCTTCATTTCGTTTCTCAATCCAGTTCCAATATTCTGTGTATTCTTTACAGTATTTTGAATAGCCGTCCTGATTGCAGGATAAATAACCGATTAGCTTTTCATTTTTAGGAATCGACGAAAGCGAAACTTCATTGGAATTTTCTTTCTGAATAATTCCTTTATAACCCAAAGTTTTATCTGCATCATAAAACATGGCAAACATATCCTTTATATGCGGCATTTTTGCTAATCCAATGTGTGATGCATGAAAGGAATGGGCTATCAACCAATTTTGAACAGAATTGCTCCCCGCACGGACAAGTACGGACAAGTCGCGACTTGTCCCTGTCCCTACAGGCAATACATAACAAAAATCCAAAAGACTTTTCTTTTCCTTGGCCATCGGATTTACGATTTTCTTATTTAAACCTCTCGCCTTTTTAATTTG
>JBDTRA010000051.1:0-35063 GCA_039931915.1 Flavobacterium sp. | reverse complement strand
GTGTCTTGTGTATAAGTAGCTATTCCGCATTGTGTTGGAGGAAATGTAGATAGAAAAATTATTTTTGATTTAGTTGTTTGTATCGTTTTCATGGGGATTATTTTTTAATTCGTTTAATAAATCGTTAAGGTTCAATGAGGCTACTGCAATTTTATCATCTGCAGCACCGTAGTAAATATAAAGGCGGCCCTCAAAAATGGCGGTTCCGGTCGGGAAAACAACATAATTTACATAACCGTGTCTTTCATAATATTCTGATGGTGTTATTATTGGCGTTTTTAATCTTGATAAAACTATTTTTGGATCATTAAGATCAAGTAATGCAGCGCATGCATGATATACTAACCCTTTTTCTCTTCTTTCAGCAGCGTGATAAATCAGCAGCCATCCGTCAGGAGTTTCTATTGGGGGGGCGCCTGGTCCAATATGACTTGTTTCATGATCAAATTTGGGCTCCATAACAACATAATCCGGCAGATTTTTTAAATTATCTTTCCAGAAATCTTCTGTCAAATCTTTCTTTTTCTCAAAACTAAAAATTTGTATAGAAGGAAATAATCGATGCAGACCAACAAATTTCCCATTAATTTTTTTTGGGAATAGCACTACATTTTTATCCCATACATACAAATTGTCCCTGATAGTTTCTGCCAAAGGATAATTCCTGTGCACATTAAAAGCAAGAATCTTAGCAATACTTGGATTTTGAAGATGCTTTCTGATAAGATTGGTAAATTCATTCAAAATGAATCTGGGCGTAATAATTCCTTTCTTTTTAAATTTTTTCAGGTCTTTCGAAACTGCAAGTGCCCCACATGCATTTATCCCATCATACGTTACATAAGTAAGATAAAACAGATCGTCAATTTTTGAAATCCTGGGATCTTCGACACCATGGATTTCATAAATATATTCCGGAGCGAATATCGGTTCGGTATTTCTTTCAACAACCGTTGTTGGTCCTTCCAGCCGACAATAACCTAGAGTTGAAAAATTACCTTTTTTTGCCGCTCTGTAAAACATGTGAACTGTGTTTCCGTCCTGATAAATGGCCGGATTCAAAACACCTAATTCTTCAAAAGACCTTTCAGTTTTTTCTAAAATTACACCATGTTTCGTAGATAACTCCATATTTCCGGGTTTAATTTTTTATCTAAAAATTCTTACGTTAATTATTTTTATCTAAAATTAGAAATTCTATATACTTACAATTGATGCAATCCATTAAAAAATTAACTCTAAAACATTTAAATGGAAATTATATAAAAGAAAGGCTGCTTAAAAAGAACTTTTTATAGTCAAAAATAAAATCAATAGGATTAATGCGATTGCGCGAATTAATCAAAATTTGTAAGACGTAAAGAAGGAAACAGAATATTATAGATGCCTAAAGAAATAATTAAGCTTTTTAATTTAAAAAGAACCTGCTTATAACAAACAGAGTTTCTTGTATAATCAGAAAACAGCATATGAATTCATCAAAAGTTACCCAGGAAAAATTAATGAAATTGTTGATTCAGTCCCCTCAGTCTGCAATAGAAAAATTAGATCTGGTTTATGTAAGCGATAAAGAAATGCCTATTGAAAGATGTAAGGAAGGGGAAGGATTCATTTATAAAAAAAACGGAAAATGCATCAGACAAAAAAGCGAATTAAAACGCTTTAGCAGCCTTGTACTTCCGCCGGCATGGGAAAATGTCAGGATTTCTGAATTGTCAAACGGACATCTTCAGGCTGTAGGCCTTGATGACAGAAAGAGAAAGCAATACCGATATCATCCCAAATGGAACGTAATCAGGAACCAGACCAAGTTTTATAAAATTACGGAATTTGGAAAAAAACTGCCTCAGATCCGTAAAAAAGTTGATATTGATTTGGAACAGAAAGAATGGGCAAAAAATAAAGTGATTGCTTTAGTTATTCGATTAATGGAAGAAACCCATATCAGGATCGGAAATGAGAAGTATGCCAAAGTTAATAAATCATACGGCCTCTCTACGTTACGAAAAAGGCATATCAATATCAATAAAAATACGCTTCGTTTTGAATTCATAGGAAAAAAAGGAAAGAAGCATACTATTACAACAAGAAATAAACAACTTGTAAAGTTAGTAAGCCGGTGCGAAGAAATTCCGGGATGGGAAGTTTTTAAATATTATGATGAAAATGGGGAAAGAAAGATTCTGGACAGTCATATGGTCAATGTATATCTTCATGAAATATCAGGAGAACATTTTAGTGCCAAAGATTTCAGGACATGGAATGCGTCTTTGATTTTTTTTGAAACATTAATAGAATTAGGAATTGCCGAAAATGAAAAAGAGATAAAAAAAAATATTCTAACTGCATTTGATGCTACAGCAGAAGCTTTGGGAAATACCAGAAATGTCTGCCGAAATTATTATGTGCATCCTTTATTGGTTTCGACTTATGAAGATGGGACTATCAGTACCTATTTTGAGAAGGCTAAAAAATGCCGCAGCAATAAGAAATATTTTTCCAGGACTGAAGTCGTTTTTTTAGATTTAATCCAGAATTATCAACCCGAATTATTGTAGTGCATTTAGCTCTTAAAATATTTTTTTTGCCACGAATAACACAAATCCTCACAGATTAATTTGCGCTAATTTGTGTAATTTGTGGCAAACTTTTTACCACGGTTTAGCTAATCAAAACATAATATTTTCGTGTAATTAATGCAATAGGAAGTCCAATACAAAGCATCAGGATTACTATGGATAGCAGTAATGGAAAATCTAAATGTTTAGCTGGCAGAGACGAAAATACGATTGGTAAAACAATAAGGTTCATTACGATCCAGACAAAAATCCCGTATATAAATCCTGAAATTATAGTGTTCTTTTTTAAAAATGGAATGTAGGGATAAATTATAAAATAAAACCAGGCGAAAGTTGTCGCAATCAAAAAATGAAAACCTAATCCGTACCAGGCCATTTGTGAGCCACTGATGTAAGCTTCTTTCTTAAAAACACCACTTGCAATCGACTGAAGAATTTTTATTGGAGTTGTTTTCTGTAATAGGAGCGCATATACAACGATGGCTGCGGTAATATCTAATGTTCCTGCGATTAAACCTGATAAGAATACTGTTCCTTTTTTTGAATTCATAGAGTATAGGTTAATTGAAAAATAATCCCACAATTATTGTTCTTTTACTATTTTAGAAATGGTATGTAATTGGCTTAAATGCCTTTTAATGTGAATAAGGGCAAAGCTAATCCATTCATAAATAGTAAATTTTCCAAATCCCGGAATTTCAGAATCAAGACATGTTAAAGTTAAATCATAATTTTCTGAGACATCCAATAATTCATTTTCTATTTTTAAGAGAGATAAATTTAATAAATTTTTGTTATACTTGATATTTGGAGGAATTATGAATTCAGGGGATTCCATTTTTATATCATAATTAAAGAAAAGAGCTTCAATATCTTTGACTTTTTCATCAGGTTTTCGGGTAGTTTTTTCAGTTTTCCCTGCACACAATTTTGGGAAACCGGAGCATCCCATAATTAAATGTCTTACAACTTGTCCTACTGTCCAGCTTCCTTCAAACGGAACAATATTTAGTTCGGTTTCAGAAAATGAAGAAAGCGATTTATTTAATTCTTTAAATGTTTCGACTATATTTTTTTGAAGTTCTGTTTTCATCGATTGATTTTAATTGTCAATTTATACGGATGTTATCCACCAGACATTTCCAAACGGATCTGTTACGCCACAAGTTCGGCCATAATCCTGATTGCTTAATCCCATTAAGGAAACAGCACCGTTTTCTAATGCTTTTTGATAAGTTTCATCTGCATTTGGGACATATACAAACAAGTTTGCGGTTTGTTTTGCCCAGTCTGTAATTTCATCGGTTACCATTATTGTACTGCCATTCAGGGTAACTTCGGCATGCATAATAGTTCCGTCTTCGCGAAGTGATTTTGTATTAGTTTCCGTAGCTCCAAAAACATTTTTTGTAAAATCAATGAATTTCGAGGCGCCTTGTAAAATTAAATATGGCATTATCGTCTGATGTTCTACTGGTATATTCATTTTGTAATTTTTTTAAAATTAGAATTTTAAAATTACGATTTTTTATTTATTGCTTTCTAAATCAGTAACTAAGATCTTATAAAAGTACTTCGCAATGAAAACCATGTGAATTAAGAAGGTCTATAATTTTATTATTTGAAATGGAAGAAGAATGAATCCGTAAAATTTTATCACAATCTTCAAGATCAAAGTTGATGAGACTATTTGGGAAATGTTCAAGAAGTTTCCCAACAATCATTTTTGATTGCTCCGCCTCCTGAACATTTGTTTTAAAAACTTCTATCATCGCGTTCATAAATTTACACAGCGATGTTTTTGTATCGCTCTAATTTATGATGATACACATATGAAACCGCCAGAATCACTAAAAAAGGTAAAGGAAGAAAAGCTTGAAATCCAACTCCGTCAACGGCAAAATGACTGATAGATGCAAATATAAAATCGAAAGCAAAACCTGCATAAGCCCATTCTTTAACACGATTTGACACTTGAGGAATTACCAATGCCAATACACCTAATATTTTAAAAATCACTAATGCATTTCCGAAATACTCAGGATATCCCAAATGCCTGATTCCTTCTTTCGCCATCTCGCTTTGAGATGTCAGGGCTGGCATAACGCCTTCAAACAGAAAAATAATAGTCGTAGTAATCCAAAATATAATTTTTTCTTTTTTCATCGGTTTTTATTTAAATAGTTATTAGTTAATGTATTACAAATTTACTGATATTGTTTTTATGATGAAATACACATTTACGACTATTTTAGGGTCATTTGGGACAGAATGAATTAAGATTTTAGAATGTAGATTTTAGATTTTAGATTGAAGAAAGAAAAACAGAAAATAGAAAATAGAGAATAGAATATAGAGAATAGAGAAAAGCCTGCTAAATCTGCAGAATCTGCGTGAAATGTTTTTACAGTAAAGTAAGAGCAAGGATAAAAACACAAATGAAAATATCCGTTTTTATCTGCGTTTTCGCTAAACGAATCTGTTTCATCCGCGTCCATTACTTAACTTTCAAAACATAATTCTTAATTACAAACAAATCCTCAAAACCCAATCTTGTATAAATATCTTTCCCCATTGCCGAAGCTTGCAAAAGGCATATTCAGCATTTAAATCTATAGCAAGATTTAGTGCAAATTTGATGATTTCCTCGGCAAAACCTTTTCTTCTCATTTCAGGAATTACGCCAACACTGTGAATTCCGATATGGTTTCCGGTTTGAAATAGCGTACAAGTTCCGATTGGCCTATTCTCAGACGAAAACAAATAAAAATATACGTGATCATAATTCTGAATCAGGATTTCTTTGCTGATTACATAACCAAAAGCATCAGGATAAATAGCTGCCCATTTTTGAGCATCTTCTTCATTTAAAACCCTTTTGGAAGTCAGATTATTTTGTTGAGTGAATTTTTGATCTAATTTCAGGGCCATCGCCACTTGCTCGTTTTTTTTAGTTAAACCTTTTGCTTCCAAAATTTCAAAGGAATTACTGCCGTAAAGATCCCAATACGGAATCACTAAACCCGAATTGGACTGCATTATTGCAATGGCTTTTTCGACATCGTTTTCAGAAATATCCGCATGAAACCACAACTTATTTGGCCAGCCTGAATTTTCAATTTTACAATATTCGAAAGTTTCATTTTTATGAAAGGATAGGAAAGGAGTACCAACGGTTTTCCATAAACCGGTAAGATTGTTTATGTTGTCTTCGATTAAGTTTGCGTTTTTCATTTTAAGCGTAATTATAGCAATTAGGCAAAGATAAATATAGCTGTTATTGAAAACCTTTACAGATGTTGATTTATAAATCTTTTTCGAGGCTTTTTCTAATGCGGCTTAATTGGGTTGGCGTAATTCCTAAATGTGAAGCAATATGATGCAGCGGAATTCTCTGCGAAATATCAGGATGTTTGGATAAAAGATGAAGATATCTTTCAGTTGCATTTTTCATGACCAATGAAATTTCACGCTGTTCTTTTTCGATTACCCAATTTTTCTCTAAGTAAGCAATGTAAAAGTTTTTTAAATCCTCATTCCGGAAAATCAGCTCACGGTATTTTTGGTAATTAATAATAATCAGAATAGAATCTTCCAGGGCTTCAATGACAAAATCAGAAGGTGTTTGTTGTAATAAAGAAGCTTTTGAACCTGCAAAATTACCTTCCAGAAAAATATTTTTGTTATAACTATTCCCTTGCTGATCTGTAATAAAAGCTCTTAATGCGCCTTTGCAGATAAAATAAAGCTCTTTGGCAATTTGTCCGTTCTGTAAAAGCAATTCTCCTTTTTTGAATGATTGAAACTCAACAATATTTTCTATTAATTTCCACGAAATTTCTGAAACAGGAGCGTAGCTTTCGAATTTTGATTTTAAATCGTTGAGGTATTTATTTTGATCGATAATCATTTTTAAGATTGAGCTTTGTTGGTTTATCAAAAGTAATCATAAAGTTTGTCATCCCGAGGAACGAGGGATCTAAGCAAGAAACTCCACAAAGTAAATCGCCAATCTTTGTCGAGCTACTAATGGAGATCCCTCGTTCCTCGGGATGACAAAGATGACGATAATCCGAGTTTTCGCTTAGCGAATCCGTGTCATCTGCGTACCATTAAACTCAATGTTTCTTATGAAGACAATTGCCATAGCCCTGATAGAAGTGGAAATCATTTTGTGGCGGGGTTCGGCGCAAAATATTGTAACGGATAGCAGGAAACAGCTCCTAAAAAAAACGCTGCAAAACCTAAGTCTTAAAGCGTTTTAATTGTAATTTAATTTGGATAATAAGTGTAATCGACTTTAATTACCTGACTAATTTTGTCTTTTGTAAAACGATATGTGTCTAACAAATTATTCTCATTAAATTCTAAAGTTCCAAAGAAGTTAAATACTTCTTTTTCTTCTTCACGCTCTGCACTCGAGTAATATTTATCGAATTTTTTTTCTCCTTGTTTCTCTAATTTAGACTTTCGATATTGCAATACATTTCCATCCTGATACGAAGTATATTTAAAAACAAAAGGGAAAACATTTTCGGGACTGCCACAATTTTTTGTCCAAAGAATATTATTGATATAACGTAATATACAATTGTCTTCTATTTTTTCTTCGGTAAAACTATTCATATAGCAAAATTTGTCATCGGTCATAATGATATAGGAGTTTTCAAGCAAAACATTATTTTCTAATCTGTATACTGCCGTTTCGTTTGCATCACCGCGAATGTCTGAAAAAATCATTTTGTCATCATTGTAACGGATTGTTGTTGTTTGATCACCTCTGATAATTTTGGTCAGCATTCCGTACTCATAAACATAATTTTCTTCTCCGTTAAGTTCTCCTTTTCTATTATAATTTTTGACTTGTTTTAGCAGGCCGTTTTCATTTACTAACACTTCTTTTATAGGTGTTTTTGTGCCGTTCTTTGCGAGGAAATAGTAAGATGCTGTTTTTATTTTTGATTTGTTTTCTTTGAATAAAGGAAATTCGTCTTCCCGTTTTCCATCAATGGACAAGATTATTTTGTTTAAAAAGGCATTCATTATTTCGTTGGACTTTGGCGTAATTTTATTTTTACTTTCTAATGAAGCCACTTCTTTTTTGTATTTTCGGGTATTTATGACATAAGATGATTCTTTTTTTACTTTCATATTCCCGGCGACAAATTCCGTCGCCATTCTTTTTCCCTGCTGTATTTTTATCTTGTCTTTAAGTTTTCCGCTCCAATAGGCAAAAGCCTGAAAAGATTCGCCCTCCGGATTAATGTCTATAGTTTGTTTGTTTTCGAAAACAACATACGTATATTTATTGATGTTTATTATTTGTAATGCCTCTTTTCCAAAATTCCTGATTAATTCATTTTCTTCTGAATTTGAATCATAAGAGATTGCCGCGTCTGCAGAATCTTTATTTACATTAACCAGAAGTATACAAGGTTTTCCTTTTTGGATGTGTAATGTGTCGATAATTTTTTTAACAATGGCAGGTTGAGCTTCCTGGATTGCTGTAATCTTTTTTGTCTTTGGTTTTGAGCCTTTTTGAGCTTTTTTTTGCGAAAACCCTTGAAATGAGAGTGTAAGAATAAGAAGAATGCTTAATAGGTGTTTCATTTTATATTTTGTAAATATTTTTTTTTGCAAATATAATTCTTTCTGCAAAATATTAAATAATTATCTTACAAATAAAACAATGTTTTAATAGTATTTTCAATGATTCAGCGCACGAGATTGCTTTGTTCCTCGCAAAGGCAATCTTTGTTGAAATCTTGTTTTTGCCTGAAAGGCAAAGATTGAAAAAAATCTGTTTTAATCCGCGTCTTCGTGAAAGCGAATCCGTATCATCCGCGTGTTATGGCAAAACAAAAAAACGCTGCAAAACCTAAGTGCTGCAGCGTAATCTCAAAAATAAATAATTAACGGGTATTATCTCCAGCCTCCGCCCAATGCGCGATATAACTCGGTATTGGCAGAAAGCTGTTCTCTTTTTATGTTGGCCAGTTCTAGCTCGCTTTGCAATAAATTGGTTTGCGCAGATAAAACTTCAAGGTATTCCGCCATTCCGTTTTTGAATAACAAATTCGAATTTTTAATGGCCAGCTGTAATGTTTTTACACGCTCTTGTAAAAAAGCTTCCTGTTGTTCCAGCTTTTCGACTCTTACCAAAGCATCAGATACTTCACTAACGGCTACTAAAACTGCTTGTCTGAAACTCAAAACCGCTTTTTCTCTTTCCGCTTTTGCAATATTATATTGGGTTCTAACTCTTTTGTTGTTCAGTAAAGGCTGCGTCAAGCCTCCTGCAACAGTTCCGAATAATGAAGCCGGAATGTTGAACCAATTGCTGGTTTCGAATGAATTCACTCCGCCCTGAGCAGTAATTCTAAGGGTAGGATATAAATCTGCTTTTGTGATTCCGACATTGGCATTCGCAACCTTTAAGGCTAACTCAGCACTTTTTACATCTGGTCTTCTGCTTACCAATGAAGACGGAATTCCGATTGACGTATTATTTTTTACTTCAAGTGAACTCAAACGAATACTTCTTTGTTTTGAATTTGGAAAAGAACCTGTCAATACACTCAAAGCATTTTCCTGAATGGCAATGTTTTGTTCCAATAACGGAATCAGTTGTGCAGCGCTTAATTTCTGCGCTTCAGATTGTTGAATCGCCAATGAAGTAACTTGTCCGGCATCATATTTTAATTTGATGATGTTCGTTGTACTGTCGTTTAGCTGTACATTTTTCTTAGCAATTTCTAATTGTGCGTCCAGCATCAGAAGGTTGTAATATCCTTTAGAAACATTCGCCACAATATTCGTCTGCAACGCTTTTTTTACTTCTTCAGACTGAAGATAAGTGGCATATGCTCCTTTTTTCTGGCTTCTGATTTTACCCCATATATCAGCTTCCCACGAAAGTGAAACTCCGGCAGAATAATCATCAATATGTTTTTGTCCTAAAGCCTGATTCAGGTTCATTCCGGTAAAACTATTGTCAGAAGGATTACTCGTACTGGCATTCACAAATAAATTGGCCTGAGGAACATTTCCCCATTTCGATTGTGTGAACCTGTATTGTGCAATTTCGATATTTTTAGCAGCGATTTGCAAATCATTATTTCTCGCTACTGCACTATCAATCAACTGAATAACATCTTGTTCGGTAAAGAAATTTTTCCACTCCAAATCTCCGATACTCGTCGTATCTGTTGAAGTTGATGCATTCCTGAAATTGGCAGGAAATGCATCTTTTGGAGTTTCAATATCCTTCGAAACTTTACAGGATATTACTGTGACGATCAAAATAACGACCATCACGATTTTGGTTATATACTTTTTCATTTTATATGTTGTCATTAAATTTCTGTACAAGTATCTTTTTTGGATTCAAGATCTCTTGAAATTTTATAGGATATGTAAGCGATGCCAATAATAATGGTCACCAGGATTGCCGTTATATAATTTTCCATTTTTATTTTTCTTCGTTATGAATTACGGTTGCCGGTTTTCCGGAAACCTTTTCTTGTAAATGTTGGAATACGATGAATAAAACCGGGATGATCAACAATCCAAGAATTACTCCTGAAAGCATCCCTCCGGCAGCACCAATACTAATCGAGTGGTTACCCTGAGCTGACGGTCCTGTAGCACTCATCATCGGGATTAATCCCACAACAAAAGCCAGTGACGTCATGATAATTGGTCGTAAACGCAGTTTTGCCGCATCTATGGAAGCTTTGACTAATGCCTGACCTGATTTCCTTTTTTGAACAGCAAATTCGACAATCAGGATGGCATTCTTGGCGAGCAGCCCGATTAACATTACCAATGCAACTTGTACATAAATGTTATTTTCGATTCCGGTAAGACCGATAGCTACGAATACTCCAAAGATTCCGGCTGGGATAGATAAGATTACCGCTAAAGGCAAAATATAACTTTCGTACTGAGCTGCGAGCAGAAAATAAACGAATATCAGACACAATAGGAAAATCATTGCTGACTGTCCTCCGGAAGAAATCTCTTCACGGGTTTGTCCTGAAAATTCATAACTGTAACCTGCCGGTAGCTGTTGAGCGGCAACTTCTTCAATTGCTTTAATGGCATCTCCGGAACTAAATCCGGGCTTCGGAATCGCATTAATCGAAATTGAATTAAATAAGTTGTATCTCGAAGCTGTTTCAGAACCATAAATACGGCTTAGTTTTACCAACGTATTTATCGGAACCATTTTGCCATCTTTGTTTTTCACAAAAACACGGTCTATGGCTGACGGATCTGCTCTGTCGGCAATATCGGCCTGAACAACCACTCTGTAATATTTACCAAATCGGTTAAAGTCGGATGCCTGTGCACTACCAAAATACGCCTGCATGGTTTGCAGAATATCTTTTACTTTTACACCTAACTGATCTGCTTTTTCATCGTTGATATCCAATTGTAATTGTGGATAATCGGCTTTGAAACTCGTAAAGGCCACGGCAATTTCCGGACGTTTCATTAATTCCCCGATAAAGTTTTGGGAAATTCCGCTGAATTTATCCAGTTTACCGCCGGTTTTATCCTGCAATACTAAATCTAAAGCTTCCACATTACTAAAACCAGGAACAGTTGGGAAACTAAATACGAAGAAACTACCGCCTGAAATCGCGCCTAATTTTCCGCGCACCTCATTCATTATATCATCAATATTTTTAACATCACCACGCTCTTCATTTGGTTTAAGCAATACGAAAACTACTGCTGAAGAAGGGCTGGTTGAGTTTGTCAATAAGTTGAAGCCTGAAATTGCAGTTACAAAACGGGATGAATTTAAACCTCTTAAAGTATTCTCCGCTTCAGTCATTACTTTTTGAGTTCCGTCCAATGATGTTCCCGAAGGTGTATTTACTGCAATCGCAATAAATCCCTGATCTTCTGTCGGAATAAATCCTGCCGGAGTCGTTTTAACCATTACCACCGTAGCGAAAGTAATTAAAGCCAAACCGCCTAAACTAACCCATTTGTTACGGATTAAGAATTTTAATCCGCCCACATAACGGTTGGTCAAAGAGTTAAAGCTATTGTTGAATCCGGTAAAGAATTTTTCTTTAAATCCTTGTTTAACGTATGGAGTTTCCCCGTCGTGAGCACCATGATTATCTTTTAAGAATAAAGCGGCAAGGGCAGGACTCAAAGTCAAAGCGTTTACTGCTGAAATTACAATCGCAATCGCCATCGTAAAGGCAAACTGACGATAGAAAACTCCTGTGGAGCCTTCCATAAAACCAACCGGCAGGAATACAGCAGCCATTACCAGTGTAATCGAGATAATAGCACCCGTAATTTCGTGCATTGCTTCATGTGTCGCTGCTTTTGGAGACAGCTGTTTATGCTCCATTTTCGCATGCACCGCCTCGACGACGACAATCGCATCATCGACCACAATACCAATCGCAAGAATTAAAGCGAAAAGAGTCAAAAGGTTAATCGAGAATCCGAATAACTGCATGAAGAAGAACGTTCCTAAAATTGCTACCGGAACAGCAATTGCCGGGATTAAAGTTGATCTAAAATCCTGCAAGAAGATAAATACAACGATAAATACCAATATAAAAGCTTCTATTAAAGTATGCTCAACCTGTGCAATTGACTGATCCAGAGAAACTTTTGTACTATAGAAAATATTGTGTTTTATCTCTGAAGGGAAATCTTTAGAGGCTTTAACCATCAATTTGTTGATCGCTATCTGAATATCATTGGAGTTAGAACCAGCCAACTGAATAACACCAATTACAACTCCTTTTTTACCGTTTAAACGAGTTAAACTGTTGTATGAATAAGCTCCAAGTTCTACTCTCGCAACATCTTTTAAACGAAGTACAGAACCATCAGCATTAGAACGGATCGCAATATTTTGATAATCTTCAGGTTTGGTTAGCTTCCCTTTGTATTTAATTACGTATTCGAAAACCTCTTTACTTCTTTCTCCAAATTTACCCGGAGCAGCCTCTAAACTTTTGTCCTGAATAGCTGCCATCACTTCGTTTGGCGTCACATTATAAGTTGACATTTGTGTCGGGTTTAACCACACACGCATGGAATAATCTTTTACCCCGCCAAAAATACTGGCAGAACCTACACCCGGAATACGTTTAATCTCCGGAATAATATTAATTTGAGCATAATTGGCAACAAAAGTCTGGTCGTATTTTGACTCTTCATCCGTATACATTCCGATGGCCATGATAAAACTGTTTTGTTGTTTTGCCGTGATTACACCTTGCTGAACTACCTCCGAAGGTAATTGACTTGTAGCTTGTGCAACCCTGTTCTGAACGTTTACTGCTGCCTGATCAGCATCAGTTCCCAATTTAAAGAAAACGGTAATCGCTAATGTACCATCGTTACTCGCTGTTGAGCTCATGTACGTCATATTCTCAACACCATTTATAGATTCTTCCAGCGATGGCGCAACAGAACGCAAAACCGTTTCTGCATTAGCTCCAGGATAAACTGCCGTTACCAAAACCGATGGTGGCGCTATATCAGGGAACTGTTGTAAAGGCAATTTGGTAAGACCAAGTATCCCTAATATCACCAATAAAATGGAGATAACGGTTGCCAGTACTGGTCTTTGTATAAATATTTTGAACATTTTCGTAAAAATTATTTTTTGTTAATTATTTGAGCAACCTTAGTAGTTGATTTCTCAGGCTGAATCACCTGACCTTCCTGAAGTTTGTCGATACCGCTTAATACAATTTGGTCACCGGATTTTACACCGTCCTTAATCAGGTAGTTGCTACCGCTTTTACCGGCAATCGTGATTGGCATTTTGTTAACCTTATTTTCTTTATTTACAGTAAAGACGAAAACTTTATCCTGCATTTCGATTGTAGCAGATTGAGGAACTAAAATGGCATCGTCATGTTGAAGTCCTAAACGGATTCTTCCTGTATTTCCGGAACGTAAAGTTCCGTTTGCGTTTGGAAACGTAGCTCTTAAAGTAATAGCACCGGTAGTTTTATCAAACTGACCATCTACCATATCAATTTTTCCTGTTTGAGGATAAGCGTTGTTATCAGCTAATATCAAAGAAACCGGAGGTAATTTTTTAATTTTGTCTCCAATGCTGCTTCCTGCATATTGTGATTTAAAATTGATGAAATCTGTTTCTCCCAAAGAAAAATAAGCATACACTTCATGAACGTCAGAAAGTGTAGTCAAAGCTTCAACATCAGTGGCAGATACCAAACTTCCTTGTTTTTTAGGTAATCTTCCGATGTAACCACTCACAGGAGCCGTAACAGTCGTATATCCTAAATTGATTCTTGCTGATGCTACCATTGCTTTTGCCTGCTCGATATTGGCAGCAGCAATTTTTTGGGAAGCTTTTGCAGTTTTCAACTGATAATCAGAAACTACTTTGTTTTGTACCAAAGGTGTTAATTTATCAACTTCTAACTGAGCGTTGATCAAAGCAGCTTCAGCAGCATGAAGGCTGGCTAAGGCATTATTTAATTGCTCGCGGTATGGACGTTCGTTTATTTTGAATAAAGACTGCCCTTTTGAAACATAAGCACCTTCGTCTACCAAAACACGGTCAAGGTTTCCGCCTACCTGCGGACGGATTTCAACATCAACAGTTCCTTGTATAGAAGCAGGATATTCAGCGTCAGTAGTAGTGTTTTCACTTGTTATTGCCAAAACCGGCAAAACAGGGGCAGGTGCAGCTGCTGGTGCCTGCGCTTTATCGGCACAGCTGCTAAGTACAAGTGCAAGGATAAAACTGGTTATAATTACATTTTTCATTTTCATATTGGTTTTAATTTGTTGGACATTCGTTTGAGTTAAATTCTTTTGTATTCCGGCATTCTCTGAATTCATAATTAATTGTATTAAATTATCTAACATCGTTAAGTTAATGAGCGTAAAACTCCATATTATACTCTTTTGCGTATTATTTTACAATCGGTATTAAATTATTTATCACTGTTAAGTAAAATATTAAAAAAAGGTTTATGTTATGCTAATTAAATTTTCTAACACTGTTAAGTAAAGTTTCCAAAAAAAAGCGTTTTGATTATTACGCTCCTTAAATCATTTACCACTGTTAAGTTAAAATGAAATTTTTTTATTGTATTGATTTTATGATACCTCCAATCGCATCTTTCAGAATCTGATTGTTGATTGTTTCCATTACGTCACTTTTGTTGATGATGTTAATCGCAATCAAACCATGGATAACAGAAAAGAAAGTAAAATACTTTTGTTTGATCACTTCTTCAGTTGGGTTGCTGTTTTTCATAATTTCAGCAATAACAGCTGTAAATAACTTGTAGGGTGTTTTAGATGCATCACATTGTTCAGTACAGCAATTCATCTGAACGCCAAACATTACCTGATACATCTCGGTATCTGTAAAGGCAAAATCCCAATACGCCATCCACATGGCTTCTAATTGTTGTTCCGGTTTTTCAAATTTAGCTTTGGCATCCTCAAGCTCATGGGCTAATTTAATAAAACCTTTACCGGTTAATTCTCTTAAGATTGCATCTTTATTCGAGAAGTATTCGTAGATAATAGGAGCGGTATATTCAATCTTGTCGGCAATTTTTCGCATACTCAGACCCTGCCACCCCTCTTCTTTGACGATAGCATAAGCAGCTTCAAGAATGTTACTTCTTGTCTCTTCTTTTTGTCTTAAAATACGATCTTTACTTGCCATTTTTAAATAGTATTAAATAATCTAACACCGTTAAGCAAAGGTAGGACGCTTTTTCTAAATATCACATTATTATAGTATAATTTTTTCTTATCGTTGCATAGATTGTCAGCGAAAAATGCTGAAAGCCTTTTAAAATAAGGAGTTTGTGAATAATTATTTTTTTTTAGAAGCAGTAAATTTTCGTATTTCAAGGCCATTTGTCCCGCTGTTCACTTTATCTTTTATGGTCTCGTTAGAAAAAAACGAGACCATAAAAGGATGCCGTTTCCATCAGGGCTAGGCGAGGAAATATCTTTTTCACAAGTTTTTAAAATTCCAGAGGAATGATTTTATATTGTAGCAACGGATTTTAATCCGTTGGAAATTAAAATGCCAGTTTCAGAAATTCCGTAGGAATGGTCCATATTGATTATGTACAGTATGTTTCTAATCTTGTATTTTTTTAAGGAACTGGATTGAATCCAACGTTACAAATTGACTGGGCAATGGCTCTATTTATTAGAATTTTCGTAACATTACAATAAAAAAATGAAACCAGCATCAGTTATCAAAATAGCGATTGTTGCTCTGATCACACAATCAATACAAGCTCAGGAAGCAAAAAAAGAAACGAATCCGAAAGATATAAAATACACTATAGAAAATTGCGTCAATCACTTTGAGTTAGACAAAGCCGTCAAAACAAAAGCAGGTTATCAATATTGGTTTGCCGATAAAAATTTCACTCAGGAAAACACACTTAAAATGAGTATCGTCGAACCCGGAAAATCAACCCACGCACCACATCACCACATCGAAGAAGAGTTTTTCTATATCCTCGAAGGGACTGCCGAATTCTTCCTGGATGGAAAAACCGTAATTGCCGGACCCAATACCAGTTTTTACTGCCCGTCAAATATGGAACACGGAATCAGTAATGCTGGAAAAACGGATTTAAAGTATTTGGTGATTAAGAAGGATGTGAAGTAATTGAAATTATATTTTTATAGTAAACATAAAAAAAACCGCAAAGTCAGAAGACTTAGCGGCGAGTGCAAAACTTAAAAAGTCCTGTATGTTTTATAATGTGAACTATTTCACGTAGTTTGGCGATACACATGCCTCCCAATAACTTACGATTGTTTTAATTATTTGTTTTATTTCGCTGTAGTTCGAAGGTTTAACAAAAAAACCCTGAATAGATTTGGAATAAGCATCTACAACATGTTTTTGTTCTGCGCTTGTAGAGAAGAACAAATACGGAATTGATTTAAGCCTTAAATCTTCGTTTTCATGGATTTTTTCCCGCAGTTCCATACCACTTAGCCTTGGCATGTTTATATCAGAGAAAATTATAAAAGGCTCAACTTCTGTTGATGTCAAATATGCTAATGCTTCTTCACCTTCAGCAAAAAAGATGATTTCATTTTTATAATCAAGCTCTTTGAAAATATCAATTAAAATATCCTGATCATCTAAATCATCTTCAATTATAATAATTGGCCCGCCTTTGTTCATGTTGTTTTTTGATAAAGGTAATTTATTTATTTCGTGTAGCAATTTTTATTCTATTTGCGTGGCTTGTGTTTACGAGTATGACGCTCGCCAGCACTGGGAAAAGCTAAATGAGAATGAGTAAAACCTCTCATAGTAGTATTTTATATTTTTTGATTTACCAATCTTATTCCAGCTATTCCAAGTAAAAAAGTAATCCAAAAAACTGGAAATCCCGATTTCACAGTATTAATCCAATCGGTTTGATTAAATAATGGAAACATTTTGCTTGTTACTAAACTTAAAGGGATTACACATAATGCGATTGCAGATATTAAAACTATACAAGATTTTTTAATGGGCTGTAAAAGTTTACAGGTTGTTAACCAATATCCAAATCCAAATATTATAAATATTAAAATACCAAATATTAAGAATAAAATAAGGTGAGTAGTTGTCCAGCCACACAATCGACAATAAATCATATAGCTCAACTCTTTTCCAGCTACATAACAAAATATACTAATTCCATACAGAATAATTACTGCTACAATTATTTTTATAAAGCGAAACTTCTTCTTTAAAATAAATGGAAATAAAAATGAAATAACAGGAAAAAACGTTATTAAGTATGGTGAAATTAAATTCCTATCTAACCAATATAGTCCTTCTCCAAAATGAATGGAATGAATTTCATATTGCCATAAAAGCATTCCGATAATGGAAAACAAAATTGAAAATAATAGAGATTTCAATGTATATCTTTTTTAAATTATTCGTGCTAATATTAGCGCCTGTAGCCACTTATAATTATGAAAACAAACGCTTACGATAAAACGAAAATACAATTAAAAAGTTAATTCCACTAAATTTATAAATGGTTGAGGACGTGTGCTAACGAATAAGTAAAAACACGATTTTATGAATAAAGGAGCCAATTTATTGTAGATATAAAGTCTAAGAGCGAACATTTATAATCATATTTTAGTGATTTAAAAAGAAGCGAATTGATGAAATGAATTAATTTAAAAGTGCTGCAAAGCATAAGTCTTACAGCACTTTTAATTAGTAATAGAAACGGATTGAATCTTTTTCTGGTTTATCGCTTATAATAGGCAATTATACTTGCTTTGGCCAGTGTTTGATTCCAAAGATTAAAACCTACTATGGCAGCATTTGTATTTTCATCAAGTCCCAGTTTGTCGGTTTTTAAGGCATAAACGGTTATTATGTATTGATGAAATCCATGTCCTACGGGTGGGCAAGGTCCTCCAAAACCTTTAATTCCGTAATCAGTTATACTTTGAATAGCCGCTTTTGGCGCTAAATTAAGTTTAACGTTACCTGCATTTGTCAGCAATTCGTTTTGGTTTGCAGGAATGTCGAAAACTACCCAATGCCAGAATCCGCTTCCTGTTGGTGCATCAGGATCATACATTGTTATTGCAAAACTTTTTGTTCCTTCGGGTGCATTTTTCCAGGCCAGTTGAGGAGATTGATTCTCTCCTGAACAACCAAATCCTTTAAACTCTTGTGTTTTGGTTGCTTCTCCGCCTAAGTCTTTGCTGGTTAGCGTAAATGTTTTTTGTCCGAAAACTGTTGCCGAGAAAATTAAGGACAGTGCCAAAATTAAATTTGCTCTTTTCATTTTATTATGATTTAAATTTTAAGCAAATTTAGATCAGGTGAAAAGAAATAAATTTAGGAGAATGTTCAAAAACTGTTGCTAAAAGCTCATATTCGTATTATGATGTTTTGGAGTGACACCGTATTTTGATTTATAAGCCTGGATAAAGCTCGATAAATTTTCGTAACCGGCTTCATAATAGACTTCTGAAGGACTTTTTTGTTCCTGATTGAGCAAATATTGAGCGTGCTGCAATCTTTTATTTTGGAACCATTTGATAGGCGATACAGTATAGTGTTTTTCAAATTCTCTTTTGAAGGTAGATACACTCATATCGCACAAAAAGGCCAATTCTTTTAAGGTAAGTTTACTCAATTGATTGCTTTCAATGGTGCGAATGAATTTTTGGGTGACATTACTGCTGTTTGTGATTAGGGAATAAAGAAAGCCGGTTCCATATGTTGCTGTCAGGTAGAGCATTATTTCTTCAAATTTAACAGCTAATAATTTTTTTTGTATGTCTTTTGAAAGCTTGGAGATATCCAATAAGCTGTAAGCAAACCGTTTCGTAAATTCATTGTAATCGAATGTGTAAACAGATTCATAAGCTGTAGAGTCATTTTTGTTTAATTCGAATTTCCGAATGAATTTAAGTACTATTTCATTCGTGAAAAACAGTATTACGCTTTGATAATTCCTCTCGTTAGAAAGTTTTTCTGTCATTAGGCAATTTCCCGATTTCACTATAATAAAACTGGAATAATTGATAGATAAAGCATAATTATCAAAAAAAACTTCTTTTGTACCTTCTATCAGAAAACTGATTATATTTTGATTCAGAATGATTTGCTGTTTGGTTATTTCCTGTAAACTGTGATAATTAAAAACCTGCACAGGCTGCAATTTATCTATGTTTAGCTCATCAGGAAGTGTAATTGTCGTCATTTAATTTTGGCTTTTTTAAATTATGCGGAAATTGAAATTGAATTATTCTGGCCAGACAAAACATGATTACATCTTAAATTGATTTGTCGTTATTTGATGTCTTTGGAGATTTCTTTTAAATGAATATTCCTGAAATCAATAGGTGAACCTTCATAATTTAAAGAAATTCTGCCTTCCACAGAAGAGGCTTCCACACATTCGTTTACCAGTTTTTCATTCAGATATTGCGTGATTTTCCCATCAACCGATTTGATAACAATAGAATTCCATTCGCCATAAGGCTTTTCATTTTCAATAAATTTAGGAGAAGTTACACTTGCTCCGGCCTCCACTTGTTTTCCGTTTACTTTTGCCGTTACCTGATCTAAAAAGATAAAATCGCCGGTGGTATTTTCTTTTATTTGAAATTGAATTCCCTTTGGCCAAATCTTATCAGGCGAATCACTGGGTATATTGTACATCACACCACTATTTTTCTTGCTCTTTCCTTGATTAAACTGCTCATCTGTATTCCATCTGTATTCCAGACTGAGTTCAAAATTTTTATAACTTTTTTTAGACATTAGATAGCCAATGTTTTCGCCATGCATTCTTATCGTTCCATCCAGAAATTCATATACTTTTGAAGGCTCCAATTTTTCAGGACTTGTTTTTGTAAAGGCATACCAATCAGTAACAGACAAGTTTTTTTGTTGAACGGCACATGAATTTAAAATAAAAAGAGTGGCAAGAGCAAAAGTTATTTTTTTCAGCATAATCTGGTTTTAAAAAGACATCTATAAACGTTTGAAAGTTTCTATTGAGGTAAAAGTAGTAATTACAATTGTATTTAAAAAAAATGAATTTCTTGTCAAAAGTTATTTACAAACTGAAATTCAATTTCATCTTCCTCAAGGTCTCTTTTCTTAATAAAGTTTATCCTCCCAAGAAGTTTTATGGCGCCTTCGTTTTGTTTGGTTGTAATCGCTATTGTTTTTGTAAGTTCCATATCGTTAAGGCCAAATTTGGTTGCAAGTTTCATTGCAGTTGTCATAAAACCCTGCCCGCGAAATTCAGGTTTTAAAACACAGCCAAGTTCTCCAACTCCATTGTCAAAACCACGATAATAGCCTAATAACTAAATATGTGGGTGGGTGGTTTATTTATATTTCGAATTTACCAATTATTTTTTGGTCATATTCATAATTGGTTTCATTTGGAAAATTTCCATTTAAGTCTGGAAAAACGAGTTGTAAATATTCGTAATTACGGTTTTCATAAAATTTAATTGAAGTAAGAACATATTCTGCCAAGTCTTTATTCTTAACTTTTATTAAGTAAACAGGAAACTTGTCACTTAAATTATCAATTCTATCATTTAAAGGAACTTCTCTAAATTTAAATTTTTCTGTATAGTTTTTAATTAGTTCTCCTGATAGATTTGGTCCGAGTCCGGAAATGAATAATTCTGGTATATTAAAAGTTTCAAATATTCCAGTGGAATACGCAAAAGGAGTGAAGTTTTTTTCTTCTATTATTGCAGTTGTGTGATAACCAATATTTTTGATATTGTCATAAACTCGTTTAAAATATATTTGCTTTTTATCTTCGTTTTCTTCCATTATTTTGATTTTGTTGTGAAATAACCGCCAGTCTTCTTGTAATAAGGTTAGGAGTTATATAATTGTGTTTTTCTGCTAAATGAATATAGAAATTAAAAATGATAATCCACTAAAGCCCCAAATTGCTAAGCTGTTGTTATGAGCCGGCTTTATTTTAACATGATTAATCAGGAAATAAACAATTATATAATGTATCATTTTCTAAGACACCTTTTCCTTTAAGAGGAGTCATAATAAATAGATATATTTCATCTTCAATTTTATAAAACAAAAAATTTGCACTTAAATTTTTCAAATCGTAATATACAATTTCATCCGTTTTTAATATTTTATCATTTTGATTATTAATTTTTATTACAAATTCATTAAAATTTAAGCTAAAACTTTTAATCGTATCATTATTAATTTGAGGAATAATTTCATTCCTAGATATAAAATCAATAACATTAATTTTATAATCATTTTTAAAAACAGATGGGGAAAAACCTATCTCATATACTTCTGATGCATCAATAACAGAAAAAAAGCCTGAAGTGGAACAAACAGAATTTGAATGATAATTTAACTTATAATTTGCAGAAATATTTTTGAATTTAATTGCTACTAAAGAATATTTTGACTGGATTTCAAACTTTGTAATAACGCTGTCATCTATCATTTTATAGCCCCCGGTACAAACATATTTCCCTTTAAATTTGTTATATCTTTTAATTTTATGCCTTCACTCATTATAAAATTCAGTTGCCCTTTAAAAATGAATTTATAACAACCAAGGAATAATAGAATTAAAAGAATAGTAAAAATAATTTCATTATTAAATCTCATTCAGTTTTGTTTTTTTATCTTTTCTACCCACTCGTTTATATATCTCTATAAACTGCTCCATCAATTTATTTTATGCTTCTGCTAAAATAATTCTTTTTTATTATGAATCATCACTTGTACTGCAAAACGACAGTAAACAAAAAAGCCATCAAAAACAAATGCTCTCAATGGCTTTAAAATTCTAAGTCTAAATAAATCTTACTTCAAAATCACTACTTCTTCCGGAACCCTGAACAACAAAGTACAGCCTGTTTTAGAAAATACAGAATGTGTGCTTCCCGGAGGCATATACAAATAATCTCCTTTTTTTAATTCATCTTTTCCGGAGCGAACTTCGCCTTCAAGAACATAGATTTCTTCTCCCGCAGGGTGGCTGTGTAGCGGGTAGGAGGAACCAGCCTCAAATTTTAACAGGAATGTAATGGGTCTGTTTACTGTTTCATTAAAACCTAAGGTCTTTACAAAAATGCCATCTGTTTTTATGCCTTCTTCAACCAGAGGTTTCCAATTTATTTCGCTGGTTTTTGTGATTTGTTTTTCCATTTTGATTAATTTTTAATTAGTTGCTATTTTTTAAAATGATTTCATCTAAACTCCACCTGTATTTCTCTACAGTCGACAAAAGAAAAGCCGCCATAGAAAATGTAAACACGGAATAATCCAAAGGTTCTTTTAATCCAAAGGAATACCACATGGCCAGAGCAAATAGAAAAGTTAGAACTGCTGCACCAACTGAAGCTAATCTTGTCTGATATCCAAATAATAGGAGTAAAGCCAAAAGTGTTTCGGTTAGTGTGGCTGTTATGGCAATTGCAGGAATGAAATTTTTTGGTGCAAAAGAATTTACTTTTTCGGCGTAAGCCAAAAAACTTCCCCAACCCGAAGAATAGCTTCCCAACAATCTTAACCGACTGGAAACAGCGGATAAAAATCCTGTTCCCAATGCCGCTCGTAAAAGTAAAATGGCAAAATCCTGATATCTTTTCATATATTTTTAATTAGTAACCAAACTCGTGTATGTTGTTTTAACATATAGAAACATAGTTTTTAAAAGCATAAAAAGACGTTTTACTTTATTTAAAACAGTATAGTTATGTGAAAAAAGATGTTTTTTATTTGCCCTGATTTTCAGAGTAAAAAAATCTATGTTTCTATGCGTTAAATAAAAATTTCATACCTGAAAGATTGGTCATTATTATTACTGATACAAAGATGTTACAAGCAGCCTTGCCAAAGAATAGAGAATTCCGGAAAAAGCATGTAATTTAAGAATTCAGTGCTTTTTCCTTATAGGATTTTGGGGAGATGCCGGTGTGCTTTTTAAAGAAATTAGAAAAATAAAACGGATCATTAAAGCCTAAAGCATAAGAAACTTCCTTGACTGATAAATTTTCATAATTAAAAAGGCGTTTCGCCTCAGAAATGATTAATCCGAAGATGACATTTTGAGCTGTTTTGTTTGTGTGTAGTTTTGAAAGTTCATTTAACTTAGATTCTGTTGTACCAATCAAAGCAGCTATTTCTGCTACAGAAAGATTCTTTTCGAAGTTTTTTAAAATCGCTTCTAAAAAATGAAGAAAAACAGCATCAGGTTTATAAATTTCATCGCCACGGTTAATTTTGGTGCGGTTGATTTCAATTAATATCAATTCTATCCGGCTATGAATGGAGATTAGATATTGATAAGGAGTTTCAGTCAATTCTTTTCTGATTTCTTCTAATTCCCGAATGATGATCTGGCTGTTATCAACGGTAATCATTTCATTCATTGCAAAATGACAAAACAAGCCGTTGTGGAAAATCAATTCCATGTCATTGTCATCTTTACAAAAGAAATTATAGGTAAATTCCAGAATAAATCCAGCTGCATTTCCAATATTTTTGAAAAAATGAACCTGTCCGGAAGTAATTGTCAAAACCGAATTTTCGGTTAATATAAATTCATTTTCATCTACAGAAACAGTGGTTGTACCAGAAGTACAAAAAATCAGAGCATATTTTAATACGCGTCTCGGCTTTTGTAAATCTGCCGCCTGATCAAATGTTTTTATGGTAATCATTTCCTGCATACAGGTTTATGTTTGAAATTGATACTATCAAAAGTAAGAATATTTTTTTGTTTCAGGTTTTGAAAATTTTAGATTTAAAATATTCTTATCCAGTCAAATAACGTGGGTAATTCTGAAAAGGAACCTGATTATTCTTTCGAAAAATAGTGTTAGACACAGGAAATTTATGTCAAATTTTCTAATCCAAAGGATGCCAGTGTATCAGCAATTGGTAATGTTTTTAATCCAAGTTTTGTTAAGCTGTATTCTACTTTTGGCGGAATTTCAGGATATGCTTTTTTTGAAACTAATTTGTTTTCAACCAAGAAATTTAATTCCTGAATTAACATTTTTTCGCTTATTCCGGGAATGGCTCTTTTTAATTCTCCATATCGGATTACTCTTTCGTTTATTTGAAACAAAATTAACAAGGTCCATTTGCCGCTAAGTAGCCCTAAAGATTTTCTAACCGGACAATTCTCATCTGAAGTAAAAATTTTTTTCATATTTTTTTCCATTGATAATCAATTATTCTAACTAATAAGTAAGTACCCTACTTATTTGTAGGTACTTGTACAAAAGTAAGAAACGTCATTACTTTGCACAACAAATAATCAAATATGTTAGTATTATGACACAAGAAGAAAAAAACAAGCAAATAGTAACCACAGCTTACCACAGGATTTTTGGCGATTTAGATACCACTGCAGTAGATGATTATATCAGTAAAGATTTCGTACAGCACAACCCAACAATAGCTGATGGTCAAGAGGGAGTAAAAGCACTTATACAAATGCTTGTCTCACAAGGAGTACAGAAGCAAAAGATTGAATTTAAGCATATTATTGCAGAGGATGATATTGTTATTCTCCATTCACGTTATGAAATGGCAGGAAAGGAATGGCGATTTATAGATATTTATCGTGTTGCGGATAACAAGTTGGCCGAGCACTGGGATGCTATGATGCAAATGCCGGACAAACGTGCAAATAATAATTTGATGTTCTAAAAAAATCTGAAGATTAAAATTATATAATCCACAAAAAAGAAAAGGTTTTTTAACAAATAAACAAAGTAAAATGACAGCAAAAGAAGTAGTAGAGGGGTATTCAATAGCACTTGGAAAAGGAGATATTCCAACAGCATTTTCGTATTTTAACCCAAATGCAAAATGGCATCAACCGGGAAAAAACAAGTTTTCAGGAACGCAAAGTGGTCTTGAAGCTATTGGTAAGATGCTGTCAGATATGATGGGTGCAGCACAAGGGACATTGGTTGTAAAGTCAACTGCTCCGCTAATGGTTAATGGAAGCTTTGTCTCTAGTCCTGTACAATTTAGTGCAAAAAGTGGCGACAAAACTATAGAAATGTATGGTAATGATTTGTTCGAAGTGATAGACGGAAAAATTGTTCAGGTTTGGTTATTTTCAGAAGATCAGGATGTTGAAGATGAGTTCTGGGGGAAATAATATAGCTAAATAATTTATTAAGTTTCGTTAAAAATTGAAAGAGTATCCTTAACGGATGCTCTTTTCCTTCTGCTTAAGCTTCTGTTTTGTGATGGTTAATACCACGTTATACCAGTTTTTTTATTATTTCCTTTCTATGAAATCTCCTGACTTAGTAGTGATCATATCAAATAGCCCTGAGCTAATTTCTGAAAAGCAGCTATTTGTTCTTTCTCCCATTCTGTATTTTTTCCTAATAATGAAGCTATAATTTCCGCAACGACTGGTGCCGCTTCTATTGCTGCTCTGGCATCAAGAAAAAGCAGCCTGATTCTTCTTGCTAAAACATCTTCAATAGTTAAAGCCATTTCGTTTTTTACAGCCCAGACTACTTCCGCTTTTGTATAAGGATATGAAGAATGAATTTTTTCAGATAAAGAAATATCTGCAGCAATCATTTGTTGAATCAAATCAGCATCGGAACCATAAACAGCTAAATGAGAATTGATTTTATTATGAGTAAAACCATGAATTTTCAGGCGTCGTGTTTTACAGCGGACAAATTTTAAATCCGAAACCTGTATTGCCTTATTTATGGTTTGTTCGGCCATGTTTCTGTATGTAGTCCATTTGCCTCCTGCTACATGAATTAATCCGGAAGGAAGGACTTTAATAATATGTTCCCTTGATAACAAAGCTGTCTTTTTTTCAGAACCTGCTTTTACCAACGGGCGTAAGCCTGCGTAAACACTATTGACATCAGCATAATCAATTTTATGCTTTGCGTATTTATTAAAATGATTAATGATAAAATGTATTTCCTCTTCCAAAGGTTTTGGCTCTAAGACTATCTCTTTAACAGGAGTATCAGTTGTACCTAGCACTACTTTATCATGCCAGGGAATCACAAATAAAATCCTGCCATCAGATGTTTTAGGAATAAGCATCGCCGATAAACCTTCAAAATACGACTTATTGAGTACAAGATGAATCCCTTGCGAAGGCGCTATTGTTATTTCTTCATGTCCTTCTGCCTTTTGTAATAAAGCATCCGCAAAAACACCGGTTGCATTCACAATAGTTTTCGAATTAATAACATATTCCTGATTTGATAATTCGTCTTTTGCTTTTAAACCAATTATCTTATCATCCTTTTTTATAAAATCAGTAACCCCGCAATAATTTAGCACCAAAGCTCCATGCTGAGTTGCTGACTGAACCAGGTTGATTGCAAGGCGGCTATCATCAAACTGTCCGTCATAATAAAGGACACCTCCTTTTAAATTAGTCGAATCGAGGTCAGGCAAATGTTTTAATGTATTTTCTTTTGAAAGTATTTTTGTTTTCCCCAAACTGAATTTAGCCGATAAAAACTCGTAAATCCATAAGCCAAAACCATAATACCATTTGTCCCACCATTTATATACCGGCACTACAAAGCCTAATTTATGACAAACATGGGGTGCATTTCGTAACATTCGGCCACGTTCCAGCAAAGCCTCACGTACCAAATGAATATTGCCCTGCACCAAATATCTCACTCCGCCATGAACTAATTTTGTAGATCTGCTTGAAGTTCCTTTAGCAAAATCGTATTTCTCCAAAAGTAAAGTTTTATATCCACGGCTGGCAGCATCAACTGCACAACCAAGTCCTGTAGCACCTCCGCCAATTATTATGATATCAAATTCGGTTTCACGAAGCTGATTGATTTTTTGTTCTCTAGTCATTAAAAAAAATAAGTTTAAAGTGGAGTGTAAGCGCAAATAGACGGTGGTCTTTAACTACAAATGCTGATGCGAAGAACTGAACTTCAAGTAACAACAAACTGTAATGTAAGAATGAAGCGGCTTGTCAGGGCATTACTGCCAACTTGTTTTATGCTTCTGCTAAAATAATGCTTTCCTCTTAAATACAATAGTATACCGAATGTGTTACTATTATTTTTTTTCGGCTTCTTTCAGGAAAAAATCGATCATCTTTTTAAAAGTACCTTCATTGAATGTAACAGGCCCATGCTGGCCTTCGGGAACAGAAATAAACTCTGTTAATAATCCTTTTTCTTTTAACGCTTTGGCGAAAAGCTCGCTTTGACAATAGGGTACAACATTATCGGCCTCGCCATGAATTACTATAAATTGAGCATCTGTTTTGTCAATGAAAGTGACAGGATTAAGAAGCGCTATCATATCAAGGTTATCTGCCGGATTGCCTTTGATAAGAGCAGCTTCGGGAGAATTTTTGTCCTTGGGACCTTTGCATTCATTCATGAGAGCCATATCAATAGGGCCAAACCAGTCGACTACAGCATTCACAGAACTGCTGACTGAAGTATAGTTTCCTATATTGCCTTCAATATCAACTGTTTTTTTGCCTACCGTAAATTCCTTAACCGTGTTTGATGTGCCTGCCAATGACGCAAGATGACCACCTGAAGAATAACCTGTAATGCCAATGAATGAAGCATCGATTTTGTATTTAACCGCATTTGCTCTTACAAACCGTATCGCAGCTTTAACATCATTGATTTGAGCCGGATAAGCAGCATCGGAACTTGCCCTGTGGTTGATAGCTATAACTGCAAAACCGCTTTCGAGAAGCTGTTTCCCTATGGTTTCGAAGGCCGTTTGTTTCAGGTTATTACCAAACCATGCGCTGCCGTATATTACAATTATTGCCTTATAGGCAGGTTTCTCCACATCGGGCAAATGGATATCAAGGTTGTGATACTCTTTTTCATCATTGGCATAATTCTGATTGAGCCATTGTCTGCCGGAATTTTGCCCAAAACTGGTAGCAACAAAGCTACAAATAGTAAATATTGTTACTAAAAAGGTTCTTTCCATACTTTTATAATTTATTCAGGTTTTTATGTGAATTAGTAAAGTTATTGTTCTTATTGAGAATTAACTATAAAAGTTAAGAATAATAGGCTAAGAAAAACTGGACGAGTTATTGAGCTGTTAGTGGCTGGTTTGTTGTTGTCAGATGCAATACCACATATGTTTTGCTTTTTTGTTGTCAATGTTATTGTGCCAAGGTAAAAATATTTAAGTTAGGATTTTCCATGTCTGTTTCTAATGATTTTACAAAGTTGAGTTTTAACAGTAGATTGGTTGAATTCAGATTCTCATAATGTGTATAGGCGAGTATTTTTTTAAACTTTAAATTCTGAAACACATAGTCAATTACTACCTGAACAGCTTCTTTCATTATTCCTTGTCCTTGAAATTCCATCATAAGTTCATATCCGATTTCGCAACTATTTTTTTCGTTTGAAAAGTCAAAAAGACAAATTGTCCCAACAAATGTTTTTGTGTCTGTCAGGGTAATCGCCCAATAAATAGAGTTGTTGTTTTTAATATTATAATTAACCTTCCTGATAAAATTTATTGCATCATCAATTGTCTTGCTTGGTTCCCTGGCAAGATATTTGTTTATTTCTGTGTCTGAACGCAAAGCAAAAATATCTTGTTTGTCATCAATTGATAATTGTCTAAGAGTTAACCTAGCGGTTGTCAAAATTGGAAAAGGTGTGAAATTTCTGTTTAGCATTCTGTCATATTTACTTTGTGGGTGGAACTAAATTAAACCCTATCTTCAAATTTACCAAATCAAATACAAAACCAACTTTCCATTATGCCAATTGCCCAAATCTATTGTAGCTGTTAGTAAATGTTTATATATTTAGTGCCAATCATTTCCACAAAAGCGACATTGTTTAGCTTTCGGTGTTCGAGCTATTTTTCCGCAATTTTGACATAAATTTAATTCTAATTCGTTTTTGTACTCATTAAAAATTCGAGTAGCTGTGTTTTTAATAAATATGGGAAAACCATTTTCCAACAATTTTAATACTTCCTTATCTGTAGTTAAAAATCTTTTTTTTGCTTCATCAATTTTTGGATGAGTGTTATCAGGATATTTTCCAAATTTCGTACTTCCGAAATGATGGTCAATAGCTTTTCGTTCTGCTTCAGAGTAATATTTCCAACAGTTTTGGAATATATAATCAATTAATTCAGGATAAAGTTCTTTCACGTTTTTTTAATGTTTGCTAACGTTCTTATTCTACAATGGTTGGGGTTAAATTAACCTCCGTTTTCGGATTTGCCACCCGAGCGATAGCGAACAGGCGAAGCAAATCATCCCAAATACACAACCAACTTCCATTAAGCCAATTGCCTAAATCCGTTATAATATCTTTGACATAAAATTTACATTATGATATTTGACGTCAAAATTGTAATTATACAACTTATCGGAGTACATAAAACAAATAAAATAATATCAATTTTTTTAAATTTATTGAAGTCTGATACAATTGCGATTATTATTGTAGCAATTATTGATAAAGCAAAATATCCAAGGATGTACAAACCTCCGCCAAGAGCGTTTGGAATATTTCCTGTTTGAAAATTTATTTCTAATACAAGATAATTAATTACCAAAAAAAATAATGCCATAAAAATTCTTAATAGTTTCATTTTTTTGATTTAAAATTGTGTTAGGCTCTTGACTCTGCGAGTTAATGGCTGGTAACCTCTCTTTACTACAGCGGGTTTGTGGCTAAATTAAGCTCATTATTCGGATTTGCCAAATCTTTCAAATACAAAAAAAGCTTTCTATTAAAGTCAATTGCCAAATCCGTTGTAGTAGCTTGTTAGCCGGTTTTATTCGTTCATTATATCCTCCAATTCTGATTTTTGTCCACTATATATTTTGAAAAATTCAATTGGATTTCCTGCTATTTTTTTAACTCTTTCTTTGTTGTCGTGATTTAATCGATAGAATTTTCCTTGCTTATCAATTGCGATATAGTTTCCGTCTTCCATATCTAAAATAGTGTACAAAAGTTTTTCGTCTATTTCAATTTCAAAGGTGTTTTCAATATCCAAAAGGCTTAGTTTTTCTTCATCAATATTTTTAAGAACTTTCAAAACAATTTCTTTATCTGGATTTTGTAATTTTAAATGTTTGATTTCAATTTCTTCAACTTTTATATTATTTAAGTCAAAATTTCTATGAAACTTTTTAGGCTCATCAATGTTTATACTTGTCAAAGAATTATGAAAATAATGTAGCTTTAAAGGAATATGCTTTTTGGATTTTTTTTCAAAAACAAGAATTCCATTTAAATGGAAAGATGTATTATGATTTCTTTTTATTTCTTCAAATACTTTAGGACTGTAACTTCTATTCAAATAAATTCCTTGTGGTTTTACTGTAAAGTAGATGCTGTAAACGTTAGATATTTCAATTACTTTTTTAAATTCCGGAAATTCATTATTTAACAATTCTGCAATTTTTATTTCAAATTGTTTTAAATGTTTTTTACTTGTATAAAAGTTGAATATATTCATATGTTTTCGGTTTTGAAACTGACGGCTATCGTTGTGTAGATCTGCGTGTTCCGGTTTAGTTACTCTTTTGTAGTTTTTTTAATAAAAAATTACAAGCCATAATTATAAATATTTGGACGCCCAATACAATTAGTAATCTTCCATAATTAGAAAAAATATTAATTCCTCTTACTAAATAGAAAGATAAAAATAAAATAGAGATAGAAATTGATAATTTACCAAGTCGCTTTATATAACTTATTAAGTTTATTAAATTACTCTTTTTCATCCTTACTTTTAACTTCTTTAAATTTAGTGTTTGTAAATGTGATTTATTCGTTTACTTCAGCCAAAGTGGAACACAACCGTTTGTGTACTACAGCGGGTTTGGTACTAAATTAGGCCCATTATTAGGATTTGCCACCCGATAGCGAACAGGCAAAGCAAATAATCCCAAATACAAAACCAACTTTCTATTAAGCCAATGCCTAAATCCATTGTGTTATAGAGGGCGTTATTGTCACTTTTATTTGTTGTAATTCGTTATTAAGTTCCAAAAACTGATTTTTCGTCTTGTCCAAAAACCAAGTTTTTCATACAGTCGGATAGCTTCGATATTGGTGTCTGCAACATGTAAATATGCAATTTTGCCTTCACTAAATATCTTGTGGCTTGTATAAGCAATCAACTGTTTAGCATAGCCTTTTCCTATATGTTCAGGATGTGTTACTACTGCACTTATTTCTGTGTATCCATTCATTTTCATTCGTTCTCCTGTAACGGCAATCAGTTTGTCGTCCTTGTAAATTCCATAATAACTTCCTAAGTCTGATGTTTTGCTTTTAAAATAGCCGGGCTGAACCAAATTAACAAGGTTAAATAAATCAAATTTTTGGTTTATTGTTTGAAGTTCAACTATTTGTTCAGAGATTTCCATGTCAATTTGTTTGTCAAGCAACATTTGATTACAAACCAATTCTTTGTGCAGTTGTACTTTGTAATTGAAATTTGGTTTATTGCCTACTACATAAAAGTTATTTGTCAACGAACCATATAGCTTAATTCCTATTTCTGTTTTGTCGGGAGTTATAAAGCCACCAAATGGACAATAATCAGGATGATAAAATTTTATACCATTATAGTCAATAGCGAAATCTTTATGAATTTCGGTCAGTGAATACCAAATCGGGTTGTCTAATTTTTCTACTTCCATTTAATGCTTTATTCGTCAATTGTTACCAGATCTTCTAAATACTCAACTCTCGTAAATACATCAATCCGTAGACTGTAGAAAAACTGATAAAATAAGCTCCGGTCTTGCCACCAAATTTTATTTTCTGCTCACTATATTTTGAGCTAATATAAGGAAATACTTTGTATTCATGAGCGGGACGCGCGCCAGGATGGAGCTGTCGGGATTTTCGTTTGATTTTGAACAATGTATTATTTCCTGCAGCGAGGAGAAAAAACTGAAAACCTAATGATATATTCAGATCTTGCATCTTCTTTTAGATTACTTTTGCAGCTTAATTTAAAAAAATAGCTTATGTCTAAAAATTACACTTTTTTTATTGTATTATTTACTTTATTTTTCAGCTTAGAAAATATTCAGGCACAAAATTCAACACATTTAAATTTTGATGGGACAAATGACAGAGTATCTCTTCCTACTCAACAGGTCTCTAATTCTAACAATTTTACGGTAGAAGCATGGATATATACCGCAGCAAGCACCTATCAAACGATTTATGCTGAAGGGAATACAGGAAACAATAATCCTATGTTTTCTTTAACCAAAATGCCGGGCACATCAGGTTTTGAAATCGTTTTACGTAACTCATCAACCACTGGACTTGTGGTATCAAGCACTACTGGATATGTGCCGTCAAGCACTTGGACTCATGTTGCATTTGTGAGAACTTCAGCAACAGCAGCAAGTTTATACATTAATGGAGCAAATACTGATAATTTTACGTTTGCAAACCCGGGAAGTATTGCCGTAAATGTCGCTAACATTGGTGTACGTCAGCGTGCTGCTTTTGACGGTTGGTTAAATGGAAATCTCGACGAAATTCGTATTTGGAATCGTATTTTAACAATGTCCGAAATACAAAATAATATGAATTGTGAACTGTCTACACCTGTTACTCAAACAGGTTTGGTGGGATATTATAAATTTAATCAGGGTGTCAATGGAGCAGATAATACCGGCATAACCTCACTAACGGATAGTAGTGCTATGGCTAGTAACGGAACATTAGTTAATTTCGCATTAACAGGAACAACTTCAAACTGGTTGTCAGGTTCTGTAATTGTAACTGGAAATACGTGCAGTCCATTTTTGAGCACCACGGGTTTTGATATTAGTTCTAACTTCAAAATTTATCCGAATCCTGCTGCGACTACTATAACTATCGATTTGTTATCTCCTGATCATTCAAATGTAGAGGTGTTTGATAATAATGGCAGAAAAATATTTACGCAGCAACTAAATGATAACTCCAATAACATTAATATCGAAAATTTATCTTCGGGAATGTATCTGTTTAAAGTGAATTCCAATAAAGGAAGTGCTATAAGCAAAGTAGTTAAGCAATAAATAAAAATTATATTTAAAGAAAGGCTTCGGGAAACCAAAGCCTTTCTTTTTATCTTTGTTTCCCGTTGCAAATGTCTCTGACTTTGCGCTATTTTAAAATTTATTAAGAACGAAAGATTGTCAAAAGTCTCCGACTTTTAAACTAAAATTAATATAGACTATATTTTGTAAATGATTTCGAATTTAAAACATCTACAACAGGATTATCTGCTTTTTCAATAGTAAGCAATCCCGAATTATCAACATAATTGCCTGCACTTGAATAAATATAATCTGATGCTTTTGACACAAGACCAGACCTAACCGGATTTAAATGTATATAATCTAATTTAGACCACATAAATTGGTTTGAATAAATTTCTTCTGCATGATTTCCGTATTGCCAACATTGATATTTTTTGTTTCTACTATGACTTTGTGCGGCCAACATAAAAACGTTCAAGCATCCATTCTCTTCTGCTTTCGGGATAGTTTTGTATTTTTTCTAAAATAGATTTTGCTGTAAATTTTTTAAAATCTCTAATCAAATCGGATAGTTTTCCTTCTTCTGATTGTATTATCAAGTGAATATGATTACTCATAATTACATAACCGTACAAAATCATTCCTTTGTTTTTGATACAATAATCTAAACTTTCAATCACGATATCTCTATAAATCTGCCTTGTGAAAACATCAATCCAGTCTACAACTGTAGCCGTTATAAAATGTGGTAAAGTTTGGTCACGAATTACGTATCCTTCTTTCATTTTAAGTTTTTTTTATAAATATAATGTATTTGTGTTATTGCCGTTTGAAAACGTTTTGTAAAAAGTCGGGAGACTTTTAAGAGATTTAGGATCATAATACCATTAAAAAAATTGCGCAAAGTCAGAGACATTTGCGCAGCTTTTCATGAGAACACTTCGTAGAGCAGGAGGCAGCTTTTCATGAGAACAATTCGTAGAGCAAGGGTTTAAATTCCTGCAAATTCATCAGCTAATACAGCTACAGCTCTTTCAAGATTTACCGATAAAGATAAACAGATGTTTCTTAGGTCAGAAATTGCCTGATTAGTTGATTTGTTATTATGCCATACAGTTGTATTTGGCATATAATAAGTAGGACCATCGCCATACTTCCAATTAATAGAATAGCCAATATTTATTAAGGCATCTTTAACCTGAACATGTAGCCTATTTACGTCATATGACAAAAGTACTACTCCAACTGTTGTTCCCATATATTGATTGTTAAATTAAGTTCCAAAGAAAAGATAAGTTTATTGTATTTAGTTACTGAAAACCGTAATTATCCGTTATCCAGTAACTTGTATGTCTTCGCTACGAAATAGCGGCGTTGCTTACAGTTATTAAAAATCAGGTTTAAATAATTCTATAATATCATTTTCTAAACTAAAATTTGCATTCAGATAATCATAATGTTTGAACCATTCATTAGCGATATTTTGAGAATAAGCTTTTACTAAAATATCGTTTAATTCATTTCTAGGCATATCAATTATACTGTCAAAAAAAGCCATTTTTCCAGCTTTTTGATCTTTACGCAATTCAAGTATAGTAATAAAATTTCCTAATTGAAATACAGCTGTTGTTCCTGGACTTTCAGCCATTAATAAACCTACTTTGATTTCAATATTGAAATTTTCGCCAAGAATCTTTCTGTTATAGTTTATTTTATCAATATCAGTAGTCAATCCATAATTTACTTTTTCAGATTTATCATCTACAAGAAAAATATATTTCTCTGTTAATGGCGGTTGATTAATAATATAGTATTTCTCCATAATAATGTTGTTTAATTTAAATCACTCTGTCTTGTCCTGAAATAGGTTTACACAAAAGTGTAACAAAATGGAAAGATATTT
>JBDTRA010000050.1:0-35094 GCA_039931915.1 Flavobacterium sp. | reverse complement strand
CCATTTTTGGCATTTTGATATCGCACAAAACCAAATCGTAATCGTTGTTTTTTATTTTATCAAGACCCGCAATACCATCTTCAGCTTCATCAACCTGATATGTATCATTTTCTTCTGATAAAATTTTTACCAAAACCCTCCTGATCGCTGCTTCGTCTTCTATAATTAGTATTTTACTCATTTCTTTAAAGTTTCTGAGATTCTTAGATGCTAAGATTCTAAATTTTCTAAATTGCCCGAACTAAAAACTTAGTATCTCAGCATCTTAGTAACTTAATATCTCTAAATTAATATTTAAGCCATTTGTACAATTCTTTCCAGGTTGGTTTCTTTCCGTACATTAAAATACCGACACGGTAAATTTTTGCTGCGAACCAAACCACAAAGAAAAAGGTAGCAAACAATAATGATACCGAAATCGCAATTTGCCACCACGGCACTCCAAACGGAAGCCGCATCAGCATTACAATTGGAGACGTTAACGGAATCATCGAAAATACTACAGCTATTGTTCCGTGGGGATCATTCACTACAGTGAAAAAACCAATATAAACGCTCAAAATCAACGGCATAATAATTGGCAGCAAAAATTGTTGTGAATCCGTTTGATTATCAACTGCTGCACCAATTGCTGCATAAAATGAACTATATAAAAAGTAGCCTCCAATAAAATAAACTACAAAACCAATTAAAATACTGGCAATAGGCAAATTCCATGCTTCGCTAATATACATTTGTGCCGATCCTGAAAATTCCTGTTGTGCTGACTGCATCAATTCTGGCGAAATCCTGGCAGTTGGCCCAATATTCACTCCAAAAAATACAGAAGCCGCAAACATTAATCCCAAACCAATTATGGCCCAAATTGTAAATTGTAATAATCCTGCCAGAGAAGTGCCAACAATCTTACCAATCATCAACTGAAAAGGTTTTACCGATGAAATAATAATTTCGACAATTCTGCTGGTTTTTTCTTCGATCACACTTCGCATGACCATGTTTCCATAAATGATAATAAACATCATGATCAGGTAACCAAAAGCCCCGCCAATTCCAATTTTTATTTCGTTTAAACCTTTTAGACTTTCTTCTCCTGAGGATTTAGCCAAATGAATATTGACATATGCCTGCGCTTTTTGAATCGCCAAAGTATCCAATTTAGCCTTCTCCAGATTTATTTTTGTGATTTTTGACGCTATGACATACTGCGTTTTGTCTATAAAAGATAGACTCGGGCTATTATTCGAAATAAACTCAATTTTACTTTCTAAATCTCTTAAACTATCCGTTTTTGGAATAACAATCAATCCTTCAAAACTTTCTTTTGCAATGCTGTCTTTCAAAGATTTTGAATCAATTTGAGACAAGTCCAGATATTTATATTCTCCGTCTTTTTTATTCTGTTTTACAAAATCTTCTGCAAACAAACCTGTTTCATCATGAATTGCAATTCGTTTGGTTTCGGCTTTCATAGAACTCAGATAACCAATAAATCCCGCAATTGCCACAAACAGCAACGGACTTAAAAAGGTCATAACAACAAAAGACTTATTGCGGACTTTTGCAATGAATTCTCTTTTTATAATTAATGAAATTATACTCATTTATTTAGATTAGCTAGATTAATTAGACTACTTAGATTATCAGATTTTTTTTTAGATTTCCAGATTCAGTCTAAGAATCTAAGAAATCTAACGATCTAAAAATCTACCCTGTTACTGTTTGAATAAAAATATCGTTTATACTTGGAATTTTTTCTATAAAATGGGTTACCTGTCCGCGTTGGGTTAGAATATTCAATAATTCGTTGGGCGCAGCATTTCCAATTTCGATATCTAACTTTAAATCATCATTTAAGGATTTGAAATTAGCAGGAGAAACAGTGAATTTTTGTGTAATGTCATACATCAGGCCTTCAACATTATCGGTTAGGATTCCAACTTCAAAACTATTTTTTCTAAACTGGCGTTTAACATCACTTACCTTTCCTTCAATTAATTTATTTGATTTATGAATTAAGGCGATATGATCACAAAGTTCTTCTACACTTTCCATACGATGTGTCGAAAAAATAATTGTTGCTCCCTGATCTCTCAGAGCTAAAATTTCGTCTTTAATAATATTGGCATTTACAGGGTCAAAACCAGAGAAAGGTTCATCAAAAATCAGTAATTTGGGCTTATGCAATACACAAACCACAAACTGAATTTTTTGTGCCATACCCTTAGAAAGTTCCTGGATCTTTTTGTTCCACCATCCCTGAATATCTAAACGATCAAACCAATATTCTAACTGTTGTTTCGCTTCGGCTTTAGAAAGTCCTTTCATTTGAGCTAAATACAAACACTGTTCGCCTACTTTCATCGAACTATATAAACCTCTTTCTTCGGGAAGATAGCCAATGGTCTGCACATGTTTTGGATGCAATTTTTCTCCATCCAAAATCACATCACCGCTATCCGGCAGCGTAATTTGATTTATAATTCGGATAAGAGAAGTTTTTCCAGCTCCATTAGGCCCTAATAATCCGTAAATACTGCCTTTTGGCACATTTAATGAAACTTCGTTAAGCGCTACATAATCACCGTATTGTTTTACGACTTTATGTACTTCGAGTAAGTTGCTCATGCTGTTTTTAGAATTTTCTGCGTTGGTTAACCGTTGTGATTTCGCGCCTGTAAAAGTAAATAATTCGAAGCGAATCTGAGTAACAATACGCAAAAAACCCACCCTAAATTTGCATTAGAATGGGTTTTTATAATTATTTAAACATTTTGGAAAAAGTTTAGCTTATGAAAACATATCTTTTACTTTCTCAAAAAATGATTTTTCTGATTTTTCAGGGCTTGGAACAAAATGTTCGTCATTTAAAGCATTTTCAAAAAATTGTTTTTGCTCTTTATTCAGCGTTTTTGGAGTCCAGACATTTACGTGAACCAACAAATCCCCATTTCCGTAACCATTTATGCTTGGGATACCTTTTCCTTTTAATCTTAGAATTTTTCCGGATTGAATACCTTCTTCCAATTTAATACGAACTTTTCCGTTGATTGCTTCAATATCTTTAGAAACACCAAGAACTGCTTCAGGAAAACTGATATATAAATCAAAGTGAACATTTTCACCTTCACGCTTCAGGAATTCATGCTCCAGTTCTTCAATAGCCACAATCAAATCTCCAGGAACACTATTTCCCGGAGCATCATTTCCTTTGTTAGAAACTTTAAGCTGCATTCCGTCAACAACACCGGCAGGAATTTTGATCGATACGGTTTCATCTTCTAATATCATTCCCTGTGCATCAGCTTCTGAAGGTCTTTTATCTAAAATTTGTCCGGAACCTCCACAAGTTGGGCAGGTTGATGCAGATTGCATTCTTCCTAAAATGGTATTTGTAACACGCATTACCTGTCCCTGACCATTACAAGTCGAACAAGTTTTGTAGGTTACACCTTTGGCCTGAACTTTACGTTTTACTTTTACTTTTTTCTCAACTCCATTTGCAATCTCTTCTAAAGTCAATTTAACTTTAATTCTAAGATTACTTCCTTTAGCACGACGAGGGCCGCCTCCGCCTCCACCGAAACCACCAAATCCGCCACCAAAAATATCACCAAACTGGCTGAAAATGTCATCCATATTCATACCGCCATGGCCACCTCCGCCAAATCCTCCGGAACCATCAAATGCCTGGTGTCCGTATTGATCGTATTTCGCTTTTTTGTTGGGATCACTTAAAACTTCGTAAGCTTCTGCCGCCAATTTGAAGTTTTCTTCTGCCTCTTTGTCGCCCGGATTTTTATCAGGGTGATATTTTAGCGCACTTTTTCGGTACGCTTTTTTAATTTCGGCAGCATCAGCATTTTTTGAAATGCCAAGTATTTCGTAAAAATCTTTTTTCATAATTAGAATAAATTCCAAATCCTAAAATTTCAAAATCCTTAAAATTAAGGATTCCGGAACTCTATGTTTGCATTTTTTAGTTTCCGATAACCACTTTAGGGAAACGAATAATTTTGTCTCCTAATTTGTATCCTTTTTCGATTACATCAACAATTTTACCTTTCAATTTATCCGAAGGTGCAGGAATTTGAGTAATTGCTTCAGCAAAATCAGCATTAAAAGCATCACCAGCTCTAACTTCAACTTGCTCTAAACCTTTAGCAACCAAAGTACTTTTTAGTTTTTCATGAATCAACTCAACTCCTTTTTTCAGATTTTCATCATCAGATTTATTGATTTCTACAGTCGCTCTGTCAAAATCATCCAAAACAGGAAGCATGGCTAACAAAACTTCTTGGTTGGCTGTTTTAAACAAATCGATACGCTCTTTTGAAGTTCTTTTTTTGTAATTTTCAAATTCGGCAAATAATCTCAAAAACTTATCTTTTTCTTTTGCCAAGTCTTGAGCCAATTGCTCTTCAACACTTAATTCTTCAACAATTAACTGCTCACCGTTGGCGTTGTTCTCTAACGTTACATCATCTAATTCCTGATCGAATTCTGTATTTTCCGTAGTCATATTACTTTTATTTTTAAAAATATTCTTAAACTTCATTTTTATTCTTTGTTTTGGATTGCAAAAGTACTGCCAAATGTTTTAAAATGTCAAATTGTCACTTTTATCAAAAATAATAGATTCTTTCTTAAATAATTATGCCTTTGAAAATTTAGTATAATTTTATGACTATTACGTTTTAGTTTGAACTATATTTGAGTCACCAATATGTAAATAAATTATTGCCTGTCAAAATTGAATTTAAGGGTTAGCCTCGGCTTTGTAAATAATTATTAATTCAAGTTACCTTATATTAAAAAAAGCTTCGCCTATTTCAGACGAAGCTTTTTTTTATGTTCTTTTCCTTTAACTCCTCAAAAGCCTTTGATAAAACAATTAATAACTTGTTAATTGCTATATTTTTATTGCACGGGCGGAGGGATTCGAACCCCCATCAACGGTTTTGGAGACCGCTATTCTACCCTTGAACTACGCCCGTAACTTAAAGCCGCAAATTAAAAGTTTTTTTTCTTTCCGTGCAATTATCCACGCAGATTAAAAAGATTTAAGCAGATTCCGCAGATATTATATAATTAAAATAAATCTGTCCAAAATCTGCAGAATCTGCGTGAAACAAAAACTCTTTTAATTTGTGAATCTTGGTCTAAACTTAAATCAAAGCCTTTTTTAATCCTTCAAAATCAACAGAAACCTGTTCTCCCGATACTAAATTTTTAAGGGAATACGAATTCGAAGCAATTTCCTGATCTCCGGCAATTACGGCAAAAGGAATCAAACGTTTATCAGCGTACTGAAACTGCTTGCCTACTTTTACGTTGTCCGGATAAAGTTCTACTTTTATATTTTCTTTTCTCAATTTCTGAATTGCCTGCAAAGCATATAAGGCTTCTGCATCTCCATAATTTATAAACAAGGCTTTAGAAGTTGCTGCAACTGTTTCCGGAAACAATTGAAGTTCTTCTAATACCAAATAAATTCTGTCTAATCCGAAAGAGATTCCAACACCGCTCATATTTTTCAAACCAAAAATACCGGTCAAGTCATCATATCTCCCACCTCCGCCGATTGAACCCATCGAAACTGTTTTTGGGGCTGCAACTTCAAAAATTGCTCCCGTATAATAATTCAGTCCACGGGCAAGAGTCACATCAAGATCTAAAGTAGCTGTCGATAATCCTAAAGTAGCCACATTGTCACAAATAAATTTAAGTTCCTCCACTCCTTTTATTCCTTCTTCTGATGAAGCCAATAAAACTGAAAGCTGACTGATTTTATCCGCAAAAGTACCTGTAAAACTAAAAAGCGGTTGCACTTTAACCAATGCTTCTTCTGAAATTCCTTTTTCAATCATTTCTTTCTTTACACCATCTTCACCAATTTTATCCAGCTTATCTAACGCAACCGTAAAATCGATCAATTTATCCGAAGCTCCGATTACTTCGGCAATTCCTGATAGTATTTTTCTGTTATTGATTTTGATGGTAACACCTTCCAAGCCTAAAGCTGTAAAAACAGTATCGTACAATTGAACCAACTCAACTTCCTGCCATAATGATTTTGATCCTACAACATCGGCATCACATTGATAAAATTCTCTATAACGTCCTCTTTGAGGTCTGTCAGCTCTCCAAACTGGCTGAATCTGATATCTTTTAAAAGGAAATTCAATTTCGTTTTGGTGTTGAACCACGTACCTAGCAAATGGAACTGTTAAGTCGTAACGCAATGCTTTTTCTGAAATTTTTCCAGTAAATTTATTTAACTCAATCCTTTGATTAAGATCAATCGTCTCAGCAGAATTAACTTGTAGAGACTCTATAGATTCCGGTAAATCAATTTTATTTTTATTGAAGAAAAAATTTCCTGAATTCAATATTTTAAAAATCAAACGATCACCTTCTTCTCCATATTTCCCCATTAAGGTATCTGAATTTTCAAACGAAGGCGTTTCGATCGGTTGAAAACCAAATTTCTCAAAATTATTTTTTATCGTTTGAATAATATATTGACGTTTTGACACCTCCGCAGGCGAAAAATCTCTTGTCCCTTGTGGTATACTTGGTTTTGAAGCCATTTCTTTTTTATTTTAGATTTCTGATTGTAGATTTTAGATTTGCTGAATGCTGTAAAAAATTTAAGTTTCCTTAGATTGTTTTGTTTCATTATCTTAAATCGCCTGCAAATATCTTATTTTTTAAAATAAATTAAGCCAGTTCGAAAACAAACTTGTAACAAAAAACGTATTTTCGTGTCAAATTGGTCATGATGTTAAAATTATTCAAAGAAAATATCCGAATTGCGTTTGGTTCAATCAAAACACAATTGTTACGTACCATTCTTACCGTATTAATTATTGCTATTGGAATTACCGCTTTGGTTGGAATCTTAACCGTTGTTACTGCATTAGAAAACACTATTTCTACCAATTTTGCATCAATGGGAGCCAATACTTTCAACATTAACCAGTACGAAAACACAGTTAAAAACCGTGGTGGCAACGAGCGTGAAATCATAAATCCGATTATTTCATACCCCGAAGCTGTCGCCTTCAAAAACAAATACAAATATCCTTTTACCGAAACTTCTCTTTCATTTACAGCAACTACAACTGCCGAAGTGAAATATTTAGATCAAAAAACAGATCCTGAAATTACAATTGTTGGTGTCGATGAACACTTTATCAGCAATTCCGGTTTAGAAATTAATTTAGGCCGCAGTTTCAATCAATTTGATATCGACAACAATACGTATTCCTGCGTTGTAGGTTCTGATTTTGAAAAAGGTTTATTAAAAGACATTAATCCGATTGACAAGATAATTTCGATTCGGGGTGCCCGTTTTAAAGTTATCGGAGTTTTAAAAGAAAAAGGATCAACTTTCGGTCATAGCCAGGATTTAAGGGTTTTAATTCCAATTCAGGTAGCGCGTTCCTTATTTACGGCTCCCAACATTAATTATACCATGAGTGTAATGGTTTCTAAAAAAGAACTTTTAGACGAAGCTGTTGATAATGCCACAAGCATCATGCGAAGAGTCCGCAAATTAAGTCCCGTTCGTGACAATAATTTTGGCGTAGGCCGAAGCGATGATTTAATAAATAAAATCCTCGGAATTACCCAATATCTTGGTTGGGCAGCATGGATCATCAGTGTTATTACTATTTTAGGTTCATCGATAGCTTTAATGAATATCATGATCGTTTCGGTTACAGAACGTACACGTGAAATTGGAGTTCGTAAAGCGCTGGGGGCAAAAAGAATAACTGTTGCAACTCAATTTTTTATTGAAACGTTATTGATTGGACAGATTGGCGGTGTAGTTGGAATTATATTAGGAATCTTGGTTGGTTTTGCATTCTCAACTGCTATGGGCTTTGCTTTCGTAATTCCGTGGATAGCCATTTTTGCTGCTTTTGCAACAAGTTTCATGGTTGCAATTGTATCAGGTTTGTATCCTGCATTAAAAGCTTCAAAACTAGACCCTATTGAAGCTTTACGTTATGAGTAATTATATTTTTAGTCATATTATGTACAAGATTTTGTCTCCAACGTTTTCACACACAGTTTGTCATTCCGTAGGAATCTCCACTCATTTTATTTTTAAGTGCTTCTATGATTGAATACACAGAAGGAATCTATACTTTTTATGTTTATATTCTAACTAATAAGAACAGAACCGTTTTATATACTGGTGTAACTAACAATTTAAAATTACGCTTACAACAGCATAAGAATAAATTAAACCCTAACAGTTTCACCGCTCGATATAATTCGCATTTTTTAATTTATTTTGAAAAGTTCAGCTGGATTCAATTAGCAATTGAAAGAGAAAAAGAAATTAAAAATCTTTCCCGGGAAAAAAAATTAATTTTGATAAAGAAATGAATCCAAATTTAGAGTTTTGGAATTATCATTTTGAATAATAGATTCCTACGGAATGACAAACTGTGTATAAAAAACTTTAAGTCCGTAACAGACTGACAATAAAACTAAATACTCCCTTTAATCATTCTGTCATTATCGTAAATATCTTTTCTTAATTCGATATTTTCAAAATTCATCTTTTCAAGTAAATCTATCATTTCTTTACCCAAATATTGATTAATTTCAAAATACAGCTGTCCGTTTTCTAAAAGATTTTTTTGAGCCAGAGAAGCAATTTTTTTATAAAAAACCAATGCATCATTATCTTCCACAAAAAGAGCCAGATGCGGTTCATATTCCAATACATTTTTTTTGATCTCTTCTTTTTCTAAATTTCGCACATAAGGCGGATTCGAAACAATAATATCGAAATTATATTTTAGCTCGTCCAATTCTAAAATATCCTGAAGTATAAAAGTAACTTCTACATTATTATTTACAGCATTTCTTTTGGCAGTTTCCAACGCTTTCTTCGAGACATCAATCGCAGAAACTTCTGCATTCGGAAGATTTTTTGCCAACGATATAGCAATACAGCCACTTCCTGTTCCGATATCTAAAATTTTAAGTTTTTTAGATTTGTTTATATTTGAGTTTTCATGAATAATCCATTCAACCAACTCTTCTGTTTCGGGTCTCGGAATCAGGACGTTCTCATTCACTTCGAAATCCAAACCATAAAAGTTAGTTTTCCCTAATAAGTACTGAACAGGTACTTCTTTTTTTAACTGATCTAAAAAAACACTCCAAATTACGATATCAGCCTCTGAAAAATTCAAATCATGATTTAAAGCCAAATCAATTTGTCGCAATTTATGTTTATCTTCTAAAATTAAATAGAAAAAACTTTCCGATTCGTATGCATCGTAAAAAGGCGACAACTCCTGAATAAATTGAGTTCTATATTGCTTAATTTTCATTTTATATCAATTATTTAGAAAGTAGATTCAATTAACAGTCAAATTGTACAGCAATTTCAGAAACCTTTTTAATAGCGTCACCATTTTCAGCTTTTGACGAGAGAAACAAAATCACTCTTTCCTCTTCATAATCCCTGCTTGCATTAAAAATCAAATCTAATTTACCATCACCATCAATATCACCTGCAAAAAGTAATTCAACGAAGGTATCGTTAAACCCTTCCTCTTGTAAAAGCAACTTTTCTGCAACATTATCTGCACTCAGATAAAGTTTATAATTCTTTACGTTCTTAAAAATTTCAACTTTATCATCATCACCTTGTCTCTTTTCTGAAGAAAGAACTTTTCCTTCAGCTCTCAAAATGTATTTGACGTTATTAAATAGAAATGTTACTGTTTCTTGTGGCCAAATCTTGTTTTTATCAATTTTCAAAGACTTTATTTTCCCTAATTTCAATTTAGGATAATTCATAAAAACTATAGATTTATTTTCAGGAATAATAAACTTCAAAGAATCTTCTGCACATTCATCGTATCCATTTTCTATTTTATACGATGCTTTCCCTAAATAATATTCTCCATTTTCTTCATATAAATCTATCCAATTTGATGTTAATGCAGCAACTGGATCTCCTCCGGAAGTTCGATAGGAACGGGGCAGTAAAATATCAAAATCGTTTTTTAAATCTTCATTAACAGCTTCATTCTTTTGAACAGTATTCTTAATGACAGTGTTTTCTACAATTTTTATTTTCTTTTTTACTTTTTTTTCTTTAGAATCTTTACAAGAAAACAAAATCAAAGCTAAAACAACTCCAACAAATAAATTTTTCATAAGGCTTATAAATTTTTCAACATCCAGACAGGGCAAGAACAATGTCCGGTATTACCCATTGGAGCATCTAAATATTCAAAACCTGATTTTTTATATAATTTTTGGGCAGCATGCATAAACGGCATTGTTTCGATATAACATTTTTCAAAACCAAAGTTTCTTGCCTCTTGCAAACATTTCTCCATCATTTGGCTTCCAATTCCCAAACCGCGGGTTTCAGGCAAAAAGTACATTTTTTGCAATTCGCAAATTTTTGGATCACCATTTTCTAAAGGAGCAATTCCGGCACATCCTACAATTTTTCCTTCGTTTTCAACCACAAAATAAACAGATTGCGTTTTATTATATTCTTCAAACATTAAATCTAAACACGGATCCTCATAAGCTGTTCCCACTTTTGGAATTTCCATTTCATCAAAAACGGATCGTATTAATTGAGCAACTGCCTGATTATCTCCTTTTTTAATTGTTCTTATGATCCAATTTTCCATATTTTTTACTTCATCTGATATATCTACAAAAGTAAAAATAGTTTTTCGATAGTTCACTTAACTAAACCATAAACTCAAAAATAACTACTTTTGTATTGTGAATATACATGAGAAATATATAAAACGCTGCATTGAACTGGCCCAAAATGGTTTTGGAACTACCTATCCGAACCCAATGGTTGGAAGTATAGTTGTTTATGAAAATCAAATTATTGGTGAAGGCTGGCATAAAAAAGCCGGCGAACCACATGCAGAAGTAAATGCGATCAGATCTGTAAAAGACAAATCGCTGTTAAAAAAAGCCACCATTTATGTAAGCTTAGAACCTTGCAGTCATTTTGGAAAAACACCTCCCTGCTGTGATTTGATTATTGCAAATAAAATCCCGAATGTCGTAATAGGAACTGTAGATCCTAATGAAAAGGTTTCAGGAAGAGGAATCAAAAAGATAGCTGAATCGGGAGCAAATGTTATTGTTGGCGTCCTTGAAAGGGAATGTAACGAATTGAATAAACGTTTTTTTACTTTTCATCAGAAAAAACGACCTTATATTATATTAAAATGGGCTGAAAGTCAGGATGGTTTTTTAGCACCTGAAAAAGAAGCCGGCCAGGATCGAAAACCTGTTTGGATAACAAATTCACATTCAAGACAACTGGTTCATAAATGGCGAAGTGAAGAACAGGCTATTTTAGTGGGGACACAGACTGTCATTGATGATAATCCGAAATTAAATGTTAGGGACTGGGCCGGAAATAATCCGGTCAGGGTTGTTTTAGATCAGAATAACAGGATATCAGAAGACAGTTTTATTTTTGATGATACTGTTAAAACGATTGTTTTTACTAAATCTGAAATTGTCGGCGAAAAAGAAAATACTACCTTTGCAGTAATTGATTTTAGTCAAAATATAATTCCGCAAATTTTGGAAGTTTTATACCAAAATCAAATACAATCTATCATTATAGAAGGGGGGTTGCAGACTTTGCAAACTTTTATAGACCAAAATATTTGGGATGAAGCACGAATCTTTACAGGAAAAAAAACAACTTTCGGAAGAGGAACAAAAGCTCCGGTTTTATCTGGAAAAATTTCAACTAAAATCAACATCGAAAGTGATGAATTAATACAAATTAGAAATCATGATTGATACTATAATTTTTGACTTTGGAGATATTTTTATCAATTTAGACAAACAAGCAACCATTTCCGGACTGCAGAAATTAGGAATGACGGAATGGAATTCGGAATTTGACCGTTTAAATTTTTTATTTGAAACCGGAGACATTTCGCATGACGATTTTATTGCAGGTTTTCAAAAAGAACTTCCAAATGCTTCAAAAGAAGACATTTTAGATGCCTGGAATGCTGTGTTAGCGGATTTCCCTTTATATCGATTAGAATTCCTTCAATTACTTTCGAAAAAATACCGATTATTTTTATTAAGCAATACCGATTCTATTCATATTGAAACTTTCGAAAACAAAAGTGGAATTTCTTTTTACAGCGATTTTTATCAATGTTTTGAAAAAGTTTATTTTTCTTTTGAAATTGGAAAACGAAAACCAAATGCTGATGCATTTCAATATTTAATCAATAAACACGAATTATCACCAAAGCGAACTCTATTTGTAGATGATAAAAAAGAAAATACAGATTCTGCTGCTGCATTAGGATTTCACGTTTGGAATTTACAAGTTGGCGAAGAAGATGTTGTCCATTTGTTTGATAAAAAAATACTTTAGAATTTACTTTGGAATATAACGATACCTTCCAAACTATTGCTTTTGAATCACAAGAAGTATTATTTAAAGAAAAAGGCAGCAAATTCTTTGGTTATTCATTTCCGATAGAAAATGAAGACGAAGTAAAACCCATCATCGAAAAATTAAAGAAACAACATCCGCACGCTGTACATTACTGCTATGCCTATCAGCTCGGCACAGCTCCCAAAATATCTTATCGTGCCAATGATGATGGCGAACCTAACAACACCGCAGGAGCACCAATTTATGGACAAATCCAGTCTTTTGGCCTAACTAACGTTCTTGTAGTTGTTGTCCGCATTTTTGGCGGAATCAAATTAGGTGTTGGCGGATTAATTGCAGCTTATAAAACCACCGCACAAATGACACTTGAAGTTTGTGAAATTATTGAAAAAACAATTGATGTACGCTTTTTAATCTCTTTTGATTATAAAAACATGAATAAGGTGATGCGTGTCATCAAAGAAAAAAAACTGGAAATTATATTCCAGGAAATGGAAATTGATGAGGATTCTGAACTGCCAATTGGTAAAATTGTAACTAAAACACGAAAAAAAAATGCCGAATCCGTATTCGACATTTTTCATTTAATATTTGAAATTGATATCAAAATTATATAAATTGACATCAAAACGCACCTCCTTTTAATAATTATTCAAGTGTTTTAAACAATTCTAAAATGTAATCTGGAGGAGTAGTTGGCCGACCTGTTTTTAATGAAATAAATACCAAAATAAACACGGCTGTTGTTAATAACTCGTTTGCCTCGTTATAGATTTCGCAGTCAAATTCAATCTTGACAGATGACTGGCTTTTGAAAGTCGTATGAATTGTTAACAACTCATCGTAACGAGCTGATTTTTTATAGTTTATTTGCATAGACACAATTGGCAATCCAATGCCGCTTTCTTCCATGCTTTTATAGGAAATCCCTTTGTTTCTAAGCCATTCAACACGCCCTATCTCAAAATACGGAATATAATTCCCGTGATATACAACTCCCATTTGATCAGTTTCAGAGTAACGAACCCGTACTTGAGTTTGATGTTTTTTCATTATTTACAGATTAAAAAAATTTAGTTTAAAAAAGTTCCCTTACAACATTTTTTTTATAAAATTAGACCCCAAAATATTTTTTTTTACAGAAATTTGTTCACATATTTGTTATCCCGAAATTCGGAACAAAATGACTCCCTTTTATTAAGAGAATCTTTATCAATAATAAAAAATTTATTTGAATTTATGACTAAAACTGCTCAATCGGTATGGGAAAACTGTTTGTCCTTTATAAAAGACAATATTCAAGATCAAGCTTATAAAACTTGGTTTGAACCAATCAAATCAGTTGAGCTAACCGACAACGCGTTATATATTCAGGTTCCAAGTAAATTTTTCTACGAATGGCTCGAAGAACATTACGTTAAATTATTAAAAGTTGCGCTTACCAAAGAACTGGGAAAAAACGCAAAGTTACTCTATAAAATTAAGATGGAAAACACTTATGGAAATAAACAACCGTTTACCGAACAGTTGCCAAGTTCCAATAGAGTGCCAATGAAACCCCAAGAGGTTGATGCCCCGTTTAAAAACTTAAACCCTGAACTTAAAAACCCGTTTGTAATTCCCGGAATAAGAAATTTAAAAATTGAGTCGCAATTAAATGCGAACTACAGTTTTGACAATTTCCTTGAAGGAGATTCAAACCGTCTGGCCCGTTCTGCCGGTATGGCAGTTGCCAACAAACCAGGAGGAACATCTTTTAATCCATTATTGATTTTTGGCGGAGTTGGTTTAGGAAAAACACACTTGGCACATGCAATAGGTGTAGAAGTAAAAGACAAATATCCTGAAAAAACGGTTTTATATATTTCTGCCGAAATTTTCACACAACAATATATTGACTCCGTAAAGAAGAACAACCGTAATGATTTTATTCATTTTTATCAATTAATTGATGTTTTAATTATTGATGATGTTCAATTTTTATCCGGAAAATCAGGAACTCAGGACGTATTCTTTCATATTTTTAATTACCTGCACCAAAACGGAAAACAGGTGATTTTAACTTCTGACAAAGCTCCGGTTGACATGCAGGATATCGAGCAGCGTTTGTTATCCCGATTCAAATGGGGATTATCCGCTGAATTACACCAGCCTGATTATGAAACCCGTATCTCAATTCTTAAGAATATTTTATACCGTGATGGTGTAGATATTCCTGAAGACATTATTGAATATGTTGCACGGAATATCAAAACGAATGTTAGAGAACTGGAAGGTGCTATCATTTCGTTAATTGCACAATCTTCTTTCAATAAAAAAGAAGTTACGATTGAATTGGCGAAAAGCGTAGTAGAGAAATTCGTTAAAAATGTAAAGAGAGAAATCTCTATTGATTACATTCAAAAAATTGTTTCAGATTATTTTCAGTTAGATATTGAAACACTACAATCCAAAACCAGAAAAAGGCACGTCGTTCAGGCAAGACAACTTGCTATGTTTTTTGCAAAGAAATTTACAAAAGCTTCATTAGCAAATATCGGTTCACAAATTGGAGATCGCGACCACGCTACTGTATTGCATGCTTGTAAAACAGTTGACAATTTAGTTTCTACAGACAAACAATTCAAAAAATTTGTCGAAGACATCAATAAAAAATTAACGTTGTAAACATATCATGCCGGTAAAAGTTTTAATGGTTTGTTTGGGGAATATTTGCAGGTCACCTTTAGCTGAAGGTATTTTAGCATCAAAATTACCAAAAAACAAATTCAAAGTAGATTCTGCAGGAACCGGATCCTGGCATGTAGGTCACTCACCAGACAAACGTTCTATTGCTGTTGCTCAAAAAAATGGCTTATGTATCGATGATCAAAAAGGAAGACAGTTTAAGACTTCAGATTTTGATGAATTTGATTATATATATGTCATGGACAATTCTAATTACAATGATGTAATTCATCTTGCAAAAACACCTGAACATAAAGAAAAAGTTCAACTTATCCTGAATGAATTATTTCCTGATGAAAACGTGGATGTTCCGGATCCTTACTTCGGTGTGACTAACGGTTTTGATAATGTATATCAAATGTTAGACGAAGTAACGGATATAATCGCAAAAAAACTCATCGACAAACACCCGTAAATACATCTACTTTCAATTATTTGATTAAATAACTGAAGAACAATTCGTTTACACCTATAAAAAAACACAAATGAAACTTCCTGGAAAATTATATCTAATTCCAACAACTATGGGCGAAAGCGATCCAATGGATGTTTTGCCGCAAACCGTAAAAAGAAGTATCGATTTTATAGATCATTATATTGTTGAAAACGAAAAAACGGCCCGAAAATCAATAAAAGCAGTTTCACCGGAAAAAAAACAATCCGAGCTTATTCTTTTCACTCTTAATAAACGTACAGAACCAAGCGAGCATTTAGAATTCATCAAACCTTTATTAGAAGGAAAAAATGTTGGTTTAATGAGTGAAGCCGGTTGTCCGGGCGTTGCAGATCCCGGTGCTGTAATTGTAAAACTGGCACATGAAAAAGGAATTCAGGTCGTTCCTTTGGTTGGACCTTCCTCTATTTTGTTAGCCATGATGGCCTCTGGAATGAACGGTCAAAGTTTTACTTTCAACGGTTATCTGCCAATTGACAAAGACGAGAAAAAATCAGCATTAAAGTATTTTGAAAAATTATCCCAGGACAAAAATCAGTCTCAGCTTTTTATTGAGACACCATACAGAAACAATAAATTAGTGGAGGATATTTTGCAGATTCTAAATCCTGCCACACATCTTTGTATTGCAACAGATATTACTTTACCAACAGAGTTTATTAAAACAATGCGTGTTTCTGACTGGAAAAAATTGAAAGTTGATTTGCATAACCGACCAACAATTTTCATTATCCATAAAATGTAAACTAACTTTAAAAACATCATCCATGAAAAAGTTTCTAATCCTGATTTTAATTTGTTTTGCACAGAGTATATTTTCTCAAACTACAACAAAAGATTATTCTGATAAGACATCCTCTAAAAATTCGGAGGATCTGCCTTATATGCCAATTGGTGTAGTTGTCGAGGAAGAAAACCCAGTCTACAATACCGCAGGTATTGAAGTTAGGCCGGAATTTTCTGGAGGTCAGGAAGCATTGAACGGCTTTATAAAACAAAATTATAAAAGCCCAAAAGAAGGTCTAAAAGGAAAAATATATGCTACTTTTATTATTGAAAAAGATGGATCATTAAGTGATATAAAAATCTTAAGAGATCTTGGGCATGAAACAGGTAAGGAAGCTATTAGAGTTTTAAAACTATCTCCTAAATGGATTCCTGGAAAACAAAATAACAAGACAGTCAGAGTTCTCTATTCCATACCTATAATCCTAAATTAATATTTTTCTTAAGTTAATTTTTCATTCCGCTCACAAGTTTTCCCCAAATCAAACTTTCAAATGAGTAAACTCCCAAACGTCGGCACTAGCATTTTTACTGTAATGTCTAAAATGGCAACAGAATATAATGCGATTAATCTCTCGCAGGGATTTCCTAATTTTCCTGTTGATGAAAGATTGACGGATATTATCGCAAAACTAGCCAAAGAAAATGTGCATCAATATACGCCAATGGCCGGTTATCCGCCATTGATGAGCCAAATTACAAAATTGGTTAAGAGTTCCTATAACAGAACCGTTGATCCAGAAACAGAAATCTTAGTTACCACAGGTGCTACTCAGGGAATTTTTACTACTATTTTAGCTTTAGTAAAAGCAGACGATGAAGTAATTATCCTGGATCCGAGCTATGATTCGTATGAATCTCCGGTTTTATTGTGTAATGCAAAACCAGTCCGAGTTGCATTAAATGATGATTATACGCCAAATTGGGAAACTATTGAAAAAGCGTGTTCTTCAAAAACAAGGTTGATTATCATTAATAATCCGCATAATCCGACTGGAAAAATTTTAACCGAATCTGATTTTCTTCATCTGGAAAAATTACTTTCAAAACATCCTGATATTCTTATTTTATCTGACGAAGTTTACGAATATATCACTTTTGAAGAAAAACATATTTCGGCCCACACCAGAGAATCCTTAATAAATCGCTGTATTACGGCTTCTTCTTTCGGAAAGTCATTTCATATTACCGGATGGAAAATTGGTTATATTGTAGCACCGGAATATCTGATGAAAGAAATAAAAAAAGTACATCAGTTTTTGGTTTTCAGTGTTAATAGCATTTCACAAGTTGCTATTAGTCAATATTTAGATGTTGTTGATGTAAATTTACTTGGGAAATTCTATCAGGAGAAACGTGATTATTTTCAGAAATTATTAAAAGACAGCCGATTTGAATTAAAACCTTGCGAAGGAACTTATTTTCAGGTGGCTTCTTATGCGAATATTTCAGAAGATGATGATATTACTTTCTGCAAGAAACTAATTACTGATCATGGCGTTGCAGCAATTCCTATTTCAACCTTTCATTCTGACCACAAAGACCAGAAATTAATCCGTTTTTGCTTTGCCAAAGACAACTACACACTAGAATCAGCAGCAAAAAAAATATGTCACATATAAAGTTCCTATAAATTTTATAACAATATTATGCACGCATCCTATTTAAATTAATTATTTTTGTAAAAACAATAAGTATGAGCTATACAGACAAGATGTTACGGGACGATGCTTTAAAAGGTAAAGTCATTGTAGTTACAGGCGGCGGAAGTGGTTTAGGAAAAGCAATGACCAAATATTTTTTGGAATTGGGAGCTCAGGTAGCGATTACTTCAAGAGATTTAGAAAAGCTAAAAAACACTGCCACTGAACTGGAAAATGAAACCGGAGGAAAATGTTTACCTGTTCAATGTGATGTCCGTCATTATGAAGAAGTGGAAAACATGCTTCAGGAAGTTTTAAAAACTTTTGGAAAAGTAGATGTTCTTTTGAACAATGCAGCCGGAAATTTCATTTCTCCAACAGAAAGATTATCTGCAAATGCATTTGATACTGTTATAGACATTGTACTAAAAGGATCTAAAAACTGTACACTGGCTTTTGGAAAACACTGGATCGACAGCAAACAAAAATCGGCAACCATTTTAAATATCGTAACAACTTATGCCTGGACAGGTTCTGCATACGTTGTACCAAGCGCAACTGCCAAAGCAGGAGTTCTAGCGATGACACGAAGCCTGGCAGTAGAGTGGGCAAAATACGGAATTCGTTCTAACGCAATTGCACCCGGCCCATTTCCAACTAAAGGTGCCTGGGACAGATTATTACCGGGGGATCTTGCCGAAAAGTTTGATATGGCTAAAAAAGTGCCTTTGAAACGTGTAGGCGATCATCAGGAATTAGCCAATTTAGCAGCATATTTGGTCTCAGATTTTTCAGCTTACATAAACGGAGATGTCATTACAATTGATGGCGGCGAATGGTTAAAAGGCGCAGGACAATTTAATTTACTCGAAGCAATCCCTGAAGAACTTTGGGATCAGCTTGAAATGATGATAAAAGCAAAAAAGAATAAATAATTATAAGTGCTTACTAAATTCAGAATATTTTTAACAACTATACTGATTGCACCAAATCCCGAAGGTTTACTTTCGGGATTTTTTATGCCCTAAAAAGATAAGTGCTAATCTTTTTAACCATATAAGCGATATAAGTTCAGTTAAGTAATGTTTTGTTTAAATATCCTGCTGCTTATATTTACTTATATTACTTATATGGTTTAAATACAGATTATGCTTAGACAATTCAGTTAAATTATTATTTTTGTCAAACAAATATATAACGCCAAATTTATGCTCATTATTGGAATTGCAGGAGGAACAGGAAGTGGAAAAACAACAGTAGTACACCAAATCATGAACGAATTACCGGATACAGAGGTTGGTGTAATTTCTCAGGATTCATACTATAAAGAAACCCATAATTTGTCATATGATGAAAGAGCATTGATCAATTTCGATCATCCCAGATCTATTGATTTTGAATTATTAGAGAAACATCTTAAAGCTTTAAAAGCAGGCGAAACCATCGATCAACCGGTATATTCTTTTATTCAGCATAACAGAACTGACGATACCGTTTCAACACATCCTCGAAAAGTAATGATTGTTGAAGGTATTTTAATTTTAACAAATCCCGAATTGCGCGAGCTTTTTGACATTAAAATTTATGTACATGCTGATTCTGATGAAAGATTAGTTCGCCGTTTAAAACGTGATATTTCAGAACGCGGACGTGATATCGACGAGGTTTTAACACGTTACCAAAACACCTTAAAACCTATGCATGAGCAATTTATAGAACCATCAAAAGCTTTTGCCGACATTATAATTCCGAATGATAAATATAATACTGTCGCCATAGATGTAGTTCGTGCCGTAATTAATCAAAGAATTTTATAATTTTTATTGTAAATTTATTCCATAAAAATCAGGAGCTTTTTCCCGCTCTCGCCTTTATCTTTTTATGACTGAAAAAGCCATAAAAAGGATATCGGCTCCATCGGGGCTAAAAAACGAATCGAAATCATAAAACGTAGTCGGTTAAATATAAACTAAAATGAAAAATCCATACAAAGACAAATCATGGTTCAAATTCCTAAGCAACAAATATGTCTGGGTCTTACTGTTTTTTGTGGTTTGGATGTTATTTTTAGACAATTACTCCTATTTTGATCATCGCTTCTTAGACAATCAAATCAATGAACTCGAAGATAATAAAACCTATTACCAAGAAGAAATTAAAAAAGATCAGGAGCAGATAAAACAACTTAAAAATCCTGAACAAATAGAAAAATACGCTCGCGAGAAGTACTTTATGAAAAAAGACAGCGAAGATATTTATATCATCAAGTTTGAAGGAGACACGATTCAGGAAAAAGAATAAACAGAAAAAACAAACAATGGCTACTACCCTATTTGACGATTTTAATCCGATTTCATCCAAACAATGGAAACAAAAAATTCAGTTTGAATTGGATGGAGCTGATTATAATGAAACTGTAATCTGGAATTCTCCTGAGGATATTCAGGTAAAACCTTTCTATCACAGCGATGAGTTTTCAAAACCAGCCTTTGTACAAACAAAAGCAACTGATTTCAAAATCTGCCAGAACATTTTTGTTTACGATATTGAAAAATCGATTCAAAGAGCCATAAATACACTTGAAAGAGGTGCAGAAAGTTTACGTTTTACTATTCAAAACGAAAAACTTGATGTTCGAAAATTATTAGAAAATCTTCCTTTAGAAAATAAAACCGTTTACTTTAATTTGAATTTTATTTCAATCGATTTCGTAAAACTATTAGACTCGATTTCAATTCAAAAAAAGAGTACTTTTTATTGTAATTTAGATCCAATTGGTCATTTTGCAAGAGAAGGAAACTGGCTTACGACTTCTGATAAAAATAATTTTGAAACTATTGATTTAATTTCAAAGTCAACTACAAATCTTTCTTTAATAAGTATAGATTCCGGTTTATACCAAAATGCCGGTGCCAATATTACACAACAGATTGGGTATAGTTTAGCTCATGCAAACGAATATTTAAACCGTCTGCCAAACATTCCGAAACAGATAGTCTTTCAGGTTGCTGTCGGAACAAATTATTTCTTCGAAATTGCTAAGCTTCGTGTACTTCGAATGCTTTTCAAATTAATTGCTGATGAATATAACCCGGATTTAGAATGTCATATATTGGTAACGCCGACAAAGCGTAACAAAACGATTTATGATTACAATGTCAACATGCTTCGAACCACAACCGAATGTATGTCGGCAATTCTTGGCGGTGCAGACGCTGTTGCGAATCTTCCTTACGATTCATTATACCACAAAGACAATGAATTTGGTGATCGGATTGCACGAAATCAATTACTGATCTTGAAACACGAAAGTTATTTTGACAAAGTAAATAATCCTGCCGATGGAAGTTATTATATTGAAAGTTTAACGACGCAGCTAGCCGAAAAAAGCCTGGCTCTATTTAAAGATATTGAAGCTAACGGAGGCTTTTTGAAACTTTTAAATGACGGAACTATTAAAAAGAAAATCCAGGAAAGCGCGAATAAAGAACAGGAATTATTTGATACTAAAAAAGAGACTTTATTGGGCACAAATAAATACCCAAACAAAGATGACAAAATGAAACACGATTTAGAGTTGTTTCCGTTTGTAAAAATAAAACCCAGAAAAACATTAATTACACCGATTATAGAAAAAAGATTAGCTGAAAAATTAGAACAAGAACGGTTAGAATCAGAATAATCATTTTTCAAAGTAATTAATAAACTACTCAAAAGAGTATTTCCATGATAAGAAAAGACCTTAAACATATAAATCTTCAAAAGTCGAAAGTCGAAAGCCTAAAGTCAGAAACTGTGACTGTGACTGAAAATTTTACCACCGCTGAAGGAATTGAACTTAAAGAAACCTATTCTGAAAAAGACATTGAAGATTTAGAATTTCTGGATTTCGGAGCGGGTTTTGCGCCTTATCTGCGAGGGCCATACGCTACTATGTACGTAAGACGTCCGTGGACAATTCGCCAATACTCAGGATTTTCTACGGCTGAAGAAAGTAATGCTTTTTACAGAAGAAATCTGGCAGCTGGACAAAAAGGATTATCCATTGCTTTTGATTTACCAACGCACAGAGGTTACGATTCAGATCATGAAAGAGTCGTTGGTGATGTTGGAAAAGCAGGTGTTGCGATAGATTCTGTTGAAGACATGAAAGTATTGTTTGATCAGATTCCGCTTGATGAAATGTCCGTTTCCATGACAATGAATGGTGCCGTTTTACCCATTATGGCATTTTATATCGTTGCTGCAGAAGAGCAAGGTGTTGCCATAGAAAAACTTTCAGGGACTATTCAGAATGATATTTTGAAAGAATTTATGGTGCGTAATACCTATATCTATCCACCGGCGCCTTCAATGAAAATTATTGCTGATATTTTTGAATTTACCAGCAAGAAAATGCCAAAATTCAATTCGATATCTATTTCAGGTTATCACATGCAGGAAGCCGGGGCAACCGCCCATATTGAATTGGCCTATACTCTCGCCGATGGTTTGGAATATATAAGAACAGGATTATCAACCGGAATGACAATTGATGAATTTGCACCACGATTGTCTTTCTTTTGGGCAATTGGGATGAATCATTTTATGGAAATCGCTAAAATGAGAGCCGGAAGAATGATTTGGGCAAAATTGGTAAAACAGTTTAATCCAAAAAGTGATAAATCATTAATTTTAAGAACACATTGTCAGACGAGCGGCTGGAGTTTAACAGAACAGGATCCTTTTAACAATGTATCAAGGACTTGTATAGAAGCTTCCGCGGCAGTTTTTGGAGGAACCCAGTCCTTACATACCAATGCACTTGATGAAGCCATTGCACTCCCAACCGATTTTTCGGCAAGAATTGCACGCAATACTCAGATTTTTTTACAGGAAGAAACTAAAATCACCAAAACGGTTGATCCTTGGGCCGGGAGTTATTATGTTGAAAGCCTTACCAATGAAATGGTAGAAAAAACCTGGAAGCTAATAGAAGAAGTGGAAGAATTAGGCGGAATGACAAAAGCTATCGAAGCCGGAATTCCAAAACTGCGAATTGAAGAAGCTGCTGCACAAAAACAAGCGAGAATAGACAGCGGTCAAGATATCATTGTTGGTGTAAATCAATTTCGATTAGATAAAGAGGATCCGTTACATATTTTGGATGTTGACAACCAAATGGTTCGTAAACAACAAATAGAACGCCTTGAAGAAATAAAGTTAAACAGAGATACTGAAAAAGTAAATCAATCACTCGAAAAATTAATCCTTTGTGCTAAAACCGGACAGGGAAACTTATTGGAGATTGCTATTGAAGCTGCCAGAAACCGGGCAACTTTAGGAGAAATCAGCGATGCTCTCGAAAGTATTTTTGGCAGATTCAAAGCGCAAATTAAATCTATTAGCGGTGTGTATAGTGCAGCAATAAAAAACGATGAAAGTTTTGAAAAAGCAAAACAATTAGCCGACGCTTTTGCAAAACAAGAAGGAAGGCGTCCCAGAATTATGATTGCCAAAATGGGACAGGACGGACATGATCGGGGGGCAAAAGTAGTGGCAACAGGCTATGCCGATGTTGGTTTTGATGTAGACATTGGTCCACTTTTTCAAACCCCTGCTGAAGCAGCTAAACAAGCTGTCGAGAATGATGTGCATATTTTAGGGGTTTCATCATTAGCTGCGGGACATAAAACTTTAGTTCCGCAGGTAATCGAAGAACTTAAAAAACATGGACGCGAAGATATTATGGTAATCGTTGGAGGTGTAATTCCGGCACAGGATTATCAATATTTATTTGATGCCGGAGCAGTTGCTGTCTTTGGTCCCGGAACAAAAATTAGTGAGGCTGCTATTAAAATTCTTGACATTTTAATAAATTAAAAATCTCAAACATAAAAAAACCTGCTGTTAAAACAGGTTTCTTTTTATAAAGTTTGCACTTTATTAATTGTTAATTGTAGCATTACTATCTGCTTCAATATAAGAAACATCATAACCCCCAAAGGCTTTCATATAACTTCTTAACGAAGTACCATAGGCATCTCTAAAATGTCTGTTTCCTTTGTTTTTAAAGAAGTTTTTTACTGAACCAGCGCCTCCAAGATGTGCAGCTGCTAAAATCCCGGATTCTGTAATTTCAACACCTTCAATAACTTTTCCTTCATACCTTTCAATTTCATTACGCAAAATCCATTTGTTTATAGACAATAACGCAATAAAAGCTTTTTCTTGTAAAGCAGGATTTTTCAGGAAAGCTTTATCATTTTGAATACCTATAGCTCTTAAGGCTTTAGAGCCAAATTGGTATTTTCCCATGTATCCCAGAGAATTTACTTTTCTGTATTTCCCTTGAGATTCCTTAAAAGCAACAGCTTCTTTAAAACCAATAAAATGATTTCCGGTGTATGGGAAGTTAAAATTTAAATTAGGATAATCATCCTTTTCTTGCGATGGAAATAAGTATTCGGATCCATCTGTCTTTTCAGTTAAAAACCAAGGTTTGGTTTCCAGGGTAAAGGGTTTAAAACCCAGGCTTAAAAATGTAATAATAACAATCAAACTCGAGTAAAAGTACCATTTCTTTATCATAAATTGTTTTTCTTCAAAACGCTGTCACCTTTTTGAAATTTCTACGCTGCAAAGATAAAACAAAATATAAATATACTGAAAATCAAATATTTAGCATTTTTAAAAATAAAACGCATGTGCTTTAAGCCCTTTATTGGCGGAGTATTCCAAAGTTGGGGCAGGAATTTTAATTGTATTCAAAACGGAGAAAATAGTTTTCAAAAAGTGCGATTTTATGTTAATTTTAGCTAAATTCATATCGAAACTAAGAAAAAACTTACGGTATCTTTCAGGATTTTCAACTGAAAATGGAATTTCGCTTTTAATATTTCCTGATAACATTCCTTCAGCTCCATATCCAAAAGCTACGTTTAGCCACTTTGGAATTTTTGATTCTTTTGCAAAAGAATGAAGATTTACTGACAGCCAATATGTTTGTCCATTATAGTCTTTTAGGATTTGTTCATTAAGGGATTTTCCCAAGATATTGGGGTTACGATTTGCATATGAAGTCGTATGAAAAGAAAATTTAGGAGTAATCCGTTGTTCTCTCCAAAGCAATTCCTGAGACACATACAATGCTGTCCCAGTTGTATTAGCAATAATATCACCGGAAGATGCGCCCCATTCGGATGAATAACCGTCTAAAACTTCAACAGCCGCTAAAAAAGCGAAGCCTATACCAGCTCCATAAACTAATTGCTTTTTAGGATCTGCTCCGCTCCAGTTAAGAGCTTCTGCGCCAAATCTTCCTAAATGGTAAGCAGAATAGAAATGACCGACTTTATCCATTTGAAGCCATTCACTATTATCATTTATAAAGTGAAAATTTGATCTTGAATAATCGGCATACCAAATCTGGTTCAAACCAATTAAAGTAGCTGAAGCTAAAGCAGCTTCAGTTACAATAACTGTATTTTGTCTCTTTATATTTGAAGTATCAGAAGGCGTTAAAAAACTTTCGACTTTACTTTGAGCTTCAATAGACTGAATAGTTAAAAAAGCTAAAACCGATAAAATAAAGGCATTTTTAAAATTCAAAACTATCTTGTTACACCTTGGCTGGCAATCCAATCTGAATATTTTTTTGCATTTATAGTGTGTTGCTCATAAGTAGAAGCAAATTCGTGGTATCCGAAACGATCTATACTGGCACAGAAATAAATATAATCATTCTTTTCCGGGTTCAAAACAGCTTCAACAGCAGTAATATCTGGCATAGCAATTGGTCCTGGCGGAAGTCCGATATTCACATAGGTATTGTATGGAGATTTCATAATTAAGTCATTATAAAAAACTCTTTTGATAACCTGATCAAAATTATTCGATTTTAATTTCAACGCATAAATCACAGTTGGATCTGCCTGTAAAGGCATTTCTAAACGCAGACGATTTAAATAAACACCCGCAATACGTGGTCTTTCATCTTTTTTAACCGATTCTTTATGAACGATTGAAGCCAAAATTGTAGCCTGAACTGGTGTTAAACCCTGAGCTTTAGCTTTTGCAATTCTTTCATCAGTCCAAAAATTATGGTATTCTTTAATCATTTTATCACGAAATTTTTCAGCTGAAGTATTCCAGTAAATTTCATACGTATTTGGAATAAACATCGCAAAAACATTCTCTTCGTTAAAGCCATTTGCTTTTAAGAAAGTAGAATCTTTAATAGCTTTCATAAGGGATAAACTGTCTGCTTCTATTTCTGAACCTACTCTTCCTGCAAAATTCTCCAGACGCTCCTGATTATTAAAAGCTAATTTTACTGGAACATTCGAACGCATTGCTCTTACCAGATCAATATTATTCATGTCTTTTTTAAGTAAAAAACGACCTGATTTTACGTTTTCAGGATAGCTTCTTTTATTGGCCACCATTTCAAAATTATCGAAATTCTTAATGTAGGGTTCTAATATTTTTTTAACATCTGTATAATCAGCTCCTGTTGGAACATATACATAAAGTTCTTTTTCTTCAAATTTAGTATTGGCACTAAAAATTCTACTTATTAATATAAATCCGTAAATCATTAAAACCGAAATTACGGCAACGGCAGTTAACGTGATAATTTTTTTTATAGTCAAAGCTGTATAAATTTAAATTTGTTTATTAATTAACTGAAAAATTGCTTCATTCTGGTACTGGCCATTCAGCAAAATCCAATCTTTTTTAATTCCTATTCTTTCAAAACCAAATTTAGTAAAAAGAGCTATACTTGCTACGTTTTCTACACTAATATTTGCATACAACTGATGCAAATTTAAATTATAAAAAGAATACTTAATTAAAAGTGCTAAAGCTTCAGAACCAATATTTTGATTTCTGTTATCGTTATTTTGAATCACAATTCCGACACCAGCTCTGTTATTTTTAGGGTCAAATTCAAATAAATCAATCAATCCAATAGCAGGAAAATCTTCATCCTGACAAATCGCAAGGCGTAATTGTTTAGCCTCATAAATATCCTGATTTGCATTTTCTAAATATTGTCGGACTAAAAATCGGCTGTATGGAGTTTGTGTATTGCTGACTTCCCAAATGCTCTGATCATTCTCCATCGCATAAACAAACTCCAGGTCATTAGGTTCTAATGCACGCAGGTAAATTGATTCGCCTTGGAGTGTTATCATCTTTATTTTAGATTTTAGAATTTAGATTATCTTTTGATTGAAAATTTTAAATTTCGATAGTTCCTTTAAATACAAATTTTGCTGGTCCCGTTAAAAAAACGTTTGTAAAATGATTTCCGGATTTTTCAAAAGAAACAACAAGTTTTCCTCCTTCAACATTCAAATTGATTGATGTCTTATCAGTTTGCCCAATTGCATTCATCGCAATTGCAACAGCTGTAGCACCAGTTCCGCAAGCTAAAGTTTCATCTTCAACGCCTCTTTCATAAGTACGAAGCGAAAAAGTATCGTCATCAACTTTTTTTACAAAATTAATATTACTTCCTTTTTCTCCATATAATTCTCCGTAACGAATCGCCGCTCCATTATCTTTTACATTGTAATGTTCTAAATCTTCAACAATTTGTACATGATGCGGAGAGCCTGTGTTTAAAAAAGTATAAGAATCATTTACCTTAACTTCATCAACATCGATCATCTGTAATGAAATAATAGCATCATCTCCTACTGACGCATGATGTAAACCATCTGTAGCAATAAAAGTTGTTTTATTTTCGATCACACCCAGCTGATTAGCAAAAGCCACAAGACAGCGTCCGCCATTTCCACACATTGAACTTTGGTTTCCATCAGAATTATAATAAACCATTTTAAAATCAGTTTCAGAGTCATTTTCAAGCAAAATAAGTCCATCAGCTCCGATTCCAAATCGTCTGTCGCACAAACGTTCAATTAGTTTTATATTATTTTTAGGAAAAAATTCTAAACGATTATCAATCATTACAAAATCATTTCCGGTTCCTTGATATTTATAAAATTCTATTTGCATTTTTTATTCTATTAAGAACACAAAAGTACGAACTATTAATGAAATGTTAATCATTGTTAAAGAGCGTTAAACCATTTTATTGAATAATTTTTTCAATTAATTTTACGTTAAATAATTTAAACATATATTCTAATTATGAAAAGATTTTCAACCTTATTTTTAGTATCATTATTGAGTGGTGCTACTACACTTGGTGCTTACAAAATATTATTTGAGAGCAACAATTCTTTTTTTGGAAGAGAAAATTCTGTTGTAACTCTTGCTCCCAATTCATACGGAAAAAATGTTGCACTGGCTGCTGAAACAGTCGATTTTACTGCAGCCGCAGATAAAACGATCCATACGGTTGTTCACGTAAAAAATGTTTCCCGAAGAACTGTTAGTAATCCTATGATGGAATTTTTCTATGGCTATGGAGGTCAACAACAGCAGGAACAGGTTGGTACTGGTTCAGGCGTTATTATTTCTGAGGACGGTTATATCGTAACTAATAATCACGTAATTAAAGATGCTTCTGAAATCGAAATTACATTAAATAACAGAAAATCATACAAAGCAAAATTGATTGGTACCGATTCTAAAATGGATATTGCATTACTAAAGATCGATGCAACCGAAAAACTGCCATATACTGCTTTTGCCAATTCTGATGACACAAAAGTAGGGGAATGGGTTTTAGCCGTTGGAAATCCGTATAACCTCACTTCTACTGTAACTGCGGGTATTGTTTCGGCGAAAGCCAGAAACTTAGATACAAACGGAATCCAGTCATTCATTCAAACTGATGCAGCCGTAAACCCAGGAAATAGTGGAGGTGCATTAGTAAACACACGTGGTGAATTAATTGGTATTAATACCATGATTTCTTCTCCGACCGGCAGTTATACAGGATATTCATTTGCAGTTCCTTCTAATATTGCCCGAAAAATCATTGAAGACATTATGGAATTTGGAAATGTTCAAAGAGGTATTTTGGGTGTTGAAGGTGGTGAATTAAACAGTAGTGCTTCAAAAGAATTAGGGATTTCTGAAACACAGGGATTTTATATTAACAAAGTTTCTCCAAAATCAGGAGCTCAAAAATCTGGTCTGACAAAAGGTGATATTATTGTAAAATTAGACAATCAGAACATTGCAACTTATGCTGATCTTTCAGGCTACATTAATACAAAAAGACCAAATGATGTTGTTGAAGTAACTTATATTAGAGAAGGAAAAACAAAAATAGTTCCGGTAACATTAACAAAAAATGAATTTTTTAGTGCCGAATTTAAAGGGATAGAATTAGAAAATATTGATGTTACTGATAAAAAGAAATTTCATATTGATTATGGTGTGAAAATTAAAAACATCACAAATGAAAATTTAATGCAATATCAAAATGAATTACAAGGTAATATTATCCTGAGTATTGATAATGTAAAAGCAACGAATGTTGAAACTGTTTCTAAACTTTTAAAACAAAAAGATGAAGGACAAAGCATCCGTCTTGAAATGATAAACAAAGGCGGAGAAATTCTTCGAATCATTATTTAGTCACAGTTTACAGTTGCAGCATCAGTTGCATAAACTGACAACTGAAACTGAGATTAAAAACTCAAAAAAAGCCATCTTAAAAACTAAGATGGCTTTTTTTATTTTCAAAAATAAATCATAAAACAGCTTACGAAATCGATTGAAATATATACTTTTGCCCAAAATTTAAAAATAGACGTCTATTTATTTTTTTCAAATTTCAATTATGAGCAACAAAACTTTGTACCAAAAAGAAGTATCAATTCAAGTCGACCGAAGAAGAGCCGGTGTCGAATTAATTAAAATCATAAGTGATTTATGGTATGACAAATCCATTGAAATGGTTTTATTCAGAAACCAATTATTAGAAAAAAATGTCAGCGATATTATTAATCTGCACCAGCATGTCGGTGAGTTTGTTGGTAAACCTATTTCCATTTTTGATTCAGTCGAAATTGCAAAAGTCATTTTGTCTTTAGATCTTCCACCCGCAAAATTAGATCTCGGCAAACTAACCTATGAATATGGTTTAGATGATGAAAAATATCCTGACGCCAGATATTTTGTAATCGAAAAATTAAAAAAAGCCAAAGCCTCAAAAGAAATTCAGCCAAAGGATGTTGTTTTATATGGTTTTGGAAGAATCGGGCGTTTATTAGCCCGAGAATTAATGTCTAAAACAGGAAAAGGAAACCAATTACGCCTTAGAGCAATTGTTCTAAGGGATAAAAATGATTCGTCAAGTTTAGAGAAAAGAGCTTCTCTATTACGCTACGATTCTGTTCATGGGGATTTTCAGGGTTCTGTAATTGCAGATCCAAAAAACAGTGCCCTAATTATAAACGGAACCACAGTTCATGTTATCACTGCAAATTCTCCTGAAGAAATAAATTATACAGAATTTGGAATCAATGATGCACTCGTAATTGACAGTACAGGAGCTTTTATAACTGAAGAAGATTTAAAAGGACATTTAACCTCAAATGGTGTTAGTAAAGTTTTATTGACAGCCCCAGGAAAAGGAGTTCCTAATATTGTACACGGTGTAAATCATACTGAATTTAATCCTGATGAGATCAATATTTTTTCGGCTGCCTCTTGTACTACAAATGCCATAACGCCAATTTTGAAGGTAATAGAAGATAGCCTGGGAATTACAAAAGGTCATCTGGAAACTATTCATGCCTATACCAACGACCAGAATTTAGTTGACAATATGCATAAAAAATACCGTCGTGGCAGAGCTGCTGCACTAAATATGGTTATTACAGAAACCGGTGCAGGAAATGCAGCAGCCAAAGTATTACCATCATTAGAAGGAAAACTAACCTCTAACGCAATCCGGGTTCCGGTACCAAATGGATCGTTGGTTGTTTTGAATCTGGAAATAAAAAAGACAACTTCTGTTTCTGCTATCAATAAAATCATAAAAAAATATGCTCTTGAAGGCGATTTGGTAGAGCAAATAAAATATTCGTTGAATAATGAATTGGTTTCTTCTGATATTGTAGGGATTTCTGCCCCTTCAATCTATGACAGCAACGCAACAATTGTTTCGAAAGACGGAAAAAATATTGTGCTTTATGTTTGGTATGACAACGAATTCGGCTATAGTCATCAAGTAATCCGTTTAGCTAAATATATTGCTAAAGTAAGACGTTTTACTTATTATTAATTTTACAACCAAAAAACCAATTTTCTTTAAACCATCAAGTTCTCTTGGTGGTTTTTTATTTTAATTAAATAGGTAAAACCGTCGTACTTTTTACTTCAGAAATTACAAAAACAGTATTGATCAAAGAAACTTCAGGCAATATCGATAATTTTTTCTGATGAAAATGGTGATAGCTTTCCATATCCGGAATGATGATTTTAAGCATGTAATCAAAATTACCGGATACATAATTACATTCTACTACTTCAGGCAAATCCAAAATAGACTGATTAAATCCTTCAGAAGTATCATAAGTTTGTTTGGTCAAGGTTACCTGACAATAAACAGTGAGGTTATTTCCTAATTTTTTTTTGTTCAAAATCGAAACATATTTTTCAATAACACCCTCTTTTTCAAGACGTTTAACCCGATCATGAACAGGAGTTAACGATAAATTTATTTTGCTCGCAATGTCCTTTAGGGTATAATGTGCGTCAACTTGTAAAAGGCGTAGGATTTTTTTGTCAGTTTCATCTAAAATCATAGTACAAATGAATTAAATAATCATTAAAATTCAGTCATTTTTTCTTTTTGGATAAATAAAAATAACTTAAAAAAGAATATTTTTCTGTAAAAATACTAAATAAAATAATTTTTTCTTATTTATCCATCAAATATCAATAATATATTCTCTATATGTAGATTTGTAAAAGAATTATAAGAAAAACAAAAAAATATAACAAAATGATAATAGGTGTTCCAAAAGAAATTAAGAATAACGAAAACCGTGTAGCTTTAACTCCTGCCGGTGTATCTGAAATGAAAAAGCACGGACATGTAGTATACGTACAAGCAACTGCTGGTTTAGGCAGTGGTTTTACCGATGACGAATATACACAAGCTGGTGCAACAGTTTTGGCTGCTATCGAAGAAGTATATGCTATCGCTGAAATGATTATCAAAGTAAAAGAGCCTATTGCTTCTGAATATGAGTTAATCAAAAAAGAGCAATTGCTTTTCACATATTTCCACTTTGCTTCATCAGAAGAATTAACACATGCCATGTTAGAAAAAGGTGCAGTATGTTTGGCTTACGAAACAGTTGAAAAAGCTGATCGAAGTTTGCCTTTATTAATTCCAATGTCTGAAGTTGCAGGTCGTATGGCTATTCAACAAGGGGCAAAATATCTTGAAAAACCATTAAAAGGAAGAGGAATTCTTTTAGGAGGTGTTCCGGGTGTTCCGCCTGCAAAAGTTTTAATTTTAGGTGGAGGAATTGTAGGAACTCAGGCTGCAAAAATGGCCGCAGGTTTAGGAGCTCAGGTAACCATTATGGATTTGAGTCTTCCACGTTTGCGTCAATTAGATGATATTATGCCTGCAAATGTAAATACAGAAATGTCTAATCATTATAACATTACAAGAGCAATTGCTGACGCAGATCTAATAGTTGGTGCTGTTTTAATTCCAGGAACAAAGGCACCTCATTTGATTACTCGTGACATGCTAAAATTAATGCGCCCGGGAACTGTTGTTGTTGACGTAGCGGTTGATCAGGGCGGATGTATTGAAACTTGCACTCCGACAACTCATGAAAATCCAACTTTTATTATTGATGACATTGTTCATTACTGTGTAGCAAATATGCCAGGAGCTGTTCCTTATACATCTACTCTGGCTTTAACTAATGCAACTTTACCTTATGCATTGCAATTAGCAAACAAAGGATGGGAAAAAGCATGTGCCGAAAATGAAGAATTAAAAAAAGGTTTGAACGTTGCTAATGGAAAAATTCTTTACAAAGGAGTTGCTGAGGCATGGAATCTTCCTTTTAACGAAGAATTAGTGTTAGCAAACGCATAGGCTAACATTAAATAAGTGCTTACTAAACACTAAATTCCAAAGGCTTTTCTTAATTGAGAAGCCTTTTTATGGAATAAAAAAAACCTGTCTTTGTGGAAAGACAGGTTTTACTTTTTACTTGTAATGCTATTATTTATCTCCTAAAATTTCCTGAAGCACTTTAGCTTCAGTACCATTAGGAAAAGCAACTTTTATTTTTTGTGCAATTGTTGGAGCAATTTCAGTAATAGCTTTTTTATCAAAAGATTCTCCTTTTTTAATATGCCATCCATAAAAAATTGCCGGGACATGCGTATCATAACTGTAAGGAGTTCCGTGAGATGTACCTGTAGTTGTATATTCAATATCACCTGACTTATCGATAATAACTAAATCTCCATTTTGAGTTACATCATAACCTTTTGCTACAAAGTTTAAATAGTAATCATTTCCAGAATTTGCTAAAATTTCTTCTTCTGTATAAACTTTTTTAACCTGTGGCTGAGCAATTAAAAACTCTTTAAAAATTTTTTTAACGTTTACTAAATCTAAACCTTTTTCTTTAATGATTTGCTTATTAAAAAATACATTAAAGTTAGAGTAATTTAAAATCAAATCTACTCCAAAAGCTTTTATTGAGAAATCCTGCATACATTTCTTAACATCTTTTGATGGATAATTATCTACATTGTATTTGTGATCTTTTAAATAACTAACATTTTCAGCACCAGCATGATCAGCCGTTAAAAAAAGTAGGTAATTATCTTTCCCAACTGTCTTATCAAGATAGTTTAAAAAATCAGCAATATTTTGATCCAACCTTAAATAAGTATCCTGAAGCTCCATAGAACGTGGTCCAAGTAAATGCCCAACGTAATCTGTAGAAGAAAAACTAACAGTTAAGAAATCGGTATTATTATCTTTACCTAAATCTTCTTTTTCAATCGCTTTCATAGCGAATTCAGCTAGCAAATCGTTTCCATAAGGAGTAGCTCTTAAAATTCCAGCATCATTCTTCTCATACATTGTTTTTAAGTCATATGGAAAAACTGGAGCAGTACTACCATACAATTTCCCTTCATAAGGATTGTTGTCTGGTAAACTTTCATTGTAAATACTTGCTGGTTTAAATAAATCCCATCCTTTGTTTATATATGGCATATAATGTTTCTCATTATTGAATTGAGAAACCCAATCAGGTAATTTATCTCCATAAAAAGTACTTGAAATAAAAGAACCAGTTTTACTATACCAAAAAGCCCAATTGGCAAAGTGTCCAGCTGGCAAAATAGCTCCACGGTCTTTTAAACTTATACCAATTACTTTTCCATTAAAATTTGTTGCCATTCTTACTTCATCAGTAATAGTTGTGCTTTGTAAATTTTTAGGAGACATTGCTCCTTCCTCAACAGTACCATCACCAACTATTTTCACAGATGCATCATCTGTACAATACATTTCTTTACCAAGAGTCCTACTAAACCATTCATTACCTACAATACCATGTGTTGCAGGTGTGGTTCCTGTATAAATAGAAGCATGTCCAGGTGCAGTATAAGTTGGCATATAATTATAATGCATATTCTGAAAAGTATATCCATTATTCATTAGTCTCTTAAAACCATTTGGAGAAAAATCATCTGAAAACCGATATAAATACTCCATTTTCATTTGATCAACCACAATACCTACAACTAATTTTGGACGTTGTTGAGCATTTAAATTTGAAATAATTAAAAATGTCAGCAACACAATACCTTTTTTCATACTTAATATAATTTACACAAAAATACAGATTAGCATTTAAATTACTTTAATACTCTAGAATTTAAAATTGAAAGTTAGCATTAATTTAACAGAAGCAAATTGAACGAAAAAGGAAATCAATCCGGGTTTAAGTCTTTCGGTACTATATCTCGAACCATTACCAATCATTATCAAACGATATTGAACTATTTTGATCACAGAAGTACCAATGCCTCTGCAGAATCTTTTAATGCAAAAATAA
>JBDTRA010000049.1:0-36132 GCA_039931915.1 Flavobacterium sp. | reverse complement strand
ATAGACATGATATTTGAAACGAAATATAATAATGCTTCACTAATTTTATTGCAAATTCTTGTTCTAAAGTCATAAAAAAAACCTGTTGTATAAAATGAATACCACAGGCTTTATAATACACCTGCCTATAAATTTAGGTTTGATACTAGTTCGGATGAGATGCCTATCAGGTAAACTCTCCTACATTAATTTAAAATCAGTGGATACATTAATTCTCTTTGAAACTTTTTTGCTTACAATACTTGGAATCTCAATATTAAAATCATCAGCATTTACATTGAAATTGGTTATTATTTCAACTTTATTATCATTTTTTTTAATTTTTGCAGGGATAGTAATCTGTTTAGATTTACCGTGTAGTTCTAATACTCCGGCAATTTTATAATCTTTTGCGTTTTACTTAATGCAGAAATATCGAAATTCTCGATTTTTCCTCTAAAGACAGCTTTTGGATACTTATCACTCTCAATATAATTTTCATTAAAATGTTCCTCCATTAAAGCGATTTTAAATTTGTATCCTTCATTAAAGATAAAGATGCAATTTCTCCCGTTGCAGTATTTAAAACACAGGAGGAGCTTTCATTTACAGCTTTTACTTCTTCGAAAGCAGGTACAGATGCTTCAAAGGTAATTTTACCGGTTTTAGTAATTAATTTATCTTGTGCATGAATAAATGCAAAAGATAATAGGAGCAGTATGGTTATTTTTTTGTACCTGCATTAGCATCTTTCAAAAATTCCTCATGAAGCTTAATTACTGATACTGTAAAGCTTGCAGATTCTGAATTTATATCACGATGATTTTTATACACATACAACTTTAAAAAAGTAAAAATTATTAACGCGAAAAAAAAAGCACCAAGCAGATTTTTTTTTATAAGAGATGATTTCATAGTCAGAATAGTTAATTTAATTATTATTTATATTTGATGGTTAAATTAAAATCACAACAATTATGTTTACAATCCATTAATCAGATGACTGGGATAACACTCAAATATAATAAAATTAACGCATCTTTAAATGATTAATATACTGTCAATTAAGACTGACCGGATGTTATTTTTTTTTTTAAATCAATATTTTAGCCAAATCAATAGTTTTCCTTTTTTTTCCTTACTGGCAATTATATCTTTATTAAATTCAAAATTTAAATTAATTTTAAGCTTTCTTGGAAAATAATCAGTGACATACTCGATAGCCTTTCGATTAACTAAAAATTGCCGATTTACCCTGAAAAATATTCTATGCGTTTTTTTCTCCATTTCATCAAGGCTGTCTGTAATAATATAAGCTTTACCGGTAAAAGTATACAAGTACATTAATTCATTTTCCAGGAAAAACATTGCAATTTTATCAAATGAAAATGGTAATATTTTATCCCTGTATTTAATCATAATAGTAGTGCTGGTTCTGAATTCTATTGAATTAAGTGCTTCCATTGCAGCTTCATAGCGTGCTGCAACAGACAAACTCATACTCTTTTGCAAACTTTGGAACTTTATCAGTGCATTCGCAATTGACTCAGTGTTAAATGGCTTTAATATATATTCGATACCATTCGCTTTAAACGCATCAAGAGCATATTCATCAAATGCTGTACAGAAAATAACCGGAACGTTTATGGCTACACCTTTAAAAATTTCAAAACTAAGTCCGTCACCAAGCTGTATATCACTAAAAATCAAATCAGGCTGTACGTTTTTACTAAAATAATCTATTGCTTCTGCAGCTGATCCTAAAACAGCTATAATTTCTATATCAGTTTTAATCTGTTTAAGCGTGTTGGCAAGATCTTCGGCAACAAGCATTTCGTCTTCAATTATTACTATTTTCATGCTGGTTGATTTTAAAGCTTACTGAAAAGGTAATACCGTCATTTTGAATATTTATTGTATCACCAGATCATAAGAAATAGCGTTCAGATAAATTCTCAAGACCGCTTTTAATAGAACTCTCACTAAATTCTTTATTGCTGATAGCATTAGATACACTTATATAATCTCCGTTTTGTTCTATTACAATTCTTAATGGTAACTGCTTTGTCAGCTTATTGTGTTTTATTGCATTTTCCAATAAAGGCTGTATAGAGAAAGAAGGTACATAACCTTTAAGCATCGCTTCATTTTCAATTTTTAATTCCCAGTCCAGGGATTCATCAAAACGTATTTTTTGCATTTTTAAGTAATTTATACAAAAAACCAATTCTTCATCCAGTGTAGTTGCCTGGCTATTATTATGAGAAACTGCCGCCCTTAGAAAATTGGCTAATTGAATGAGGTATTCTTCCCCTAAAACCAAATCTTTCTTATACAAAGCTTTTAAAGTATTTAAGGAATTAAAGAGAAAGTGCGGATGAATTTGTTGTTTTAATAATAGATTTTCAGCTTCAGCAGTGCGCATCTGTAACCTTGCATTCTCTAATTCTGTCTTTGATTTAGCATATCTTAAAATGGCAAAATCCTGCAATAAAAGAATCAAAGTAGCTAATATTAAACCCTCAATAATAAAAATTAAAAGCAGTTTATAATTATTATACTCCCAGCTTATACTGCCTAAATAAGCAAATACAGGCCAGATTAGTAATTGTATCAGTATGGCACAAAAAAAACTTGCTGCAATACGCCAGAGTCTGTATTTTATTAAATTATCATGAAAGCGTTTGGCTGTTTGATTTAAAATAAAAGAAAGTGTAAAAGTCAACAGCAGCATATAAACACCACTTTTGAATGCCATGGAAATTAAGACCAACATGGGCTCATCAAACATTTTAAGAAAAAACATTGAAAAAATGAAAGCAATCAAGCTTAATCCAATATTCATTCTATAAATTTCCCGTAAGGTTTTGGCAGTGAGATTACTCTTTATATTGTTTATCATTGGTTTTCGAATATGTAAATATAGCCATACCTTTCTAAGTATTCATCTGAATTTAAATAGTACATTTTAAGAATCTGGTTTCAAATATATTATACAAAAAATCCGGTTACATCAATATAACCGGTATTCTTCATTTACTTAATCAAACAAATTTACTATACTTTCCTTCCTAGAAAATATAAAATATACTGACCTGTGCAACATTATTCTGGAAATCTGTTTTTATACCGGATGTTTTACTTTTACTGACATCTGTTAATCCCATATAATATCGTGCGCCAATTCCGAATCCATTCTTAAATTGATAACCAATTCCGGTTGCAATACCACCATCAATTTTTTCAGCAAATTTATCCGAAGAATCTATATTTTTTAAATCCTCAGAAGCAAGTATCCCAATTTGGGGGCCAGCTTCTGCATATATACCAATACTGGATTTGTATTTTAACAGAATAGGAACCGATATGTAAGACATTTTTAGCTCTTCTCCTTCAAATTCTCCGTTTTTAATTTTACTTCCTTGTGTTGAGAATAAAAACTCTTCCTGTACTGAGAATTTGTCATTAATTTCAAAATTAACGATCGCGCCTGCATGAAATCCAATCAGGCCTTCAGTATCAAAATCTGCATTTGTAAAGTCACTGTAATTTGATCCTGCTTTTAATCCAAAATGAAATCTGTCAAGAAAGCTTTGACTAAAGGAATTTGTTCCGGCTAAAACTAAACAAATAAGGGCTAATTTTTTCATAATAATTTAATTTTAAATAAGTTATCAAAACCATTTCTGGTCACATTTATATTATACTGACGCAAATGTAAAAGTGAAATTTGCAATATTTACAGGATATCAGGACCAAGCGGACAAAAACAAAGATGAAGCGGAAAAGCCTCAATAATTATATTTAAATGTGCTGTTTTTATAATTATGAAAAAAACTATTTGAAGTAATACCCTTTAATACTAACAACCCATGAGTACTTTTAATCACTAAAACCGCTTCATATACAAAATTGTCCGTTTGCCATTAATAATTCCTTCTTTTCGATAATTGCTGAATTACTTTCGTCGAAGTAAAACATTAAAAAATAAAATTTATGAAAACAATAAACACTTTATATGCCTGTACAATGTTAGTCTTTATTTGCATAATTAATCCTTCTGTAACTCATGCACAAGATTCCTCAATAACTGTTTCTGACATAAGATCTGCAAAAGGGCAAATCATACTAAATGTATTCAAAGACAGTGAATCTTATGAAAAAGAGATCGTTCTTAAAAAATTTGTATTTGATAAGAAAGCTATAGCTAATGGCAAAATGACGATAAACTGTGTTCTTGAGCCCGGGGTTTATGGTATTACCTTAATTGATGACGAAAACAAAAACAATGAACTCAATAAAAATATTTTAGGGATACCAAAAGAAGGATTTGGGTTTTCTAACTTTTTTATGGAAAAAATGAAGAAGCCTCTCTTTAATGATTTTAAAGTTGATCTCCGAAACAATAAAAATAAAATTAACATTAAAGTTAAATACATGTAATCTATAAAAACAATCAATTAAAATTAAAATTATGAAAACTAAAATGATGAATAAATTTATAAACGGATTCTTAATCGCTGCATTCGCTCTAGTAGCATTATCTTGTGATAACAATAATATTGATCCATTTGGATCTGCAAAACTTAAAGTGGTAAATGCCGCACCAAACTCAGGTTCTCAAAAGTTTGTTTTGGCAAACATACCTTATATTAGTGATCTTGATTTTTTAGACAGTTCCGTTTCTTATCTGACTGTTAGTTCCGGGAAAAATTTAATCGCACAATACAGGGATGATAATGACAATGATAAATATGCGGAAGCAAAATTCAATCTTGATGATGATCAAAACTATACTGTATATTTAACCGGAGAGTCTAGTGATGAAGCTGCCGTAAGATTATATCAGGATAACTTATCTGCACCTTCAGGTGGTAAAGCAAAAATCAAATTCATTCATTTGAGCGGCGGTGCGCCATCTGCTTTAAATTTCAGTGATGATAAAGGTACAGTTCTGACTTCTAACCTTGAGCGTTACAGCCAAAGCGGGTATACAGAAGTTAATGCCGGTTCGTTGACTATACAAGTTAATGGCGCAGGGCAATCACAAATCCTGGCAACTTTAGAATCAGAAGAATTTACTGCCGGTAAAATTTATACGGTTTACCTAATTGGATCTTCTCTTTCCACATTAAGCATCCACACAGTAACTCATAATTAGGAATAAAACCGAATTATTTTTCCCAATTCTTCAAATCCTGCATAGCATAGTTTGAATTTTTATTAGGGGATACAAAACTAAAAGCTCAATTCATCCGAATTGAGCTTTTTTTATGCTTAACAAATAAAACTTAATTGATATCCCGTACAGCTTAAACTAATTATCATCATTTAAGCAGATATTTAAAAGCTGACTGTTTATTTTTGAAGTTGTTTTGCATTTGAAGTCTTATTGATTAAGCCCCAGGCAACTTTTGGTAAAAATCTATTTAAAAAATAAATAACATTTGTATCACCAATACGAATTTTGTAGTTATTCTTCACCAGACCGTTGATTAATCCATTTACTAATTTTTCAGGAGTAATTGCTTTTGCATCTACGCCATCAGCCATAGCCGTAGCAACCACAGGAGGAGAAAGTTCAAATACTTTGACATTACTGTTCAAAATCTGCAAATGACTACGCAGGGAATCAGTATAAAATCTCACAGCAGCTTTTGATGCAGAATACGTTGGCGTAAGGTTTAATGGCACGTAACTTAATATAGAAGCTGTATTAATGATGGCGCTTTCTTTTCTCGATTTAAGCATATCCATAAACAAATTGTTCATACGGATCACGCCCAAATAATTAATACCCATTTCGTATTCAGCAGTTGCAAAATGTGCTTCGCTGGCAATCCCTAAATTTTGCGGCTTGCTAATAACCCCTGCATTATTGTATAAAATGTCTATACCTCCAAGTTTTTGGATTTCCCTAAATAATAAAACCGCATCTTCTGCATTTGCAACATCACTGTTGATAGCTGTTATTGAAGGATAAAGCTGTTTTGCTGCATCTAATTTTGCCTGACTTCTGCCTGTAATAATAACTTTAGAGCCATTTACTAAAAATTGTTTAACTGCTTCTAATCCAATACCCGAAGCACCACCAGTAATCAAAATTGTTTTATTTCTTAATTCCATTTTGTTATTTTTTTATTTTTAATATTTATACCTATATTTGCTTGCTATTTGCAAGTGCAAATATACAGACAACTTTCAATTAACAAGTGGTTTTGATAAATATTTTTAATGAAAATGGAAAAAAACAAAAAAAGGTCAGATTGCCCAATTAGTAGCACGCTCGACATATTAGGAGATAAATGGTCTTTATTAATAATTCGGGATTTAATTTTTTACGATAAGAAAACCTACGGGGACTTTTTAAGATCCGAAGAAAAAATTGCTACTAATATTTTAGCATCAAGATTACTGAGCCTTGAAGAAAATGGGATTATAAAAAAATTAGACCATCCGGACAGTAAAGCAAAAGTATTATATGTGCTGATACAAAAAGGAATTGATTTATTACCTGTTTTGCTTGAAATTTATATTTGGGCAGATAAACACTTTCCAATTTCTCCAGAAGTAAAAGCACAAATAAAAGAAGCCAGGAAAGATAAAGAAGGATTCCTAAAATCAATGACAAAGCAGCTGAAGTCAAGATTTGTGGAAAAATAAAGTAACCAAACTAGCTTTAATGCGAAGCATTTATAAATTTGTCTCGACCTGAAAAAGTTTAGATATTTTATACTTCATTCTAAAATAAGTCATCAAATTATACTATCCAGCCAGATTTTCCATCATTAACCGCTTGAAATTACGTACAAAACACTCCCAGAATCAATTATTTTAAAAATATAATTTAAAAAATGAACATTGTTCAATAAATAGTTATACATTTGTAAAATAAAATTAGATATATGAGCATAGGGGAAAGAAAAGCAAGGGATAAGGAGAATCTAAAAGCACTTATTCTAAAAGGAGCAAAAAGACTTTTTATAGAAAAAGGAATTGAGCAGACTACTATCAGAAACATAGCCGATGAAATTGACTATAGCGTAGGTACGGTCTATGTTTATTTTAAAGATAAAAATGCCATTCTACACGACCTGCACTCCATTGGTTTTCAGGAATTGGGAGGACAATTTATGGAGTTGTTCGCTATTGAGAATCCTATGGAACGCTTGAAGAAATTTGGATATGCTTACATAAAATTTTCAATGGAAAATTCAGAAATGTATGATTTAATGTTCAATTTAAAAGCCCCGATGGAGTTTATAGAAAGTTCGGAAGAAGAATACTGGGATGAAGGAATCGAAACTTTCAACGCATTAAAAACAACAGTGCAACAATGTATGGATAAAGGACATTTCGTGGGACATAATTTAGAACCGCTTTCCTTTATGATTTGGAGTTTAGTTCACGGTATGTGCTGCCTCGAAATTCGTCAGAGAACAAAGGGTGTAAAATTCACGAATCCCGATACTATCCTGTTAGACGGATATAATGAATATGTAAAAATAATAGAAAAACTTTAATTTTTTTTTGGCTAAAAAAATGAACAATGTTCAATTAATAAACAATGCATAAAATGATAAAAAAAACACTAACACTGACACTAGTCTTATTCGGATATCTGGGATATTCACAAAGTAAGCTTGACGGCTATATTGAAGTCGGACTAAAGAATAACGAAGTAATAAAGCAACATAACTTTGACATCAACAAAAGTATGTATGCGTTAAAGGAAGCAAAATCCTTGTTTTATCCCACGGTTTCCTTAAACGGGAGTTATACCAAGGCACAAGGCGGAAGAACAATTGATATTCCGATTGGAGATATGCTGAATCCGGTGTACAATACGCTGAATCAAATTACAAATTCCAATGCTTTTCCAACCTTAGAAAATCAGTCTGTTTTAATTAATCCTGATAATTTCTATGATGCAAAAATCCATACCACAATGCCTTTGCTGAATTTTGAAATTATCTACAACAAGAGAATTAAAAACCAGCAGACTTCATTACAAAAAATAGAACTGGAAATCTATCAAAGGGAATTAGTCAAGGAAATAAAAATTGCCTACTACAAATACCTCCAATCGATTGAAGGAATTAAAATTTATGAGGAAGCTTTAGCATTGGTCAAGGAAAACCAAAGAGTAAACAAATCCTTATTCAAAAATGAAAAGATAAACCGTACGGCAGTCTTACGAAGTGACAATGAGGTAATTCGCATACAGGCAAACTTGGAAACGGCCAAGCAAACCAGCAATAATGCCAGATCGTATTTCAATTTTTTATTAAATGAAAAGTTGGATGCTGCAATTGAAACAGATGAAAATGAAGCTTTACCAATTGAAGCACTTTCAGAGAATACTCAAAAAAGGGAAGAATTACAAAAACTGACCCAGGCAAAAGAAATAAACGATAATGTGAGCAAACTTACCCAGTCGTATTGGTTTCCTAAAGTAAATGGTTTTGCCGATTTCGGAATTCAGGATTTTGATTTTGAAGTAAATAAGCAGTCACGTTACTATTTTGCAGGAGTTGGTTTGGAATGGAATATTTTTTCGGGAAACAAAAATAAATTCAAACTCAAACAAGTAGAAGAAGACAATAAAAAAATCAGTTCACAAATAGATAACGTAAAACAGCAGTTGTTGCTTCAGTATCAGGTTTCACAGAATAATTTAAAATCAGCTTTGGAACAATTCTACGCCGATAAAAATCAGAAGGAATCATCCAAAAAATACAATGAGGACATAACCAAATTATACAAAGAAGGTCAGGCGATTTACATTGAACTTCTGGATGCACAAAATCAATGGGTAAATGCCCAGCTTAATACTAATATATCTCTTTATAATTCCTGGATCGCTTTTGCAGAATTAGAAAGAGCCAATGCAACTTTCACTTTTAAAAACTAAAAATAAAATAATTATGAAATCAACAACGATACTAATATCCCTTCTTGCACTTCCATTTTTTTATGCTTGTAAAGAAGAAAAAAAAGAACATACACCATTCGAAACCGCTGATGTTATTGCTATTAAAACAGCAACAGTTCAATCACTGGCACTTACCAGCAATATAAGTGCATCGGGTTTAGTAACCACAGAAAACGAAGCCAATTATGGTTTTAAAATTGGTGGTGTGGTAAGTCACATTTATGTAGAAGAAGGACAGTTTTTCAAAAAAGGACAGCTGTTGGCAACATTGGATGCAACCGAAATTAATGCCGGTTTAAATCAAACGGATCTGAATGTAAAAAAATACGAACGTGATTATAATCGTGCCAACAATTTGTACAAAGACAGTGTGTACACCTTAGAACAGCTTCAAAATACGAAAACAGGTCTGGACATTGCCAGAAAGCAGAAAGATGCTGTTGCTTTTAATGCCCGATACGCCAAAATATACGCAACAGCAAATGGTTTTGTATCCAAAAAAATAGCGAACGAAGGTGAAGTAGTTGACCCAGGATCTCCAATTCTGGCGATAAACGAAACCACTCAAAACAATAATTATTTACTGAAAATTGGATTGACAGACCAGGAATGGGCATCAGTGAAAATGGGTCAGAAAGCAGTTGTTTCCCTTGATGGTTATCCTGACGAACACTTTGATGCTACTGTTTTTAGAAAATCACAAGCTGCAGATGCTGCACTGGGTTCTTTTCAGGTTGAATTAAAACTGAATATGAAAAACAGCAAACCGGCAGTTGGAATGTTTGGAAAAGCAGAAATTAAAGCAGAAAATGCCCAGGATTTTATCGTCATTCCTTATAATTCACTTATCGAAGCCGATGGAAATAAAGCCTTTGTGTTTATCGTAGAAAATAACAAAGTAAAACGTAAGCCTGTTACCATCAATAAATTTGAAAATAACAAGGTGTTCATCAAAGACGGTCTTGAAAAAACAGATCAGATAGTGGTATCTAACAGCGCTTATCTAAACGAAGAATCAACTATCAAAATCATTAAATAAATAGTTATGAAAATTACAAACTTTTCCGTTAAGAATTATCAGTTCACACTGATTCTAGCGCTGTTAGTCGCTGTAGTAGGCGTTCTTACCTTATTCACGATGCCGAGATCAGAAGACCCTTCGACACATCCGCCTCAATATTTGATTACGGTTATTTATCCTGGTACGAGTCCAAAAGATATGGAGGAACAAATCGTAAAACCCATTGAAAATAAAATTTACGGACTGGAGAACATCGATAAAATATTAACTACTGTAGAAGATGGTGTAGCCGCTTTTCAGGTAAAATTCAAATACGGGGTTGATGTTGACAACAAATATCAGGAAATTTCTACCGAAATGAATGCGCTAAAAAGCAGCGAACTTCCAAAAGATATTTATATGATCAAAACGGAGAAAATTTCGTCTTCGGATGTAAAAATTCTTCAGGTGGCTTTAGTTTCCGAAAACGCTTCTGATAAAGCACTGCGCGATGAAGCGGATAAACTAAAGGCAAAAATTGAAAAAATAACCAATCTTAAAGATGTAAAATACACTGGAATTCCGGAACAGGAAATCAGAGTGGATGTACAATTGGAAAAATTGGCACAATTAAAAATTCCATTGAATGTAGTAATGGGAAGTTTACAAAGTGAAGCTGCCGATATTCCCGGTGGAAGTATTGATCTTGACAGTAAAGTATTCAATGTAAAAACAAGCGGTAAATTCAAAAATGCCGATGATGTTGCCAATACAGTGGTTTACAATGCCAATGGGAAAATCATCTATATGAAAGACGTAGCCGAAGTAAGCTACAAATCTGAAGTAGTAAATCATATTACAAGAATCAACGGACACCGATGCGTTTTGGTTACTGCCGGAATGAAGGACAATGTAAACATTAGCGATGTCCAGAAAGAATATTTACCATTAGTAGCCGAATTCTCTAAAGATTTACCTCCAAATATCAAACTGGTTAAAAACTTTGACCAGGCCGATATGGTATCAAAGCGTTTGGGACATTTAGGTTTTGATTTTGGATTGGCCATTCTTTTAGTTATCATCACATTGGTACCATTAGGAGGAAGAGCATCCATTATCGTTATGATATCCATACCATTATCGTTGGCTTTGGGACTTATTGCGATGAATGCTTTAGGCTATTCTTTAAACCAGTTAAGTATTGTTGGATTGGTAGTCGCTTTAGGATTATTGGTGGATGATAGTATTGTGGTTGTAGAAAACATTGAGCGCTGGCTGCGAGAAGGTCATACTAAAATGGATGCCGTTCTAATGGGGACAAAACAAATAGGAGTTGCAGTTGTGGGATGTACAGCAACCTTGGTTATAGCCTTTCTCCCACTGGTTTTTCTTCCTGATATGGCAGGTGAATTCATAAGAAGTTTACCTATGGCGGTTATCACAAGTGTATTGGCATCTATGGTTGTCGCCTTGACATTGGTTCCGTTTTTGGGAAGCAGATTTTTAAAAACTCACGAACACGCAGGAGGAAATATTTTTCTTAAGTATTTGCAAAACTTTCTTACGAGAGCTTACAGGGATATTATGCCAAAAGCATTAAAATTTCCTAAAACAACTATTGCAATCTCTATAGCATTAAGTGTTATTGCTTTTGGATTGTTTAGTGCAACCGGATTTAAATTGTTTCCAAATTCGGAAAAACCAATGTTTCTTATCAATATAAAAATGCCGTTACAAGCCAATATCTCGGAAAGTGACAGGGTAACAAAAATTGTGGAAGCGGAGTTGAAAAACCATAAAGAAATTGTGTACTACACTTCAAATGTGGGAAAAGGAAATCCGCAGATTTATTACAACGTGCATCCACAGGACAGAAAATCTGATTTTGCCCAAATTTTCGTTCAGTTGGAAGATGAAGCGAAACCTACTGAAAAAACGGCTTTAATCGAAAAATTACGTGACAGGTTTAAAACAATGCCTTATGCAAAAGTAGAGGTAAAAGATTTTGAACAGGGAACACCATTGGAAGCCAATATTGTAGTTCGTTTATTTGGCGAAGACCAGGAAGTTTTACGTAAACTGTCTTCTCAGGTAGAAACTATTTTGAGAAATCAAAAAGGTACGGTTTACATCAACAACGAGTTGAATACCTATAAAACCGATGTTAAAGTAAAAATTAATAAAGAAAAAGCAAGAACACTTGGTGTATTGACAAGCGAGGTTGATAAAGTAATTCGTCTTGCTGTAGCGGGACTAACCGTTGGCGATTACATTGATGACCGTGGCGATGCAAGAAATGTGACAATTACCCTTCCGAGAGATAAATTTTCTAAACTGGATGCGTTAAAAAGTTTATATGTAAATAATACTCAGGGAACGCCAATTGCACTAAATCAGATTGCAACCATAACATTTGAAACGGCACCAACAGCCATCAATCACTTTAACAAGTCACGTTTTTCAAAAGTTTCGGCTATGTCTGCAAAAGGTTTTTATGCCAATGATTTGCTGGTAGATATTATTCCGAAATTGGATAAATTAAAAATGCCAAAAGGCTATTATTACAAACTTTCAGGAGAAAAAGAATCAGAAGGTGATGCATTGGGAGGTAATTTCCTTTCTGTAATTATATTGAGTACGTTTTTATTCATCGCCGTTTTATTGCTGCAATTTAAAACATTTAAAGGAATCATCATCGTACTGTCAATCATTCCGTTGGGAGTCCTGGGAGGAGTTTTATTGTTATTGGCTACAGGAAATCCAATGTCGTTGGTTTCTATTATCGGTTTCATCGGATTGTCCGGAATACAGGTAAAAAATTCCCTACTGCTGGTCGATTTCACAAACCAGTTGCGACAAGAAGGAAAGTCGATTGATGAAGCGATTGCAATTGCCGGAGAAACCCGTTTTCTTCCCGTAGTTTTAACATCCATTACGGCAATCTGTGGTTTGATTCCGCTGGCATTAAACCCGAATCCGCAAATATCCCCGTTGGCGATTGTATTAATCGGTGGATTAATCAGTTCAACTATTCTTTCCAGAATTGTAACACCGGTAATGTATAAGTTGATTCCACCAAACATTGAAGGACTATAAATAATTCTCTTTGTAATTAGCAAAGACATTTATAAATAAAAATTTAAGCCACATAGAATAAAAGAGTTGTATAATCTGTGTGGTTAAAAAAAAATAAAAATGGAGTTAAACCCAAGAGGTTAAATAACTTTCTAAATAAAAAACAAGATGAAAAAAACAATTTTAATTACAGGAGCATCATCAGGATTTGGTTTACTATTAGCCACAAAACTACACGAAAGCGGCCACACTGTAATAGGTACAAGCCGAAACCCTAAAAACACGCAAACGCGTTTTAAAATGCTGGCTTTGGATATTGATAATGAAACTTCAATCAAAGAATTCACAAAACAACTTTTTGAAACTGTCAGCACATTGGATGTTTTGGTCAATAATGCCGGATATATGCTTATGGGTATGGCCGAAGAAACTACTCTGGAATTAGGCAAAAAACAATTTGAAACTAATTTTTGGGGCACTATCAATTTAACAAATGCCATTTTACCTAACTTTAGAAAACAAAAAAGCGGACAAATTATCACGATCAGTTCTATTATGGGTCTGATGGGGCTTCCCGGTAAATCGATATATTCAGCTTCAAAGCACGCTTTGGAAGGGTATTTTAAGTCATTGCGTTTTGAGGTAAATCAATTCAACATCAAGGTTAGTATGGTAGAGCCAATGTGGTTTAAAACAAATCTTGGCAATAGTTCCGTTGTTTCAAATAATGGAATTGCCGATTATGATTCATTTAGGGCACAAACCAATGCTTATATCAAAAAAAGTATTGAAGATGCAGAACAGCCTGATGCCGTAGTGAATACAATCATAAAACTTTTAAATGCAAAGGAGCCTAAATTTCGTAATCTGGTAGGGAAAATGGCTGGAATGATTGTATTTCTTAACAACTACGCATACAGTATGTTTGAAGGGTCAATATTTAAAAGTGTGAAAAAATTTGAAACCAAATAGAGTGAAAAAATATTTAATCCTATTTTCGTTAATCACAGGTATAATGACAACAACAATAACAACTGCACAAACAAATAATCAGAATAACAATTCACAAAAAACTACAATTATGAATTTCAAAAATGTAAAAACACAGTCCATTACTATAGACGGAACAGAATTTTTTTATCGCAAACTTGGCGAAAATAACTCTGGGATACCAATCATTTTTCTCAATCACTTATCTGCCACAATGGATGATTGTGATCCAAGAATTATGGACGGTTTGGCAACGCAACATCAAATAATTTGTTTTGACAATCGAGGCATAGGTTCTACAGGAGGAACAACTCCAAAAACTGTTTCAGAGATGGCTACAGATGCCATCGCTTTTATTAAAGCACTGGGTTATGAAAAAATAGACCTTTTTGGGTTTTCATTGGGCGGTTTCGTTTCACAGGAAATTTTACTCCGTGAGCCACAACTTGTACGCAAAGTAATCCTTGCAGGCACCGGACCTGCCGGTGGAGAGGCTATCAGCAAAATGACACCCGTGGTTATCAAAGATGTAATCAAAGGTAAATTTACTTTTAGAAATGAAAAATTCTATTTGTTCTTCAATAGCAATACTAATGGACACAAATCGGCAAAAAGCTATCTTGAAAGACTAAAAGAAAGAAAAGAAAATAGAGGTGAAACTTTAAAAATGAAACACTTGACGCACCAGCTCGATGCTATAAAGGCTTGGGGCTTACAATCGCCACAAGATTTATCAGTAATTAAACAGCCTGTTTTGGTTGTGAACGGTGAAAATGACAAAATGGTGCTGATAAGTAATAGCAAAGATTTGAAAAACCGTATTCCTAATTCCGAAATCATCATTTATAAAGATGCAGGTCACGGAAGTATATTTCAATATCACGAAGAATTTGTGAAAAGTGCATTGAAATTTCTTGAATAATAATAGAAGGCAACTGAAAAAAATCAGATAAACTCCAATCAGTCTGATTGGAGTTTATCGGTTTAATTAAATAAAATAGTTATGACAGAATACTTAGAATCATTAGAAGAGAAAAGGTCAATACTGCTAAAAAAAACAGAGCACCTTACAACAGACCAGTACAATTTTGTTCCCCCGGGATTCAACAACAATATTATCTGGAATATGGGACATTCGCTTGAGGTAAGTGAAAGTATTTTATACAGCAATATACCGTCTGAAAAGCCACTGCACAAGTTTGATCTTGAGGGATTCAAAAAAGGAACAAAGCCGGAACTGGCTATTAATGATCACGATATTTCGCTAATAAGAAAAGCCTTGTCAGATACTGTCCCATTAGTAAAAAAATCACTCAATGATGCTGCATCGACAAGTTCACAAATAGTGAAGAATGATTCACTTCAGCCATTAATCAGCGACAAGTATTTGCACTTCCTGCTTTTTCACGAAGATATGCACTTCGCAAGAATTCAGCAGCTTTTACAGTATGTGTAAAAAATGACCTGATAATGATTTACTTGTTATGCTAAATCCTAACAGGTTTTAAAAACCTGTTAGGTATCTTTGTGATTGTCAGGTTTTTGAAATAATATAAAATTTATAAATTATGAAAAAGATATTCGATATAGTTATTATTGGCTCAGGTCCCGGAGGATATGTAGCCGCAATAAGAAGCGCACAATTAGGCTATAACACAGCCATCATAGAAAAATACCCAACTTTAGGAGGTACCTGTACCAACGTAGGCTGTATTCCCACTAAAGCGCTATTAGATAGTTCAGAGCACTATTTTCAAGCCGTGAACAATTTTGATAAACACGGTATCGAGATGGAAGCAATCAACCTGAATTTTAAACAATTCATTGATCGCAAGAATGGTGTAATTGACCAAAATACAAGAGGCTTGAATTATTTAATGAGTAAAAATAAAATTACAGTATTTCAAGGAACTGCCCAGTTCTTAAACAACACTAGCATTAAGGTTACAAATGAAAATGAAACCATTGCAGAAATTGAGGCTAATAATTTCATCATAGCCACAGGCTCTAAACCAGCTTCATTACCCAACATTACAATCGATAAAAAGAGAATTATAACTTCTACCGAAGCTTTATCATTGGCTGCCAAGCCAAAAGATATGGTTATAATTGGCGGTGGCGTTATTGGCGTAGAAATGGCTTCCATCTTCAACCGAATTGGAACGCAAGTCACCATTGTCGAATATGCAAATGAACTAATTCCGACAATGGACAAAGAATTGGGTTCGACTTTGAGAAAGATACTTACTAAGGAAGGCGTAAAGATACAACTCAATAAAAATGTTTACAAAGCGGAAAGTACAGAAGATCGGGCAACGGTATATTACAAAAACGAAAAACAGGAAGATCTTAAGTTAGAAGCCGAATACGTTTTGATGGCAGTGGGACGCAAACCCTACACAGTTGGTTTAGGGCTTGAGAATACTGATGTACAATTGGATGAAAAAGGAAGGATTAAAACCAACAGCAATCTTCAAACGGCAGTACCAACAATCTATGCGATTGGTGACGTAGTTGCAGGTGCAATGCTTGCACACAAGGCAGAAGAAGAAGGTGTGTTTGTTGCTGAAACCATCAATGGACAGAAACCCCATATCAATTACAATAGAATTCCCGGAGTAGTTTATACCTGGCCGGAAGTAGCTTCGGTTGGGTATTCTGAAGAAGAACTAAAAGCAAAAAACATCGAATACAAAGTAGGTAAATTTCCATTCTCTGCAAACGCAAAAGCCAGGGCAGCAATGGAAAAAGATGGTTTTGCAAAAGTATTGGCGGGAACGCAATATGGCGAAATCCTGGGAGTTCATATCATTGGGCCAAGAGCCGCAGATTTAATTGCGCAAGCAGTTGTAGCGATGGAATATGAAGTTACCGACAATGAAATGTTTAAAATTTCCTATGCACATCCCACCTATTCTGAGGCTTTAAAGGAAGCTTATATGTTGGCGGCAGAACAAAGAGCTTTTAATATCTAATAAATGGAAAACCAAAGATTACAACAGCTTCAAAGTTTTATTGGAAAACAATTTGAAGGAAGTCCGTCACCTTTTGCTCACTGGTTAAAAGGAAAAGTGGCAGCGGCTAATGCAGATTCAGTTACTTTCGAATTTAAAGTTCGAAAAGAAATGACCAACCCCGTTGGAATGTTACACGGTGGTGTCATCTCTGGTATGATAGACGATTGCATAGGCGTTAATTTTTTCATATTAGGTTTAGAATATTTCTATCCAACTATCAATCTGTATGTTGAGTTTTTCAATCCTGCATCAGAAAACGAAACCGTTATTGTAAAAACGCAAATCGTAAAACAAGGAAGGACAATTATCAATATCAAGGCGGATGTGATTAATGAAAATACGAATAAACTTGTTGCTCAGGCAACATCTAATTTGGCAGTTAGTACTATTAAAATAATGCTTTAAGATGAAACAAAAGATATTATTTGCCCTCATTATGGGCAGTATAACAACAGCTATTATTTCCTTTCTCTTAATTTATTTGAACATAGGTTTCTCAGATAAATTTTTAAGGATATGGTTGAAATCCTGGGGAATATCCTATTTGATTGTTCTCCCTGTTATTTTAATCATTGGTCCAATAATTCAAAAATTTATAGATAAAAAATTTGGCGATAAGTAAGTTCGAACCCGAGAGGAAAAATACAGACAGAAATAAAACTATAAGTGACTATCATTTTTGAATAGTAATAACAACTATTAATTAATAACGTTATGATTACAAAAAAAGTAGCAATAGTTGGGTTCAACAGAACGCCATTTGCAAAACACAATACAGCTTTTAAAAATGCAACAAATCAAGATTTGCTACTCGCAGCATTAAACGGTTTGATTGAAAAACATAACTTATCCGGAAAATTATTGGGAGAAGTTGCTGGAGGTTCAGTCATCAAGCACATTTCAGAGAGTAATCTTGTGCGTGAGTCAATAATGAAAACCAGTCTTGATCCTGCTACACCGGGCTGTGACCTGCAGCAAGCGTGTGATACAGGAATTGAAGCAGCAATTTACATCGCCAATAAAATAGCCTTGGGTCAAATTGAAAGCGGCATTGCCTGTGGTGTCGAAGCAATGAGCAACTTGCCATTTGAAACAAATGAGCATCTAAGAAAAATATTGTTAGCCGCCAACAGGGAAAAAACATTTTGGCGAAAAGCAAAAACATTCTCAAAAATCAAGATTAAAGATTTTATGCCAATCCCATATCAGGGACCAGAACCGGAAACAGGTTTAGTGATGGGAGAACATACCGAAATTACGGCAAAACATTACGGCATTTCCAGAGAAGAACAAGATGAACTGGCCTATTTAAGCCATCACAATATGGCAAAAGCGTATGATGAAGGATTCTATAGTGATATGATTACGCCGTATTTGGGATTGGAAACAGACAACAACTTGCGCAGGGACACTACCCTGGAAAAACTGGCAAGGCTAAAACCGGCATTCGACAAAGAGAACGGTACTTTAACAGCAGGAAACTCCACACCTTTCACAGATGGTGCAGCGGCTATTTTATTAGCCAGTGAAGAATGGGCAAACGCAAACAATCTGCCTATTTTAGCTTACATCACCCAAGCCGAGGTGGCAGGAATAGAATACATTAAAAACCAGCATAACTTATTACTGGCGCCTGTAAATGCAGCCGCAAGAATGTTGAAAAGAGCTGATATGAAACTATCGGATTTTGACTATTATGAAATCCACGAAGCCTTTGCAGCACAGGTTCTGGCCACTTTAAAAATTTGGGAAAGTGATGAACTCTCCAGGCAGTTTGGCTTAGAAGAGGCTTTGGGAAAAATTGACCGAACCAAACTCAATACAAAAGGAAGCAGTCTTGCTGTTGCGCATCCTTTCGCGGCAACCGGCGCCAGAATAATTGGCACACTTGCGAAATTATTGAACGAAAAAGGTACGGGAAAGGGATTTATATCCATTTGTGCAGCAAGAGGACAAGGCGTTACAATGATTTTGGAGAAATAAACAGATTATTTTTTCATCGGTTTTCAAAACTGGTTCAACTTTAATTAATCAAAGGGCCTAAATCAGCCCTTTTTCCTTTTGTTGAAAAACTAGTTTCCTTTTTCATAGTAGAAGTTAGTTCCATTTGTCCTGATAATAATAGGATACGCCTAAAATTGCTAAAAATACAATAGGTGCGATAGCTACAGCAATTGGATCACCACTCGAAATATGAGCTATGAATGCAGAAACAAATGTCAATGCAAATCCGAAATAAGCGAATGATTTTACTTTATCTGAAATCATAGGAAGGATTAATGCTAAAGCTCCCAATACTTTTAGAACCCCAAGTTCAATTCTGAAATAATCCGGAAAACCTAAATGCACAAATGCGGCTTTCATATCAGCATTGGTAAAATAGCCAAATGCACTAAATAACATCATAGCCGAAATAATTCCTGTTGTTGCCCAATAAATAATTTTGTTCTTGTTCATTTTTTGTAATTTTAGCTAGTTAATTTTTGACAATATTTAAAAATTAGTTTTTTGAATATTATACGAGTTTACAGCTGGGTTTTGACTGCTAAATAATCCGCTTAAATAAGCATATAAAACATAGGTTTTATTTTTTCCTTACAGGAATTGAAACTTCTAATTTAATTTCGTTAGATACTTTTTTAGACATTCCTTCCATTGTGCCGACTCCATAATCCATCCTGTTCACAGTAAAATTAGATTTAAAAATATTGTTAGTAAACGTAAAAGGAAAGCTTACCTTTTTTTTAACGCCGTGCATTTCAAGAACACCATCAACAATATATCGATTAGTTGATTTTGTGAATTTTGTTGATGTTAAATGAATGTTTGGATATTTTTCAGCATTAAACCATTTTTCACTTTTTGCGTGTCGATTTTTTAACCAATTTCCAGTTGCAATAGATGTTACATCAACATCTAAATTAAATTTTGATGTTGCCAGATCATTCTCATCAAATGCAATATCACCTTTTATAGTTTCGAAATTCCCTTCAACACTAGTGCCTGTAAACTTGATATTGAAACCGTCTTTAATTTGCCAATTTGCAGCATTGTAGATTGTAAAAGCAGTAAGCAAAATTATTGCTCCAACCATAATTGCATAACGAAGTATTTTCATTTTTTTTTAATTAATTGTTTAATATTAATGCAAATATCGATAGAAATTAATTACTAAAAATTAAGGTATCTTAAGAAATGAAAACACTTTATTTGTTTATTATTTTTCGCCTGATATCACTTAAATATTCGGGCGTAACTCCAATGTACGAGGCAATACTTTTTAACGGTAATCTTTGCAAAAGTGCCGGATAGGTTTCTATAAAATCTAAATAACGTTCTTCGGCAGTAGAGGACAGTAAGGCAATTAGTCTTTTATTTAACGAAACAAGGTTTCGAATTAGTTTTGTATTCTGCTCTAACAAGGTAGCTTTTTCAAACCTGTTGATATTTTCAAAAAGTGCCTTATCCAAAACAATTACTTCTGAATCTTCAATGGCTTCAATAAAAATTGATGCTGGTTTACTGTTCAATAAACTATCCACATCAGTAATAATCCAATCTTCAGTAGCAAATTGTAAAATATGTTCCTTTCCTGATTTTTCTAAAACATAACTTTTCAAGCAACCTTTATTTATTTTATAGGCATATTTACAATTACTGCCTTTGGAAAGTAATAAGGTGCCTTTATCAATTTTTTTTATTTCAATATGATTGCCTTCAAATATTTTCATTCTTTAAAATTATATTTTTTTTGTAAATAGTTAAGAGCCTGTTTAAATTTTGTTTATTAGAATTTTTATGAGATTATTCTTTGGCAGATAAGGCAAATTTATCAGAAATAGTGTGTCCTATCTGATAAATTTAACGTAATATGACGAAAAATAAGCCATAAAAAAATAGTTGAATAAATTTTAAACAGGCTCTAAAAGTGTTGCTCACATCTCTTAATGAAAATAGCGAACAACTTTGGTTGCCCGCCATAAAAAAATTATAGTTTAAGAGTAATGAATTAATGATTGATAGATATCTATAGCTGATTAATTAAAAGATGCCCGATACTCAAGCGGTGAAACATTCATTTTGCTTTTAAACATTTTGCTGAACGATTGCGGATGCCCAAAGCCTAATTGATAAGCAATTTCACTTACTGAAAGATTGGTTGTAGTCAGGGCTTCTTTTGCCTTTTCAATCAGCTTATTTTGAATATGCTGCTGTGTGCTTTGTCCTGTAAGCGTTCTCAACATATCGCTCAAATAATTGGATGACAGATTCAATTGGTCAGCAAACTGTTGAACAGTTGGCAACCCAAATTCAAGCATTTTACCGCTTGTGAAATATTCGTCAAGCAATGTCTCCATTTTAATCAGTAAATCGTTGTTTGCCGTTTTACGGGTAATAAACTGTCTATTGTAAAAGCGGTTGGAATAATTGAGCAGGAGTTCAAGTTGCGAAACCAATACATCCTGACTGTATTGGTCTATGGAATGATTGTATTCGGTTTCAATATTCTTTAGAATCGTCTCAACCATTGCTTCTTCCGATTCACTTAAATGAAGCCCTTCGTTCACTGAATAGGAAAAAAATCCTAAATTTTTAATATTCTTTCCCAACGGATAATGACGAATTAAGTCGGGATGAAAAATCAGCCACAAACCATCCGGCTGTTGATTACAATCATAGTACGAAATTATTTGTCCCGGCTCCATAAAAGCCAATACACCTTCGTCAAAATCGTAATAGTTTTGGCCGTATTTCAACTTACTGTCAAAGCAACGCTTTATAGAAATGGTATAGAAATTCAGGACAAGACTTAAAGGTTCCTGGCTTTGAATCGAAACATCCTCCAGATTTATTAATCCAATAAGGGGATTCTTCGGCTTTGGTAATCCCGATAATTTGTGTAACTCCGAAAGTGAATTTATTGTGATGAGTTTATTCTCTTTCCTTTTCATTTAATCAAATTTATAAGTGAATCCCGTTAGTTTTTCTGAAACTTCCCAAAGTCTTTTTGCAATTTCCTTGTCATACGATTTGTCATTTGATTTTACCAATTCAGGAAAACCTTTTATTTCATTCATTTTTGTTGGACCAAAAAATTCCGAGCCTTTAAGTCCTTCTTCAGTTGCTGCTCTTAAAATTGGTAATGTTCCCATTTCTACTTTTTGTGCTACAAGATTATTCATTATTACCTTAATAAAGAAACCGAAATTTTTTTGAAGGTTTGTGTTGGTATAACCGGGATGCGCTGCTGTTACAATAGTTGAAATATGGTGAGCTTTGAGTTTTCTGTCCAATTCGTATGCAAAGAGCAAGTTGGCCAATTTGCTTTGACCATAAGCGTGGTCTTTATTGTATGTTTTTTTTTCAAAGTTCAAGTCTTCAAAAAACATATAGCCACCACCATATTGCTTGTGTTTATGAGCTAAACTGCTTTGGACTGCAATACGTGAATTTGGCGTTTTCCTGATAATGTCAAGCAAAAGCCCTGTTAGCAGGAAATGTCCTAAGTGGTTAGCCCCAAATTGAACTTCAAAACCTTGTTTTGTGAATTCACGATTAGGTGGTGACATAACTCCTGCATTGTTTATCAAAACATCAAGTTGCGAATACTTTGAATGAAAATCTTCGGAAAATCTTCGGATTGACTGAAAGTCAGATAAGTCCAATAACATTAGGTCTAACTTCGCATCAGGATTTTCTTTTTTGATGGTTTCAACTGCCTCTTTGCCCTTTTGCAGGTTGCGAACGGTCATAATTATTTGAGCATCTTTACCACTCAATACCTTTGATACTTCAAATCCAAGTCCGCTGTTTGCTCCTGTAATCAGAATTATTTTTCCTTGTTGTGAAGGAATATTGTCTGCTGTCCAATTTGTTGTTGCCATTTTTTTTTAATTTTAATTGATTTATTGATGGCACAAAGGTCAGTCAACTTATAATGGTCAATGTAGTCAAATCACTGGAAGATGTATCCAAATCAAGGCTCTTGTTTTTAAATTTATTTTAAAATTCAAACTCTGCAGCTTTTTGTAACGCCTTTGGCATTGCTGTTTCTTTTATCTCAGGAATTGCAGTTCCTTCTACCCGGAATGTGGTTACATCTGTAATGCCTACAAAACTAAGTACAGCTTTCAAATAAGGTTCTGCAAAATCATTAGCTTTATTAAGACCTTCAGAAAAAACACCACCACTTGCAATGGCAAAATATGCTTTTTTATTTTTCAGTAATCCCTCAAAACCTGCTGCCGAATAATTGAATGTTTTACCGGCTCTTGCTATGTGGTCAATCCAGGCCTTTAATGCAGATGGAATACCAAAGTTGTATATGGGTGTACTCACAATAATTACGTCTGCTTCAAATAATTCTTTTATTGCTTCGTCTGAATGTTTTATTGCTTCTAAAAGTTCAGGACTTCTGCTTTCTTCCGGTGTGAAAAATGAAGTCAGATGAACTTCTTCCAGATGTGGAAATAGTGTTTTGGTTAAATCAGTCACTACTACATTACTTTTGGGATATTTTGTCTGAAGTTCTTCGACAATGGCATTTCCTAAAATTATGCTTTGAGATTCATTGCCTCTTGGGCTCGATGTTATATGTAAAATATTCATTTTTTTTATGATTTATATCTAACTTAATCAGTTATTACTTTGCTGAATACACTTGTGTAAAAAATTCTTTAGCGGATGTAGGTTTTCTGCCCAACAAATTTTCCAAGTCTGTTTTTTCTGCTGAAAATTCGCCTTGCTTAATTGCCTCAGCAGTACCTGCAAACATTCCTATATATTCTGCTGGTACACCTGCCTTTGACAAAGTTTCCGCATAAACTTCTGATGTAGGATCTGTATAATTTACTGTTGCACCTGTTATCTCACTTAAAATTTCAGCAACTTCCCGTATCGAAATGCTTTCAGTATTGCTGATGAAATATTCTTTGTTTTTGTGTCCTTCGCTGGTCAATACATTGGCTGTGGCTTCTGCCATATCCTGACGTGCAGTAAAAGCAGATTTAGTTTCTCCTGCTGGCAAAAACACACCTGTTTCTAAAAATTTGTCGCCAATAAACATTGGCAAAGCATCCAAATACAAATTGTTTCTGAAAATCGTGTAAGGTATTCCGCTTGCCTTAATCAAATTTTCAGTTTCAATATGCGATTTTGCCAGAAACGCAAGTGGCGAAGCATCCGTTTCATTTTTACGCTCAAAACTGGTGTACAGAATATGCTTCACGCCTGCATCCTGAGCTGCTTTTACCACACCTTCTTGCTGTTTTCCACGGTTCACAACGTCTGTGCCTGAAACGAATAAAAGTTTGTCTACATCTTTAAATGCAGCTACTAACGAGCTATAATTATCATAATCTCCAATTTTCAAGGTTACGCCTTTCGCTTTTAAATCCTGTGCTTTGGCTTCATCTCTAACCAATGCTGAAATTTGGTTTGCTGCAATACCTTTTTTTAATAGAAAATCAATTGTTGCTTTTCCAAAATTTCCTGTTGCTCCTGTTACTAAAATCATTGTTTTATATTTTTTTGTTTAAAAATTATTTTGATGCAACAAAAGTAATTACATTTGCTATACAAAAGGTAGTGGTATACTAAAGTATAGTGCTATGCTTTAGTATATCACTACATAAAATCTGCTGGAAAATGGAAAAAATAATTAGTATAAAAGAAGCAAAATCTTGTCCGATTCATTTTGTATTAGCGATGAATGACACGCTGAATGTGATTAGTGGTAAATGGAAATTACCGATAATTGGCTCGCTGCTATTTGATAAAAAAAGGTTTACCGAAATCCAACGGAACATTCCGAAAATTACGCCCAGAATGTTGAGCAAAGAATTAAAGGATTTAGAAATGAATGGAATGGTAGTACGCACCGTTTATGACACAACACCTGTATCGGTTGAATACGAATTATCTGAATCGGGTAAATCCATCGCTGATGTGTTAGATAAAATGTTGGAATGGGGCATTAAACATAGAGAGTCCGTCATTACAAAAGGGTAGTTTTTAAGTTTGGAATCATCAAGAATTAGTACTTATTCCACTTTTTCTCAATTGCTCTTTTATATCCTTATTTTCTAAAATTTCTTTATCTGCTCCAAAAAGCCCCACATTAAACATAGCTTCTGCCAATTCTGTTGATTTGATGCTGGCATTGTTTCCCATTAATTGGATGACAGGATACAGAAATCTGGAAACTTTATACATCCAATTGGGTTCTGTCCTTGCCGTAACTGGATAAATGTAGGTCGGTCGAAAAGTATGGAATTTCAAACCCAATTTCGAGATTTGATTTTCCGCCATTCCTTTGTATCGGGCAAATGAGGTTTTACTTTTTTCCGTACGGTCAGCTCCCGCACCACTCAACATACATAAAGTAGCATTTGGACTATTTCTTTTTAATTCTTTAGCAAATGCAACGGCATAATTCACTGTGATTTTTTCAAACTGCTCATCCGTAGTGCTTCCTGTATAGGCACCTATGCAGAAAAACGCCATATCCACATTTTGAAACAGTGCGCCTTGTGTGGCATAATTTTCAAAATCAGCAATAACAACCTCTTTTACTTTGGTTTCGGATTTCAAAGCAGAAGGTTTCCGAACTAAACTTACGATTTCTTTAATTTTATCCGATTGAATGCACTTTTCTAAAACCAAACCACCTATCATTCCACTACTACCTGTGATTATAACCTTCATTGTACTACTATTTTATTTTTAATCCTGTGACCAACAAACAGGAACAATTGCAATGATTGTTCCTGATATTTGGGATGCGTTTAAGTTTTAATTTCAATAAGAAAAAGACCTTTAAAACTATAAATTTTCGTTGAAAAAGCGGGTAACATTTTTAACTGCATTATCAATCTGTTTTTCACTATCGTAATAATCGTAGTGATTTCCATCTGCCCACACCAGTTCTTTTTTACCTTGCAATTCTTCGTAGAATTTCTTTGCATTGTCAGGGAAAGCACTTTCATCAGAGTGAATAACGATGGCTGGAACTTTTACCTTTGATGCTTCTTTGATAGGGTCAAAAGCAAGCATTGTATCCCAGGAAATGATGTTAAACGCATTTTTATAGTTGGAAACATTACCTCGATTTTCATTTAAATAATAATCAAAAGCGCCCTCGTATTTTATATAATTCACTGCGTTTTCATCAGTTTCGCTATAGGCAGTAATAAAGGTCTCTTCGCCAGTTTCGTCATATTTTCGTTTCACTTCTTTTCCTACTGCGATTTTCTTTACAATTCCTTCTTTTCCACCCATCATCATTTCAAACAATTCCGGGGTTGGTAAAAATGCGGCAACCGTAGCAATTGCTTTGATACGTTCATCAGAAGCAACCAAATAGGCCGTGTTTCCTGCTGAAGTACAAACTCCAACCATACTTACTGCATTTATATATGGAAGGTCAGTTAGATAAGTAACAGCAGACTTTAAATCGTTCGTTTTATCGATATACGATTCCGTTTGGCGGGGCGTTCCTTCGCTTTCTCCATAATGACTGTAATCAAAAGCAAGCGCAACGAAGCCTTGTTCTGCAAATTTCTGAGCGTAAGTACCTGCCATTTGCTCTTTTACAGAAGTGAAGGAACCTTGCACTATAATGGCATTGTAATGGTTGCTTTGGTCGAAATTTTCAGGTGTATAAAGATTTCCAATTAAGGTCAATCCATCTCTTTTAAAACTTATTTTTGTTTTCATTTTTCATCAAATTTGTTGAAACAAAATTAGTTTAGATAAAATAAAACAACGGGTACTAAATACTGTTATATGGATACATTTTACTGATTGTATTCAAGAGTTAAGCAGTAAATTCAACTACTGATTCCGATAAGCCTTTGGCGAAAGCCCTGTCTTTTTACGAAAGAAGCGAGCAAAATAATTTGGATAATCAAAGCCCAGACTATAGGATATTTCGCTAATAGAAAGATTTGTATTCTTGAGTTTCTTTTTGGCAAATTCAACAATAAAATCCTGGATATGGTTTATAGGCGAATTACCTGTTAAATGCTTGATCAAATCTCCAAAATAATTGGGTGACAAAAAAGACTTTTGTGCAAAATAAGCCACAGAAGGCAGTCCCGAAATTCCTTCACGATGACCGAAATAATTTTCTAAATTTTCGTAAAAATCAGAGACAACAGTATGGTAGATTTTACTTCGGTTTTCAAACTGACGGTCGTAAAATGTTTGTGTATAGGTTAATATCAGGGTAATGTAGTTAAGAATTATCTCTTTAGAATAATTTATTTTTTGAAATTCCTCATACGTCCTTTTGTACAAATCCCATAATACATCTGCTTCTTCTTTTCGAATAAACAACGCTTCACGAAGACTTGTGTAATTCAGAAAACTGTACTTTTTATGTAGTTTTTTTAAGTAGTCGGTGGTAAATAGTAGCGTATATCCCGTGGAAGATTCTTCAATATCCCATTCTAATGAATTATTGGGGCAATCAATGTAGATATAAGAATTTGACTGATCGTCCCAAAGCTCTTGTCTAACTAAATTTTTATGGAGAATAGGCTTTAAACTCAACATATAGAAGTCGATATTTACTGCCCCGGATTTGAGTAATTGATTTTTTTCTTCTGCATAATGAACAATATGAAAGTCATTTTCCTTTACCCCTGAAACATTCAGATACTTTGCAAATTGTGGTAGGGTGAAAATTTTATTTTCCATTTTGTTTAAGAAGTTAGTAGCACAAATGTATAAAATTATGCTTCGTTAAAACGTTTCATTATTGCCCACTTTTGTATCATAACCGTTATCAGTAATTGACGGAGATTTGTCTAAATATTAAAACAATAAAATTATTACAATGAAAAAAACAATTTTTATAACAGGCGCTTCACGCGGATTAGGCAGAATTTGGACTGAAACTTTTTTAAAACGTGGCGATAATGTTGTCGCAACAGTAAGAAATACAGATTCATTAAAGGAATTGACAACTGAATTTCCCGAAAATTTATTGGTTTTGAAATTAGACGTTACCAATAAACTTGCATCTACTGAAGCTGTAAATACAGCAAAAGTTCATTTTGGTGCTATTGATGTATTGATAAACAATGCAGGTTACGGACTAATGGGAGCAATTGAAGAAGTAACAGAAGAGGAAATTCGTGCACAATTTGAAACCAATGTGTTTGGCTTACTTTGGGTTACACAAGCAGTATTACCAATTATGCGTGAGCAAAAATCAGGACACATCATTCAACTTTCGAGTGCATTGGGATTAGTCACTTTACCAACAATGGGATTGTATAGTGCATCTAAATTTGCAGTGGAGGCTATCGGAGAATCATTAGCGACTGAAGTTGCTGGGTTTGGTATCAAAGTCACTATTTTAGAACCTAATGGTTTTGATACTGATTTTAACGGAGCTTCTTTAGCGCAAAGTAAAACTATTGACGCTTATGATGATGTTAGAAAAGCACTTTACGAACAAGCAGGTGCGCAAGAAACTGGCGACCCAAGTGCTACAGCAAATGCAATACTCACTTTGGTAGATGCTGAAAATCCTCCTTTGCGTTTAATGTTAGGGAAAGTTGTTTATCCTTGGGTAAAATACACTTATGGTGAGCGTATTAAAACCTGGGAAGATTGGCAGGAAGTCTCAACAGCGGCACACGGAAAATAATTAATGTTTAAATTAGCAGAATCTATTGACTTCGATTCTGCTAATTTTTTATAATTTATAAGTATGATACATTTTGATAAAATAAGTGATTTCCACAATATATTAGGAACCAAACCACCGGAGCATCCTTTGTTTAGTATTATTCAAGGAGTTCCGAGTAAGTGTGACGGTAGCACAAAACTTGATTTTACTTCGGATTTTTATATCATCGGATTTTGGAAATTAAAATCGGGAAGTGTGGGTTATGGAAAAACCAAATACGACCATAATTGTGGTTCTATGTCTTTTATTAAACCACAACAAAAAGTAAGTTTTACCAATCTTCAGTTAGACGAAAACGGATTTGTAATACTCATTCATCAAGATTTTTTACTGGGTTCAACGCTTCACAAACAGATTAAAAATTACGGCTATTTTGATTATGAAGTCAATGAAGGGTTACATCTCTCCCCAAGTGAAGAAGCTATTGTTTGGAATTTAGTTGGGAGTATAGAAAAAGAATATTACAACAATACAGATTCCTACAGCAAAGATATTATTCTCAGCCATCTCGATACTTTACTTAAATATGCACAACGCTTTTACAAACGACAATTTATTAATCGCGAGGAATTAACCGGTGCTACATTTACAAAATTTAATGAGATACTTTCTTCCTATTTTGAAGATAGAAAGAATACTGAGTTCGGTCTTCCTACGGTTAGCTATATGGCGGAAAACCTCAACGTGTCTTCGCGCTATTTGAGTGATTTGCTTAAACAGGAGACTGGAAAAACTACATTAGAACTTATTCATCTTTTTTTAATATCCGAAGCGAAAAATCTTTTAATGCAGGAAGATCAAAACATTTCAGAAATAGCTTTTCAGCTTGGATTTGAAAATGCCAATTATTTTTCCCGATTATTTAAAAAAGAAGTTGGAATGACTCCTTTTCAATTCAAAAATGGTTTTTTAAACTAAGACTTAACCATCCTTAGACTGTAACTTTAGGTAAGGACAAAATTATTATGTTTTGATGAAAGTGTTTTAGCTTTTATCGAACCTGGGCAAGTAGTTTCGACAAACCAAACCGGAAGTTTAAAAAATATCTTAGAGAATTATTACCTTTAGAAAGTAAATAATGTTTATTTTCCTTAAAAATGAATCAGATAACCCGGGTAATTACAATCTTTCTTTTCTCAATTTCCATTGCTCAGGCTAACAATTTTGTTTTTTCTCCAATTAATGTTTTACAAGGATTGAGTGATAACCAGATCCGTTATATACTTCAGCTTTCTGACGGAAGAATGGTTTTTAAAACAAGCGGTAATATAAATATTTATGATGGAGTCCGTTTTAAATATATTCACCAAACCTCTCAACATATCTATCCGTTAAAGGGTTATGATGGTTTCTATCGGATTTATCAAAGCGGAGATTCTCTTCTTTGGATCAAGGACACTCATAAATTAATGTGTGTTGATCTCCGTACAGAAAAATACTTGTCCGGGCTGAACTCTTATTTTAAGAAAAAAGGATTTAAAAAACCTGTTGAAGATCTTTTCATGGATTCGAACCAAAGGTTATGGCTTCTGACATCCGGCAGATTATCACAATATAATTCTTCTGAATTTCTGGACATAACTGCTAATCATGGAAATTTACAGGATTTAACATCACAAAATAACAACTTATACCTGTTTTATAATACTGGTGAGGTTGTATCTTATGATTTGAAAACAAAGAAAAAGCTTTACAGCACTGCTGCTTATCCTGCACAACAACAGGCATTATTCAAAAATACCTCGCTGGTGGTAAAAGGCAATAATGGTTTCTATCAATTGCGGAACGGAAGTAAAGGGGGCTTTTTCTTCTTTGATACCCGAAAACATATTTGGAAAAAAATACTCGAAACCGACTACACACTTAACACATTGGTAGTTAATTCAAATGACACAGCATACATCAGTTGTACCAATGGAATTTGGATAATTAATTACCGGAATGGAGAAAAACAATATCTTCCCACATTGAAAAAAATCGACGGAAGCATTTTGAATACTGAAATAAGCACCCTCTTTTATGACAAACAAAATGGTTTATGGCTCGGAACGCTTAATCAGGGGCTTCTTTATTATCATCCGTTTCGTTACAAATTCACTAACATAGGCCGTTCTTATTTCAATGAACATTCCACAAAGGATATCATAGTACAAGCATTCGCAGAAGACAAAATTGGAAATATATACATTAAATGTCAATCGGTTATATATCAATACCATTCTTCAGCAAAAAATAATAAGATATTGACAGCCATCCCCTCTTCTTCTGTGCCAAAAGAAGTACTAAAAAAACTAAATCAAAATTACACGGCCTCACTTACGGATGTACGGCATTGGAAATGGACCGGAACGCAAGACGGCCTAAAACTTTTTTACCCTGATAAGAAAGAAGAAAAAATCTTTTACACCAAAGATGGTTTGTCAAATAACTTTGTACATACCGTATTGGAAGACCGCAATAATAACATCTGGATAACCACAAGTTACGGGATAACGAAACTACAAATAGATGCTATAACCGGAAAAATTCATTTCACTGGTTTCACTTCAGACGAAGGAACATTAGAAGGAGAATATACCAACGGAGCAGCATTTGAAGCAACCGACGGTACTCTTTATTTTGGAGGTATCAATGGATTCAGTATATTGAATCCAGAAAATATGGCTGGACAAAAACTACCATTCAGACCTGTTTTTACAAATCTATTTTTACGTGGGGAGAAGATTGAAGCAGGAAACAGATATGATGGTCGTATGATTATGCCGGAAACTGCACCATATACTAAGAAAATAGAACTTTCTTATGATCAGAACTTCCTGACTTTTGAATTTTCAGCCGTTAACTATCAAAATCCCTCTCAAACCTACTATCGTTATCAATTGGAAGGCATCGATACTGATTGGCGTGAAACCTCCATTAACAAACAAAATGAAAATACAGATACGAATGGCATTCTTAAAACTTCATATACCAATCTGCCTCAGGGGGAATATAAACTTATGGTTATGGCATCGGGCAATAATCGTCATTGGAACGGATTGGTTTCCGAATTACGTATAACCATTCATGCGCCATGGTGGAAAACTACTGCCGCATATATTCTGTTTATAGCATTTTTAATAGCTATGTTGTGCACAGGCATATTTTTATATGTTTATTATGCCCGAAAAAAACTTGAGCGTAGCCACAAAGAGGATATTCTGTTAGTTCGCATCCGAAACCTGATTGAACAATGTAATTACCTTGAAGCGGAAAAGGAAACGTATCTTTCAAAAACAAATTCACAGACAACCCAATCAGAAGACAGCAATGAAAACCGTGCGGATGCAGCGTTTTTGGCAAAGGCTTTGGAACAAGTGGAAATGAACCTGGATGTTCCAAATTATTCTGTTGAGCAGCTTAGCCGTGACCTTTGTATGGACCGGACTGGTCTTTATCGTAAATTAATTGCATTATTAGATAAATCTCCCTCATTGTTTATTCGGAATATTCGCTTGCAAAAGGCAGCCGGATTAATTCTCGAAGGAGAACTCAGCATTTCTGAAATTACTGAAAAAGTTGGTTTTAGCAGTTCCAGTTACCTGAGCAAATGTTTTCAGGAAATGTACGGCTGTCGTCCATCGGAATACCCGGAAAAGAGGAAGAAATCAACATAATTGCTGTTTATTTCAACATGGTTGTTGTCCTATTTTGCTTTGTGTTAGATACTTTTGACGGTGAGAACCATATAATTAACAACCATGAAATTTTATAAAAAAACGGGCCTCTTAATGCTCTTCACAGCATTTTTGGCAATGAGCGGAAACGCTCAAACTATTCAACCAACAGCACAGGGAGTAAAATTTTCTGTACAGGATCAGGATATTCAAATCGAATTCTATTCGAATAATATTGTACGGGTGTACAAAACTCCCCAAGGTGTTCCGTATGATAAAAAAAGTCTCTCTGTTGTCAAATCACCTGAAACAACATCGATAAAGTTCGAGCAAAAAGGGAACAATACCGTATTAAAAAGCAATGCTATCCATGTTGAAGTTAATCCTGAAACCGGCGGTATCTCCTTTTATGATGCATCCGGAAAACTGCTGCTTAAGGATAAGGATTATGGTACACAGTTTTCACCATTAGATGATGCAGGTACTCCGTCTTATAAAGTCAGAGAAGGCTTTTTGCTTGACAAAGACGAGGCCGTATATGGTGTTGGACAGATTATGGATAATAAATTTAATCGCCGCAACTCCTCCCATCATATGCAAAATGAAAATATGTCAACTTACTCTCCGTATTTTATGTCTGTGAAAGGATATGGTGTTTATTGGGATAATTATTCGATTTCGGAATTCAATGATAATCCACAGGAACTTTCTTTTGAAGGTCTGGGACATTGTTCCGATTATTATTTTATGTATGGTAAGAATGCAGATGGGGTTATCTCACAAGTTCGTGACCTGACAGGTAAAGCTCCTATGCTTCCTTTATGGGCTTATGGTTTTTTCCAAAGTAAAGAACGTTACCATACACAAGACGAAAGCCTGAACGTTTTAAAAAAATACCGTGACCTCAAGGTACCTCTTGATGTGGTAATTCAGGATTGGCGCTACTGGCCGGAATTTAATAAGACAGACAGCTTATGGAATTCACAAAGTTTTGACAAGGAACGTTTTCCAAACCCTAAAGAATGGGCCGATGAAATTCACAAACTACATGCAAAACTACTGATCGTTACCTGGCCCGGATTTGGTCCAAAGACAGAGCAGCGTAAAGAATTTGACAGTAAAAAGATGATAATCAACTTTGACACGTGGCCGCCAAACAGCGGGGCGCGGCCTTATGATGTATACAATCCCGAAGCCCTGAATATTTATTGGCGTTACCTCAACAAAGGAATATTCAGCTATATTGGAAATGATGGCTGGTGGCTCGATTCAACAGAACCAGACCATATCAACAAAAAAGACTCAGATTTTTTACTACCAACCTATCTGGGCACCTATCGCAGTGTGAAAAATGCCTATAGTATGATGCATAATAAAGGAATTGCAACTAATCAGCGCGCAACAAATGGTAACATGCGTCCAGTGATACTAACCAGATCCGGATTTATCGGGCAACAGCGTTACGGTTCCAATACCTGGAGCGGCGATGTGGTTTCTTCTTGGGAAATGCTTGAAAAACAAATTCCTGCTGCATTAAACTATACCCTCATGGGAATCCCTAATTGGAATAGTGATATAGGGGGCTTCTTTGCCGATCGCTGGAAAAATGGAGGAGGCAATAAAAATCCTGAATTTCAGGAACTATATGTTCGTTGGATGCAGTTTGGTGCCTTTTGTCCAATGATGCGTTCTCATGGAACGGATCTTCCACGTGAGATCTGGAACTTTGGTGATCGCGGTACCTGGTGCTTTGATGCTCAGGAAAAATCTATTAACCTGCGTTATAAATTATTACCGTATATCTATAGTACATCCTGGGATGTCAGCCACAATAACGGAACATTCATGCGTCCGTTGATTATGGATTTTGCAGCAGACAAGGAAACACATACTATAGGGAATGAATATTTGTTTGGGCACTCCCTTCTGGTGGCTCCCGTAACGCAATATAAAGCAAAAACATGGCCAGTTTACCTGCCACAGGGAAGTGATTGGTATAACTTCTGGACAAATGAATATATTAAGGGAGGGCAAACAGTAACAACCGATACACCTGTAGATATGGTTCCTCTCTATATCAAGGCTGGTTCTATTCTTCCTTTTGGACCGGAAGTACAATATTCTACCGAAAAAAAGTGGGATAATCTTGAAATTCGTATTTATCCGGGTGCTGATGGTGAATTTGTACTGTACGAAGACGAAAACGATAATTTCAACTACGAAAAAGGAATCTATTCGACTATCAAATTCAAATGGAATGGCACAGCAAAAACACTTACTATAGAAAACAGACAAGGCAGTTTTTCGGGCATGCTTAAATCCCGAAAGTTCAATATTGCCATTGCCGGTCCTAATCAGGCAATAGGTGATACTCCTGCAAAATCAACTAAAACCATTTCGTATAATGGAAAAGAAACAGTTGTAAAACTTTAAGAATTTTATTTCTCAAACAAAAAAAGCCTTTAAAATCAATGATTGTAAAGGCTTTTTTTGTTTGTTTTCTCCTGCAAGGTCTTTTTTTGACCTTGTAGGTTTTTAGGTTTAAGAAAGAAAGAAACATACATCTACAAGGTTTTGAAAAACTTACATGAGCTACAATCTATTGTGAATTAACCAGTTAATAATTGAACTCAGGTTAATTTATTTCGTTCATAACCAATTATTTTTTCTCCTTAATTTGAGTCTCAATCTTCTAATGATAAAACTAAAAACACTTAAATTAAGGAAAACCGTAAAAACAGTATTACTCAAAAACCGAACTTTAGGCAAACAATCAAACGTAATGCTAAAAAGAACTATTTTAATCGAAAACAAATTTTCCATAACTACAAAAAATAACCAGTTAGTTTTAAAATCTGAAATAAAGGAAAGCACTATCCCAATAGAAGATATTGGCTTTCTTGTTCTTGACCATAATGAAATCTACCTCAGCATTCCGGCTATGAATTTACTTGTTGAAAATAATACCTCTATTATTATCTGTGGAAAGAACCATCTTCCTAATGGAATGTTGTTAAACCTCAACAGCCATCACATTCAGCAGGAAATATTTAAAAATCAAATTGAAGCTTCTATCCCTTTAAAAAAACAATTATGGCAGCAGACGATAATTGAAAAAATAAAGAATCAAGGACAATTACTTGAAAAAATAACCCATTCCAAAAATAGTTTTGTCTTTTTGGCAAGTAAAGTCCTAAGTGGTGATTCCACTAATATGGAAGGAGTTGCAGCACAGCAATACTGGAAACATTTCCCCCAGCCAAACTTAGAAATGAATGGAATTAAACGGGAACGGTATGGTGACTATCCTAATAATTTCCTGAATTACGGCTATGCAATTTTAAGAGCTGCAACGGCAAGAGCCCTTTCCGGAAGTGGCTTATTGAATACATTAGGAATCCACCATAAAAGCAAATATAATGCTTTTGCACTTGCCGATGATATAATGGAACCGTTTCGCCCTATTGTGGACGAAAAAGTATTTGAAATTATGCAGCATTATGATGAACAGGAATTAAACACAACCATAAAGGCAGAATTATTACAAATACTGACAAGGACAGTTTATTTTAAGGAAGAAAAAAGTCCGTTAATGATAGCTTTACAAAAGACTGCAAGTTCTTTACAACAGTGTTTTACCGGAAATCGAAAAAAAATTAAATATCCGGAATTATGGAGCTTAACGGATATCGAATAATGTGGCTGTTTGTTTTTTTTGATCTCCCTGCAAATTCCAGTTATATTGACCACCTAATTCCAATTTAAAGTGAGCACCTGAT
>JBDTRA010000048.1:0-36764 GCA_039931915.1 Flavobacterium sp. | reverse complement strand
CGCTCATCACAGGCATCATGATATCGCTTACAATAATAGTTACATTAAATTTATTCAACAATTCCAGGGCTTCTTGCCCATTATTGGCAGTTATTACAAAATAAATATCTCCAAGATTGTCTTTAATAAATTCACAGAAATCATTGTTGTCATCTACAAATAATAATATTTTTTTATTTGTGGCCATACCATCATTTTCCAGTTCCTCAATAGCAAATTCGTTTAAAAAATTTTCTGTTAAATATTCTTCTTCCGTATCGGAATCCGCTACTTTAATCGGAATTCGGAAAGTGAAAATACTGCCTTTCGGAACATTATCAGTAACTTCTATTGTTCCCCCATGAAGATTGACATATTCGTTTACAATATGCAGTCCAATTCCGGCCCCGGTTTTTTCCTGTTCTTGCTGAGCCTGATAAAACCGCTCAAAAATGTGTTCTTTTTCTTTATCGCCAATACCGGATCCTGAATCAGAAACACTGACACAAACAGTATCATTTTCCTGTTTGATATGAATACTTATAACGCCGCCATTTGGGGTATATTTAAATGCATTTGAAAGGATATTGATGAGTATTTTACGAACTTTATCCTGATCAAAAGCCATTATTAAACTTTCCATGTCATTGGACAAGAAAAAATTAATCTTAAGTTCTTCTGCATAAACATAAAAAGAGATATAAATTTCACTAATAAAATTAACAAAATTACCGGACTTTAAATTCAGTCTTTCTGCTCCCACATCCAGTTTATGAAAATCAAGTAAAGAATTTATTAATGCCAATAGCTGTTGTGCATTTTTGTACATAACACCCAGCTTTTTTCGCATACTTTCGTTTGTTGCCTCTTTTAATAAAATCTGCAAAGGGGTAACAATGAGTGTAAGGGGTGTACGCAAATCATGACTGATATTGGTAAAGAACCTTAACTTAATTTCATTGATATGGATTTTTTTCTCATGGTCCATTTCAAGGCGATGCTGTTCCAGCTTTATAAGATGTTTTTCTTTTGTCTTATGAACAAAAAATATTAGTGCGCCAATAATTAAGATTGCATATATGATAAAAGCCCAAATCGAAAAATAAAAAGGAGGCATTACATTGATATATAGTGCTGTAGGAATATTGCTCCATACCCCATCACCATTACGTGCTTTTATTAAAAGTCTATAGTTACCTGTTGGAAGTGAGGATATTACTATTTTATTTTTTTGAGTCGGCACCCATTGTGTATTAAAACCTTCTATTTGATAAACATATTTCACCTTATCTGCATTCAATAAATTTCCTGTTGTAAACTGTAAGGAAATAAGTTTATCGTCATGCCTGAAATTCAACTCAGAAGTTAGTTCCATTGAATGATCGAGCAGCTTATGTCCATCATAATAGGAGTCAACCTGAATAATATTGTTACCGACTGTTAATTCAGTAAAAATAACTTTTGGTTTGGACTGGTCCTTTTCGTACATTTTATTCGGATTCAAAATAGTATATCCTTCCACATTACCAAGAAGAATATCATTATTTTGCAATTTGCAAAAAGCGCGGTCATTAAAATAATTATTCATAAGGCCATCTTTGACTGAATAATTTTTACTTGAAAAAGTAAATCCTCCATTTGATGTAGGCGTAACAGTAAGTATTGAAAGTCCGTTGCTTGTTGTTACCCAAATATTATTGAGATTATCTTCTGTTATGCCCTTAATTGAATTATCGCATAATCCACTTTCCTTATTAAAATAATAAAGAGTGTCCTTTTTTTGATTCCAGATGGTCAGTCCTTCACTACAACCTAACCATATAAGGCCACGTTTATCTTTGTATATATTGGAAATTAGATCTTGGGGGAAAGTTTGGTTTCCTTTCTTATTGCCATGATATAAAGTCTTTTTGTAATTCGTAATATCAATTACTAAAAGGCCAGCTACAGTACCAACATACATTTTGTCACCACCATCATAAAACATATCCAGTGCATAAACAGTATCGTCAAATGGGGTAATCAAAGAATTAATATTTGAGTCTGGTGGTAATACCTGAATTTTTCCGCCTAATGGTCCTACCCATACATTTCCATACCTGTCTTCTTTTAAATTCCAAATATTATTACTGGTTATTTTGCTGTTCTTGGTAGTATACTGGATCATTTTGCCATTTTCATAACAAAAAAGTCCTTTTTGATAGGTACCAATCCAAATACGATGCTTCCTGTCTTCCAGCAGGGAAACAATTGCCATGTCTGGAATAGGCAATTTCCTAACGGTCTCTGAGTTTTTTTCTTTTATATATAATCCGTTTCCATCTGTTCCTAACCAAATATTTCCGTGATGATCCTCCATCATAGACATGATATCGGAACACTCCGGATGCCTGAAATTGATAAAGTTCCGGAAACTTTCATGATAAAATGAAAGCCCCTTTTTATAGTATCCAATCCAGATAGTTTCATTGTTGTCTTTGTAGAGACATTTTACACTATTAGATGATGGGCCTGTTTCAACCCATGGATCAGATACTACATTTTTAAACAAATCTTTTCCTTTGTCATAAATAAACAAACCTTTGTGATCTGTTCCTATCCAGATTTGCCCCGGCTGATTCTCGATAATGCTTGTTATATGATTTGCCGAAGTTTTTAATCCCGAAATCAATTCTAATCTTTTCCACTTTTCAATTGAATTCTTTTTGTAAAAAACCTGTTCGTTTTTATCCGAACAAATCCACAAACCATTATTGCCATCTACATAAATTATATTAGTGGCATTAATACCGTTTTGTTTTATAAAGTCAGGTAATTCTATGAAGGTCAAAACTCCGGAATTTTTATTCAGTTTCCAGCAAATCCCTGAATCATATTGAATTGCGTATAGAAATTCAACATTATCCACAATAGAAATCTCCTGTTTTACAGCAGTTTTTAATTGGAATACAGAGGTTTTCTTTTTCTTGATATTATAAAAAAACACCTTATTTTTGTTTATCACCCAGAGATTACGATTTTTATCGACAAAAACTTTAGCATTAAATTCCGACTCTATCCCCAGATTAAGCAACAACAGTTTTGGGTCAGAAAAGGAATCTTTATCTCTTTTATATACCATGTAAGAGTATCCTAAGTCTATCCAGATATTACCTAAACCATCTTCCTGCAATCCACTTATATCATTTGAAGACAGTGAATTAGGGACACCCGGATGAATTGTATAGATTTTAAATCCGTATCCGTCATATCTATTTAGCCCTGACTCTGTACCTATCCAAAGAAAACCGTAACTATCTCTTAGAAATGCTTTCACATTATTATTGGAGAGACCTTCATTAGTTTCTAAATGATGAAAAACATAGGACGACTGCCCTCTAATATTTTGGAAAGAAACAATCCAAAATATTATGAGCACGTGTATACACAGTTGTCTTTTTATTTTTTTCATATTTAAAGCTTTAGAATAGACAGGAAAACATTTAGGTTAATTTATTCTGGATTTATTTTTTTTAACTTTTAAATAATAAAAATATTTATTCCTCACATCAGGAGTACTTTATATCCTGTTTTATTTCAATAAACTCAGGTTTATAAGAATCAATTGTAAAACTGCCTTCATAATCCTATCAAAAAAGGACAATTGGTTCTCCTTTTCGCTTTCTGCTAACATCCAAATATAACAAATGTTTATCTATCTGCCTTTGTCATTGCGCCTGAAGTGTATAGACTTTTTTAATTCAGTGCTAAATATTCAAATCAAAACGACTTTTGTTCCTGAAACTGAAATAGGCTGCAGTAAGACCATTTAATTTGCTCCCGCAGAAATGGCGTCCATTGTTCGCTGATCAAGAACTTTATTATTACTTCTGTCTATAACACCCCCTAAGTCCCAAAAGAAAGGTATGACTCCATTATCTATTGCCTTTTTGGTAACATAAGTTATCCAGTAATCTACAGCATTCTGGTGAGCTGCTATATCTAAAGGAAGTTGGGAACCTCCATTCCTTCTGTATGCTCCATATTCACCTAAAATAACGGGAATACCTTTATCGATAAACTTGACCTTAAGCTCCTGAAAACTTTTATCCTGATCACTCTCTTCTCCAAAGGTAGCATTGCGGCCAGGTTCAATAGTAGAATGATGATTCTTACCCCAATAGAAAAACATTTTACCCCAGTCTGCATCTTTTTCCATAAGTGTAAACGGGAAAGGTGTATAATTATGGACTTCTACCATTAAGCGGTTAGCAACAGTATCAACAGGTAAACTATTCATTAGGGAATTCGTTTTTGCTATATCAGTTCCAGGACCTTGAATTACCAAAATGCGATACGCATTTTTACCGCCTGTAGCACGAACAGCATCAATAAAAGTTTGATGGTATGATATTAAAACTGCCATTTGTGCTGCATCTTCAACATTTGGTTCATTGGCACTGGCAAAAATTAAATGTTCATCAAAATTTCTTAAATGACTCGCTATTTGTTCCCAGAATGCTTTTTGTTTTGCATTATTTTCTGCTTTCCTGGCTTCGGTAACATTGTTTTCCAGCCATCCCCCATCCCAATGGATATTTATTAAAACATAGATATTATCATCTACACAATATTGAACCAATTCTTTTACTCTTTCCAGCCATACTTTACTGATTTCTCCGGTTTTTGGGTCTGAATACTGATTCCAGGAACACGGAATCCTTATAGAATTAAAACCGCTCTTTTTTACAAAGCTTATATATGACTTAGTAATTTTCGGACTTCCCCATGCACTCTCACCTCCGGTAGCTTCTAATGCGTTCCCGATATTCCAGCCTAAGCCCATTTTTGCCGCAATTTCGGATGCAGTACTCTTCATACCTGCTGCATCTGCAGGAAGTGGGTTTGTATTATAATTTGGGTATATTTTAATAGAATTAATTTCGGCTTGATTAATAATTTGAGGAATTTCAGCTGATTCCTTGTTCACTGAACTGCTCGAGCTACAGGCAAAAAACATCATTAGAACCAAACTGGTCAAAACGTAAATAACTTTTTTACGGTTCTTTTTTTTCATGCTGTTTAAATATTTATTTGAATTTTTTTTAATACCTATAGACGAGTTGCTATTTTATATTTCCTTGGTATTACATTGATACTTTATCATTATTGTTTAACAAGATAATAAAAAAACATCATTTTTATTGATTTCAAAATCTTTGCTGTAAGTATTTCTTTTTATTTTTGGATAAATCCAGAAAACAAAAATAAAAGTAAAATATATTTTTGTTCAATTGTTTTTTATCAGAGAATAAAAAACTAGGGAGACTAGCAAACTCCCTAGTTTAAAGTAAACTAACTTAAATTTAACCATACAATTTAAAAGTTGTCATGCACAATGTATATTTGGAGACGACCCCAAATCAACTCGATTTCCACATTATTACGCAGCATAGTAAATGTTTCTATAATTTCAAAATCCTTGCTAATCTCAGGCAACCCTTTAAGAAGTATTATTTTGAGCGGTAACAAAAAACAATATTTACAAAAAATAGATTTAAAAAAGCGAAGGACTTATTAATCCAAATAAACTTCTATTAAAATGATAATGCTCATTTAACAAATTAGGTTAAAGCCAATTAAAAACATCATTTCTATTCAGCTACATGCAATAAAAAAATTGTATTGCAAACATCCTTAAAACTTTATTATATCATGGTATCCTTTTGTATCAAAAAACTACCCCAATTGTTGCAATTATCATATTTAAATCGTTGCACAAACTAAAACACACTTTTACGGCAAAAAAATATAGTTATCAGAGACAAAAATACGATCCATAAAAAAACGCTAAAATCAAATAGCATTTGGAGTTTTATGTTTTCAAAGCTTATCTGAATTCATTCATTTTTAATGTAGTCATGATAGAATTGTAAATAAACAATCTTCGACTAATCCTACATTAAGTGGATCATAAATTAATAAAAAGTGAGAAAACTTAAAAATTGTTTCTTAATAAATTAGAATTTAGTTTATTTACAAAAAAATCCCTAATTTGAAAGTTTAATCTATTTCTCAACTATAATGGTATAAAATATAATTTTGCTAATTATTGATATTTATGAAAAACACTTTAATACAATAAATAATAATTTTAAAATGGTTCCAATGAAGAAATTTATTCTTTTAGTTTTTTTACATATAACTTTATTTTCTACTTGGGCACAAAACTCAGTTGAAAAAGACAGTACTGTAAATGATACTGCAAAAAATATTAAGTTCGGCTATAAACAACTTATTATTCCTACTGTTCTTATTGGTTATGGAATTTGGGGAATAGAGAGTGGACAGATAAAAAGTTTCAATTTTCAGATACGTGATGAAATAACAGAAAATATTGATCGTAAAGTTTCAATAGATGATTTCTCCAGATATGCTCCTGCTGTTTCAGTTTATGCTCTTAATGCTTTTGGAGTAAAAGGAAAAAATAATATGAGGGATCGCTCAGTAATTCTTGCAACTTCAACAATTATAACCGTTGTGACAGTTTTCGGATTAAAATCAATCACCAATGTTGAAAGACCTGATGGAACTTCGAATGACTCTTTTCCTTCAGGTCATACTGCTATAGCTTTTGCTGGTGCCGAATTTTTATATCAGGAATACAAAGATAAATCGATATGGTATGGTGTCGCGGGATATGCAGTCGCAGCGGGAACCGGAATTTTCCGCATGTACAATAACAGGCATTGGCTAACCGATGTAGCTTTAGGTGCTGGTGTCGGAATATTAAGTACAAAAGCAGCTTATTGGATGAATCCCTATATTACAAAAAAATTATTTGGTGCTAAACACGAAAAATCAACATCCTTCATATCACCATCTTATGACGGGAGACAATTTGTTATTTGTTATATGAAAACATTTTAATCAGGGAAACTTTGAATCATTAACAAATATTCAAAACAAAACCACGTCAAGTTTTTTGCAAAGCACCTAAAGCTATGAAAAAGTTATTGTGAAGCCAGAATAGCAATCTTCAATCCTTCAATGGCATCCTCAATACTTATAGTCAGTTTGTGCTTGGACATGCTAACTTAAGGGTGCCAATAAAAGGTTGTAAATGAAATTAATGACAAATACAAAACCGCAATGATATCATATGAAAATTATTTTAAAGCCTACACTGAGAAAAAAGATGCCTATTTATCCTATTCTGATTATTATGGGTGGGGAAGTAATTCTATAAAATCATCTATTGCCATTTTATATACCGATTTAATTCATTTTGGTATAGACAAAACCAAAAATACCATTGCAAGAGAAATAGCTGAAAACTATTTACATTATATTCATGGGGCAAATCCATTAAACCTAGTATATTTATCTAATATGAAACAATATGGTGCAGAAAACAGTGTTTCGCAATTTTACCATACGTGGTTCACTAACGGGAGTTCTCTTTGGGATCAGGTTGGTGTTTCAACTTACGGACCTCCACCGGGCTTTTTGACAGGAGGGCCCAACAAGGATTACAAATGGGATTTTAGTGCTTGTCCGGCTAATCCGATTTGCAATTCTGAAACAATTCCCCAAAATGAACCTCCAATGAAATTTTATAGGGATATAAATACATCCTGGCCATTGAATTCCTGGGAGATTACAGAAAACAGTTGTACATATCAAATTAATTATATTAATTTATTATCCAATTATGTGTCATTAGCTCCTGAACTGGGAGTAAAAAAATGACTTTGAATCAGACAGATTTGAAGTATGGAAAAAGATTTATATCATTTCACTTTCATACTATTCTTTGTTGATAAGAAGAAAATATAATCATCACCAAAAACTCATTTATAAAATAAAAAAATGAAACTAAATATTTTATTACTAATCGCAGTAACAGTTACTATATCAACTTCTGCACAATCCACCCAAAAAACAGCTATTGATATTAAAGTGGAAGCTTTAATAAAAAAAATGTCAATCGAGGATAAAAAAATGCAATTGCAAGTTCGCTCTTTTGATGGGTTCAAAAAATTCATGAAAGAAAATGGCGAAATGGATGGGGATAGTTTGTCAAAATATTATCCAAATGGAATTGGAGGATTAAACCTGGACATCAATTTTGAACCTGAAATGTATGTAAAAGTGCTTAATTCTTTTCAGAAATGGAGTACTTCAACAGGTAAAAAAATTCCAATCGAATTTATTGGCGAAGGGCTTCATGGCTACATGGCCAGAGGTGCAACGGTATTTCCTCAGGCAATTGCATTAGGCAGTACTTGGGATCCTGAATTGGCAGAACGTATTTATAACGCTGCTGCACTGGAGGCCAGAAGCCGTGGTGTTATTCAGTTGTACACTCCAAATCTGGATCTTGCCAGAGAGCCTCGTTTTGGACGAATCGAAGAAATGTTTTCTGAAGATCCGTATCTCGTGGCAATGCTGGGAAATGCCGAAGTAAATGGGTATCAAGGTCGAAATGCAAAACCGGACCATAATCATGTGGGGACAACGATCAAACATTTTGTAGCTCATGGTCAGCCTGAAGGTGGAAGGAATACAGCTCCAATAAATATTTCAAACTACGATTTGATGAACAATGATTTATTTCCCTTTGAATATATTATTAAAAATGCACATCCGGTAAGTTTGATGCCTTCTTATAATGAGATTGGCGGTGTTCCAAATCATGCCAACGCCTGGCTTATAAAAGATGTTTTAAGAAAACAATTAGGTTTTAAAGGATTTATAACGTCTGATCAAAGTGCTATTGATCAAATCCACAACTTACATCACTTTGCAAAATCCGATAGTGAAGCGGGTAAAATTGCAATCGAAAATACAATTGATTTAGACTTGCAATTCAATAACGGTTCTTATAATTCACTGGATACTTTAGTAAAATCAGGAAAATTATCCGAAAAAATTGTAGATGAATCGCTAAGAAAATTTCTGAAATTTAAATTTGAAATGGGGTTATTTGACAATCCTTATGCGGATGCTTCGAAAATGAAATCGGTTACAAATACACCTGAAAATAAAAAATTAGCTTTAGAAGCAGCTGAAAAAGCAGCTATTTTACTTAAAAACCAAAACAACCTTTTACCGCTTGATAAACAAAAAATCAAAACTTTAGCTGTTATTGGACCTTTAGCAAAAGGTGTTCATTTTGGAGGATATTCTGCCGAGCCAAGAAACGGAATTGATTTACTTAATGGAATTATAACTTTTGCAGGAAACGATTTTAAAGTAACTTATGCTGAAGGATGCAAATTAGCTTTGGAAGAATCTTCTTTTTGGGCAGATAAAGTACAAACTCCAAACTCTGAAGCAGATGATCGCCGATTGATAAAAGATGCTGTTGAAGCTGCGAAAAATAGTGATATTATCGTTTTAGCTATTGGCGAAACTGTTGCTTTTAGCCGAGAAGCCTGGGGAGAAAATCATCTTGGAGACCGGACAAGTTTGGATCTTTTAGGGTTGCAGGATGATTTGATAAAAGAATTAGTCGCTACCGGAAAACCAATTGTTGCTGTTATTTTTGGCGGACGGCCGCTTTCTATAAATTATGTTGAAAAGAATATTCCTTCGATTATTCAAGCCTTTTATTTAGGACAGGAAACAGGTACGGCATTAGCTAATATTCTATTTGGAAAAGTAAATCCATCGGGAAAATTAGCTGTTACAATTCCTAAATCAGTAGGAGAATTACCTGTGTATTATGACCGTCAGCCAAGCAGAATGAGAAGTTATGTAAACGAAATAAACAAACCATTATTTCCGTTTGGATTCGGATTATCTTATACCACTTATCAATACGGCCAACCTAAATTAGACAAAAAAAGCATTTCGAAAACAGAAAATATAACCGTTACAATTCCGATAACAAATACTGGGAAAATGGAAGGTGACGAAATTGTACAGCTTTATATTCACGATTTGATAAGTTCAGGTTCAAGACCTGTAATGGAATTAAAAGATTTCACAAAAGTACATCTAAAGCCTGGTGAAACTAAAAATGTCACTTTTATCATAACTCCTGAAAAACTGATGTTTTATAATTATGAACTCAAAAAAGTGCTGGAATCCGGTGATTTTAAAGTAATAATTGGACCGAATTCAAGCAACGTACAAACTTTAGATTTTACGGTAAAATAAATTAGCCTCTCAAAATATGGCGTGTTATACAATTATATTTTTGCTTTTACACGCCATATTGTTTTTGCGGCATCATCGGTTACCAGCAAGGAGCCATCCGGCAATACGGCTACGGCAACCGGACGTCCGTACACTTCTTTCTTGTCTGCATCTGCTATAAAACCCGTCAAAAAATCTTCCGGCTTACCCGATGGTAATCCATTTTTAAAAGGGATGAAAACAACCTTGTAACCGGATAATTCGGCCCTGTTCCATGATCCATGCTGACCTATGAACATTCCATTTTTATACTTCTTTGGAAAAGCACTGCCACGATAAAATGTCAAGCCTAATGAAGCTGTGTGTGATCCTAGTGCAATATCCGGAACAATCGCACTGCTTACAAGATCCGGGCGCTCATTTTTATGCCGCGGGTCTTCATTTTGTCCAAAGTATGAATACGGCCAACCGTAAAAGCCACCATCTTTGACACTTGTCGTATAATCAGGTACAAGATCATCCCCTAATTCATCACGTTCATTGACAGCTGTCCATAAAGTTTTTGTACCGGGTGCCCAATCCATTCCGTTAGGGTTACGGAGACCGCTGGCATAAATGCGTTCCCCACTGCCATCAGGATTAATTTCAAGAATGTTTGCACGTTTATATTCCGATTCAATACCTCGTTCTGCCACATTGCTTTCTGAACCTACCGTAATATATATTTTTGAACCTTTCGCATTAGAAATGATATTTCTGGTCCAGTGATTGTTGTATCCTCCTGAAGGAAGATCAATTATTTTTTCATATTTACCGTAATTGGTGGTGTCTTTCTCGTTGTAGGGAAAACGCAAAATCTCATCCGTATTGGCTACGTAAAAATAATTATCAAGTACCAGCATCCCAAACGGCTGATTAAGATTAGCCAGATAAGCATATTTACTTTCATAAATACCGTCTTTATCCTTATCCCTAAACATCGTAATACGATTAGCACTACCAAAATTTTGTGCCTTAGAGGCAAAAAACTCATCCTTTTCATCACTTCTTTTGGATTTTGGTATTCTTGTCCCTGATTCTGCAACAAACACATCACCGCTTTTTGAAACATATAACCATCTCGGATTTTCTAAACCATCAGCAAATTTAGTTACGTTAAATCCTTTCGGTGCAACAGGTGCCTGATTCTCCTTCCAGCCTATTACTTTTACAAATACCTTACTAGAGGCTGTGGCATAAGGTTGCGGTAATACTACATTGTCTTTATATTGTTGTGCATGTAATGAACCGCTGATGCATATGAAAATAAATGGTATTGTAAAACTTAATTGCAGGTATTTATAAAATGTCATTTTTTTGTTTTTAAGAATTAATTGTAATTACCAGTCCAGTTTTATCAAAGCTACAGCCTGACGTTCCAATTTTAAAGGGACTATTGTTTTAGCAGCAGTTATTTTTACTTTTTTAGTGGATATGCATTTTAGTTTTCCGGATTTTTCCAGCATATCGATCTGTTGGCTCGTAGGATTCTTTGGCGATCCCATTTTTTTCCAGACTTCATAAGAGTTACTATTTTCTTTGTCAATTAGATAAATACTTAATCTGCCTTTTTTGACTGGAATATTTTCAATAGTAACATTTACAATTTCTTCAGGGCCTGGTTTGTCATCATCATGATAATTCCACACCATTATTGCTGCAGATTTTGAATCGCCTGATGCCAATGCACCTATATCAGACTGAGGACCGCGAATACTTGATTTGATCACTTCTTCTATTGGATACATACGATTGCTTTGGACATTTAAACGCATTCCCGACATCATACCAAACATTCTGAAAACATTCAGCACAGGCTTATCAACCCCATTGGTTGCGAGATCTCGAAAACCATAAAACCATGGTTGGTCTTCAAACTCAAAAGACCAGGATACTGCACCAAGAAAATTGGCTTTTGTCTGGTCTGCCAATATATATTTTCGGGCGAACGATGCCGCTGTATAACTTGAATACATGGTACCATTTCGGTAAGCATTCTCAGGATTGGTTGCCATTCCGCATGCAGCACATCCCTCCGGATCAGACTCCCCTATTATAATCGGCAGGTCTTTTGTTTCCGGGTATGACATCGTGAGTTTAAAACCTGTTTCTATGTCGTTTAACTGTGGTGCCATATCCATTCGAACTGAGCCGTCTACTAATTTAGGCCAGCCTTTTGCGTGAAATAGTATTGCATCCATTGGCGCACCTTTCTTCCCTGTAGCATAGTTAATACCATTAATACAATGCTTAATAAAATCATTGGTCCACTCCTGCGCTCCCTTTCCTCTTGTACCGGCAATATTAATCCCTCCTATCTTTGCAGTAGGCAATGCCTGTTTAAGTCCGTCTGCTGCATAATCGTACATCTTAAAGAACTCTTCACGTGTTCCTTTCCAGTAATGCCCATTAGGTTCATTCCAAACTTCCCAATACCAGCTTTCTACTTCTTTTTGTCCGTAACGCGCTACTGAATGTTTAACCCATTCATATACAAGATTTCTCCATTTGTCATAATCTTTCGGTGGATAGGCCCACCCTGTAATAATATCTGTGTAAGGATCTCCGGGTTTCCAATAATGTCTGTATGGCTCCGGATGTGTAGATAAAGCTTTAGGCATAAAACCTATTTGAGCCAAAGGTTTCATTCCCCGGGAAACATAAGTATCAAAAATACTGTCAATAATTTTCCAATTGTATACCGGATTTCCATTACTGTCTTCTGTATATGCATTAGTAGAACCCCATTTCAAAGCCGCGGTTCCATCGCCCGTTACCAGCAGACTATGCGTACGCACATAAACAGGAACCGGACTCAACGCAGCAATTTCACTGAGAAGTTTTTTACCGTCTTTCATATAAGTGTAATTGGGTTCATCGTAACCAAACCATGCCCATACTGGGGTCATGGGAGCAATTTCCTGTTTAAGATCTACTTTAATTTCTGGACTTTGAGCATACAGCACTGCAGTTAAACAATGGATTATAATAACGGTAAGGCAATACCTAGATAGTTTTAGCATAGTATGTTTTTTATGCGGGAAATCTCCGCAATGGTTGTAATCATGAAACGTGTTTACTTTAATTCAACAATGTTGATAAAGATATATAATATATTATTAAAAACCAGTATCTTTATTTCGATTTTAATTTTAGCTTTTTCATTAGATAAATGTTTAAGTTACTTTCTAATGCTAAATAAAACAACTGACTGCAAACAATTGAATAAGATATTTTGGAAAAAGAAAACAGTACCATTACAACTGCAAATACACTTGAAGTCGGATCTAGAATCAAGTTATTGCGTATAAACCAAAAGCGTACCCTGCAGGAAGTTGCAGACAGTTGTGGGTTGTCTAAAAGCATGATTTCTAAAATAGAAAACGACAAAACAATTCCTTCGGTGGCAACACTGGTGAAAATTGCTGCTGTATTAGGCACTTCCATATCAGGTTTACTGGAGCAGGAAGGGTGGAATAAAGCTATTGTGACAAGCCGAAATACCGCAATAGAAAAATTGGTTAAGACAGAAAAAGGGTATCAAATATTTCCGTATGCCTCTGAGTATCACAATAAAAAAATGCAGCCCTTCTTATTTGTAGCGCGTAAGGGGGAAGTTATACCGCATCAGCTTTCCCATGAAGGGGAAGAGTTCGTTTTTGTGGTTGAAGGAAGCATGAAAATGCAGGTAGGCGATACAGAATATATACTTAAGACCGGAGACAGCCTGTACTTTAATGCACTTCAAAAACACGGAATTATTCCTGTCACGGATGAAGTTACCTATATTGATATTTTTGTTTAACTATATATTAAATTAAAATCTCCTGCCCGAAGGCTAATGCAAATAGCAGGAATTGATTACTTCTATAAAAAGCATTCCGCTATAATCTTCGTTTCTTATTTATTTCAAAAGAGTAATAGTATCCCTTAAATTTTCATTGTTAATAAACGAAGTAATATATTCCTGAACTTCATTGGTAATTTCTACAGTAGTTGCAAAAGAGTTGATATGAAATTCATCATCCTTATCCAGTATATGGATAATTTCTGTGTACCCTTTAGAAATCAGGCTGCCTTTTAATTTAATAATATTGAACTGCTGCTGCCCATTTAATTCCTTGCGGACTTGTAGTTTTATAGCTTTATCCATATTTATATATTTTAAATTAATAAACTGATACTCAATATCTCAAATATAAATATTTATCTGACAAAAACAGACCAGAAGACAAAATTATAATACACTTATTATTAACAATTTAACTAACATATTCTATTGCGTTAAACCTGAATTTAACTGATTAAAAGCAAATTTTATTCTTAGATATTAACAGAAAGAAATGCTATACATAATTATATCCAACCATTTAAAGTGATTTTATTACTCTTAATAAACTCAGATTATTTTAAGAGATTCAGTAACAATTGTTGTCCTACAATATTTGCTTTGTTTTTAATAGATACATTAAAAGTGCTTATGGCGGCATTCTCACCGTCACCTTCTGCTTTTTTTACTACTTCATTTTCTTTTATACAGCTAAAAATATCCAGTGTACAAAAAATAATTTTTCCCCGTCCGTGAGACACCACACTTAAGGCAGAATATACCTCTTGTTTATGATCGGAAACACATCCAACGATAGTTTCGCCATTAAACATTCGGAGTCCAATTCTGTTTTTGTTATAGGCTGCAAAACATTGGTATTCCCAGTTGAACACGCAGGATTGAGGCAAACCCTCAAACCATTTTGTTTCTTTTACAAAATAATTCCCTCCGTACCACGATGTTCCTAATGTTTTGAATCCTCTGTAATCAACGACTTCTTTTTTGGCAAAATAGGTTGACCAAATATCGATATCATTGACTACTACAATCGTATTTCCGTTATTTACCCATTCTAAAAGATCCGTAACCAATGGATTTCCTGTCTGCTGTGGTTTAAAAGCGCCAATCACTAAACAATTACCGGATGGATTTCCGCTTTTATAGTTTTTGAAATTTATCTTTTCCGAATCAAAATACTTTCCAACAACTCCCGTCGTATCTGCAACCATAATGTTAGAAGCAATTTTGGCTTTATTCAATTTTACAGCAAATAATTCGTCGCTTCCACTGGCTACGACGGCATTATCTTTTGATACCAATTCGGCAGTAATCTTCGTGTAACCTTCGGTTTGTGGTACAAAAGTATTTTTAGAAGACAGTAACTCTCCGTACTTAATTCCACCAGTTACATTTACCGGAATTGTTTTTGTCCAAACTTCTTTCTTGTTATTGATTGCTTTAACTCGTAAATCAAATTTCCCTTTGATATCCTTTTCGTTCACAATGAAAAAATCTACCACTGTTGTATCTTTCACTAATAAAACCTTATTAGTCAATTTTACTGCTACATACAGAGGTTTGTTATAACGGGCAATTACATCAGCATCTCCTTTAAGATTTCGGTAATTATCTACAATCCCGGAATGGTTTTCCAGCTTCATGCTCTCCCAGCCATTTACCGCATAACCATCAATTGTATTATTGATTCGTACATTTTCAATGGTTCGACCTTGATAATAAAAAGACACATTTCCCATTTGTCTGGTCAGACTGTCCACATTTGCAAAAGATTTTTCGAAATCATTTTTCTTCAGGAAATTATCATAAGCATCATACCATTTCAAATAATCGTCTGTTTCCCAACCGATATTTTTGCCTCTTTTCAGAATTTCATCTCTAATCAACTGTAATCTTGGCGGTGTCCCTATGGCACCCTCTTCTCCATAATAAATGATTTCGTCTTTATGATCCGTGAACTTTGCATACTTTTCAGGGCTGCTGTATAAATTATCATGATAAACTCCGGGACCTCCTGCATGATGCTGATCAAACCATCCATAATTATAAAATTGATTGCTGTAAGGCAAAAGATGTAATTTAAATCGTGGATCTGGTCCCATTTTTATTGGCCCATTACTGGAGTTGTACGTCATTATTCTTGTTGGATCCAGCTTGTGACCGGCCAGCATTTGCAGGCTGTCTAGTCTTTGTGGCTCTGCTCCTCTTTCGTTGTGCATATTATAGATGACAAGCGAAGGATGGCTTCTGTCACGCTTGATCATTCTGAAGAATTTTTCATCACGTGCTGCAAAATAAAAATCAGCTTGTTTCTTTTGTAATTCGTTTTTAGGATTGAACTGATTTGCCGGAAACTGATTTCCTCCAGGTTCCTGATAGTAAAGCAATCCCATTTCATCGGCATAATCCAGAACATTGGTCTGACCAATAGTTCTGTGAAAATTAAGCATATTCAAACCAAGTGCTTTGGCATCTGCAATTTGTTTTTTAGCCAGTTCATCGCTTGGTGCAATTCCGTTTACAGGCCAAAAGCCCCAGGATATTGCCGTTCTTATTACAATTCGTTTGTTGTTCAGGTAAAACTGTTTGTCTCCATCAATTTCCCTGACTTCAAACCAACGAAAACCGAACTTTTTCTCTACGATATCTTTTACCTCTTTGTCTTTTTTCAGTGTAGCTTTTAGTACATATAAATTAGGATTATCCACATCCCAAAGATTTGCATTATCGATTTTAATCGTAAAAGATTGTGATGCATTATCTCCAGTTATGGCTTCAATTGGAAAGCTTTTTTCCCAAACTGATTTCCCTGACTTTCTTTCGCTTACTTCTAATAAAACATTTCCTTTAAAAGTTTCCCGAATATTGTTTGTCAATGAAATTTCGGTATCAATTTCATTCAAAGCAGGCTTGTTTTTGATGAAAATATCATTCACAAAAACATTATCAGTTGCCACAAGGCTAACTTTTCCTGTAATTCCGCCAAATCCGTGAGTTGGGTTGGTGCGATAATCTCCCCACATATAATTCGAACTGTCTCTCCAATCGAAATTTCCGTTTGGATCTGTAATCCTAACGGCTATAGAATTCGATTTTCCGATAGTTACATAATCAGTAATATCTACATCAAAAGGAGTTCCGTTGATTAAATCATAACCTGCTAATTTTTGATTTACAAATACCTCAGCCCTAAAACGAACGCTTTCAAAATGCAAAACAATTCGCTTGCCTTTCATTGATGATGGCACGTTGACTTGAGTAGTAAACCATGAAATCCCCAAATAATTACCCGAAACTCCAAAAGGGTTTTTATTAATTCCCCAATGGAATTCTTCGACTGTTGCCGGAAGATGTACTGTTTTGTTTTCTCCTTTTTGAAGTGCCTGCCAACCGCCAGTAGGCAAATTAATTGGTAATTTTTTAACATCCACCGGAGGAGTGAATAATACATCATTTTGCCATTGGGCAATTGGATCCAGCCAAAGCTGCCAGTCATTATTGGATATATCCTGCACAATTCTTTGCTTTTGGGCAAATGAACTTGTGACCGATAAAACAATAAGCAAAATTGAAATTATAGGTCTTAACTTTTTTGGGGAGGTTTTCATAAATTTTATTTGTATAATCAATAACCGTATTCGGAATTCCAATTATCAATAATGGAAGGATTTGTATAAGTCGTTTTTCTTCTTCATACCGCTATTTATTATTTTTTAAAATTAGAATTCAATTCTTTCATCCCTTGAAAAACAAGTCTTGCTACTTCTGTTGCTCCTTTGGTTTGAAAATGGGTATTATCTTTTTGACCTTCCGGATAAGCTTCGTATACGCCTGCAGGTAAATTCATAAAATAATTTTCGGACACAAAATCCTTTCCTTTTTTGGTAAAAAATTCTCTTGAAGCTTTATTCAAATCTATTAACGGCACTTTCATCTCAGCTGCGACATCTTTAGGCGCTTTATCATATTCGCCGTGAACATCGTTTAAAATATTTTCTTTCCATGGAAAATTTCTTGCAACAGGAGTCAGGATAATTGGATAAGCTCCTTTTTCCCTTGCCTGTGATACAAACAGTCTTAAAAATTCTTTATATCCTTCAACATCCACATATCTTTCCGTTTTATCTACAGCTCCATCATTATGACCAAACTGCATGATAACAACATCCCCTTTTTTAAGATTTTCATATACAGATCTCCAACGCCCTTCCTGAAAAAATGTCCTGGTGCTTCTTCCTCCCCTGGCGCGGTCATCTACAAAAACACTATCCGATTTTATCAAATTATTCAGTTGTCTTAGACTGTCTTTGGCGAAAAATTGCTGAAAAACCTGTCCCCAGCCCGTAACAGGATATCTGGTTTTCATATAATCTTTTCCCGGTTCATAATTATTGGCATAATCTGCCATAGTTGAATCTCCAATTAAATAAACCGTTGTTATATTGGACTTTTTTGTACTGAAAGCCATGATTATAAGGCAAGCTGCCAGACAAAATATTGATGCTGCAAATTTTGATTTCATACCATTTTATTTGTTTAAATTTTTAATTAAGAAGTTATAGATGTAATTAACAGCAGAACCTACCCAATGTGATAGGGATCATTACTTTCATCATAAATGCTAATAACAATCCCCAAATTTAAAAACTTATTTAACAATTATTCTTTTGATTCTTTTATTGTTTCTATTTCCAAAACACAAAAGTATTGACAGCAAACCGATTATTCTTTGATTAACTTCGCCGTGCTAATTTTACCATTTTCCAACATAATTTGCACAAAATAGCAACCAGCAGAAAATCCTTCTACATTAATGGTCTGTTGAGTTGAATGATTTCCGTTTAGCTCTTTTATCTTTGCACCGGAAAGGTTATAAATTACAATTTTTTCAATCCCTAAATCCGTATTTATAGTAAAATTACCTCCCTTTACCGGGTTTGGATAAAAAGAAAATTTATTAGTAAAATTTACATCCCCAACTGATAAATTACATGTTGTCGAGGCTCCTGTCGTTGTATTGATGCCGTTTATTATGTTGCTCCCGCTTATTGTTTCTGCTTTATAAGGAATAAGCGCATCCCCTTTACCAGTTGGAATAGTAATAGAGGAACAGTTTTTGAAAACAAGTCCTGTTACGAAATTAGCAACCATTCCTTTAGTGTTTGCGCTAATCTTCACATTATCGAAAACTACAGAGGTGGCAAAAGATTCCGGTAAAGCATAAATTATACCGGCATTGTCAGAATTGGTTACAGTAATATTTTTGAACGTAATATTTTTCCAGGCTGTGGTTGTACTCGTGACAGTCCCAGCCACCAGAGTTGATGGTGCAGCTGTAGGTTCTTTAGGATACCAGCTGGTAATAGCAAAAGGAGTCGATACATTTCTCATGATAACATTCGAATAGTTAAAATTAGTTTCCCCTCCACCACGAGTATTATTGGATTTAAGACGAAATCCGTTTGAAGTACCAATAAAATTACAATTATCTACGATAAGGTTGCTTACGTTAGAGGTATAACTTCCAACTGAAACACCATGACCATCACCAAAGCTGCTGTTTTTAACTGTAACATTTTGAGAATTGGTATCTACCGCCACATTATCATCTCCTACAGAAAAATAACAGTTTAATACATCCAGTCCGTTCCAGTACCAGACATCAAGGGCATCTGTGTTTGGCGCAGATGAAGGTGCGATAACAGTTACATTTTTAACCGTCCCGTTTGATCCCTGACTACTGCCACTTTTTCCCATAGTAATGCTAACATTTGGAGCGTTTTGTATTGTAATACCAGTAATTAAAACCGTATTACAGGCCTTAAAACGTATGATACCGGGACGGCCAATACCTGTAGCATCAAAGGCAGTCCACCAGGCACTACCATTTCCTTCAATAGTACCCGTTCCGCTTATTTCGATATTATTAAGATTCTCTCCATAAATAAAGGTTGTATAAGCATCTGCCGATCCACTATTTGGATAAGAACCGGCAGGAAGTCCGTTCCCATTTCCGTAAGGCATTAATTGTAAGGTAGCTCCAGCTGAAATAAAAAGGTTAACATTGTTTTTCATGGTAATAGGACCACTCAAAAAAGGGGAAGCATTAGCAGGGATAACAACAGTGCCGCCGCCTGTAGCGTTTGCAGCAGTAATAGCAGCATTTATTGCTGCCGAATTATCAAGATTAGCCGTACTGCCTCCATATATTAACTCTGTAATTACAAACTGTGCAGAAGGAATGTTTGGCTGCATCTGAGTAGAAGCAATATCAGGAAAAGTAACCGCCTGAAATTGTGCAACACGAGTAGTATTTGCAGTCATAGTAATTGCAATTGTGCTATTTGTAGAAACAACTGCGCCATTTTCATCTACCCATTGAACAAAATTATATCTAAAATTATCCATTGCTGTTAATGTTACTACACTGCCCTGGCTAAAAATAGTACCCCCTGGATTCGAAGAAATAGTACCCGATGAAGCAGGACTAACATTCGTTGTCAAAGTAAAAGTAGCAGCATTGGGATCACTCGTGATTTTTTCAAAATAATCAATATTGAACAAATATCCAGTTCCTACTCCGGTAAAAACCAGATATAAATCGTGTACACCCGTTGTTTGTGCAATAGTGGCAGAAAATTTTTTATAATCACTAAATCCTGTAGATCCTGATACAGTTGCTGTTCCAATTAAAGTTCCTGTTGTCGAATCTAATCGAAACTCAATATTCCCACCGGTTGCTCCGGAAGCCAGTATATCAAAACGGGTATCATATTGATCAAACACTTCTCCGGTAAATTTAATCCATGTACCGTTTTTAATATACCCAACGTTGCCTCCACCGGAAAGAGCAGCATTAGTTTCTTTCTTTGCTCCGGAATTTCCGCTATACGTTTCGGCTTCAATTCTTCTAATAGTTTCTGCGTAACCTATTACTGAAAATAGTATCAGTAATACGGAAATAAAATATTGTTTTTTCATTTTACTTTGTTTTGATTTTGTTAAATAGTTTATATGATCTTCACACTAATTTTTAATCACTTTCACTTTATAAATAACTCCTTCTGCATTTTTCATACTAATAATGTATACACCGGAGGTCAACATGCTTAAATCTACTGATCGGGTCTCGTTTTCTGCCAACGCACCTTCTTTAACTTTTTGTCCCTGAATGGAATAAATCTCATAATTCAGACTTCCAAGTTCTGCAGGCAATGTTAGGTTGACAATATTATTTGTAGGTATTGGATATGCATTTACTTTGCTTGCTTCGTTTGTTCCTAATCCCAAAATATCTAAAGTACTCACAGTGCTTAAACCTCCATATTCATTAGCTGCCTGTACAGCATACACGGGTTTTCCTGTTGCGGTATTATCTACATAAGTGGTATCTGTTGTAATTGCCAACACTTTGCCGTCTCTGCTCACAACATAGCAAATTGCATATTGATTATCATCCCATTTAAGTGTGTTATTTCCAAGGTTTGAAAGATTGGCTGGAGCTCCTATTTGTTCCACTACTAAACGCGGATCCCATTTGTCTGTTCCGCTAAGGACATTTTCTATTGTGTATTCATCTGCCTGTGCTTTGGTTAGAACAGGATTATAATTTCCTGTCTGAGCAACACCGCTTACAGTAAATATATTGGTTCTGTTAGCAGTATTAACCGCTACTCCATTTGCATTTACGCTATTGTATTCTGCAAAAAGTGCCGGTAATGTTCCCATACTTGTCCAGCCTTGAGTGTTAGGTTCGTTTACCATTGTTGTATTTAGATAAACAGCTCTCGGAGCATTTTGCCAGGGACGTCCTAAATAATAATTGGTAGTTGCAGTAATGGTATTGTTATTAAAAATATAGCCGTACTTAATATCGGCAGTATGATTTGGAGCCACGATATAACCGCCTCCAACTGAAACCAGTTTACACTCTTCAAACCAATGTGTTCCACCTCCACAGATAAAATCTACATCACCTTCGATTGTTGATTTATAGTAAAAACTTCTATTACCGCCTGTAACCTGTGTGTCTTGTCTGCTTCTCAGTTTGATTCCGTTATAGACATTTCTGTCTCCGGCAGGATTAAGAGCGGGTTTCTGACCCGAATTAACCACTCCGTCTTTATGCTCAATGATTATATTTTCCATATATAAATCATTAGCTTCAATAGAGAGTACCGGGTTTTTAATTCCCTGCCCGGGATTTCCCTGAAGAATTACCTTATCCTTTGACTGGGCAATTAATGACACATTATTTTTCCCTGACGGAAGCTGAAGCAAAATCCCCTGCGGACTTGTACCATCGCCACCCAAATTATAAGTTCCGTTAGTAATCAGTACCAAAAATCTGGCTGAAGAATTAGAAGGTGCTGCATTAAATGCCTCGGCAATGGTTTTTACATATTTTCCGGAAGTCACCTGATCTGCTGTTGCATTCGCATCTACAATCAAATTAAATACACGTTTCGCAGGAATCGGTTTTTCCATTGTTTTAAATATCAAATTCACTGCTTGGGCATGATTCCCGGAAAGATCTGTAACTAGTCCTGCTGGTAAACTGAAAGTATATTGTGTATTATATTCTAATCCGAAATAACTGAATTTTACTGTTTTATTTATAAACTCAGCATTTAAATTTTTCCCATTAAGTGCTGCCTGTCCAGTGCCTAACTGAACTTTTTCATCATAATTAAGGATAATATTGCCGCTGGCACCAACTGTAGTTGAAGCGGCTGCAGGAAGCGAAGACAAAAGTATTGGAGCAACTGCATCCGAAACAAAAACTTCCTCTGCTTTAATCATCACATTAGACAATACTGTTGCGGTTACGTCTGTAGCACTTCCGTGTTTTGGTCCGTTAATATTCGGAAACCATCTGATGTATATTTTTTCTTTTCCTTCTGCTTCAACAGGAAGTATTCCTCCGATTGGCGTAACCGAACTGGTATTTATTGTAGTTAAACCGGAAATATTCTGAAAGTTTACACCATCAAGTGAATATTGAAAAGTCCATTCGTTACAACCATAATAATAACCAATCAGTCCTGATGAAATATTTATATTTTTATATCCGACAGTTGAAAAAGAGGTCATAAAACAGAAGAATTCGCCTCTGTTTGTGTTCCATACACCTACACCATTTACTCCACCTCTATTTATGAGTCTCACATTAGGAGCAAAAACATTATCCGTAACATTATAAGCAGATAACTGCGGTTTATTTTCAACTTTAGAAAATAATTCGGCAACTCTTGGGTTCGCATATTGATCGTTCTTAAATGTCCAGCCCGCTATAAATGTTGCATTATCATAAGTCCCAGTGATACTTTTGTTTTCAGTCATTGTTACAGAAGTACTTAATGCTGTTGATCCATCAGACCAATTATTGAATTTAATAATATCATTTTCAACAGCGGTTATCGTAACATTGGTTCCCTTTTCGTAAACAGAAAACGCGCCATCTTTTCCGGCAGGAGAAACTGTGTATTCGCCTAAACCAAATGCTCCGGCAACATTTACGTTTAAGGTATACGTATCAACTGTTGCATATTCTGCAACAAGAGCAGCATTTGAATTAATCGTAAAAGTATATGGATTTGCCGTTGAAACAGGAGTTCCGTTACCATCTGTCCAACGAACAAAATTATATCCGAAATTTTTATTTGCGGTTAATGTAATTGCGGTTCCTTCACTAAAATTGGTTCCCGCAGGATTCAAAGAAATTGTTCCCGATGAAAAAGGGCTAACATTGGTTGCCAAAGTATATGTTACTGCGCCCGGAATAGTAGTGACTTTTTCTAAATAATCTATATTGAACAAGTAACCTGTACTTGTTGGATGTTTAAAAACCAGATATAAATCATGTGTACCGGTTGTAGACGTAATTACTGTCGAAAACATTTTGTAATCGCTAAATCCGGTGGATCCGCTTACTGTTGCAGTTCCGATTAAAGTTCCTGTTGACGAATCCAGTCGCAACTCAATTGTTCCTCCGACTGCTCCGGCTGCAGCTATATTAAAACTAGTGTCATATTGATTAAATACATGTCCGGTGAAACTAATCCAGGTATTGTTTTTAATATATCCAACATTTTTTCCTCCGGAAAGTGCGGCATTATTTTCTGATTTTGCACCTGAATTTAAATTATAACTTTCGGCTTCAATTTTTACAGTTGTTTGCGAAAATCCCATTACTGAAAAGAGTATCAGTAATAAGTACATAAAGTATTGTTTCTTCATTTTTTGGTTGGTTTTTGGTTAGATAGTTATTAATTTTTCCCTGATTCAGGATTTTGATACTCCTTTATATCTTTTAAAAATTATTGTCACCCTGAGCGGAGGAGTCGAAGGCTTTGTACCAGGAAAGGGCTTCGACTCCGCTCAGCCTGACATAGTGAAGAATTAGTCCGTTATTTTTACCTGATTTTTAATCGATTCCAAAACTTTTATGTCTTTTGCACTTAATTTTCTATTGTGCATATTGACATTTATATCTTTAGTTGTGTTTCCGCCCACTAAAAACACCTGATTTTCTCCCGCAGTGCCAAATTTTTTGAAATTAATATTCTGACTATTGAAAAGTCTGGATGAAACTCCGGCTTTCGAAAGTTTTAAGTCAACATTATCAAATTCAATATTCTTCCCATAATTAATTAGAATTCCAACATCTGATCGAACAATCATGTTTTTAAATTGAATATTTTCAACAGGCATCTCAGGGATTCCCATAATTTTTACTGCTTGTTTAGCTCCGTCAACATAAATATTTTTAAAGTACATATTTTTGAAAACAGGAGTAGTCTCAGATACAGGAGCCTTTTCTACAATCATTTCGCCGGTAAGAGGATCCTCAACTCCAGATTTATTAAAATAATACATTTCAAAACGAATTGCCTCTGTAGGAATATCAGTCATTCTAACATCCTCAATCCAGATGTTTTCTACTAAACCTCCGCGGCCACGGGTTGACTTAAAGCGCAATCCACAATCAGTACCGATAAACGTAAGGTTCTTAACAAACAGGTTGCGAACTCCACCCGACATTTCACTGCCTATTACAAATCCGCCATGACCGTGATAAACGACACAGTCCTTAATTACAAATAATTCGGTTGGTTTTCCGCGCTCACGTCCTTCCTGATCTTTACCGGATTTTATACAGATAGCATCATCACCAACATCAAAACGGCAGTTGGTTATAGTACCGATTCGGCAAGATTCCAAATCAAGTCCGTCACCATTTTGAGAATACGAAGGATTGCGAATGGTTAGATTACTTAAAGTAACATTTTCGCACATTAATGGATTAACATTCCACGCTGGTGAATTCTGAAAAGTAACCCCATCCAACAGCAATTTGTTACAATTTACAAGGCTAACCATTACCGGACGCAACGCTTGTTTGTAGGGTTTCATGTTTTCAATAGTAGCTACTTTTGGAAGTTTGTCTTTTTGTTCATTACCAATTAAAGCCTCTTCTGAAGGGTACCATACTTTGCCATTCTTTGACAGGACTCCTCCCGAATTGACGAAACTCTTCCATTGTCCATCACTCACTTTTCCAATATTGACAGGTCTCCATTTTGAACCATTTCCATCAAAAATTCCTTCTCCTGTTATTGCAATATTCTCTAAATCAACTCCCATAATAGGAGATTCGCATCGAATGACCTTATTGCCCTCAAAATAGGAACTGATCAGTTTGTATTGGCCTAAATCAGGTGTAAACAAAACGTAAGCTCCGTTTTTTGTGTGCAGATTAACATTGCTTTTCAGGTATATTGGACCAGTAGTCCATAATCCTGATGGGATAACAACAACGCCTCCGCCTGACTCAGAACATTTTTTGATGGCATCATTAATTGCTTTTGTACAAAGCACCTTGTTATTTGGAACAGCTCCAAAATCAACAATACTCAATGTATCTGTTTTAAACTTTGGAATCTGTACTTCCGGCATTTTGAAAGGAAGATTCTTATCTTCTGACACCTTGCTTTTTAGTTGGGATGTATTTTGAGCAATGATCCTGTTGCTGCAGAAAATAAGGGAGAACATTACTATTCCAATAAGGGAAACTGTTTTTATTTTTACCATAATTAATTCTTTTTTTTAAACTCGTTGGCGGTAATTTAATGTCATCCTGAGTCCATTCGGCTTCGCTCAGGATAAACGTAGTCGAAGGCTTTTTACACAACAAGGGCTTCGACTCCACTCAGCCTGACACCTGTTTTTTTAGGTTATTGCTTATTTTCTTCTACTCTAAACCAATCATAATCAGCATAACTGCTATCACTAATAGACTTTGTTCCGGTTGCAAAAAGTCCAATCTTTGCTCCCACCCAACGCCCTGCAGTTGGTTTGAAAGGTTCTCCAAATGCTTTGAATGTTTTGCCATCAGTGCTGTAATAAAAAGTAACTTTAGCATCAAAAGGCTCTTTGTTTTGTACCATTTCTACTTTCGCACGGAAATAAACCTGTTTTTGATCGATAGATATCACTGTTATTTCTGTTTCTGTATCTTTAGAAGTACGGGCGTCTTTCATCTGGCGCTGCACCAATTTCAACTTTCCGTCTTTGCCCTGCTCTATAGCGATGTACGAGTAATCTTCACCAAAAACGATCAAACCCGTACTGCTTTCTTCTGCATCCGGATTATTTTCGAAACTGAGTTTTGCTGTTGCAGTAAAATTAGCACCGGGAAATTTTTGTAATAACAAATTAGGCATCATCCACATCGATTTCACCTCTTCGTTACGGGGGATACAGTTTAAACGCATAAATCCAAGATTAGCAGACAGCCACCCCCATTGTTCCCCGGGGTTTTGATTAGCCTGCCATTGCCATTGCAATCCAAACTGATGTCCATTGAATTCATCTGATGAAACCAGTGGAGTTGCAGGATAATTTTGTCCAACATTAGGTTTTGTAAACTCCATAACCGGTTCTCCAATACCATCTTTGTTGGTGTCTTTACCCATGATTGGCCAATCTTCTTTCCAGTTAACCGGCTGAAGGTTAACAACACGCCCATAAGCCCAACGATCCTGAAAATGTATAAACCATCCGTCTCCGTTTGGAGTTTCAACATATGCTCCCTGGTGTGGTCCGTTCATTTTTGTATCTCCCTGATGCAGTACAATTTTAGACTCATATGGCCCCCAAACATTCCTGGAACGCATAGCCAATTGCCATCCCGGTTTTACACCTCCGGCCGGAGCCATAACCCAATAATATCCTTTTAGCTTGTACATTTTTGATCCTTCGACAGTGGTGTGACCATTATGTCCATCAAAGACCATCGCCGGATTACCAATTAATTTGGTACCATCTGGCGCAAGTTCTGATAACATTAAAACAGTCTTTACGTTGGCACGGCTGCCTGCAAAAGCATAAGACAGATAGGCTTTTCCATCCTCATCCCAAAACGGACAGGTATCAATAATTCCTTTTGCTTCTTTTACCAATACTGGCTCACTCCAAGTGCCCGCAGGATCTTTAGTTTTGACCATGTATATTCCAAAATCAGGATCACCCCAATAAATATAATACTCACCATTATGATACCGAATTGAAGGAGCCCAAACTCCATCGCCATGGCGTACGGTACGAAAATGTTCAACAGGAAATTGATTCTGTAATGCGTATCCAGTCAATTGCCAGTTTACAAGGTCTTTGGAAAAAAGAATGGGAAGTCCCGGAGAACTGTTAAAACTGGAAGCAGTCATATAATAACCTTCTTTTCCTGCACATACATCCGGATCTGAGTAATCCACATGCAAAATAGGGTTCTTGTATTTTCCATTTCCTAAGTCACCATTCCAACCCTGAGCATTTGCTCCTAATACATAAATTGTCAAGCCTATAGACAGCAATAATTGTTTTAATTTCATTTTAAATAGTATTTAATCAAGTTTCTTTCTAAAAACTTGCGTCTGATTTTTGTCCTAATATTTTTCAAAATAATTGTCTGTTATAAGATTATTTTTTTGAGTAGCCTCCTGCTTTAGCTGGAGGCTACTCAAAAGGGAGATAAAATGGCTTTAGCCAAAAAAGCAACAGTTTTATTTGGCTAAAGCCTCTTACTTTTTTCAAATAAACCCTCCGGCTAAAGCAGGAGGCAATTCAAAACTTATTTTTTTACAGCTAATCTGATTTTGAAACATGATAGTAAAAGAAGTATCCACCTGAGATACTTCTTTTTTAACTAAAAAATTAACCAACAGGATTTAAGGAAGCCATCTGACATCCCCTACTTTATTTGTAACAATAGGAGAATTTGCATCTTTAATCATTAAATTTCCCGCTGTGGGATTCACAAACAGATTTTGTGCACTAATTCCTAATTCGGTTCCCTGAATACTGGAAGCGCCAAGCAAATAGTCTGTTGTTGTGTAGTTGTTGCCGAATGAAGTGGTACTGCCGGCAGCAATGGCCTGAATAACTTTTCCGCAAGGAGAAGCCAGCAATACATTTTTAAAAATTAAAGTAGAACCAACCGCTGCAGGAATATTAATCAAGGAACGATTATACGCATAATCATAAATCGTTATATTCTGATATTCCAAATGAATTGGATACGCCGAGGTACCATAATCAAATAAATTTTTGAAGTTATAATTTAAATTAGTTGTCAAATAGTGATCTCTCATAAAAGTACAGTTAGAGAAAATGGCACTTTTTACATTATCAGCTCCGGCAGAGCCAAAAGCAAATGTACCATATGGCCCGCTATGACCTCCTACTTCATCAAAAGTACAATAGCTCATATTGAGACTTCCTATTTCTTTATATTTTCCGTTACCCTGATGTCTCCAGAAACCTCGTTTAAAGTGATTGAATACACAGTTATAGAAAGTAACTTCTCCAATTGTCCAGGAGGTACCGCTATTAAAGAAATAACTGGCATCAATTGTTTGATAAAAACGAATGTTTTCAAATGTTAATGAGCTCAAAAAGGATCCTTCTGTAATATTCCAGTTTCCGTTCATTTCAATTTGAGGCCTTTCTCCCTGAGTTCCGCCAATAAGTTTAAATCCTTTTGAAATAGTAAAAGGAGTAATCTTAAATAAGGAACCTGCTTCCAGAAAATATTCTGTTCCTTCCGGAATTGTTGCATCAGAATTGTTTTTTTTCAACAATGCGTCTAAATCATCACCTTTCATTACCAAAATTGTTGAAGCTGACGGTCCTGCAGAACGAAAATTTACCTGATTGTAAGGCCTGTCATAAATACGTGGTTTATTATTGTCATAAACATTTACATTATAAACTGTATTTTTTTCCAAACCTTCCACTTTAGCTTGTCCATTAGTTTTTTCTGCTTCTGTTAACTTGCGTCCTATAGCCGGAATTTCCTTAGACTGTGCCGGTACAACAGAAATACTGTCCACTGGATTAGCCGCATCAATTATCCAACTTGCGATCATGTCAGTTTCAGTAATATTTACCTTCTCAACGGGTTTCAGTATTTTCGCATATGCCGGACGATCTGCTGTCAGTGCATTTGTATAACTCCATTGTGAATTAAATTTATCGTTGTCGCTATTAGCACGAACCCTAATATAGAACTGCGTTTTATACGGAATATCATCCATCAAAATTTGTGTATCTGTAATCGTATACGATTTGAACAGACTGGAGTAGTAATTATCTAAATGTAATTCTACCGTATAGGAAACAGCATCATTTACTTTGTACCATACTACAGCAATAGAATTACTTTGAACCACAGGGGCGGTAAGTACAAACTTGGGCTGAAACAAATCTCCAACCTTGGTATACCCCAGAGTTTCTTCCTGGCAAGAGTTTAACATTCCCCCTAGCAAAATCATGCTAAAAAATGATAAAATATAAATTGCTCTTTTTGAATTTTTCATACTTAATTCAATTAATAGTTAAAACCATAATAATTTTGAATAGCTCCACGATGATCCGAAATCACTTTAGAAGGATAAGGACATAAATAACGCAATGGGTCATTAGGAGATTTAGTTGAAGCATTGTTGAAATTTATGAAACCTCTAAAACTCCATTTGATATCATTTCTTGGTTCATAAGATGCGGTTTCATTATTTAACGCATACCAACTTGTTGCAAATACCTGTTCAGTGTAACCTGCCGGTTTAGCCTGCAAAATTTCATCAATTCCCTTGATATCTAAAATTGTTCGGCCTGCATTGTTAGGATCCGGAATATTTTTCCAGTAAACACTTCCGGGAACCTGATCTATACCAGGAACATAAGCTCCATTAGCCACTTTCCCCCAGTTTACGAATTTGTTATATTGATTATAAATTACTTCACTATACTTATTCCAACGGGCTAAATCGAACTTACGTTTACTTTCGCCGCCAAACTCCCAGGCACGCTCATCCATAATGGCCTGAAAAAACAAATCAGGATTTGATTTGGAAGAAACATAGCTATCAACTTTTGCTGACCACTCTGCCTGATTAAATGCTCTGCGACGTACTCGCTTTAGACATTCCTGAGCATCCTGACGTGGGCCAAAACGTTCGTTTACAGCTTCTGCGTACATCAACAGCACATCAGCAAACCGCATCCATGAGTAATTTATACCAGTTGCTTTAGTACTTGTACCTCCTAGTGGAGAAGTTGAATAAAGCTTCGACCATTTGGCAACAGCCAGCTTAGCTAAATCTAAACGAATTACCTGATTTAGATTTGCATCATACGAATAAGGTGCGCAGGTAATATCGCGTCTCAAATCTTTGTTGTCAAACGAGTACAAATAGGTTCCGGATAAACTAAGGCTTCCTGAAGCGCTTCCGTAAGGATGACTTCCTTCCAGAATCGGGATACCAATGGCATAACCATATTCACCCGAAGTATTTTTTAACAATGGTAACGAAAACATAACGTCATCATTAACCGGTGTTACCCAATTGTTTTGCTTAACCCAAAAATCGCGGTAACTCATTTTCAGGTCATGCTGGCCCTCATTAATTACTTTACCTAAATATTGGATTGCAATATCATAATACAGTTCATGATTTTCCCCGCGAACCATGTGACCAATATTGGCTGCATCACTATCAGGACGCAAAGCCCATCCTCCACGGGTAAGGGCAAGTAAACCAATCAAACCCTGGTTAAAGCTTCTTGATGCACGTTCCGGACCATAATCCAGTGCACTTGCATATTGCATTAGCGGCTCAACCGACTTTAAATCATCTATTAGAAATTCAAGAATTTTATTTCTATCGGTAACTCCCACCTTAAAATCCTCATCGCCGGATGATGAGGTAGTACGAAACACAACATCTCCCCAGATACGGATCATATCCAGATATACCATGGCACGAAGAGTCTTAGCTTCTCCATAAAGCTGTGTTATATTGGATGGCTTGTCTTTTCTGTCTGCTTTATAAATATCAGAATTTTCAATTCCCTGAATAATATCATTAGACAAATTAATGATCTTGTACATCGCATTCCAGGTCGAATTCAAAGTTGTCCAATAAGGTTTAGGTTCAAAACAGGCAATATCAGAACCGTTAACATTTACTGTATTAGTTGAAATTCCCGACATCTCTACATCGGTATTCGGATTAAAAACAAAAGCAAGACGATTAGAATACGCATCATCAGTCAGCATAAGTGTATATACCCCTGCAACAGCTGATTGTATTTCACTTTCAGAACTAAAAACTTCAGCTTCGGTAAAGCCGGTTGCCGGATGTACGTCTAAATAATCATCGCAAGCTGTAAAACACAGTCCGAAAATAAATAGCATACTTAATAATATCTTTTTATTCATAATTTTAAGATTTAATTTAATTAAAATGATAACTGAGCTCCAAAAGTGTAGTTCCTTGTTCTTGGATACGCATTATAATCAACGTTAGGTGTTAATCCTGATGACAGATTGACTTCCGGGTCATAACCTGAGTAATTAGTCCACACAAATAAATTGGAACCAGTTGCATACAGACGAACTCTGTTAAATATTAATTTCTTAGTTATATCTATAGGAATTGTATATCCTATTGAAAGTGTATTCAATCGTAAAAAAGAACCTTTTTCAACTGCATAGGATGAAGCAATAGGACGACCGATTGAAGTTGGATTCCACATAGTGGCATCTTTATTAAAGTCAGCCAAAAGTGCTGGTGAGTAACGGAGGTCGTTCCCCATATCATCAAAGTTTCGCCAACGATTATCCAACGATACTTCCATCCCTAAATTATTTTGGGTATTAGAATACCAGGAAGTCATCATGACTTTGTTTGCATTGAAAACATCAAATCCATATACAAAATTGAAAAAAGTAGAGAAGTCAAAATTTTTCCATACTGCATTCAGTCCAAAACCTCCTGAATATTTTGGGTTCGTATCACCAATAACTTTTCTGTCATTCGCGCCTATTACATATGTATTTGAATCTGAAGGATCAACAGGCGTCAATTTTTTAAATTTAGCATTTCCCGGACGCGGATCACCTGACAGGTTTTTTGAGTTAACCACACCATCTTTAAGTGTCCAGACTTTTGTTAGCGGATCGAATGATTTGAAATCATCCATGGTATAAAAACCATCATTTACAAAACCGTAAATTAAACCTTTTGTACCTCCAACATAAGCACGATAATCATCATCATTTAACAATTGTGTCCCTGCCCATCCGGAACTAAGAATCCATTCATTCTCTCCGGTGGAAAGTGCATCAATTTTATTCTTATTGAATCCAATATTGAAATTTAAATCCAGGTAAAAATCTTTTTTATGAACCACATTAGCATTAATTGCAAATTCAATTCCTTTATTGGATGTCTGCCCTACGTTGGTCATGATTTTACTGAAACCTGATGATCCGGGAATATCAGATGGTACTAACAAATCTTTTACAGTGTTTTGGTAAATTTCGATATTACCGGTAAGCCGTTCCTTAAAAAAACCAAAATCAATACCAAAATTTGCAGTATAGGTTGTTTCCCATTTTACATTAGGATTATTTAAATAAGCCACCTTACCATTAGGATTATAAAAATTATAGTAATAATGATTGGTCTCTCCCCAACCTACTGATTTATCTTGGGAAACGCCATAATACTTTGCATATAAATCTCCATCAATTCGGTCATTACCCGAAACACCGTAACTTAAACGCAATTTTAAATTGGAAATGGTTTCACTGTCCTTTAAGAATTTTTCATTTGACATTCTCCAGGCAAATGCTGCAGCTGGAAACACTCCCCAGCGATTATCAGGACCAAACTTTGTCGAACCATCTGCACGAATAGTAAATGTTGCCAGATACCTGTCATCATAACCATAATTTATACGACCGAAGAATGATGAAATTTTATTTGGTGAACCTTCTTTTGATGCGTTTTGGTAAGGAGTTCCCAAAGCAAGATTATCCAGTGCTTTTTCTCCTGTAATTGTTTCCGGAAAATAACGAGTGGTATACGTCTTACTGGCACTACGCTGATCCTTCATTTCCTGCCCCACCATAACCTGAAAATCGTGAAGTGTATTGATTTTAAAATTATAATTCAAGACATTATTTAATTGTGTACGAGGACTTTGAGTCATTTGCCAGCCCGCTACCGGCAGACTATTATTCTCATTTGCTGTTTTAGTACCTATACCCCAAAAGCGTCCGTCTTCTTCATATTGGTATTCAAAACCGAATGAGCTGCGAAGACTCAACCCTTTCATGATATTCCAGGTTAATGCTCCAACTGTATTGAATGTACGTTTAACACGATTACGATAATTTCTTTCAGCTTCCTGTATCGGATTGAAACGGGTAACAGGCTCATAATCTTCCGGATCAAAATAAGTATCATCCTCAGGCAATGTCATATAATCCTGTAAACCAAGTGTAGGTGCCTGACGTATTGCATTAAGCAAACTAACCCCTTCAGTACCTGATCCATCAATTGTTTGATTTATAAAACGGGATTGGAATTCAAAAGTAAATTTATCAGACAATTTAGTATTAAGGGTCAGGTTCATGTTGGTCTGTTTTAAACCGGTTCCTATTAATACCCCGGGCTGATCCTGGTTCGTTACCGCAAACTTAAATTTAGTTTTTTCATTACCGCCATTCATACTAAAATCCAGGTATTTGGCAATTGGGTTACTGCCAAAAATTTCGTCCTGCCAATCTACTCCCTTATTACCTTTATAAATATACATTTCATTGGCCTGTCCATAACGGTTGTAAAAAGCAGTTGGATTTGAGCTGCGTTGTCTTTCGTACTCATATTGCATCGTAACATATTCATATGGATCCATTACATCCAGACGGTTTGCTAATGTTTTTATTTGCATGTAACTGTTTATATTCACAGATACCTTTCCTACTTTAGGACTTTTTGTAGTTACTAAAATAACCCCGTTAGCACCACGTGCTCCATATATAGCAGTCGATGCGGCATCTTTTAGCACTTCTACCGATTCAATATCCGTTGGCGGGATATCATTTAGAGTGGAAACTTCGAATCCATCAACCAATATTAAAGGTGAATTATCCTGAGTAATGGACCCGCCTCCACGAATTCGTATCATTATTTCAGAACCCGGAGAACCATCGGCCGAAGTAATCTGAACACCAGGCAATTTACCTACCAATGCTTCAGCTACAGAACTGGTTGGAACTTTTTCTAATACTGTTCCTTTTATACTGGAAACAGCACCGGTCAGGTTTCCACGTTTTTGTGTACCATAACCAATTACCACTACTTCATTCAATTCACTTGTCGATTCTCTCATATCGATGTTAATTCCGGAAGTACGTCCATTTAAAGGCACAGCGATATCTTCCAAACCAATAAACCTAACCAGCAAAACAGCTGTTTTAGGATTGATTACCTTAATGGAAAATTTTCCGTCAAAATCTGTGGAAGTATTTGATTTTTCATTTTTCACACTAACCGTTGCCCCTGGAATAGAACCCATTTTATCTCTCACTATTCCCGTCACAGTTATTTGCTCCTGAGCATAACCGCTAAACGTCAACAAGACGATGAAAATGCTCACGATATGTTTTTTTATCATCATAACTACTATATTTTATTAGATTTAGATTTATTTTTAAAATCTGTTCATCATTGAATTTTATTTATTTTGCCACTATTACCCCATCAATGGTCACCACATAATTTTTAATAATTGGTGTATCGGGATCATTCAGGTTAAAATCGATATTAGTAACCCCATTTCCTGTAATTGGAAAAGAACCTTCGAATTCTTTTGTTTTTACAACAACTAAATCTGCAGTCATAAACTCTATGTGGATAGTAACATTATTCGCTTCTTCATCAGTCTTAAATACAATAAAATCGTCCAGGTAATTAATTCCTCCTGTGGTCGTTTTCTTAGATCTGGAAACCGACATGTCTCCTTTCACAAAGGTTTCGTCAGCGACTTTGTATCCGCTACGTTTTACAAAAACGGTTGTTTTTATCACAGAATAGCTAGGATCTGCTACGATGTCTTTTGACTTTAAACGTAATGTTCCTGTTCTGGTAAGAATGTTCATCGTAAGTTTTTCCTCGAATGGAGACTGGTATGGCACAGCAGCCGACAGATCCACCCTCTGATCAGCATTAATGGATTGAGGAACAACAAAATCATTTAGATTAACTGGCAGAAGAACCATTTCTGCCGGAATATCGGATGCAATAAACTTATAATTTCCTTTCTCGAGAGCGAAACGATAGAGCGAACTGTAGTTAGCAAAATAATCACCGTTATCTTTATAAATAAAAATAGGTTTGGTTGCAATACCTACATTTATATTCCAGGGTTTGCCATTCAGCTGAAGTTCATAATCTCTCACAACAGAAGGTTCATATTTCATTTCGTCATTAGAGCAGGAAGTCATCATAAGAAGAAGAACACCTACTCCGAGTATTAGTTTTTTCATGTTTTTCATATCCTATTATTTAAAATTGAAAAACTGTTTCCTGTCTGGTCAATGTTTTGGCTACAGCAGGTTATAGCCGTGAGCGATAATAATAGATTGAAAGTGTTGGTTTGTTTCATAAGGTTGGTTAATTAAATAGTTAGTTAAAATACTTTTTGGTTATGGGCAAAACTAGAGATAGTGAATTGTAATTTGGTGGAAATATTGCTTTTCAAGAAGGGTTAAATCGCTAATTAACCAGCGATAATTGATGAATAGAAAATTAATTAGGATATTTTTTACATTTTACAAAGAAAATAAGCAAAAATAAAAACAGATTCACAGGATCTTAATTCAAACAAGTTTTTTGAAGCATTAGGGGATGAATATTGAAAAAATCAATACTATCCTTAACTTTTAGATTTTAATTAAAAAAGCCTCAGCACTAAAAGTTGAGATTGTTGTATCTGATTTTTAGTTGGTTTCGGCACCTATTGTCAGGCTGAGGAGTCGAAGTCCCGTTCCAATTGATTGTGCTTTCAACTAAATTTATTCTGAACTTTTGTCGAAGGACATAGGGTTGAGACTTCAAAAATGAAATAGCTATATGAAAAAAAAAAGTAGTACATGAGCCTTCGACTCCGCTCAGGATGACACTTGGGTAGTTACAAAATCTGTGTTCATGTCAGGCTGAGTCGAAGCCCGCTCCAATAATTCAGCACAAACAAAAAAACTTTAGAACTAAACAAGCCTTCGGCTAAGTTTATCCTGAGCGAAGCCGAATGGGCTCAGGATGACACTTGTGTTAGTTACAAAATCTATGTTCATGTCAGGCTGAGGCGGAGTCGAAGCCCGCTCCAATAATTCAGCACAAACAAAAAAACTTTAGAACTAAAC
>JBDTRA010000047.1:0-37557 GCA_039931915.1 Flavobacterium sp. | reverse complement strand
GTAATCCAATCGTTAATCAATTCCTGAATTCTGTCTTCTGTTGTTTTCATAAATAATATAGTTTAGTGGTTAGTAAGCAAAAGTTTTTCAGTCGCAGTTTTCAGTTTTAAACTGCGACTCATTTTTTTATTCTTTGAATTTTATTTTAACACATAGGAACATAGGTTTCTTTGTGGTTAAAGGCGTTTCATTTGTCTCAATACACATAGCTATGTGTGAAAATCAAGATTTTTTAAAACGTCTCTTTTTCAATTTTAACCTATGTTTTTATGTGTTAAAATAAAACTCAACATTTTATAAATATTTGTAACATGGAATGGTTAAAAAGTCAACAAAATCAGTATTTACAACCAATCTTTCTAATACTTTTTCCGCCAAAGGAAATTGGCGTTTTTCGTAATTTTCTTCGCCCAGTTCCGTTTTTATTTTATTGAATTCATCTAATGCCAATTCATGATAATAGGCTAAATCCAATTGTCGTCCATTATCCAAAACCACTTTATTCTGAAGCCATTGCCACAATTGCGATCTCGAAATTTCGGCTGTTGCAGCATCTTCCATCAAATTATGAAGCGCTGCGGCACCTTGTCCGTTCAGCCATGAAGTCAAATACAAAACGCCAACATTGATGTTTTTTCGAACGCCATTTTCTGTTATGATTCCAATTGGTGGTTCAATCAAATCAGCTTCTGTTATTTTGCGATGTTCTCTTTTAATATGAATTTGATTCGGAGTGGGCATTCCCGCATCAAAAACATTTTTAGCCAGTAAAACCAAATCCGGATGCGCCACCCAGGTTCCGTCGTGACCGTTTCGAACTTCGCGTTCTTTATCAGTTTTCACTTTTGCAAAAGCAACGGCATTAGCTTCTTCATTATTTTTTATCGGAATCTGTGCTGCCATTCCGCCAATCGCATGAATTCCTCTTTTATGGCATCTTTGAATTACCAAATTCGAATACGCATCCATAAAAGGTGAAGTCATATTTACCTGATCGCGGTCCGGAACAATGAATTTTGGATTCTTGCGGAATTTTTTGATGTAAGAAAAAATATAATCCCATCGACCACAGTTCAATCCCACAATATGTTCTTTCAATTCGTATATAATTTCATCTAACTGAAAACTTGCTGTTATCGTTTCAATAAGCACCGTCACTTTTATTATTCCGCGTTTTAATTTTAGATAATCTTCGGTAAAATCAATTACATTATTCCACCAGCGTGCTTCCAGATAATGCTCTAATTTTGGAATGTAGAAATAGGGTCCTGAATTATTCTCCAACAATTTTTTGTGATTATGAAAAACATACAAACCAAAATCTACCAAAGAACCTGAAACTGCATTTCCTTCAACTAAAAGATGTTTCTCTGTCAAATGCAATCCTCTTGAACGAACAATCAGCGTTGCTGTTTTTTCATTTAACTGATAACTTTTATTTTTAACCGAATCTATATAGGAAATCGTTTTATTTACGGCATCAATTAAATTCATTTGCCCTTCCATTAAATTTTGCCAGGTCGGAGAAGTACTGTCTTCAAAATCGGCCATAAATGTTTTTGCGCCGGAATTCAGAGCATTGATAATCATTTTACGATCAACCGGTCCCGTAATTTCTACTCTTCGATCCTGCAAATCTTTAGAAATCTCTCCAGCTGTCCAATTACTTTCTCTGATAGTTTTTGTTTCCGGAGGAAAAGAAGGCATAATTCCCTGATCAAAACCGACTTGTTTTTGTTCTCTCTGTAACAAAAGCAATTTTCGTTGTGATTCGAATTTTTTATGCAATTCGGTTATAAAAACAATTGCATCATCTGTCCAGATTGTTGGATAAGAAAGGTTCTTTTCGGCTAAAAATTCCATTGCCGTTTCGGTAATCTCTAATTGGTTTTTCATAGTTTTTGATTTATCTGTCTTACAAATTTTAATAGTAATTTGATTTTCAATGACTTCTACACTACAATATTAGAAAAAAGTTTTTTACAAAACAAGCGAACGTTCGCTAAATATTAAAAATAATTTTTTGGCGATTATTTTTATATTAGTTATATTTGATTCATGGATATCGAAAAAGACTATATAAAGCTGATTTTTGGACTAAAACTAAAACAAGTCCGTACTCAAAAAAATCTTTCACTTTTTGGCTTAGCCAAATTGACGAATCTTTCAAAATCGTATTTAAACGAAATTGAAAAGGGAAAAAAATATCCAAAAGGAGATAAAATTCTACTTTTATGCAAAACGCTGGATGTTACTTACGACCAGATGGTCTCTTTAAAACTCGATAATAACCTTGCTCCGATCGGTGAAATTTTAAAATCGGGCATTTTAAAGGAAATTCCGCTGGATCTTTTTGGTATTCAGGAAGCCGATTTAATTGACATTATTGCTAATGCCCCTGCAAAAGTCAATGCTTTTATCAGTACAATAATTGAAATTGCACAGCACTATAATCTAAGCCGGGAAAGTTTTTTTCTGGCCGCATTGCGTTCTTATCAGGAAGCACACAGTAATTATTTTGAAGATTTAGAAAATAAGGTGATTGCTTTTTCGAAGTCTTTTCAGATTAATTTAGATACTAAAATCAGTATTGAGGAATTAGAAGCTATCCTAAAAGAAGAATACGAATACACAATAAAGGAAATCGCTTTTACAGATCAGGAAGCCCTTGACGATTTGCGATCTATTTATGTTCCGAAAAGCAAAACACTATTACTTTCTACGGAAATTGATGCTCCGCAAAAGGCTTTTATTCTTGCCAAAGAAATTGCCTATAACTATTTAAATATATCAGATAGATTACTCACCTTCAGCTGGATTAAATTTGATAATTTCGATCAGGTGCTTCATAATTTTTATGCTTCTTATTTTGCAGGGGCCTTATTATTGCCAAGACAATTGGTTCTTGAGAAAATCAATTTGTTCCTGAATAACGAACAACCCAAACCGGAAGAATTTGTTGCTTTGATAGAAAGCTTCGAAGTTTCGCCAGAATCCTTTTATCAAAGATTAACCAATTTACTGCCGAAGGATTTTCATTTGAAAAACTTATTCTTTTTACGATTATCACATCCAATTGGTTCTGATGTTTATCAAATCAAAAAAGAATTACATATTACCAATCAGCAGGAACCGCATGCAAACGAAACCGACGAGCATTATTGCAGAAGATGGGTTTCGGTTAAAACCATAGACGAAGCCATCAAACAAAATAAACCTCACTTTTTTGATGCTCAGATTTCAAGGTATGCCCATAGCGGAAATGAATATTTAGTTTTTTCATCAGCCACGAAAGATCCTTTCGCTGAAAATCATATCAGAAGTATTTCTGTCGGAATTTTGATTAATCCTGCAATGAAAAAGAAATTCAAATTCATCGAAGGAAAACCTCTTCTCAAAAGAATCGTTGGTGTTACCTGCGAAACCTGCGATGTAAAAGATTGTTTAGAAAGAGCTGCACCGCCAATCGCACTCGAAAAGAAAAAACGTCATGAAAATACAGATGCAGTTGTACAACAATATATAAATCAATTTAGTTGATTATGAAATATTTAGCCTTAATAATTACAGTACTTTTCATTAACTACAACCAGAAGACAGATAAACTTAATGGCCGTTACTACTATTTAATAGAAGAAGACAATTCTTATGTCCAAAAAGATAAAATTTCTTTTAACGATAGTGTTTTTGTATTTGACAACAAGTATATGCCAAAGGGAAAAATCTCATATGGCAATATTATACTATTGGAAAATTTCATAAATGCAGATTTAATTATAAGTATTTCAAAAGATCAAATTAAAAAAGATACTATTCTATTTTACATGCATGACAAGAAAAGTTTCTCTGCGAATTACCTCGATGAAGTGGTTGGAAAAGGAAAATTAATCAAAATAAAATAATTCAGTTTTTTAAGAGACTTTCAATTATAATTATTCATCACAATCTTGTCTCCGTAAGATGCCCGATAATGATTGACGATATTGCCCTAGGAGTTTCCTGCGGAGATCTCTCCTTCGTCGAGATGACAAACTGTGTGGTTACTTTATCTTTTAACAGGCAAAGAATAACGAATTCTCAGGCTTTAAAACCTTTACTTTTAACGTATGCAAATACTTATAAAAATGAAACTTCTCATTAGCCGTGATAGGAGCGGCATCCTTTTGTGGCGGAGTTCGCCACAAAAGATATAGCGAATAGCAGGACTGGTGGTCTTTTGAAAACCGAATTACTGCTTCAGAAAAAAACTCAGCAACTTAGCCACTCAAAACCTCAGGATCTTTTCTTAATCTACATTAAGTGCGTTTCATCGATGTTGATTGTAAATTTGTACTATAAAATAACAAAACATATACATCATGGAAAATATAGTATTGCACAAGGCAGAAACAAGAGGAAATGCAAATCACGGATGGCTGAACGCTTATCATAGTTTTAGTTTTGCAAGCTGGTACAATCCGGAAAGAGTTCAGTTTGGAGCCCTTCGCGTTTTAAACGATGACACGATTGCAGGCGGAATGGGTTTTGGAACTCATCCACACGACAATATGGAAATCATTACGATTCCGCTGGAAGGTGATTTAGCGCACAAAGACAGTATGGGAAATACTGAAATTATCAAAAATGGAGATATTCAGGTAATGAGTGCCGGAACCGGAATTCAGCATAGTGAGTTTAATCCAAATGCGGATCAGCAAACGAAATTATTACAAATTTGGTTGTTTCCAAACCAACGAAATGTAACACCTCGTTACCAGCAGATCACTTTGGATGTTGCTGACAGACATAATAAATTAGCTCAGGTTTTATCACCAAATCCAGATGATGAAGGTGTTTGGATTCATCAGGACGCCTGGTTTCACATGGGAAATTTCGATGCCGGAACTGCTACAGAATATAAATTAAAAAAAGAAGGAAACGGCGTTTATGCATTTATTTTAAAAGGAAGTGTGACAATCAATGGTCAGGAATTAAATACCCGTGATGCTCTTGGAATTTCAAATTTTGAAACCTTAAACATTAAAGCGAATACCGATGCAGAATTTTTGCTAATGGATATTCCGATGAATTATTAATTCAGAACACTAAATTCAATACATTGAATGCCCAAAAAATAAACACATAGAAACATAGATTCATTTTTATATAAAAGGAAAATTAAAGAAACTAGTTTCTCACACATAGCGCTGTGTGCATTTAAATGAGTGAAACGTCTTCTTTTTGAGTTTACAAAATCTATGTTTCTCGCCTGCACTGAGCGGAGTCGAAGTGTATTGAAATAATTACACATTACAAAACGATAAACAGATCTCAAAACAGACTTGTTTATCGTTTTTATTTTTAAATAAACAATTAACTGTCAAATAATTACGTTTTTATTATTTCTTAATCTAGGTTAAGTACTCTTTGAATACTCTCAACGTAACTTTGTCTTATCAAAATGAAATTAATATTTAAAAAATAAAATTATGGCAACTACAAAATGGTCAATTGACCCAACACATTCAGAAATTGGTTTTAAAGTTAAACACATGATGTTTACAAATGTTTCAGGAAAATTTGGAACTTACGATGCAACAATCACTACAGATGGTGATGATTTTGAGAATGCAGCTATTGAGTTTTCCGGCGATATCGCTTCTATCGATACTGCTAATGCTGACAGGGATAATCACTTAAAAAGCGGTGATTTCTTTGATGCTGAAAATCATCCAAAACTAACTTTCAAAGCTTCATCATTCAAAAAAATCAATGATGAAAAGTATGAAATTACCGGAGATTTGAATATTAGAGGTATTTCTAAAACAGTAACTTTTCCAGTAGAATTTAGCGGAATCATGACTGATCCATGGGGAAATACAAAAGTAGGCTTGAGTATTGAAGGGAAAATAAACCGAAAAGACTGGGGTCTAAACTGGAACTCAGCTTTAGAAACCGGCGGTGTTTTGGTTAGTGAAGAAGTTAAATTAAATATTGAATTACAATTTGTAAAACAAGCTTAATTATTTATTTTTAATCTGAAATTTTACATGAATCGTTCCTACGGAACTCTTTTTATCATTCTTTATTATCAACGGATTAAAATCCGTCGCTACAATATCTTGCGAGCCTACAGCTCTTTAGGTAAAAGTTCCAAAGAATGAGTCGTTTGTAGCAAGAATTTCAATCCGTTGAAATATTGATTATGAATTATAGAGCCGCTACAATATCTTCCGGGCTACAGCTCTTTATATAAAGTTCCAAAGAAACGATTCGTTTTGTAGCAACGGATTTTAATCTGTTGATATTTGATTATGAATTATATAGCCGCTACAATATCTTACGAGCCTACGGTTCTTATGTAAAAGTTCCAAAGGAACGATTCGTTTTGTAGCAACGGATTTTAATCTGTTGATGTTTGATTATGAATTAATAGCCTCTACAATATCTTACGAGCCTACGGTTCTTATGTAAAAGTTCCAAAGGAACGATTCGTTTTGTAGCAACGGATTTTAATCCGTTGAAAATATTTGATTATGAATTATAGAGTTCCGTAGGAACGATTCATATAAAATTAATTGAATTTTAAAACAATAGATTCATAACTGACTCGATTTCTATTAAGATATACGAAATATCTACATACAAAAAACCTTCTCAAACTATTTGTCTAAGAAGGGTTTCTTTATTTTAACTCGTTAACGGATGTTGAGACCGAAAACTAAATTTAAACATTAGTCGTAGCTGCTTCCTTATCTATTTTACCAATTAAACCTGCCAGTACTTTCCCCGGGCCAACTTCTGTAAATAAAGTAGCTCCGTCAGCGATCATTTGCTGTACAGATTGTGTCCATTTTACAGGAGCAGTCAATTGGATTATTAAGTTCTTTTTAATTTCATTTGCATCAGAAACTGCGCTTGCCGTTACGTTTTGGTACACCGGGCAAATTGGAGCTGAAAAAATAGTAGCTTCAATAGCAGCTGCCAGTTCTTCTCTCGCAGGCTCCATCATTGGCGAGTGAAATGCTCCTCCAACAGGTAAAATCAAAGCACGTTTTGCTCCGGCAGCTTTCATTGCCTCACACGCTTTTTCAACAGCTGTAGTTTCTCCGGAAATTACTAATTGTCCCGGGCAGTTATAATTTGCCGCTACTACGATTCCATCAATTGATGCACAAACTTCTTCTACTACATTGTCTGCTAATCCTAAAACTGCGGCCATTGTTGAAGGTGTTATTTCACAAGCCTTTTGCATTGCCAAGGCACGTTGTGAAACTAATTTCAGACCATCTTCAAAAGATAAAGCTCCATTCGCAACCAAGGCGGAAAATTCGCCTAAAGAATGTCCTGCTACCATTTCCGGTTTAAAATCTTCACCTAAAGTTTTAGCTAAAATTACCGAATGCAAAAAAACGGCAGGTTGTGTTACTTTGGTTTCTTTTAGTTCTTCGGCAGTGCCTTCAAACATGATATCTGTGATTCTGAAACCTAAAATCTCATTCGCTTTTTCGAATAATTCTTTGGCCAATACCGATGTTTCATATAAGTCTTTGCCCATTCCTGTAAACTGTGCGCCCTGACCCGGAAATACGTATGCTTTCATTTGTCTAATTTAAGATTGATATTTTTAAATTGAAAATTAGCTTCAATTGAAAGGCAAAAATAGTACTTTTTTTAGCTTGAATAATTCTTAAACATATAAATCCATAATAATCTTGAAAATCGGAGATTGAAAAAAGAAAATGTAATAATTACCCCTGCTATAATTGGAATGATTCTTAAATCGAAGGTTTTTTCAAAGAAAAATTGTGATACACAATAGGTCGCAATTGCCTGAGCTACGGTCAATCCGTAATTGACGTACATTGCTCCGAAAAAATAACCCGGCTCTTTTTGAAATTTATAATTACAATGACAACAATGTTCGTTCATTTTTGGAAAGCCAAAATTCAGGAAAATATTCTTGTCTTTAAAAACTTTTCCTTTATGACAAATTGGACATTCGTTGCTTAAAATATGAGTTAATGCACTAGACATGATATTGTTGTTTTATATTTATACAAAGGTAAATCAGATTCTATCAAAACCTTTTTTATATCTTCGCCACTTATAGCACAATAAAGACATTTCATTATGAAAAAGTATCCCATTTATAGTGTCAGGAATTTTAGCTGTAACGATATTCATCGTGATTTTTATGTAAATACTTTTAAAGAGCATTTAAAAAACCACAGTTTTGTTGAAGAACCTCATCGGCATGATTCGTATTTAATGGTCTTTTTTACGGATGGTTCCGGAATCCATGAAATCGATTTTGACCGTTTTGAGATTAAAAAAGGAAGTTTATTTGTGTTGCAGCCCGGACAAATGCATCACTGGAGTTTATCTGAAGATATTGAAGGATTCGTAATTATTTTTTCGCAGGAACTTTATAATTTGTATTTCGGGAAGAAAAAAATCAATGATTATAACTTTTATCATTCCATACATAATCGTCCCGAAATGATTTTTGAAGCCACTGAAATAGCAAAAATTTTGCCTTATTTTAATCTTCTGATTGAAGAAAATAGTATACATAATAATTTTCAACTGGATAAAATGCTGAATTTACTGGATTGCATTCATATCGAAATTGCCCGCAAATACAGTGAAACCTACTCGCATCAAACGCATTCATACAATATCAAAATCAGCACTTTTGAAAAGATTCTGGAGCAGTATTTTAAGGAAGAGAAATCCCCATCATTTTATGCTGATAAATTAAATATCACACTAAAACATCTGAACCGGATTTGTAATGAAATTTTACAAAAAACTTCCACCGAAGTTATTATGGATCGTGTGATTCTTGAAATCAAACGAATGTTAACCGACAAACAATTAGCTGTAAACGAAGTTGCATCTGCCGTGGGTTATGATGATTACTCGTATTTTTCAAGAATTTTTAAAAAACAAACCGGATATTCTCCAACAGAATTTCGGAATTTAAACTATATAAGTCATATAAGTTCATTGAAGCATTGAGTTATATACTGTAGTCACAAGCATTTCGACTTCGCTCAATGTGACAAAGAGATAAAACTTAAATTTTCTTACATCGCTTATATGGTTTAAAATTATTCGTTTGAGACATTATGCATTAACAGCTTCTAAAATCTTAAAATTACTTTTAGGGGCTTCACATAATGAACAGCAATATGTTTCTGCCAGATCTGTAAATAAAATACCTTTTGGAATGTTCTGACTTTGGTCTCCGTATTCCGGATTATAAAGAGAAAGACATTCCTGGCATTGGTAAATATCTAATTGTGGCTTTTCTTTTTTCTGATTATTTTCGACTGTTTCAGGAATTAAATTTCCTAATCCTTCAAAATATTTTCTGCTCAATTCAATCAGGATCGTAGGAAGCTCTAATTTATCGATATCCTGAGAATGCACGATATATTCGCGTGTATTCGGATCAAAATTCTTCGCAAATAAAACATTATAAGTATCACGGATTTTAATAGACTCCAAATCTTTAGGCAAATCATTTTTTTCGATTACAATCGAAGTAAAATAATGTCCGTCACGATTGTATTCGGACAAACCGAAATTTAATCCATAGGTACTGATATCAAATTGATCGAGTGTACGAACCAAAAAAGTTTTAAGGTTCAAAGCCCATTCCATAGCTACCGGTAAATGCCAGTTAAGCTCCAAAAGTGAATGACGGACATTGATTCCTTTTTTTCCTAAAAACTTCTCCCATTCCAGTTTTCGATCTTTTGGAATCCCTTTTACGATAAATGATTTCCATGGTGTGATACATATTTTTCCGATTTTACAATCGAAACATAAATCACACATTTCTTTTAAAAACTCTAAATCATAAAGATTATTTCTCCAATATAAACCAAGCCAATACTGATCGATTCCCATTCTGTTCATACCTTCATAGTAAGGAAAAGGATAAAACGGAACATTTAATGGTTTATCAATAGTTCTATTATTGGTGTCTAAAGCTTCACTTACCAAACTAAAAATCATATCTATTCCGCAAAACTCTTCAGTAGAAACAATACGCTCAATTTCATAATAAAATTGTGCAATATCCCAGCTGTAAATCAACACAGGATAGACTTCCATACACTGCCATTTAGGCAAACGAATGTACAGATACCAATAATCTTCATGCTCAGAAGCAATAAAATTAAGGTGCCCTGTAAATAATGGAACTAATTGCTGTTTAGGATCATTGATATTTACTTTCAGCGTAGGCTGATCTTTGAAAAGCTCTAAAATATATAAAAACTTATTTCCTGTAAGCCAATTGGTATTTCTGAAAATATCTGTAGAGACATAAGAGGAAACGATGTTATTACCGCTTTTTTCATCCGGGAAAACAAAATGATGTTTACCCATTTTTTCTTTATCCAAAGCTGCAAAGCCTTTTGGAAAAATAATATCTTGTCTTGAACCAAATGAAATTGAATCTAAACCCTGATCCATCGCCATATTAACAACTTCTCTAAGTTCACCCGGCGAAATAACGCCCCCTTTTACTATTAATCTCGTTAATTCCATGTTTCTTTAGTTTACAGTTTTCAGTCTCAGTCTCAGTCTCAGTCTACAACTGATTACTGTAACTGAAAACTAATCTATACTTTACATTTAGCTAAAATTTCTTTGACTTCGGTTTTGCAGCTTCCACAACCTAATCCGGCTCCTGTATTTTTACATAAATCAGTAAAATTACTTACACCGCTTTTAATAGTTTCTTCGATATTTCCGGCTCCGACCTGACTACAGGAACAAACTAGTTTCCCGAGGACCGGTTTGGCATTTGAACTTCCTCTGAGTAATGTATTTCGTTTATCCGATAATTCGATTTTGCTTTCGATCATCGTTTTAAATTCGGCAAACTCATTTTTATCTCCCATCAAAATCGCACCTACCAACAAGTCGTTTTTAACGATACATTTTTTGTAATAACGCTGTTTTAGATCAGCGAAAACAATTTCTTCATAAGAATCATCATTTTCAGGAATTTCAATATCACCGATACTGCACAAATTAATATCTTCCAGTTTCAGGATATTCATCAGAACAGAACCTTTATAGTAACTGCTTATGTCCCCTGCCAAAAAGTTCGCCAGGATATCTGCCTGTTCTTCTGCAGCTGATGTAATTCCGAATAATTTATTATCGAATTCGGCAATTTCTCCAATCGCATAAATATCCGGATTTGATGATTGCAGATATTGATTTACTTTTACACCACGACCGCAGGCAAGACCTGTTTCGCGAGCAATTTCGATATTCGGAATTGTTCCGATAGTATACACAATTGCATTTGCCGTAATGATTCTTCCACTTTTCAGGGCGATTTCTATTTCATTCGGGTTATCAGTATCAAAAACGGTACTGACTTCGTTATCAAAATAAATCTGAATATCACGCAGCTGTACTTCTTCTGCCAATAATTTACTTGAAACTAAGTCCAACTGGCGTTCCATTAATCTGGAAGCTCTTTGAACTATAGTTGTTTTTATTCTTTTATGTTTTAAGGCCGCTGCTAATTCTAATCCTAATAAACCTCCACCAATAATTACTACGTGCTGTTCTTCGGGAGATAAATTGGTATTGTCCAGATGTTCTTTCAAACGATCAGCATCTTCTTTTCGTCTGACTGTAAAGCGTCCCGGTAAATGCAATTGTGCGTTTTCCGGAATGAAAGGACGACTTCCGGTAGCTAAAATCAAGGAATCAAAAGTATGGACATCGCCTAAGCTGTCTATTATTGTTTTTTCTTTAGCATTTATTTTTCCAATAGCTACGCCGGCATTCATCGTAATTTTTAACTTACTTAATGTTTCTCCGTCTTTTACTTTCAGTAATTGCTCCCATGTAAATTCGCCTGTCATATATTCAGGAAGCAATACGCGATTATAAAATGGATTTATTTCGTTTGAAAATACTACAATCTCATCCGTAGAATTAAACTCGCGATAGTTTTGAATGAAACGGAACGCTGCTGCACCGGCACCAACAATAGCAATCTTTTGAAAAGGTTTTACGTATTTGGTAATCGCAACCGTAGTATATTTAAAATCAGGTTCTTTTGAAATTGGATCAACTACTGTATTGGTTAAATTATTGGTTCTGTTTAAATCATTATCAAGTTGTTTTCCCCAATGCATGGGTAAGAAAACCACTTTTTCTTTAATAGAATCTGTCACTTTTGCCTTAACGCGAACCTCTCCATTTTTACTGGTTACAATAACAATATCGCCGTCCTTAATATCAGATTTAAAGGCATCAATTGGATTTATCTCTAGCACCGGACTTGGCGTATGGGTCATTAATCGTGATACCTTTCCGGTTTTGGTCATGGTATGCCATTGATCACGGACTCTTCCTGTGGTAAGGATAAATGGAAATTGAGCACTTGGCGGTTCTGAAGTATTTTCAATTGCTGTCGGCAAATTGAAAATCGCTTTTTGTGATGGGGTATAGAATTTTTTATCCGTAAAAAGACGAGGTGTACCGGGATGTCCGTAATCCGGAACCGGCCACTGAAAAGTACCTTCGGTTTTTAATCGGTTATAATTTAAGTATGAAATATCAATGTTGGTGTTTTTGGTCAGCGCACAATGTTCTTTATAAATTTCCTCGGCACTATTGAAATTAAAACCGTTAAAATTCATTTTTTTAGCGAACCTGATCAGGATTTCAATATCCGATAGTGCTTCTCCGGGAGCATTTATTCCTTTTGGCAAATAGGATATACGACGCTCAGAGTTGGTCATCGTACCCTCTTTTTCTAACCATCCTGCTGCGGGCAGTAATAAATCGGCGTATTTAGCGGTATCTGCATTATGTGAAATATCCTGAACTACAACAAATTTAGCATTTTGCAATGCTTTTTCAATACGACGGGAATCCGGTAAACTAACTAACGGATTGGTACAGATTATCCAAACAGCTTTCATTTTACCTGATTCCAGCGCCTCAAACATTTCAGTTGCTGTCAACCCCGGTTTTTCTGATATCGAATCAACTCCCCAAAAATCGGCGACTTCTTTTCTGTGTTCCGGATTAGCTAAATCTTTATGCGCTGCTAATAAATTCGCCATTCCTCCAACTTCCCTTCCTCCCATTGCATTTGGCTGGCCAGTTAACGAAAAAGGCCCGGAACCCGGCTTTCCTACTTGTCCTGTTAATAAGGATAAATTCAATAAAGCTGTATTTTTATCTACTCCAACTGCACTTTGATTAAGCCCCATTGCCCAAAGCGAAATAAATCCTTTGGCTTTTCCGATGGTGTCTGCAGCCAGTTTAATATCATTTATGGAAATTCCACATAATTTTGAAGCTTTTTCCAGTGAAGTATTCAAAACTAAATCTTTATATTCTTTAAAATTTTCGGCATGATTTTTTACAAAATCGTGATCCACATATCCTTTTTCGATAATGCGTTTTGCCATCGCATGATACAAAATAATATCAGAACCCGGAATAATCTGCAGATGCAAATCAGCAAAAGCAGCCGTATCCGTTCTTCTTGGATCAATAACGATAATTTTTACTTTCGGATTGTTCTCTTTGTGTTTCTCGATTCTTCTAAATAAGATCGGATGACACCAGGCAGGGTTTGCTCCTGTAATTAAAAAAGTATCTGCCAATTCAATATCATCATATGCAATTGGCACAGAATCTTCACCAAATGTCTTTTTATATCCAACTACCGCCGAACTCATACAAAGTCTGGAATTAGTGTCTATATTATTAGTCTTTAAAAAACCTTTTACTAATTTATTTACCAAATAATATTCTTCGGTCAAACACTGGCCTGAAATATAAAAACCAACACTATCCGGTCCGTGTTTTTTTATTATAGAAGAAAAAACTGCTGCAGCACGGTCAATTGCAGTATCCCAGGTTACACGCTCCAAAGGATATGATTTACTTCCGCGCATTTGTGGATAAAGAATCCTGTCTGAAGTATCGTTTACTACATAATGCAAATTCATTCCTTTAGAGCACAACATCCCTTTGTTTACAGGATGGTCTTTGTCCCCCTCAACCATTACACCATTTTTCGCATCATTTGTAACGATAATTCCGCAGCCAACGCCACAATATGAACAGGTAGTTTTGATTTTTGTACTTTGCATTCTAGTTATCTTTTAAATACTACAATTATAATCTTTTGATAAGGATCCGGAAAGACACTTATTTAAAGCATTACAAAAATAAGTATTTTTACGTATAAATACGTATTTTATCAATTTATTTTTGTATTTTTGGTTAAAATAAATTTGGAACAAGAAATAAGTTTGTAAATCAAATAAAAAATTATCCCATGAAAGAAGAATTGGCTATTTGTTATACGTGTACAAACGAAAATTGTTTCATAAAAAAACACTTACATTTAGAGCAAATGAAACAATATGTTTTAAAAAAACACAGTTTCATCTGCAAAAAATCACATCAGTTTATTATTGAAGGTGCTCCTATTCAGGGACTTTATTTTATCTGTAAAGGAAAAGTAAAAACCGTAAAAACGGGTATCAATGGTCGTGAACAGATTGTCAGGCTAACCAAAAATGGCGACACAGTTGGTTTTAGGGGTTTTGGGACCAGCAAGCGATATCTAATTGGTGCATATGCCCTGGAAGACACTCTCTTATGCAATTTCAGTAATGAAACAATGATGGAAATTCTTAAAAACGTTCCCGAATTTACGTATGATTTAATGTTGTTTTACGCTGATGAACTTAATAAAAGCGAAAACAATATCAGGAAAATTGCACACATGAATGTTCGTGAGCGCGTAATTGATGTACTGTTATATATTCATCGCAAGTTTGGACAAACCAATGGTTTAATTGAAATTGAACTTTCCCGAAAAGAAATAGCTGATTTTGCAGGAACAACTGAAGAACAGGTAATTCGCGTAATTTCAAGTCTTAAAAAAGAGACACTTATAAAAACAGTTGGCAAAAGAATTGGTTTATTAGCTCTTCCTAAATTACAGTCAGAAATTATGGAGCATAAATATTTCTAGAAATCAGGGCTTCATAATACTTATATATTAATCTTCTCTTTTTATATTTAAAAGTCTTTTCTTCTTCAAAACAGGCACTTAGATGTGTTTCTACGTATATTTTCAATTTATTTGATGTTTTCTTCTAAAAAACCACCTAAAAAGGTTGGTTTTCTTTTATATAAATCTTATTTCTTCTTCGAATATTAGTCTACGTATTAAAACGAAACATTCAAAAACCCTTATTTTACGGGATGAATTTTAAATTTTATGCGATAACGCAGTTTTAAAACTGATCTTTAAACGTTTTTTTCGGGTAAAAAAAAATGTTTGAACATGGCATAAACATACTACTTAAGTATTAATACGTATGTAAGTTTGCTCCATACTAATCCAAAAACAAATATCATGTCAAAATTAACCAACTTAACATTAATGAATCAAAACTTAAAAAAAGGAGGCCTTTTTAATCTGAAACTTTCAAAATCAATTTTATTAGGATTTGCCATTACATGCCTGACACAATACGAAGCTAAAGCGCAACTTACAGTTACCGGACAATTAAGAGACCGTGTAGAAATGCGTGCAGGACAAGGTACCTTACAACAAAAAGGAGACAAAGCAGCCTTATTTACCACCCAAAGAACAAGACTAAATGTAGGGTTCACAGGATATAGATTTAAAGTTTTTACGGCTTTGCAGGATGTTAGGGTTTGGGGACAGGATGCTTCTTCAATTAACAGAACAACTACAGAAGCTAATAATGGTCTTTTATTACACGAAGCGTGGGCAGAAGTTTCATTAATAGACACACTAAGTACAATTCAAAACTTAAGTATAAAAGCCGGACGTCAGGAAATTGCTTATGACGACCAAAAAGTTTTAGGAAACTTAGATTGGTTACAACAAGGAAGACGCCATGATGCAATCGTTCTTAAATTTGCAAATAAAGGCTGGACTGTAGATGTTGGAGCAGCTTTTAATCAAAATAAAGAGAATAATACCGGAACAATTTACAATGGTACTAATCCTGCATATGGCGCAGGTACAAACGGAATTGGAACGATGTACAAATCATTTCAATATGCTTATGTAGGAAGAAAATTCTTCTTTGGTGATTTATCTTTCTTATTCTTTAAAGATGATTTTAACAAATATAGAATGGTAACTTCAGGAACACCGGCCGTAACAACTAAAGTAAATGGTGAAGGAACATGGAACAGGAATACTACCGGAATTTATTTTAATGCTAATGCAACCAGAAAATTGAATTTCACCGGAAGCGTTTATCACCAAAGCAGCCATGATAAAGACGGAAAAGCTTTAAATGCTAATATGGCTTCGATTACATCGACTTTGCAAATTGGAAGAAAATTATTTGTTGGACCCGGAGTTGATTATTTGTCTGGTGATGACGGAACTAAAACTACTAATTCTGAAAATAATCGTTTTGATCCTTTATACGGAACACCACACAAATTCTGGGGAAGTATGGATTATTTCTATGCAGCCAACGGTTTTGGAAAACAAGGATTGCTTAATTACTTCTTTAAAATGAAGTACAATGCCAAAGACAATTTGACTTTATTCGCAGACATTCACGGATTTAACTCAGCAAATGCAGTATCTAATGGAGCTGGAGGAACAAGAACACGTTATTTAGGTACCGAATTAGATTTGAAAGCATCTTACAATTTAACCAAATTAATCAATATTGAAGCAGGTTATTCTTATATGCAGGCAACTAACACAATGGCATCGGCTCAGGTTAAAGGCGGTCAAAACGGTGTTACAATTGCAAATGCAGACCTTACTCCACAATGGGCTTATGTTACTCTGAACATCAAACCAAATTTCCTGGCTAAGAAATAATTCAAAAAAAAAACTTTAAAACTATTTAAAATGAAAAAATCACTCACACATACCGCAAGGCTTTTCAGATCTGCCTTACTGACTTTGTTATTGGTCCTGGTTGCTTCTTTTTCAGAAGTAACGGCTCAGAATGACCCCGTAAGACTCGGATTTATTCCACTAACAGACTGTTCCCCAATTGTAATGGCAAAAGAATTGGGATTGTTTAAAAAATACGGTGTTGAAGTAGTCGTTACCAAAGAATCATCATGGGCAAATGTTCGTGATAAAATTTTAACCGGAGAATTAGACGGAGCGCACTGTCTGTATTCTATGCCATTTTCGGTTTACACAGGGGTAGGAGGAAAAGCAGGTTCTGAAATGAAAATTGCCATGATGCTAAACGTAAATGGTCAGGCAATTACACTTTCAAAAGATTTTTGTGGCAAAGTAGGCTTCAAGCAAATGAATAAAGTTGCTCCGGTTGTTGCAGCAAAATTAAAAGCCGAAAAAGAAGTGACTTTTGCAATGACTTTTCCGGGAGGAACACACGATTTATGGCTTCGTAACTGGATGGCAATTGCAGGTGTGAGTCAAAAAACATCAAAAATTATTACGATTCCGCCTCCGCAAATGGTAGCCAATATGAAAGTTGGTAACATGGATGGTTTCTGTGTTGGAGAACCTTGGGGCGGTGTTGCCGTAAAACAGGGAGTTGGATTTACACAAATAGCTTCACAAGACATCTGGAAAGACCATCCTGAAAAAGCATTGGTTGTTAATAAAGAATTTAGCGAAAAACGCAGAACAGATCTTGTAAAAGTAATGAAAGCAGTTTTAGAGGCTTGTATCTGGTTAGATAATCCTGCAAATCGTAAAAAAGCTGCTGCTATAATTGGAAAAGCACCTTATGTAAATGCTCCTGCTGATGTTATCGAAAACAGATTAATGGGGAATTATGATTTAGGCTGCAACCAGGGAACTGAAATATATGACAAAGATTATATGTTGTTTTATAAAGGCGGAATGGTAAATTATCCTCGCAAATCGTATGCTATCTGGGCAATGGCACAATTCGTTCGATTTGGGTACCTGAAAGAAGCGCCAAATTATAAAGCAATTGCAGATAAACTGATTTTACAGGATTTATACGAAGAAGTAGCAAAAAGCCTGAAAGTAAAAGTGCCAAATGATGATATGAAACCATTTTCATTAACAATGGATAAAACAGTTTTTGATCCTTCAAATCCAGAAGCATACTTAAAAGTAGTTAAAAAATAAAGTGCTTACTAGCCCCTAAGCTTAATTTTCTGCCACAGATTTAATGATTAAAGAATGATTACTTTAAACCTACTTGAAGCCTCTTTAATCTGTAAGATTTTTTTAAATCTGTGGCAAAATTAACTTTCTTATTTCATAAAATAATTTTCAAATTAAATCATAATGCCATGTCAGATAAAGATACATTAACACTAAGTGCCATTACCAGTCAAGCTGAAGTTTTGACTTCAGGCACTCCACCTGATTCCGTAAAAAGTGACAAGTTCAAATTAATAATCGGCACATTTGCAGCAAAACTAAAATCGACTGTATTAGCAGGAATTGGAATCTTAATCTTCATAGGTTTTTGGAGTTTACTTAGCCTTTATACCAAAGATGCACTTCCGGGACCTTTGGCGACCTTTAAGGTCCTAAAAGAAATGTTAAGCGACCCGTTTTATGACTATGGTCCGAATGACAAAGGAATTGGATTGCAGTTATTTAATTCGATCAAAACTGTTTTATCCGGATTTTTATTAGGATCCTTAGTAGCTATTCCAATTGGTATTTTGATGGGAGCAAGCACTTTTTGCAAGCAAATTTTCTATCCGATTGTGCAGCTTTTAAAACCGGTTTCACCTTTGGCCTGGTTTCCAATTGGGTTGGTTGTTTTTAAAGATACAGGTATGGCGACTATTTTTATTGTCTTCATTACATCACTCTGGTCAACTTTAATTAATACTTCTTTTGGGGTTGCTTCAATTCCGCAAGATCATAAAAATGTAGCAAAAGCTTTTGGCTTTTCTAAAATGCGCTATCTGACCAAAATTTTAATACCGTATAGCTTACCTCATATCATTACAGGATTACGTTTGAGTATTAGTGTTGCCTGGCTGGTTATTGTTGCCGGAGAAATGCTTTCCGGCGGAGCAGGAATAGGATTCTTTGTTTGGGACAGTTGGAATGCCCTTAGTTTAGAAAAAGTAATTTCGGCAATTATCATTATCGGAATCGTTGGATTGCTATTTGACAAATTTTTCACTTTTATTGAGAACAAAGTAGCTTATAAAGCTTAGTTGAAGGTTCTGAGTTTCTTAAAAAACTGAAACTTTCAAAATCTAAAATCAACACTCTAAAATCTAAAATTAAACATCATGAGCTATTTAGAAATAAAAAATTTAGAAATATCATTCCCAACCCCAAAGGGAAAATATATAGCAGTAAGAGACATCAATTTATCCATTCAGAAAGGAGAAATTATCTCAATTATTGGACATTCAGGTTGCGGAAAATCTACGATTATGAATGCTATTGGCGGAATGCTGACTCCTACGGGAGGAACAGTCGAATTAGCCAATCAAAAAATAAAAGGACCGGGACCTGACCGTGGAATCGTTTTTCAAAATTATTCACTTTTGCCTTGGTTAACAGTTGAAGGAAATATTTTCCAGGCTGTTGATTCGGTAATGAAATGTTCTAAAAAAGAAAAGCACGAAATTGTGATTGAGAACCTTAAAATGGTTAATTTATTTGAACATAAAGATAAATTACCGGGACAGCTTTCCGGTGGAATGAAACAGCGTGTTGCGATTGCAAGAGCTTTTGCCATAAATCCGGGTGTGTTGCTTTTAGATGAACCGTTTGGCGCTTTGGATGCTTTAACAAAAGGTTCCATGCAATTAGAAGTATTAAAATTATGGAACTTAAACAACCGCGAAAAAACCATTGTCATGATTACACATGATATCGAAGAAGCGCTGTTTTTATCTGACAGAATTGTGGTTTTGAATAATGGTCCGGCTTCAACTATTCGTGAAATTGTAGAAGTACATTTGCCAAGACCAAGAAATAAAATTGAAATTGTAAAAATGCCCGAATATATTGCCCTAAGAGACAAATTATTGCATTTATTGACCGATAAATTTTCTATTGAAGATATGGGAATGGTCTATAAAAATTAGTTTTAATCAATTTTGTTAGAGAAGAATCCCTATAATGACATGGCATTATAGGGATTTTGATTAAAAATAAAATACAAAAAAACATATTTCAATAAGTAAATTCAGAAAATATGACAAATACAATTTTTGATTTCATCGGAGACAATTCAGGCGAATGGGAAGTTACTTCAATGACAACTCTCAAAGGGAGTCCTATAGAACCGGTTTCTCATTTGACGAAAACTCCTCAAAATGATCTTGTTTTATCTGACACAGGTGTTTGGTCTCTAAAAGGTATTATCAGCAACTTGCGATACACGGAAAAAGAAGATAAAGACAAATTAACTGCCGTTCAGGAAGACTTGGGTCGAGCCAATTCTACTCTTGCTGCATTTATTCCTATCAGAAAATCAGAAGCATGGTGGAATCTTGCGCAAGACGAACGCAGAAAAATAATGGAAAGCAAATCGCAGCATACACAAACCGGAATGAAATACCTGCCTGCTATTGCCCGAAAATTATTTCATTCCAGGGATATTGGCGGAGCATTTGATTTTTTAACATGGTTTGAATATGCTCCTGCCTATGCAGATGCTTTCGAAGAGCTTCTGGATTCCCTACGAAAAACTGAAGAATGGACGTATGTCAACAGGGAAATTGATATTCGATTAAAAAAGGTACAGTTATAATTGAAATTGTTTTTGATCAAATTTCAATGACTGTATTCATAGACACCTTTTTCTTCTAAAGATATGGGAATGGTCTACAAAAATTAATTTAGTTATTTAGTTTAGTATGGTAGAGACGCACAGCTGTGCGTCTCTACTCGTTTATAGGAGGCTTTATTTTTTCCTCCCGACAAATCGGATAACCGAACCTGTACCGTTATGAAATACTCCTTCATTCAGTTCAATTTCTTTTTCTTCTAATTCAATAATTTCATAATTAGAAAAATCCGATTGAATTTCTTCAATAGAGAATAACGATTCAATGTCTTTTGGCCCGCCAACTTTATCATTTTTAGCAAGATACTTCAGGTGTTTTTTACTGAAGGCTTCAAAAATTATGATTCCGCCTTTACATAAATATGGATCAAGCGTTTTGTGGATAGCTGATTTAATTGCTGCCGGAAAATGAGCATAAATTAAGGCAATTGCATCAAATTGTTCCAATTGATAGTTTAAAGATTCCAATTCGCCAACCTGATAATCAATGGTTACGTTATTGGCTTCTGCAAAACGGATTGCTTTATTTTTGCCTTCATCACTGATATCAAATGCTGAGACTGTCCAACCTAATCTGGCTGCAAAAACAGCATTTCGGCCCTCACCTTCTGCCGGAAACAGGATTGTACCAGCGCTTAATTTATCTATTTGTTCTTTTAGATAATTGTTTGGTTCTTCACCATAAGCAAATTCTTCTTTGCTGTAGCGGTCGTTCCATCTTTCAGTCCAGGTATTGTTCATTTTATTATTTTATCCTTATTAAAAAAGTGCTATTGTTTAAAACATCCGTAATCAGCAACAATTAAACACAATTTTGTCATTCTGTAGGAATCTAAACTTTTAATTTCATTGTGATATTGAGATTCCTACAGAATGACAAAATTGACTTATAATCAAAAAGTTATTATCTAAAAACGACAATCAATAATCATATTTATTGAGTTACACACTTAGCTCCTGTATTATTTGATTTAGACAAATCGGCATTGCCTCTATCATTCTTTGAATTGTTTTTGTGAAATAAATTTATTTTTTTAATTCTTTTTCGATTACAGATAATCTTTCAGCAAGTGATTTATAATTTGAGTTTTCTGCCTTCAAACGCTCCAGTTCTTTTTGTTGTTCAATAGTATAAAGAGTCAGTTCTTCTATTTTTTGGAGTAAAATATTTGACATTTCTCCCAATGAAATTCCTTTTTCCTGCATTTCTTTTGCAGAAGGCACATCTGGCAAGTGATTGTTTTTCTTTGTGAAATTTTCAACTTCTGTAAGTGTTGGGAAGGTATAATCTGATTTTAATGCAGATACATCTGTATAGTATTTCTGGAAAACATAATCGGGTGTGATGTTGGTATCTACAATTACTTCTTTAGAGTGAATAGTGCCGTTTACTGTAAGTTTTTGATCAGGAACTGTGGTGCCGATACCTACGTTACCGTTGCTTATAACTCGCATTATTGTATTTCCTCCTATTTGGAATTCATGAAATTTATTAGCATTGTAATAGTTCTCACCAGATCCAACATTATCTATAAGCATATAGCCATTAACTCCATAGGTTTTAAAGGAGGTTACACCTGCAGTTGCGTTATAAGTTTCTAATTTTGCACTCGGGGTTTTTGTGCCGATGCCTACGTTGCCGTTTGAATTAATTGTCATCCTTACATCTGATAAAGTTGGAGTATTCGTATTAATCATATTATTATTTAAAAAATACAAATTTCCAATTCCATAACCTCCAGTTCTTTCATGCACTATAGCACTTTTTCCAAAAGAACCACAACACTCTGTTGAAAACAACATTCCAACCCCACTATTGTCGTTATCAGAAACACTTGTCTTCTGAACTATTAAATTATAATCCAATTGACCACTCGTTCCACTACTTTGAATATGTAATTTTGCACTTGGTGCTAATGTACCAATCCCAACATCACCTGTAGATTCTAACTTATTAGTTTGCGAAAACGAAACTATATTGACTAAAGTAAAAGCAAGCGTAAAAAGTATTTTTTTGAATTTCATAATTACCATAATTTGATATAAATTTTGACCAAAAGTAAACAAAATACAACTAGAATATACAAGATTATTTAGCGATTTAATCAATTTTAATACTAATCTGTTTAACACCTTTTCTTTGATCCTTTATACCAGAAATATTTTTGAACTAACTTATATTATCATTTCAACATAACCAATTAAAACACAAAAAAGAGCTTCTGAAATTAATCAAAAAGCTCTTTTTTGTTTCCGTAAAGGAAAAATAAAAATATTTAAACTATATAAAACTAATCTTTAATTCCGATTTTAAAACCTTTAATATATTCTACAGGCTTTTTTCCATCATACAGCATATTATCAATGAATTCCGCAGTTGGAGGTTTATAGCCATCAGTTACCGGAATTTCTGTTTTCTCCAAAAATCCTTCTTCGAGTAATAATTTTGCTGCAGCCATCCAAATTTCAGGTTTATAAATCTCCTTTATTTTAGTATGGTACCACTCATTCGTTTTTGGTTCTGCAATTTGCCCCCAACGTTTCATTTGTGTCAAAAACCAAATCCCGTCCGAATAATACGGATATGTTGCATTATATCTAAAAAAAACATTGAAATCGGGAATAGATCTTACATCTCCTTTTTCAAATTCGAATGTTCCTAACATCGAATTATCTATCACTCTCTTTTCTCCATCAACATACGCCGATTTTGATAAAATACGGGTAGCTTCTTTTCTGTTAAGAGGATCATCTAACCACTTCCCTGCTTTAATCAGGGCTTTTGTAATAGCAATTGCCGTATTTGGATTTTTATCGACAAATTCTTTGGTCATAACAAATACTTTTTCGGGATGATTTTTCCAAATTTCCCTGCTTGTTACAATTGGCACCCCAATCCCCTGATCAACAGCTTGCTGATTCCATGGTTCCCCAACACAATATGCATTTATAACTCCTGCCTGCAATGTCTCCGGCATTTGTGGCGGTGCCGTTATGTTTAACAATACATCTCCGCCTGTCGTCCCTTTACTTCCCTGAATATTGTTATTACTATAAAAACCCGGATTGATTCCGCCAGCAGCAAGCCAGTAACGCAGCTGGTAATTATGATTAGAATAGGGCGAAACAACTCCAACTACAAAAGGCTTATTCAATTTTTTATAAATATGCAACGCTGGCATCAAAGCATTTGCAGGTATCGGATGCACCGGCCTTCCGTATTCCTGTGGAATACTATCCACAATTTTTGACCAGACATCTTTCGATACTGTAATGGCATTACCATTCAAATCCATAGAAAAAGTAGTAACCAAAGCCGCCTGACGTCCACAGCCAATTGCTGCAGCTATTGGCTGACCTGCCAGCATCTGTGCGCCATCAAGTTGTCCATCTATTACTTTATCTAAAATATCCCTCCAATTGGCCTGCACTTCCAGCTTTACGTTCAACCCTTCATCTTCAAAAAAACCAAGGTGTTTCGCAATTGCCAAAGGGGCCATATCGGTAAGTTTAATAAATCCTATTGTTATATTGGTTTTTTCTAAAACTAATCCTTTTGTTGGAGGATCTGTTATTTTAGTTTTAAAAAAAGTTTTGTTTGCATTTTCCCCTTTAAAACTAAAAATAACAAAGGATATCATAATAAGCAAAGAGAGTCTGAGTAATATTGATTTCATACTGGCTGATATTTATGGTTAATATAATTTAAAATGGATTTTTTCACTTACAATAAAAAGTGAAGAATTGTAAATCATTCCTTGTATGAAAAAATAATCGTATTCATAAAAACAACTACAAAATCGCTAAGCAAATAATTTGTACAAAAAAGAGTTTATGAAATTAATCAAAAACTCTTTTTCGGATTCCTTTTAATCTTGTCAAAAGGGAAAATTAGAACAGTTTTGGCTATCGCCTAATTCAAATAACTAAAATTCAAAATATATAATTTATTGTCTGTCAATTACACGTGATAAAACAGGTTGTTTTTCGTTCATGATTTTGGTAATTGTGTAATGCATCCAAATCAAACAAATAGTAGAAAATACCAAAATGAATATCCATGAACTTGACCAGATTCCTGTTGCAGTTAATAAGTATCCGAAAATAATTGGTCCAAAGAAACCACCTAAACCGCCTATCATTCCTACCATTCCTCCTACAACACCAACTTCTGTCGGGAAATATTCAGGAATATGTTTGTACACTGCCGCTTTTCCTATTCCCCATGAAATTCCGATCAGGATCACTAACACCAGGAAAACCCACATATTAGCATCAAACTTAATTACAGTAATTCCTTTCGCAAGTAATTCTTTTTTCTTTACCGTTTGGTTTTGTGCAACTACAACCTGCTGCCATGATGTGCTTGTTGGGAAAATAGCATTTTCAACATTTTTTTCCTTTTTTTGAGCTACTGCAAAATCAGTATCGCCAATTTTAACATTTTCATTTGATACAGCAGTTACTGTTCCTTTTTTAGTAGCCAGAACACCAGGTCCTGTAGTTGTAATTTCCATTTTCGGAACCATTAATAAAGCACTCAAAATAACAGATGAACTTAACACCCAATACATTACTTTTCTGGCACCATATTTATCTGACAAGTATCCTCCAAAGGCCCTGATTACTCCAGATGGCAAACTAAACATGGTAGCAAACAATCCGCCCATTACCAAACTCGTTTGATAAACATTCATGAAATTTGGCAAAAGCCATTGTGAGTAGGTCACAAAACATCCGAAAACTAAAAAGTAGTAAGCACCAAAACGCCAAACTCTGGCAGATTTTAAAGATTGAAGCATCTGTGAAACAGATTTTGTATTATTTTCTATTTTTTTGTTTTTTGCAAATATTAAAAAAGCAACTCCAATAACAACTAAGGCGACAGCATAAATAACAGGAAGGATTTTCCAGCCATTTTGTGGATCTTCTATAGAAAAATGATTCAATAATGAAGGTGCTAAAAAAGTAGTGATGGCAGCACCTGCATTACCCATTCCAAAAATTCCTAAGGCACGTCCCTGCCATTCTTTTGGATACCAGATCGAAGTATATCCAATTCCGACAGCAAAACTGGTTCCTACCATACCAAACAAAAAGCTTAATAAGGCAAACATTGCGAAGCTATCTGCAAAAGGCAATAAAAATAACGGAATTGAACAAAGTAACAGTAATAATGAAAATACGTATTTTCCACCAAATTTATCTGTAAGGATTCCTATTGGTAAACGCATTATTGAACCGGTAAGAATAGGAATTCCGAGTAACCAGCCAACCTGAACAACGCTCCAGTGAAAGATACCGTTATCTACTAAAAAGGTTACTAAAACCCCGTTTAAAGTCCAACATGCAAAACACACTGTAAAGGCCAGTGTATTTAAAAATAAAATCTTGTGAGATTGAGATAATGAATTTGATTTTTCCATGATACTTATATTTTTTTGGTAAAAATAAGTACTAGGACGTAGTTAAAAACTGCGAAAACGCAGTTTTTGAAAAATAATTACGTAATTATACGTAGATTTCTTTATAATAAGGAAAATTCGGCTGCTTTATTGGAAAGTTCCATCAAATTTTTGACTTTCAGCTTTTTCATTAAGTTAAAACGGTGTACTTCTGCAGTACGTTTACTAATGTCTAAAGCCTCAGCAATTTCTTTATTCCCTTTTCCGGATAATAAAAGTGTCAAAATTTCTTTTTCTCTTTTTGTAATCATCATTTCTTCGCCAAAATTTTGTTTTGGCTCTGCTGAAAGTGATGTATTCGTTAACTGACTTATTAATATCGAAGAAATATCACCGCTGAAATATTTTCCTCCATTGGCTATGGTATGTAAAGCTTTCAGGAATTCGTCTTTGCTCGAACCTTTTAACAGATAGCCATCGGCACCTGCTTTTATAGATTTCAGCACATACTCTTCTGACTCGTGCATTGAAAGCATGATAATTTTTACGTTGTTATTATCAGCTCTAAGTTTTTCTACTACTTCGATACCCGTTAAGTTAGGCATACGAATATCTACTATAAGTAAATCAGGTTTATTGGCAGCAACAACTTCAAGTGCATCAGCACCATCAATCGCCTCGCCTACAACCTCAATGTTTGCTTCATTTTCAAGTAAAGATTTGATTCCATCTCTTACAAAAACATGGTCATCTGCCAATACAACACGAATAATATCACTCATATATTACTTAATTTTGATTCTGAACTTTTACGTATATTCATCTATAAGGAATGGCTAAGATACGTAATTTTTAAATTGAATTTCAATAGCAAAATTCAATTTCAATAGCAAACAAAAAAATTTTCAATATCAATTTCTAATTTTCATTTAAGAATTTTTAATTGATATTGATTTTTTGAATTGTTATTGCTAAATCGGGATATTAAAGGTAATCCTTGTTCCTTCGCCGGGGATTGAATTGAAAAAAACGCGTCCGTTGATATACTGAATCCTTTCTTTCATGAACAACAAGCCCATTCCCGATTCACTGTTTCGTTTTTTATCTACACTTGCCATATCAAACCCCTTTCCGTTATCATCAACAATGACACTTAATAAGGTTTCACTATGAGACAGCTGGACAATAATATGTGATGATTCTGCATATTTTATAGCATTATTGATTGCTTCCTGTGTCAGGCGATAAATATTTATTTCAATCAATGAATCTAAACGCTGGCCAAAATCGGTTTTATTGTAAAACAGGATTTCTTTTCCGGTTAATTTAGAAAGTTCCTGTGTCAGCTTTGCAATTGATGAAACTATTCCGTGATCACTTAATTCCGGTGGCATCAGATTAAAAGTTGCCGTACGTACACCTTTTATAATATCAAGCGATAATTTTTTAAGATATTCTATTTTCTGAGCCGATTTTTCCTTGTCATCCAGATTGATGCTTTCCAGACTAAACTTCAGCCCTGTAAGCATCTGACCTATTCCGTCATGAATTTCTTTGGCGATTCGGTTTTGTTCGTTTTCCTGATTTTCAACAATTTTACTAGAAATAATTTTCTGCTGATTAATTTTTTCGGTACTGTTCTCAATATTCAAACGTTCTACTTCCCGTTGTGCCTTTTTACGCTCGGTAATATTAAAACAAACAATTAAAAGCTCTGATTCTTCTTTTTTGATTGTTACCGGAACCATTGATAAATCGAGCCAGATATTTTGGCCTTCACGATTTATGATGTTAATTTCACCTTGCCAGCCGCTTCGTTGTTTCTCAAAAATGATACGATCGAAATTGAGTTGTTCTTTTTCATCAGTTGTTAAAACCTGAGAGAAAATTTTATGTGAAGAGAACTTCGTATAATTTAAAAGCTTTGCAAATTTTTCACCAATATGAATAATCGAGCCATCGGGTGCAATACGGCAATAGAGCAGCGTATTTTCCATAGCATAATTGAGCGATTTTAATTCCTTTACTGAGTTTTCCTTTATTTCGCTTATAATTTCAGTGTCATAAGCAAGTTTTAAAGCTTTTTTCTGAGAGGACAGAAGTCTCGCTATCAGTTTTTCAATCTTTTTATTGGTAGGCTTAAAGATAAAAATGAACTCCAAAAGCAACACTAATAATGTAAATCCGAAAATCCAATATTCTGTTTTGCGCTGTTCTGTTACCTTTTCGTGTGCTTCTTTATCATATTGGGTTACAATTTCATTCATTTTAGAAAGAAAGAAACCCTCGTTTTTCAGAATATTTTGTACCAGGTTTTGATTATCAGAATAGCTCTTTTTTTGTTCTAAATTTAAAATAAACAAATTAACCGATTCAACAATAATATTAAAATTAGGTTTAATTTCCTGATATAGCTTAGAAAGCTGTTCACTTTTTTCTTTTGGAAAAGCCAGGCTGTCACTACCATTTTCTAATGCATTTTGATTGGTTACCCAAAGTGACAAAACATTACGAAGATGGCTGATTCCTTTTTTTTGGGAGGTATCAGAAACAAAATTTAAAATTAAAACCTCTTTGGTAATTCTTTGGCTCAACATCCTTTGTTTACCGGAAATGTTGATAATTTTAGAATCACTGAGCTGTTGTTTTAAATTATACTGAATTAAAAGCTGGCTTAAAATAATAGTTATAGCAATAGTCCAGAGTGCAAAAAGATACCAACGGCGTAAATTTTTGAATGTGATTTTGTCTGCAACTTCCTGATTGCTTTTTTTCATATGAAGAAAATATTTGTTTTAATGGGAATATGAGATTTCATATCTTCATTTTTATTTTCGACAAATTTAGGATGATTCTGTTTTCATAAAAATCAGATTACAGGCCCAAAGATGCTTTTATCAAATTTAAATTTTCTTCGGAATAGTTGATTTTTAAAGCTTCCTGATGTCCTTTTTCAGACATTTTATCCCAGGTTTTTTTGATGATATTTTTAAGTTTATCTTCATCATGTTTTTCTACAAAAGGCTCAAGATAATAATCCAGAAACACCAGACAGATTACATCTTCTAATAATTGGGTTTCTGCATCTTTTTTAAGTAACTTCTTTTCAATTAAAAAAGACACACGATCAATAAAACTTTGCTCATATCCTGCTTTTTCTAAAATTTCGGCAGTAGTTTTCGCATGGAATTTTTTTAGGTCTTCCCTCCATCTTAAATACCCTACGCGATCCATTGGGTAGGATTCGCGCGCTACTTTCCATCGGCAAATATGTTGTGCTTTTGAAGCAATCTGAACTTCTTCTGAAGCTTCAGGGCAAAACTGCATCAGTTTTTCGTACATTCTGTTCGAGTACAAAAGTTCTTTTGGATATTCTGTATTCTGAGCAGTTTCTATATTTGGATCCTGAGCATTTTCGGCATCAATCCACTCACTTGCTTTTTGAAAAGGTGTATTCATTTTTTTTGAAAATATATTTTCAAATATACACAATTAATCTAAAAAGCCAACGAACACTTCGTCTTCAACAATCTTAACCGGATATGTTGCAATTTTTAAATCGTCATCACCATTCAGGTTAGAACCATCAACTAATGAAAACGTTTTTTTATGCATCGGACATGCTATTTTAGGAATATCTTCAGCAGATCCTGTCATTCCTCTTGACAATACCATTTCCATTTTATGAGGACATGCGTTTTGACAGGCATACCATTCGTTACGGCGTGTAAAATTAAAAATGGCAATTTGTTTGTTTTTGTATTTGATGCATCCACCACGATTCGTTGGAAAATCACTTACATTCCCAGCTTTGAACCATATTTTAGCATCACTTGGATGAACTGTTTCGTATTGACTTAAAATTTCTTCCATTAGATTGTATTTTTAATTTGTGTTCTTATCCCTCCCTTTACAATCAAGAGAGTTTTGATGGCGCAGTAAAAAAGAGGGTAAGAGGACAGCAAACGTTAATTTTTTTTATTTTAATCGATGTGTTACGACCAGGCTTTTGGCATTTTTTGATCTCTTAACGGAACAAAAGCAATATTATCATCTTTCTCGTCAGAGTTTACAAAGTGACTGAAACGTTTTAACAATTTTGGTTGTTCAAGAGCTTGTTTCCATTCACACTCAAAAGTATTAACCAAAGTCTGCATTTCAGCTTCTAATGTTTCACACAGCCCTAAACTGTCTTCGATGATTACTTCCTTCAAATAATCTAAACCTCCATCTAATTTTTCTAACCATGTTGATGTTCTGATTAGTGGACCAGCAGTTCTGATATAGTACATTAAAAAACGATCCATATATTTGATAACTGTTTCCTTATCAATTTGTTCTGCTAATAAAACGGCATGTTTTGGATTAGCTCCACCATTTCCGGCAATGTATAAATTCCAACCACCTTCAACAGCGATTAATCCGAAATCTTTTCCTCTGGCTTCGGCACATTCACGAATACAAGCCGAAACTCCTCCTTTTAATTTATGCGGAGAACGAATACCTTTATATCTGTTTTCTAATTCAATTGCGAAACCGGCGCTGTCATCCATTCCGTAACGACACCAGGCATTTCCAACACAGCTTTTTACCGCACGCAATGATTTTCCGTAAGCATGACCACTTTCAAAACCATTGTCAATTAATATTTTCCAGATTTTTGGCAAATCATCTAAATGAGCGCCAAATAAATCAACACGCTGTGCTCCTGTAATTTTGGTATATAAATCAAATTGTTTTGCAACTTCACCAATGACAATTAATTTCTCGGCAGTAATTTCTCCACCGGCAACTCTTGGCACAACAGAATAAGTTCCGTTTCGTTGAATATTAGCCAGGAATCTATCGTTAGTATCCTGTGTAGTTAAATGTTTATTGGCTGTATCATTATAAATACTGGAGAAAATCGAAGCCATTACAGGTTTACAAACCTCGCAGCCATCGCCTTTTCCATGATGATCGATTACATCATAAAAATTCTCGTATTTATTAATTTTTACTAAATCAAATAATTCCTGACGCGTATAGCTAAAGTGTTCACAAATAACATCTTTTACTTCCTTACCCATAGATTTCTGAGCAGCTTTAACCAGGTCAGAAACCATTGGCTTACAACCACCACAACCCGAAGTTGCTTTGGTAAGTTTTACAACATCTGAAAAACTGGAACAGGTTTCATCTAAAATAGAACAGCAGATTGCTCCTTTTGTTACATTTTCACAAGAACAGATTACAGCAGTATCCGGCAAATCCATTGCACCCATAGCCGAAACTTCTGAACCGTCTCTTGAACCTAAAATCAAATCTTCAGGGTTTTTTGGCAATGCCATAGCATTACTGTAAATCTGAAAAAGGGAATTATAATCACTTGAATCTCCAACTAAAATTCCGCCTAATAAGGTTTTAGAATCTTTAGTTACATTGATCCTTTTATAAACTCCGGATAATTTATTCTCGTAAACAATAGCGGTTACCTCATTATTTTCGATAAAAGGATCACCAAAACTTGCCACTTCAACACCAATTAATTTTAATTGCGTCGACATATCGATGGTTTCTCTCATGGTTTTAGAACCATTTAAGATTTGCTCAGCAGCCACATCAGCCATTTCGTAACCCGGAGCTACCAGACCATAAATATTTTGATTATATAAAGCTACTTCTCCAATAGCATAAATAGAAGGATCCGATGTTTGCATTTGATTGTTCACTACAACTCCGCCACGCAATCCAACTTCAAGTCCTGAAACCCTGGCCAGTTCATCACGCGGTTTAATTCCAGCAGATATAACCAACATGTCTACTTTTAACAATTCATCATCTGCAAACATCATTCCCGTTATACATTCTTTTCCGTCAATATATTGCGTTGCCTTATTAAGATGAATACCAATATTCAGTTCTTCAATTTTAGACTGCAACATATCACTTCCTCCTTTATCAAGTTGTCTTGGCATTAAGCGAGGTGCAAATTCCACTACATGCGGATTCAATCCTAAATCACGGACTGCTTTTGCAGCTTCAAGACCTAACAAACCTCCACCCAAAACAGCTGCTTCAGTCGCTCCTTTTTGTTTGATTTTTTTTGCATACGACATAATAGCATCCAGATCCTCAATGGTACGATATACAAAAACACCTTCTTTTTCTACTCCGTCAATTGGAGGAACAAAAGCAGATGATCCGGTTGCAAGCACTAAGTAATCATACTTATGCGTTTTTTCTAAATGCGTATGGATTGTTTTTTCTTCTCTGTTAATATCTGTAATCAACTCAGAAGTATTCAAAGTAATATTATTTTCTACGTACCAATCACTTGTTGACAATGACAAATCATCCGCCGTTTTTCCTCCAAAGTATTCACTCAGGTGAACACGGTCATAAGCACGTCTTGGCTCTTCCCCAAATACGGTAATTTGACAATTTTCCTGTCCCGATTTTGCTATAAATTTTTCGCAGAATTTATAACCAACCATCCCGTTTCCAACTACTATTACTTTAATCATGACTTCTTTAATTAAGTATTACTACGCAAATATAAGTATTTATACTTATATAAAATACTTATTTATTTATTTTTTTTCATTAATTAGAATTTTTCTAAATACGTATTTTATCGTAACAGCAGTAAGTACTTTACTTTTTTATCTTTTTGAATCTTCTGTTGATTATAATCATTGTATTATTTTTCTTAAATTTGATTAAATCTCAATTACGTATTTCATTTAATTAGCTTAATATCTACTAAAAACTTTTCTGCAACTAAAACATATTTGTTATGAAAAAGTATTTAATTTTATTGATAACACTCTCTTTAATATGTGGTTGCAAATCTAAAACCACAAAAAGCACTCCAACAAAAGCGCCTATTTCTTCTGAAAACAAATCAGACGATACATATGGAACAATCTATTTTAAAGCAGCGGGAAACGAACCTTCCTGGGAATTGAAAATAGGGAATGATGAAATTGTTTTCACCTCTCTGATAAAAGGGAAAGAAAATCTTGTTTTTTCATCGGTTAAACCAACAAGGGCAATGGATGCCAATATAAAAATGCACAAAGTAAAGAACGCAGCTTTAAAGGCGGCAATTTCAATTCAGCAAATTGATTGTCAGAACTCTGTGTCCGGAGTGATTTTACCTTATAAAGTTTCCATTGAAATCAAAAACAACTCTGATGCTGATTTTAAGAAAATAGACGGCTGCGGAAAATATATTACAGATTATCGATTGCATGACATCTGGGTTTTGGAAGAGTTAAACGGATATAAAGTTTTCGTTACTGATTATCAAAAAGAATTACCAAGAATTGAGATTCATGCTGAAGAAAACAGGTTTATGGGATTTGGAGGCTGCAATTCGATTAGCGGAAGTTTATTTTTTGAAAAAGATTTACTTAAATTCAATAATATCACTTCTACTTTAATGGCCTGTACTACAAATAACAAGGAAGATGATTTTGTAAAAGCACTTAAAAATACTACTGCTTATTCAATTAAAAATAACCGATTAACACTTTCAAATCCATCAGGAAAACTTTTGGTTTTCAAAAAAGTAGATTAAAACAAAAGCCCAAATCATCGAAACTGATAATTTGGGCTTTGATATTATTTTATAGAAATTCTTAAATTACTTACTTAAAAACTCCAAAACAGAATCGGTAATAAATTTAATCTGCTCATCATCTAATTCTGTATGCATAGGCAAAGCAATTACTTCCTGAACCAATTGATTCGTTACCGGAAATTGCTCTTCTTTATAACGGGAATCTACGTATGCTTTTTGTGAATGTAACGGAATTGGATAATAAATGGCGCATGGAATACCTTTATCAAGCAAAAATTGCATTAATCCGTTACGGTCAGCATCAATAATTCGTAAAACATACTGATGAAAAACGTGATCATTTTCACTGGCATCAAATTTTGGCGCAACAATGTTTTTATGATTTGCAAAAGCTGCATTATATTTAGTAGCCGCTAAACGACGAGCTGCATTATATTCATCAAGCAAAGGTAATTTCGCATTTAAAACCCCAGCCTGAATACTGTCTAAACGTGAATTCACACCTACTACATCATGATGGTAGCGTTCGTACATTCCATGATTTACAATCCCGCGAATAATATGTGCCAGTTTATCATCATTAGTAAAAATTGCGCCTCCATCTCCATAACAGCCTAAATTTTTAGACGGAAAAAATGAAGTTGCAGCAATATGACCTATACTACCAACTTTGCTTTTTACTCCGGATTTAGAAATATAATCTGCGCCAATTGCTTGTGCATTATCTTCAATAACATATAAATTATGCTCTGCGGCAATTTCCATAATTGCATCCATGTTGGCAGCACGTCCAAATAAATGTACAGGAACAATTGCTTTGGTTTTTGGTGTGATCGCTTTTTTAATTGCCTCGATATCTATGTTCATATTAACCATATCAACATCGACCAAAACAGGTGTCAATTGCAACAGGGCAATCACCTCTACAGTAGCCGCAAAAGTAAAATCAGCAGTAATAACCTCATCGCCGGGTTTCAAATCTAATCCCATCATGGCAATCTGCAACGCATCAGTACCATTTGCGCACGGAATTACATGCTTTGCCCCTAAATAGTCTTCAAGATTTTTTTGAAATTGATGAACCAACGGTCCGTTTATATAAGTATTTGTATCTAAAACTTCCTGAATCGAAGCATCAACAGTAGCTTTTATTTTTTCGTATTGACTCTTTAAGTCAACCATTTGAATTTTTTTCATTTATCTTTCTTATTTTAAAACTAAAGATTCAGATTTAAAACCTAATCTTTAAAAACGAAGAACAAAAATAGTATTTAATACCTTCAAACCAATGAAAATAATCGAAAGAAATGTAATTTAGCAGCAAAATTAAACAGATGCTTTTTTTATACAATTTAGTCATTTCTATTGCCGGTTTTTTTCTGAAAATAATAGCACTTTTTAGCCCGAAAATTAAGCTTTTCGTGGAAGGCCGAAAAAATGTTTTCGCTATTCTTGAGGAAAAAATAAAACCTTCAGACAAAACAATTTGGTTTCATTCAGCATCATTGGGCGAATACGAACAAGGCTTGCCGGTCATCGAAAAAATCAAAGAAAAATATCCCTCACATAAAATTATCGTTACTTTTTTTTCCCCTTCAGGTTACGAAGTCCGCAAAAATAACACCGTTGCAGATATAACAATATACTTACCATTAGACACAAAAAAGAATGCAAAACGTTTTTTAAAATCAGTTCATCCTGAGTTGGTTTTCTTTATTAAGTATGAATTTTGGCTGAATTATTTAAAAGAGCTTAAAACAAATAAAATCCCTACATATTTAATCTCAGGGATTTTTAGGGACAGTCAGATGTTTTTTAAATGGTATGGCGGTTTCTACAGAAAAGCACTGGAGACTTTTACTTATTTCTTTGTCCAGAACGAAAGTTCAAAAGAAAAAATTGAAGCAATCGGATTTCATAATGTAATTGTTTCCGGAGATACACGTTTTGATCGCGTAAATGCCATTTTGGAAAGAGACAATTCATTAGATTTCATCCAAACCTTCAAAAACAACCAAACAACAATTATTATTGGAAGTTCCTGGCCTAAAGATGAATCTTTGCTCATTACTTATATCAACCAGACTTCTGAAAACATAAAATTTATAATTGCTCCTCATAACATTAAAGCGGATCAAATCTTAAATCTTAAATCTCAAATTACAAAATCAACACTTTTATTCTCCGAAAAAGAAAACAAGAATCCTGCTGATTACAATGTTTTTATCATTGACACCGTTGGCATCCTGACCAAAATTTACAGTTACGGAACAATTGCATATGTAGGCGGCGGTTTTGGAAATCCGGGTATCCACAATATTTTAGAACCTGCAACATTTGGAATTCCGATTGTTATAGGGCCAAATTATTCAAATTTTGCCGAAGCAACTGAATTAGTAAATCTGGGAGGCTGTATGGTTATTTCCAATCAGGAAGAATTAAATCAAACTTTTGACCAGTTTATAACTGATGAAAATTTTCTAAAAACTAAAGGGCAAATTTGCAAATCATATATTCAGGATAATAAAGGTGCTACAAATCGGATTATGACAGTAATTTCTTAGTCTAAAAAACAACAAAAACCAATTCTATATTATTGCTTTATGTAAAAAAAAGAGCAAGATAAGGTTTATTTCACTTAAAAGCATTATTGAATAATCAGGCAAAAGTAAAATAAATCACAAATCGCAGAACAAAAGTCGCCAATTTATTCAGCGATATTCAACAGAATTTAATTTATACAAAAAATACAATAATATATCGTTTTTTTATCATACTGGCATGTTATTTGATAATTAGGGTAATCGAGTACAAAGGAAAATATTTTAAAAAAAAAATAAAAAAATATTTTACATATTAAAAAATTTATATCTTTGCCTCGAATTAATAATTAACCTTTTATAATAAAGTAAGATGAAAAAAGTATTTTTAAGTTTAGCTGTTGTTGCTGTTTTAACTGTTGTTTCTTGTAAAAAAGCTGATGCTGCTGCTGATGCTCCTGCTGTAGATTCTACTGCTGCTGTTGTTGATTCTGCTGCTGCAACTCTTGATTCTGCTGCTGCAACTGTTGACTCTGCTGCAACTAAAGTTGATTCTGCTGCTGCAAAAGTTGAAGAAGCTGCTAAAGAAGTAAAAAAATAATTAGAACTTAAATTCTAAAGATTTTAAAACCATCACTGCGATGGTTTTTTTTATGATCATTTTTTCCAATTGAGATCATAAATCCACAAAAAAAGCGTTTGTCGATGACAAACGCTTTTTTTTATTCAGTAACCTTCTCATCACTGACTATTTCATCTTCAAAAATCGAATCTCCCGACGAGAAATCCAGAATCTCTGCCTTCGAAGCATACAATACAATTTCTTTAATTCCTTTCTGCAAAAGCAATTCTGTTGTGTATTTACGGCTTGTTGCGAAATGAACCTCCCTTAACATTAATTTAAAAAAATACTTTCCTCCGGAGCCTTTAAATTTTAAAAATGTAGCCTGCTCAATATTTACTTTAAATTTTTCAATATCTTCTTCGCATTCAAACTTCAACTCATAACTTAAACTTGTAAAAATTACTTTTCCCTTCCTGGAAGTAAACACAAATTTATATTCATCATTAAATCTTTTACTAATTACAAAAGCACCCATTTACAATTTTAGATTTTAGATTGTTGATTTTAGATTACTTAAAATTTGCTTTGCAAATATATTCTTTAGACTGAGACTTTACACAATAAAAAAAAGCCTCTTCAAAAAGAAGAGGCTTTAGTACTCAGAGCGGGACTTGAACCCGCACGAACATTGCTG
>JBDTRA010000046.1:0-37583 GCA_039931915.1 Flavobacterium sp. | reverse complement strand
TTAATGATGGGGTCCTGGGTTCGAGCCCCAGTCGGGTCACAAAGGTCGAGTAATTTAATTACTTGACCTTTTTTATTTTTCGGCCACGTGGAGAAACGGTAGACTTGCCATCTTGAGGGGGTGGTGCTCGTAAGGGCGTGTGGGTTCAAATCCCACCGTGGTCACATCTTGGGACAAATCAGAAAACAGCTGATTTGTCCCTTTTTTTTCACTATCTAAACCCTTGTAAAATAAGAGCATAACCCTAAGTGCTCCGCTACTAACACGAATCTTTTATAAAAAAGCGTTCCATTTAAGGAATAGTTTTGAAAATGAGTTAATTGCAAAAATGTAAAAATAAAGGAGAAGAAATTATAACCAATAGAAAGCCTAACCCTGAAGTAACTCCGGCAATTAGGTTTTCTTTTGTATTATAAAAGTTATACTTTACAACTTTTGCAATTATTTTGCTGGTTTTGTATCACTCTCATGCTCTTTTGTTCAGTAAAATGGGTTTTGTAAGGATGTAAACTAATAGATTTTCCTTTAAAAGTTTCCGCAGGGGTATTTCCTTGTAGTGAAAGTTGTGGGCGTATGGTATTATACTTTAAAACATCATTCTTTAAAGCAACCTCAAGTTGTTTCCTGTTTTCTAAATTTCTAGGAAGTAAAAACTGGTGTTTGATAATTTTATTGAACGCTTCAATTTTAGAATTCGAGAAAGGAATATCTTTTTGCGCAATTAAATGTTTTATATCTTCATTGACAGAATTTAAAAAATCCTGAACAGTACTATTTACATTTTCGCATCCTCCATCAGTAATAAAAGTTATAGGAGTATTGCTTTTGTATTTTTTATAAGCATCTTGTAACAATTCTTTAATTACTTTTGGCTGTGAACTGCTCTCTACTTTAAATCCTAAAATCATTTTAGAATAATGATCCATCAAGAAATGAATATAATGTTTCTTGTCATCCAAGGTTTTCAAAATAGTGACATCAGCACACCAAATTTCGTTGGGTTTGGTACTCGTAAGCGAGGTATATTTTATTTTAGGTTGAAAATGTCTTGATTTTCCATATCCTAAAAGTTTAGCATACTTGTAAAAAGTGGTTAAACAAAAAGAAAAATTTAAGTTTCGCAAGCCTAATAAATATAAGGAGGATTTAGACCAATACCTATAATCCTCATTTTCAATATAGGCTTTGATTTGGAAAATTTCTTTTTTCAATAATTGATGTGGATATTTTTTAGCACACCACAAAAAATAAGAGGCATCACATTTATTAATCACCAAACTTCTGTAATTATGATAGGTCGCTCTTGAAATATTAAAAATCTTTAATGTAGCTTCAACCGAAATTGTATCTTTTACCATTTCAATGGCATTTACAATTTTCTCTTTTTGCTTGGCAATTTCACGTTTAATTCCTTTAACATTACTGATAATCTCATGATAGGTATCTGATAATTTAAAATAAGCTTCCATTACTTTTTTACTATTTCTGGATTCTCCAACTCGTTTTATCAGTTCTAATTCTTTTTTGATAAAAGCAGCTGCTTCACAACCTGTGTATTTACCCTCGGTTTCATGTTCCCAACGATGCTTGTTTGTTTTAGGAATTTTGGATTTTATCGTATTGGGTAAATCATCAAATAATCCATTTCGGACGTAGTGCTTTACATTGGTGTCCCATGAAATGCGTGAACTTTGATAAATCATTTTTCATATTTTTGACAAAACTAAAGATTAATTTAAATCCTGAGCAGATTTTATATTTATCACAATATCTTTATGACATTAGAACACACTTTTGAAAGAATATAAATTGGCAACCAATAGTTTTTTTTAGTTGTGGGGATGCAACTGGATTAGAAAGAGCGTTATCAAGACTCATCAAACACCTGAAACAGGAATTTCATTATGTCAAAGATTTTAAACAGTTCAAACAGTCTGGAATGTCCATTTTGGTCAGAGAATTGGGATTTAGGTGGTTATCATTATGTAAAATTAGTGTTCAGCGGTATGATTTTAAAAGCATAGACGGCCTGAAGAATAATAAATTTGGGATAACAATGACCTTCGGTACTCATTTAATATTTTTTGGATATCTAAAGATAACAACTTTGGCATAGATGCGACAAAGCCAATATCCAAACCCTTAAATCTCCTTCTAAAAAAGAAATTTAAAAAACTCCAAATTAATTCAAAATTGAATTGCAATCTTTCAACTTTAAACTTCTTTTAGGAGTATTTGGATGTACTAATAAACGTTACAATTAAAGTTAAGATGGTTTTCTCTAAACTCACTCTATACTTTTTATTTACATATCCAATCTAAGCTTAAATTATAGTTTTAATCCAATAAATCTATAAACAATAAAGTATAATGAATACAAATATTAGTAACAATTATTCAAAACTAAAATTATCTTTATTTTATTTACCAATATTTCTAATAATTGCCATTGTATTTTTTCTTTATAAACATGATGCTCTCAATGTATATTCCTATATTCAAATTCAAAAGGATTGTTTCTTTTTTCTTAATTCTGCGTTATCTCAATATCCGAGCACACAATACAATCTTAGTGAAATAGGGAATACACTAGTTTGTTTTTCATTTTTAAGTATATTCATTATATATGCTCCTAAAATCTGGGAATCTTTATTATCGACCTCCTTTGTTGCTCTTCTTTTTTCTTGTTTCTTAAAAAAAGCATTTGCAGTGCCTAGACCTTCGGCTGCATTTGGTAATAATAGTTTTGTGATCATCGGAAAAAAATTATGTGGACATAACAGTTTACCTTCAGGGCATTCGATAACTGTTTTTATGACACTTACAATTTTGTTGTATGCATTTATGCCCAAAAAACTCAAATATAAAATTTTGTGGTGCAGTTTCATAGTTATTACAGGATTGATTCTTGTGCTTACCAGAGTTGCTATTGGTGCACATTATCCGCTTGATGTTTTTGTGGGCAGTATTATCGGATATACATTAGGACTTCTAGGTATTTTTATTAATCAAAAATATAATCTATGGACTTGGATTAGCAATAAAAAATACTATCCAATTGTTATTTTAGCGTTTCTAATTTGTTGTTTTTTATTAATAGACAAAGTTATTAATGAAAATTTGATAACATTTGACCTATCTTTAATTTGTTTAATTATTTCAATATATAAAATTACTACTGTCTATGTTAAAAAGTAATTTAAGACTTACTCATTTTGCGTTATTAATGAGTATTCTCAATTTTTTGTTCTTTCATTTTCCATTTTTTTCCTTTGTCGTTAATAACCTTGATTGCAAAAGTTTTAACGGTATTACAATCATTATTAGTTTAGTAATAATAATGTTGGTTCTGAATTTTTTAGTTTTTTATATCCTATTTTTTCTGTCGCATTTTGTTGGTAAATTTTTGTTGGTGTTATTTTTCCTTATCAACTCTATTGCTATCTACTTTGTCAACACTTATAGTGTTATAATAGACGAAAGTATGATTGGTAATATCCTAAATACCAATTATTCAGAGTCCAGTAGTTTTTTTTCAATAAAATTAGTATTATACATAATTATACTTGGAGTTATTCCCAGTGTTTATATCATAAAAGCTAAAATTATAAATGAACCATTTAAAAAGTTTTTAATCACTTGTTCGCTCACTCTACTACTTATCTTAACTTTAGTATTTGTAAATGCGGGCAATTGGTTATGGATCGATAAAAATTCAAAAAGATTAGGCGGGCTGGCAATGCCCTGGTCATATTCAGTAAATATTTCGCTTTTTTATATTCACAAACATAAAAAAAATGAAAAAGAAATTTTATTACCCAATGCGACGATAAAAGATAACAAAAAAGCTATTGTGGTTTTAGTAATAGGAGAATCCGCTAGAAGCCAAAATTTTTCTTTATACGGATATAAGAAAAATACGAATCCACTACTTTCGAAAGTACCAAATTTATATCATTTTAACGCTACGTCTTTTGCCACTTACACCACTGCAGGTGTAAAAGCTATTCTGGAACATAAAAGAACAGATGATTTATATGAAGTTTTACCCAATTATTTGTATCGAAATAATGTAGAAGTTATTTGGAGGACCACAAATTGGGGAGAACCGCCAATTCATATAAAAAATTATCAAAATAAAGACGTTTTAATGCCAAATTGTAAAGGTGAAGGCTGTAATTATGATGAAATTCTTTTGACTGGGCTAAAGGAGCAAATACTGGCAAGTAAAAAAAATAAAATATTGATAATATTGCACACAAGTACAAGTCACGGGCCTACATACAGCAAGAAATACCCCCCTCAATTTGAGACTTTTAAACCGGTTTGTAATAGTGTAGAATTAGGGAATTGTTCTCAAAATGAATTAATGAATGCTTATGATAATACTATTGTTTATACAGATTATATCTTATATAATGTAATTGAAGATTTAAAGCAATTAAAAGAGTATAATAGCACAATGCTATTTGTTTCAGATCACGGGGAATCACTAGGGGAAAAAAATCTATATATGCATGGGCTTCCTATAAGCATTGCTCCTAAAGAACAATATGAGATCCCTTTTATTGTTTGGGTATCTGATAGTAAAAAACAACTCAAACCTAATAAATCATTAAATCAAAACAATGTATTTCATAGTGTTTTAAATTTTTTAAGCATCCAAAGTCCAATTTATGATGAGAAAATGAACATTTTTAGATAGTTAATCACTTCTCTTTCATTTTTTTTTATTTACTGCTTTTCTTTTTTTTATTTATTAGACATGTTCTTTAGTATACATGAATTCAAAATATTCAAAGTCATAAAATTAGGTGTTTGTTTACATTTGTTCTCAAATATCAGATTACCTGTATTTCCTTAGATATAAGTTCCCATTTTAAATCCTAAATATTACTATCTCACTGCACACTTTTTATAAAACAGCCGATTAAAAGACTTGTCTAATTTTTTTATAATGGCCTTATTTAAGCACCAAAATAACAGTCCCAGAAATAATTAGCAGTGCTGCAAGAATGGTCTTAAAATTCAAACTTTCTCCTAAAAAAATAACCGAGAGAATAATGGTCAGTGCAAGGCTTAATTTATCAACTGCAGCCACTTTAGATACATCTGCCATCTGAAGCGCCTTAAAATAAAATATCCAGGAAAGTCCTGTAGTAATACCCGAGATCACCAGAAAAATCAGGTTTTGTTTGGAGATAACTGCAATCCCTTTTGCTTCAGAGCGAAACAGTACGATACTCCAAATAACAATCAGAATCACGATAGTTCGTATGGCAGTGGCCAGATTAGAATTTATATTCGTTATACCCACTTTTGCAAAAATTGCGGTTGCCGCAGCAAAAAAAGCCGATAATATTGCATAGATCCACCACATACTTTATTATTATTATTTTTAGTGAGAAAAATAGATTTATCTATTAAAAATCATTAGAGGCATAATTATTATTTTCCTAATTTCTGTTCTAATTCTGAATTTTAATTATGTAACATTTTTATTTACAATTATTTAAAAGAATTAAAACTTCAAGTAAAATTGTTGGTGAAAAATCTCTCTACATCATAAAATTCTAAGTTGTAGATAATCGAACATATACAGCACTTCATAATTATAAAAATGCCATCATATTCACTTTTTAACTCTACTTAAAGATATTTAATTTTATTTGATAAATAGAGTTGATTTAAAAAAAAATACAGATTTAATTCAAAATCAGGTTCGAAATTTGTTTACAAATTTGAACGGAACATGAAAACAGTAGCTATTATCACTATATTGTCTGGAACTATTTTAACAGCACAACAAAAACAAAGCATTGCAGCAACAGTTACAGATACTTTTAAAAAAGAATTTCCAAATACTAAGGTGTCCTGAGAAATTGAAGATAAATTATACGAGGCCGAATTCAGGCAAAATGGAACAGAAACCTCTGTCACTTATGATTTGGAAGGAAATCGTAAAGAATTAGAAACAGAAATAAGCACAAACAAACTTCCATCTGCAGCCATTGCTTATATCAACAAAAATTATCCTAAAAATAAAATTACAACGGCCAGTAAAATAATCGATGACAAAAACACCGCGACTTTCGAAGCCGAAATAAAAAAAGGCAGCAAAACGCAGGATGTACTTTTTACTGAACAAGGAATCTTTATCCGATAATTACTTTATAACATAACCATTCAATTAAAACAAAAATCAAATGAAATTAATTACTATCCTTCTTATGAGTATTTTCCTTTCTGCGACATATGGACAGGATTTTAAGATTACGAAACAAATAGAAGTTCCGGGAAGCGGAGGCTGGGATTATCTTACAGTCAATGAACCGGCACAACAACTGTACGTTTCTCATGGAAGTGTAGTTAATGTAATAGATTTAAAATCGGACAAAATTATTGCTACAATTCCAGATACCAATGGTGTTCACGGTATTACAATTGCAAATGATTTCGATAAAGCATTCATTACTGATGGAAAAGACAATACGGTTACTATAATTAAACTTTCGACATTTGAATTAATTGAAAAAGTACCGATTCAGGGTATTAAACCTGACGCTGTTTTGTATGATTCGTTTTCAGGGAAAGTATTTGTTTATAATGCGGGTAGCAACAATGTAACCGTACTTGATGCTCATACCAATAAAGTGATTTCAATTATTCCGTTTGACGGAAACCCTGAATTTTCTGTAACCAATAAAAAAGGTTTGGTTTATGTGAATATTGAAGATAAAAGTGAAATTAAAGTTATAGACACCAAAACGTTGAAAGTAACCAAAACTTTTAGTCTTGCTCCTGGTGAAGAACCATCCGGGCTTGCAATTGATTTGGCAGAAAATAAGCTATTTTCAGTTTGCAGTAATAAAATGGCAATTGTACTTTACGCTAAAAATGGAAAAATTATTCAAACATTGCCTATTGGTGATGGTTGTGATGGTGTTTCTTTTGATTCGAAAAAGAAGCTTATTTTTACCTCTAACGGAGAAGGAAATATTACTGTAATCAAACAGGAAAGTAATAACAAATACAAAGTAGTTCAAACATTAAAAACACAATTAGGAGCCAGAACGATAACATTAAACAAAAATACAGGAACGCTATATCTCTCTGTATCTGATTTTGGTAAAAAACCGGAACCAACGCCAGAGAATAAATCACCTCGCTCTCCTATTATTCCTGATACTTTTAAAATACTGGTTATCGATCAAATTTAGAATCTATGCGGTTAATTCTTATTACTATACTTTTTTTGTTTGGAATTAAATCCTTTTCTCAGCAGAGAGACCTGCCGTATTATCTGGAAAAGGCTCAAACCCATTCGCCTTTGCTTGCAAATTACAGTAATCAGATCAAGGTAGCTTCTTTAGACAGCTTATTGATTCGGAGTGGTTATAAACCACAGATTTCCGGAACTCTAAATGCTGGTTATGCTCCTATTATTAATGGTTACGGTTATGACACGGCAATTACTAACAGGCAATTTGTTACGGGTTTAGTAGGATTAAATCAAAAAGTATTGGGTAAAAACAGAATTAATTCTGAAGCAGCAATTTTTCAAATAATTAAAGAGTCATTATTGCTGAATAAGAAAATAGCAATTAAGGATCTAAACAAAACAATTACTGCACAATATATTACGGCTTGGGGAACTGCGACACAAATTGATTATAACAAAAAAATCACTACCCTTTTAAAAGAGGAAAATGACATACTTAAGAAACTGACACAGCATTCGGTTTACAAACAAACAGATTATCTTATTTTTAATGCAGCAGTCAAACAGCAGGAATTTATTTCGTTACAATTGCATCAGCAATACCAAAATGATTTAGCCCTTTTAGATTATCTTTCAGGTGAATCCGGTAGCGATATTTCTGGATTAAAACCTCCGGAACTAACAAGTTTAGATACAAACAATGGAGAAAATATGTTCCTGAGACAATTTGAAAATGACAGCTTAAAAATACAAAATAGCAACAAGTTAATAGATAACAATTACAAACCATCTTTGTCTCTATTGGCAGATGCAGGTTACAATTCGAGTTTCATTTCCCAAGGTTATAAAAATTTTGGAGCAAGTGTCGGATTAGGCATGACAATTCCCATTTATGATGGTAATCAAAGAAATTTGCAATATCAGAAAAATGAAGCCGCAATGGAAACTGTCAACGCATACAAAATCAATTTTCAAAGACAATACAAGCAACAGATTTTAATGCTAAATCAAAAATTACAACAATCTGAACAAACTGCTTCTGCCCTGCAGTCACAACTTATTATTGGTGAAGCGTTAATCAGTGCAGATAAAAAATTAATTTTAACTGGTGATATACAAATTACAGAATACATTATTGCTTTAAGCAACCTGATTACGGTACAGGATGGAATTACTCAGAATACTATAAGTAAACTACAACTGCTTAATGAGCTCAATTATTGGAAATCTAATAAATAAGAAAATGAGAATAAAATATGCTTTAGTTGTATTGTCGGTACTACTGGTTTGTTGCGCAAAAAAAAATACAGTTAATAAAACTGCAAATATAAAAATCGCTGTCGCTATTACAAATATTGATACAACTGCAATTTCAAACTATACAGATCTTAACGCTACAACATCTTATCTGATTAAAAATATAATCAAAGCAAATATAACCGGATATCTTGATCAGGTGAATGTTGCTTCTAACGATTTTGTCAAGAAGGGAAAATTACTGTTTTCCCTTAAAACAAAAGAAGCCAAAGTGCTTGGCAACACTATTAATAAAATTGACCCAAGCCTGCATTTTGGAAATGCTGTAAATTTAAATGCTACTTCAGATGGATTTGTAAATGCAGTAAATGTTCAACAAGGTGACTATATTCAGGAAGGAGATGCGCTTGCGATAATTAATGATTCTAAAAGCTTTTCGATTGTATTGAGTCTTCCCTATGAACTTAAAAAATATATTAAGTTACAACAACATCTTGATATGTATTTGCCTGATGGAACCATTATCCCTGTTATAGTAAATAATTTTGCTCCTACTGTAGATCCTGTTTCTCAGACTCAAAATGTTATTTTAAAGTGTATTAAACCTCAAAATATTCCTGAAAATCTAATTGTAAAAATCCGAATTATAAAAAAATCAGGTAAAACGCGCAGCCTTCCAAAAGCTGCTGTTTTGAGTGATGAGACACAAACTGATTTTTGGGTAATGAAAATGACAAATGATTCTACCGCAGTAAAAATTCCCATAAAAAAAGGAATTGAAAGTGATGGAAGAGTTGAAATACTTTCTCCTGAATTTAGCTTTTCTGACAAAATATTAATCACAGGAAATTATGGCGTTTCTGATACTATTAAAGTAAAAATTACCAAATAAACAATCATGACAAAGCCTTTCTTTGCCCGCCATAAAAATGGACTCAGCATGATGATCTTTCTTATTATTTTTGCTGGCATTTTTTCCTATTCGAAAATGCAGACTGCACTATTTCCTGAAATTACCTTCCCAAAAATAAAAATCATTGCAGATGCCGGTCAGCAGCCAGTTGATAAAATGATGATCACTGTTACCAAACCTCTTGAAAATGCGATAAAAAAAGTACCGGGACTACAAACTGTTCGCAGTACTACAAGCCGCGGCAGTTGCGAAATTTCAGCATTTATGGACTGGACGAGTGATATAGATTTGAGTAAAACCCGTATTGAAGCACAAATTAGCCAAATCAGGAATGAATTATCTCCTGATTTACAAGTAACAGTCGAAAAAATGAATCCTTCGATTTTACCTGTTATTGGCTATGCGATAGAAAGTAAAGACCGCTCTCCGATTGACTTAAAAAAAATTGCCAATTTTACGATTAAACCTTTCTTATCACAAATTGACGGAATTAGCGAAATTCGCATCGTTGGAGGAAAAGAAAAAGAATATTGGCTCAATCTTGATTTTAGTAAAATGACAGCGTTAGGCATAACGCCTGCAATGGTTACGCAAGTTCTAAGTAATACCAACTTTATAAAATCTAACGGGTATTTATCTGATTATCGCTTTTTATATCTTACTATAACCGATGCTCAACTTGATAAAAAAGACGAACTGGAAAATCTGGTAATCAGCAATAACAGCAAAGGTATTATAACCCTAAAGAATATCTGCGCTGTAGAAATTCGTGAAGCCAAAGAGTATATAAAAGTAAATGCCAATGGCAAAGAAAGTATACTAATTGGTGTTATCAAGCAACCAGAAGCAAATCTTATTGGAATCTCAGATTCAATGTCTAACAAACTGGTTGAACTAAAAAAAATACTTCCAAAAGATGTTATTATAAAACCATTTTATGAGCAAGCCAATTTTGTTAATGATGCCGTAAAAAGTGTTACAGATAGTTTATTGATCGGTTTATTTTTGGCAATTGTTGTAGCGGTTTTGTTTTTAAAATCAGCAAAAGCAAGTATTACAATTTTAATTACAATACCGGTTACTTTATCGCTAACATTAGTGGTATTATATTTTACCGGAGAAACCTTTAATATTATGACTCTGGGTGCTATTGCGGCTGCACTTGGTCTCATAATAGATGATGCAATTGTTGTAGTTGAGCAGATTCATCGTACACATGAAGAACACCCTGGCGAACCTAAAGCAATCATAGTTCAAAAAGCCATTCATTATTTATTTCCTGCAATGCTTGGTTCGTCAATTAGTACAATAGTAATATTTTTTCCTTTTGTATTAATGAGTGGCGTGGCCGGTTCTTATTTTAAAGTTCTAACCGATACCATGATCATTACTTTAGTATGTTCATTTCTGGTTACCTGGATATTGCTTCCGGTAATTTATCTGATGTTATCCAAAAAAAAATCAAATACAATTACTACAGGACTTCCTATACATGAAGCAAAATCACAAAAATGGGTATCATGGTTTATTGCCAGACCAATTTGGAGTATTGGTTTTTGCCTTCTTTTATTGATTTCTATTTTCTTGGTTTTACCGAATCTGCAAACCGGTTTTTTACCCGAAATGGATGAAGGCAGTATTGTATTGGATTATGAATCACCACCAGGAACATCGCTCGAAGAAACTGACCGAATGCTGAAAGAGGTTGAAAAAATCATCATTGCAAACCCTGAAGTAGAAGCTTACAGCCGTCGGACGGGAACACAAATGGGATTTTTTATTACAGAACCAAATACGGGAGATTATCTTATACAACTCAAAAAAGACAAAACAAAAACCAGCAAGGAAGTCATTGACGAAATCCGTGCAAAAATAGAAACGACACAACCTGCATTGCGAATTGATTTCGGGCAGGTTATTGGCGATATGCTGGGCGATTTGATGAGTTCTGTTTCTCCTATTGAAGTTAAGATTTTCGGCAACGACCAAAAACAATTGCAAAATCTAGCAAGACAAGTCGCTGCTATTGTAGAAAAAGTACCTGGCACAGCCGATGTTTTTGATGGAATTGTATTAGCCGGACCAAACATTAACATAGAACCCAATTATATCAAATTGGCACAATACGGAATCACTCCTGCTGATTTACAATTTCAAATGCAAACAACGCTGGAAGGTAATATTGTGGGTGCTTTACCAGAAGGAGAGCAAATTACACCAATTAGGTTAATTTATAAAAATTCGGAAAAACGCAGTTTGCAGGAAATTGAAAAATTTCAATTATTTCTTCCAAACGGACAAGCAATTCCATTAAGCAGTCTGGTAAAAATTTCATTAGAGAAAGGAGTTGCCGAAATGAATCGTGAAAATCTTCAAATGATGAATGTGGTCAGCGGAAGACTTGATAACAGAGACCTTGGATCTGTAATGCAGGAAATTCAAACAAAAGTAGGAAACAGCGTAAAACTCCCGCCAGGTTATTATATCGAATATGCAGGTGCTTACAAAGAGCAACAGCAATCATTCAAGGAATTGTTATTAATTCTGATTTCATCATCTCTGCTGGTATTTATTGTTGTATTATTTCTTTTTAGGGATTTCAGGGCCGCACTTGTCATTCTTTTGATTGCTGTTTTAGGAATTTCAGGAAGTTATCTTTTACTGTTTATTAGTAATATTCCGCTGAATGTGGGCAGTTATACGGGAATTATAATGATTGTTGGAATCATTTGTGAAAATGCTATCTTTACTTTTCTCCAATTCCGCGATACTTTTAGAACCACTAATTCTATCAACGAATCATTGGTTTATGCCATTTCAACAAGATTAAGACCCAAATTAATGACTGCTATTGGTGCAATCATTGCTTTATTGCCACTCGCTATTGGTATAGGAACAGGATCAGAACTACATCAGCCTTTGGCAATTGCCGTTATTGGAGGGTTTATTGTGGCAATGCCGCTACTGTTAATTGTGCTCCCAAGTTTATTGGCTGTTGTGTATAAGAAGCCTAAGCATCTTACTCATTTAATATAAAATCTGGACAAATATTAATTTCAAATATAAACAATATGTACAAAATCATTTTATTCCTGCTCTTTGGCGCTGCTGTAAATGCACAAACTTTTGTTACAGATTCAACAAAAACCTTTCACGCAGTAGCCGCAACAGATAGTGTTTTTACTAAAAAGCCTTCTGCAGTGTTAGATACTGTGGCTCCTTATAAATTTCATTATAAACAATTAATAATTCCCGGTGTATTGCTTGCTTATGGTTTTATAGGACTGGAAAGCGACTGGCTAAAAGGTTTTAACAGTGACATTCAGCAAGAAGTTACAGAAGATATCGATCAAAAAATAACTATTGATGATTTCTCGCAATACGCTCCTGCGGTGACAGTTTTTGCATTGAATGCTATTGGAATCAAAGGAAAAAACAGTTTACGTGACGAATCTATCATTATGGCAAGTTCTTATGTAATGATGTCAGCTACTGTTTTAAGTTTAAAGTCCATTACACATGTCGAAAGACCTGATGGTTCTTCAAACAATTCATTTCCATCAGGACATACTGCAACAGCATTTGCCGGAGCAGAATTTCTGTGGCAGGAATACAAAGATAAATCGATATGGTATGGGATTGCCGGATATGCTGTAGCAACAGGTACCGGTATTTTTAGAATTGTTAATAACAGACACTGGCTTACTGATGTAGCTGCAGGTGCTGGAATCGGAATTTTAAGCACAAAAGTAGCCTATTGGATGTATCCGTGGATGAAAAACAAACTTTTCCCTTCAGAAAATAAAAAAGTATCGTCATTGATTACGCCTTTTTACAATGGTAAACAAATTGGATGCGCGGCTGTCGTTCAGTTCTAATAATCAATTGAATTTGCTTTTTTATTTTAAGATTCAAATTTCATTCAACCTTGAATTACTAAATTGTATTATGAAAATTTTAATTATAGAAGACGAAGCTGAAATCGCCACAAGTATTAAAAATTATTTTAAAACTAATGGTGTCCATTGCGAAACTGCAGGTACTTATAAAGAAGCACATCATAAGATATCCTCTTATGATTACGACTGTATTTTGTTAGACCTGATGTTACCCGATGGAGATGGGTTTAATATCTTAAAAGAACTTAAAAGCAAAAATAAGACAGAAGGAGTAATTGTTATTTCTGCCAAAGAAACACTCGAAACCCGTTTGGAAGGTTTCAATCTCGGTGCCGATGATTTTCTGACCAAACCATTTCATCTATCAGAATTATTAGTACGAATGCAGGCATTAATCAGACGTAAGAATTTCAAAGGCAGCAATAATGTTATTTTTAATGAAATTGTAATTGATGTATTTTCTAAAATTGTGAGTGTAAAAAATATTAAATTAGATTTTACAAAAAAAGAGATTGACCTGCTACTCTACTTAATTGGCAACGAAAATAAAGTTTTATCAAAAGGTGCAATTGCCGAACATTTATCTGGCGACATGGCTGATATGCTTGACAATCACGATTTTGTATATGCACACATCAAAAATCTAAAGAAAAAACTTCATAATGCAGGAAGCGCAGATTACATAAAAACGGTCTACGGTTTAGGATACAAATGGGAAAATGAATAAAAAACTATTAAACAAAACAACCACCACAATTCTGATTTATTCAGTTTTGATCCTGCTATGCTTTGCACCCGTTTATTATCACATGATTCATGAATTATATATTGATGAAACTGATGAAAGCCTCACGGTACGCAAAGAAGAATTTATTAAACGTCAGCTTCCTAAATTTTCAGAAACAGATATTTTTCTTTGGAACAAATACAATCAGAGTGTTCAGATTACAGCTTCAAAAAATTTAAGCAAAGATACCATCTTCGAAAAATTCTATTACGATGAAATTGAAAATGAAAATGAACCCTACAGAGAAATCAATGCGCCTTTAAGCATCAATGGAAAATCATATACCTATACCGAAAAAATCAATATGATTGAAAAAGAGGATATGGTTTTTAGTACAGCAGCGTTATTTTTTACACTCATTTTTATTTTACTCGTTGGTATACTAATCATAACCAAAATTTCATCGCAGAAAATCTGGAAACCCTTTTATGATACCTTAAACCAGATTCGCGGATTTGAAATTGACAAAAGTAAAAAACCTCAATTTCTTCCAACGTCAATTGATGAATTCAAACAACTTAATTCAAGTCTGGATCGTCTTATTGATAAAAACATAGCCATATACAAAAATCAACGTGAGTTTATAGAAAATGCAGCACACGAACTCCAAACACCACTAACACTATTCCAGACTAAAATAGATACACTTTTTCAATTGAACCTTGATAAAGAACAGTTAGTTGTGGTTACTTCGCTTAATGCAGATGTTTCAAGATTAAACCGACTTAATAAAAATCTTTTGCTATTGTCAAAAATCGAAAACACAAACTATCTGGAAAAAGAATCCATTATATTAAATGATTACATTAAAAAACATTTAGACTTTTTTACCGAGCAAGCCAAATCCAGGAACCTTACAATCATTACCGAATTTCAGAGTTTGCTTAAAATAGACTGCAATCCGGCATTAACAGAAATATTGATTAATAATCTTTTCCTGAATGCAATCAGGCACAATGAAAAAAACGGAAAAATTATTATCACTATAAAAGACCAGTCAATAACATTTTTAAACTCCGGGAATCAGCAACCTCTTGTAATCGATAAAGTATTTAACCGATTTTCTAAAGCAAATCCTTCTTCGCAAGGAAATGGGCTTGGTTTGGCAATTATCAAAAAAATAGCAGATCTGAATAATTGGGAAATAAAATATTCCTTTTATAATAACCTGCATGGTTTTACTGTAAAATTCTAAAATTCAAATTAATTACAATAAAAAAGAAATGATAAACTAATGAACAACCCCGAAGCAGAGCCATCCAAGTATCAGTCGGAAGAAAGTTAATTTTTAGTTTTATGAAAACCTTAGGTTTTCAAACTTTCCGAGACAAAGCCTCGAGGAATTAATTGATTAAACCACAATAGACTGGATTTCGTATAAACTTCCAAAAATTAGATTTTGAGCATTTAAAGCCTCTGGCAACAGCCATTCGCCTTAATTCTTCAAGCATATAGCAGTTCTTTGCTAGTTGTTCAAAAATCCATTTTATAACTTGAGCTTCCGGTTCTTTGGATCATTATGAATCATACTGGTGACTATGTTGAACTCGAAAGGTTTGGTCCGGTAGGTGAACTTTTAAAACCTTTATTAAAAGAATAGACATGCAGGACTTAGTGCTGCAGACCGTAGAAGTTGAAAATAAGTTTTAAATAATACATAAAGATACCTAATATAATTCAAATTATTTCAATAATACAAAGCCTTTTACACTCTTTCACCTAATATAAATTATTGACAATAAGCATTTTAAAAACTTGCACCAGTGGTGCGAGTTTTTAATTTAGATCTATATCTTTTATTCCTTTTAACAAATTTGAATATCAAATCCTTTTCTTTTCAAACCTCTGCCAACTCGCTTAAATATGAAAATCTTCAAGCAAAAGGTTCGAATTTTGTACCAAGGATCACTTGAGGAGACAACTACTTTGTAGTTGTCTCTTTTTTTATGCTTATAAATACTTGTTTGTTAAGCTTTTATCACCTAGTATTTTACGGTTCGATTTTTTTCATGGGGAATCCTTAGTCTGTTTGAAATAAACAGTCTAAAAGTAGCTTTATTAGAGATTTAATCGGAGCTGAACAATGGTTCGAAGTCCCGTTAAGGATATAGTATTTTTTTCTCTCTTGGTTTATCGTAATTTTTTGATACTAAATATAGTAATTCCAAAATAATTTTAGCTTCCTTCTCATTTACCTGAATGCCGTTCTTGGAAAGAATAATAACGGCTTTTTCTACTGAAACATTCTTGGATCAGGTCAAAATGTTGTGGGAAGTAAAAAATTACGCATAAATATTAGTGAGTCTGAAAAGAAAAAATTCTACGTTTCTAACTCCTTTAAATTTTGCTCTAAAAGCTTTTATTTTAGCATTGAAAGATTCCTCTGAAATCTGGAACAAGACAGAATTGTTCATATATATATATATATGAACAATTCTGTCTTGAATAATGATGATTTGTGTCCAGACGGTAGGATTCTCAAGCTCTTTTTTATTTTTGACTTTCGGATAACAGTGATAATTTATAATCTATTTCAAATATAGCTCACAGTTGAAACCGAGAGTTATGTTTTCCAAGCTGTACTTAAGCTTTGTTAAATTTTAAATTTTGACAGAGCTACTTAATATTTCACTTGTTTTTCAGCATTTTTTTATAAAGTTTAAAAATAATTTTATACCGCTGTGATTCGTGGCATTTACTAGACCCCTGAATTTGTAAAACAATACTTATACATATTACAACCCCATAACATAAAGGCTATAATGTCAATATTATGTTGCTAAAAAAGGCTGTTTTATTAATGTAAACGTAACGTTTTAAACCTACCCTCAGTTCTAATTTTGAAGACATATTATAAGAAACCAATACTTGTATATATGTCATTTTTTAAATTACGAATGCATCGCAGAAAAACAATTCAAATCTATGTTTTGGCAGACATTGTTTGTTTGATAACTCCAGCAAAAGCGATGTATCATGTATAAAAAATATACTGACGAAGAACTTGTCGAATTATTAAGACAAGATAAAGACAGAGCATTTGATGAATTATACTTTCGGTACAGAGATTTACTCGTAAGATTTGTGTACACCAGAATGAAATCTATCCCAATATCCGAAGAAATTGTACAGGAAGTTTTTACTACGATTTGGGAACGCCGGAAAACTTTAGTAATTCAAAAAAAGTTTTCGGCTTATATATATACTTCTGTGCGTTATGTGACTTTAGACTACATAAAATCAAATATGATTACCGATCAGTATATAAAGGAAGTTGCAGATCGAAATACTATTGTCGAGAGTGGTAACAATTCTACTGAGGAATCTATTTATCATGATGAACTTAAGGAAATGGTGGGTAAAGCGGCATCGTTACTTCCTAAAAAGGCCAAAGAGGTTTTTATCCTAAGCCGCATCAAAGAATATTCAAACAAAGAAATTGCCGAAGAACTTAATGTTTCGCACGAAACGGTAAAGTATCACATTTCTTATGCGTTGAAATTTATGCGGACGTATCTGGGAGAATTTAACTAACAGTAAATTTTTATCAGGAATGGGCTCTTTTGTTTTCTTAACAAAAGGGTAACCTAAGCCGCCTACCTGAAACCTGAATTCTAAAGACATACTATTAAAGCCATAAAAAAATTATAATGCCTGAGAAATTACATCAAGATATAAAACTTTTTCTGGAAGATAAGACTTCTCTAAAAGGACAAGAAATGTGGAATAACTGGTACGACTATCCAGAAAAAATAGACCAGAATGAATTGATTATAGCATCTGATCTTTCTAAATTAAAAAGAGAAATCAGAGTGATTAAAAAAGAAGACAATGTGTTTTTTCTAAACAGCAAAAATTACATAATGGCGGCTTCGATTTTACTTATTGCCGGATTATTGGGTTTCTTTTATATGTCGTCACAATCTATTATTACGAAACAATTTGCATCAGGTTTAGGCGAACATAAAAAAATAACATTAAGCGACGGAACACAGATTTGGCTTAATGCCGGAAGTCTTTTAAAATATCCGACTGAATTTGAAAGTGATACACGCGAAGTTTATTTAACCGGCGAAGCTTTTTTTGATGTGGCCAAAGATAAAAAGCATCCGTTTATCATTCACACTAATAAAATGGATACCAAAGTTTTAGGTACAAGTTTTAATGTACAGGCTTATCCGGAACAGGCAACGCAGGAAGTTTCTGTTTTAACGGGAAGAGTAAATGTAAAATCTACGGTAACAGAGGAAAATGTATATGTAACGCCAGGTCAAAAGGTGGTGTTTAAATCTAAAAACAGCAGTCTTCATGCTTTTAGTGATATTCCGATAAATTCTATTTCACTTTGGCGAAAAAATATAATTGTTTTTGAAGATACGCCCCTGTTAGAAGTTGTGGCTACGATTAAGCGTAACTACAATATTTCTGTTGCTGTAGAAAACAAGAATCTAAATAATCTTAAGATAAGCGCCTACTTTAAAGAACTTCCTGAAGATCAGGTAATTGGCTTAGTGTGCAATATTATTAATGCCAATTATAAACTTGAGTCGGGAGTTTACAGAATCGAATAGCTATTAAATAAAAACAAAACTCCAAAAACAAAAAAAAACAATCTAAACAAAAAATTATGAAGGAAAAACAAATGCGGTACGTCGCAAAGTGTCAAAGCATTAAAAAAAGCCTGCTGGCCCAATTGATCCTCTTCACTGCTTTATTTTTTATCGGATTAAACGCAAATGCTGCTACAATTGATTTTAATAAAAGAATCACTTTGAAAGTAGAAAATGAGAATATAAAAAATATTCTTCAAAAAATTGAAAATCAGGTTGATGTACATTTTATGTACGAAGCCAACCAAATTAATACCAATCAGAAAATCAGTTTAAAACTAAATAATGTAACGCTGGAGCAGGCGTTGGACCAAATTTGTTCTAGTTTTTTTCTAAGATATGAGATTATCAATAATAATGTTGTAATCAAAAAAAATCAGAAAATCGGACAAAATAAAATAACGGTTTCGGGAACTGTTTTTGGCGGTGACGACGGAATGCCTCTTCCTGGTGTGGGAATTAAGGATAAAGGTTCTGATGAGACTGCTACTACAGATTTTGACGGAACTTTTGCAATGGAAATCAATGCGCCAGAAGCGACACTTGTTTTTTCGTACGTAGGTTATGTTACACAGGAAAGTAAACTTACACAGTCTCAAAAAAATCTAAGTATCAAATTAGCTGCCGATGTAAAACAATTACAGGAAGTTGTTGTAATGGGATATGGAAGTGTAAAAAAGAGCGAGGTTCTGGGCGCTGTAGGATCTGTTTCTATGAAAGAAACGTCTAGCAGAACGTACAATTCTGCAGCAGAATTATTGCAGGGAACTGTAGCTGGTGTTACGGTAATTAATAATGGAGGTGACCCAACGAGCGAACCAACGATTAATATTCGTGGTATTGGTTCCTTAAATGCAGAAACGCCGCTAATTGTTTTAGACGGAATTATTTACAGCGGATCACTAAATACGATAAATCCAAATGATATTGCTTCTATAAGTGTGCTGAAAGATGCTGCCTCGGCAGCAATTTATGGGGCGAGAGCTTCTGGAGGTGTAATTTTGATTACGTCTAAAAAAGGAACTTCTGAGCGTATCAATGTAAATGTAAATTATCAGGGAGGTTTTCAGAATGTGGCTAAAAAATTAGGAATTCTTAACGCTGCAGAATATGCAGATGCTATGAATACTGCCAGAGATAATGCAGGATTACCAAGAGTTCCAGCGTTTGATACTGCTTTTGAACCTACAGCAAGAACAACAAAAACAAACTGGATGGATGCTATTTTCCAGACAGGACAAATTCAGGATTTGTCTCTTTCTGTAAATGGTAAAACAGAAAAATCTAATTTCTTTCTTTCGGGAAGTTATCGTAAAAACGAAGGTATTTTATTGAATACTTTCGGAAGCCGTTATACTGCAAGAGCAAATTCTTCTTTTAAACTGTCGCCAAATTTTACCATTGGAGAAAACTTAACGTATTCCTTAACACACGGACAAAGTGCCAATACTTCCAGTGCTTATACCGGGGCAATTTTGGGAGCTATTTTATATCCGCCAAATGCATCGATTTACAGAGAAGATGGTTCTGGATTATTTGGCGGCGTTCCGGAGAAATATATTGGCTCTTATGGAGACGTAATTAATCCGGTTGCTTACCTTAAAAGGCTGGATAACAGTAACCCAATTTCTACTATTTTGATTAATCCTTATGCAGAATGGGAAATTGTAAAAGGTTTAAAAATCAAATCAAACTGGGGTTATACCAGAATACAAAACGATTACAAAGATTTTACGGTTAAGATTACAGAACCAGGTAAAATATTTGATTTTAATCAATTAACGCAGTCTACCTCAACTACAACAGATTTATTGAGCGAGCAGACACTTTCTTACGATAAATCATTTGGAAAACACAATTTCAAAGCTTTAGCCGGATATACTTTCCAAGATACTCAAAGAGATTATTATACGGTAGAAGGTACAGGTTTTGATAACGAAGATCCATCTCAGCGTTATTTGCTTAATGCAAAACTAATTCAGCAGACCGCTGCCGGAATGTCTGAAGAGATTATTGAGTCTTATGTTGGAAGGTTGAATTATGACTTTAATCAAAAATATTTATTCTCAGGAATCGTGCGCCGCGACGGAACTTCAAAATTAATTTCCGGAAACCGTTGGAAAGTGTATCCATCTCTTTCTGCAGGTTGGTTAATCTCAGAAGAAAATTTCATGAAAAGTATCAGTTCTACTGTAAACAGTCTAAAACTGCGTGCAAGCTGGGGACAAATTGGAAATTTAGGAAACTTAGGGCCGTACCAATTTAGTGTACCATTAACGCAGACTTCTGCTTTAATAGGACAAACTCCGGTTATTAATTATGGTTACGCAGAAAACGAATTATCAAATCCTGCCTTAAAATGGGAAAGTTCAGAACAAACCAACGTTGGTTTAGATTTTACCCTTTTTGACAGTCATATTACAGGTTCTGTAGATGCTTATATCAAGAAAAACAAAGACATGCTGGTTCGCGATCAGTTGCCTGGAGTTTCAGGAACACCATTAGGAAGAATTGTAAACTCTGGCGATGTAGAAAATAAAGGTATCGAAGCAAGTCTTACGTACCAAAAAACACGCGGCGATTTTAAGTTTGATGTTACGGCAAATGCAGCATTTTTGAATAACAAAATTGTTTCTATCAAAGATGATTTAACTTCATTGGAACCGCTTAATTTAAGCAGAGTCAGAAGTTTGCCTTTAGCGAATATTTATCAGGTAGGAAGTCCGGTTGGAGCGTTTTACGGATATGCAACAGACGGATTGTTTCAAAGCGCAGCAGAAGTACAAGCGTATAAAAGCAGTACAGGTGTAGTGTATCAGCCGAATGCGGTTGCGGGAGATATGAAGTTTAAAGATGTAAACGGAGATGGTGTTATTAATAACAATGACCGTGTAGTACTTGGAAATCCTTTCCCAAAAACAACTTTCAGCTTAAACACCAACTTTAAATATAAAGGTTTTGATATGAATATCTTTTTGAACGGAGCAGCAGGAAACAGTGTTTTTAATGCTGTAAAATACACAGGATTAAACGGCTCTTTCCCAGGATATAACTTATTAGCAGAATCTAAAGATGCGTGGTCGCCAACCAATACAGGAACCAATATTCCAGTGCTTTCTGCAACAGACAACAACAATAACTTTGGAAGAATTTCTGATTTTTATATTGAAAATGCTTCTTACCTAAGATTAAAAAATGTTTCTCTTGGTTACACCGTAAAAGATGCCTGGTTACACGGAAAAGCAAATTTGAGATTTTTTGTTTCGGGACAAAATCTTTTCACCATTACCAAATATTCTGGAATGGATCCGGAAGTAGGTCTTACTAATTTCGGATTGGATTTAGGTAAATATCCGCTTTCTAGAATTTATATGACCGGTGTAAATGCAACTTTTTAAAAAATATAAAACAAACAAAATGAAAAAGATAAGTATTTTATTATTGAGTTTTTCTATGCTGATTGGTTTTTCGGCTTGTGAAAGTGAACTTGATCTGGTACCGCAGGGAGCTCCTTCGTCTGGGAATTTCTGGAAAACACCTGCAGATGCAAAAGCAGGAGTAAATGCTATATATGCACTTTACTCTGATGATAATATGTACGGGCGTGGTTTTTTCTGGCTGAATAATGCCAGTGATGATATCGGAACCAAGCCAAGACAAAATGCAGAACGTATCAAGAATTTTATTGTAGATGGTTCTGAATCTGATACTAAAGATATCTGGAGACTGCACTACCAAGTTATGAAACGCTGTAATGATGTGATTCGCAATATTCCGAATATTGGTTTAGATGATAAAACCAAAAACATGATGCTTGGAGAAGCTTATTTTAATCATGCTGTAATGCATTTAGAATTAGCGTATCGTTATGGAGATGATCGTGCGGGAATACCGATTCAGGACAGAAATGACCCAACAAATGTATACGTGCCACGTAGTAAAAATGTGGCTGAAAACTACGCATACATAGCAGCCGATTTAATTAAAGCGGCTGATTTGCTTCCTTATTTTAATGAACTTTCTACAGACAATTACGGTCGCGCACATAAAACTGCAGCCTGGGCTTATTTAGTTCGTACCTATTTGTATGCAAAAGACTGGGATAATGCCATTAAATATGCCAATATGATTGTGGCAAGCGGTAAACATGCATTGCTTCCAAATTTTGAAGATGTATTTAAAATTAAGAACAACTGGTCATCAGAATACATTTGGTCTGTAACTTCTAGTGCAGGAAATACTTCTTTGGGTTCTATTTTTCCAGGAGTTTGTCTGGAAGATAAAGGCTGGGGAAATTACAACGGCTGGGGAAATTTTTATCCAACCAAAGAATTATTTGATGCTTACGATCTGGCTGATAAAAGAAGAAGCGCAACGATTTTACAAAAAGGAGATCAATTTATGTATTTTGGTGAATTGGCAACTTTTAATGTAGGTAAATATGTTGTAAGTTCGAGTAACAGAACTGGTTATCAGTTTAAAAAATACATGGAGCCGTTCGGTTACCCAAAAACAACTTCTGGCGCTATCGATATTCGTTTTGTAAATGCAAATGGAGATAAACCGTCTACAGCTTTAAACGTGCCTCTTTTACGTTATGCCGATGTAATTTTAATGCTTGCCGAATCAAAACTTATGAAAGGTCAAAACGCAGATACAGAAATCAATATGATTCGTAATCGTGCAGGTTTACCAAGTATTACAGGAGCAACATTAACGGATTTAAAAAGAGAAAGACGCTGCGAACTTGCCGGCGAATGGACAGATCGTCATTTTGATTTAGTGCGCTGGGGCGATGCAAAAGCAGTTTATGCACAGCCTTTGCACCATTACAACGGATCTGTAATTTATCCTGCCCGTAATTTTAATCCTGCAATACACAATGTCTGGCCAATACCGCCAGATGAAATTGCTGTGAGCAAAGGAGCTTTGTTTCAAAATCAAGGCTGGTAATTAGTCATTTCAGTTCGTTTGTTTTTTTTTACGTTGCAGGCTTTTGTGAGTCTGCAGTTGTAAAGAAAAAAAGAAACAGCTTATAAATATATTAACAAACCAGTCTTTTTAAAGGACTGGTTTATGCGTTTAAAAAAAATAACAAAATCTATTCTTTTCCGAAGTTACCTACGGCTTAGAAATGAATAAAATTTATTACTGATGAAAAAAATAATCCTCTTTTTTTGCCTTCAATTAGGACTGTTCTTGCAGGCGCAAGAATACAGTTCGGCCAATATTCACTCACATAATGATTACGCAAGTCCGCTTCCTTTTTACGAAGCTTATGCTAACGAAACAGGCGTTATAGAAGCCGATGTTTTTTTGGTAAAAAATGATTTGCTGGTTTCTCACACAGAAAAAGAAATTAACGCAAACAATTCGCTTAAAAATCTTTATCTGGATCCACTTCTATTAAAATTTAAAGGTTTGGATGGAAAAGCATACAAAAGCGGAAAACCATTAATTTTAATGATTGATATTAAATCAGATGCAGACGCGACTTTAAAAGTAATAGCAGAACAACTAAAAACGTACCCGGAATTAATTTCAAACAAAAACTTAAAAGTTGTTATTTCAGGAAACAGGCCTTTGCCTTCAAAATGGAATGAATATCCAAGTTTTATTTATTTTGACGGAAGACTTAACGAAACTTATACGCCACAAGAATTAGCACGCGTAGAAATGATAAGTGAAGACCTGCACCAAATTTCGGTTTGGAATGGTAAAGGTGTAATAACCCAAACGGACTTAGAAAAAATACAAGCGATTATTAAAAAAGTACACGATCAGAACAAAAAAGTCAGATTCTGGGCCACACAGGATAATGTAAATACTTGGATGACATTGATGAACCTGAAAGTTGATTTTATTGGTACAGATAATACTTCTGCCTTAACAGATTTTATTAAAAAAATAAAAGCCAATTTTTATCAGAATACAGAATTTTACGAAAGCTATATTCCTAAGAATAGCTTTAAAAATAAAAAACCAAAGAATGTAATACTTCTTATTGGCGACGGAATGGGACTGGCTCAGATTTATGCAGGTTATACGGCCAATAAAGGAAAACTGAATATGTTTAATATTTCAACCGAAGGATTTGCTATAACAGCATCTTTAGACAGTTATATTACAGATTCTGCGGCCGGAGCAACCGCTATGGCAACAGGAAAGAAAACCAAAAACCGTTTTATAAGTATTGATGAAAACGGAAAACCGCTGGAATTAATTACACAGCAATTGGCCAAAAAGAATTACAAAACAGCCATTATTTCTGCCGGAGATATTACCGATGCTACACCGGCTGGTTTTTATGCACATCAAACGGATAGAAGTTATAATGAGGCTATTGCCGAAGATTTCCTGTCAAATCCGTCTGATATATTAATTGGCGGCGGACCAAATGAATTCAACAGTAGAAAAGACGGTAAAAATTTAGCGGAAGCATTACAAAAAAAAGGATATACTTTTTTGGATAAATTCAGCAGTTTAGACACTATTACCAACTCTCGTTTTGTAGTATTAGAAAACGCTGCCGTAGTTTCTAAAAAAGACGGAAGAGGCGATTTCTTAGCCAAATCAGTAGCAAAAGCAGCGACCACTTTTTCAAAAGCTAAAAACCCGTTTTTTATCATGGCAGAAGGTGCGCAGATTGATTACGGCGGACACAGCAATAATGTAGAATATGTGGTGCGCGAATTGTTAGATTTTGACCGCGTAGTTGGACAGACAATGGAGTTTGTAGATAAAAATCCTGAAACTTTATTAATCGTTACTGCCGATCACGAAACAGGCGGACTTTCTTTAATAGACGGAAGTATAGAAAAAGGGTATGTACACGGAAGTTTCAGTACCAATGATCATACCGCAATAACAGTTCCTGTTTTTGCCTACGGTCCCGGAGCAGAAAAATTTATGGGTGTTTATCAAAATACCGAGATTTATAGTAAAATTATGCAGTTACTTTCTGCTAAATAACAACCTGTTAGCTACAATTTTATTCTAACACATTTAGGTAAGCTTTGTCAAAGTTTTAAACTTTGACAAAGCTGCTAATAATGAAAAAAAACAATATCATGTATAAAATAATTATAGTTTTAATATTCAGTTGTTCGTTTAGTTTTGGGCAGTCCAAACAAAAACTCTCGGGAATTGTTTTTGCCGACAGTAATAAAAACGATGTTTATGATCAGGATGAAACAGGGCTTCCTAATGTTTTAATTTCTAATGGAAAAGATATTGTAAAAACAGATTCAAAAGGAAAATACAGCATTACAAAAATAGAAGGAAATACCGTTTTTGTAATTAAGCCAAAAGGATATATTTCGAAGAAAAACCAGCAGAACAGCGTACAGTTTTATGTTCCTTTTGATGCAGTAAAAGAAACCAAAAATTATAATTTCCCGCTAATTTCTAATCTCGAAAATAAAGATTTAAAAATCGTTTTATTAGGAGATACCCAAGTTGATGTTATGGATGATATACATCATGTTGGCAAATTGGTAACCGAAGAATTAATGGATAAAGAAATTGATTTTATAGTACCGCTTGGGGATCTTTCTTTTGATAATCTGGAAATTTTCAAACCTTTGTCAGAAACTTTAGGACTTATAGGAGCACCGATTTTCTATACCATCGGAAATCACGATTTAAACTTTAAAGAAAAAGCATTTCAGGACAGAGATAAAAGTTTCGAAAATATTTTTGGTCCATCTTATTATGCTTTCGAATACGGAGATCAGTTGTTTCTGGTGCTTAATAATATTTATCCCATAAATGATAAAGGATATGTAGGCCGACTTGATGAAATCCAAAAAGAATTTATAAAAAATGTAATCGAATTAAAGAAAGCCGATTTTAATTCGATCCATCTTTTCATGCATATTCCATTAGAAGAAATGGAGAACAAAGACTGGGTTATAAAAACTTTAGAACCTTTTAAAAATGTACTTATAAGCGCAGGACATACGCACACCCAATATCATAAATATTTTTATAGAGAAGGGGCACAGCCCATTCACGAACTGGTTGCCGGCGCCGTATGCGGTTCCTGGTGGGAAGGACCACATGATAGAGATCAAATTCCTTTTGCCATAATGTATGACGGAACACCAAAGGGATATTGGACAGTAGGAATTAATGCCGATGGATATACGTACGATTATAAAGTTTCGGGCGCACCAGACTCCAAACAAATGGATATTACAGTGCCAAAAGTAAACGAATGGGATAAGACGTTAAACATTTTAAATGATAATTTTATTTATGCGAATGTTTTCGCAGCCGATGAATTTACTAAAACGTACATTAGCATTGATAGCGGCAATTGGATTGAAATGACAAAATACGAAGGAATTTCTCCAAACATTCAGAAACAATATTATCTACAGACACAAGGAAGATACGACAGTATGAAAATATCTAAATTTCCGAAGCCAGAAACTATAAGTAATCATTTGTGGAGAATAGAAATCCCTAATAATTTAGTGGAAGGTGCTCATCGTGTACGAATAAAAGCTTTAAGTAAAAATATTGTACTTGATGTTTATGGTAATGCTGTATTGCAGTCTAATGCTGTAAAATAAAAAGTAATTTTCGCAAGAAACTCCACTAAAGTATGTCATTTTGAGTAACTAAGCAACCACGCTAACAATTGTAGGCAAATAAGGATTAAAGAATCCTTTTTAATCTCTAAAAGCTGTGACTAAACTTTAAGGTTCACATATTGGGACAAGTCAGAAAACAGCTGATTTGCTTCTTTTTTTTAACTATCTAAACCCTTGTAAAATAATAGTATAACTCGTAGTGCTTCATTAATTCTTGTGGTTTGACACTCTATTTCGTCAAAAGTGAGCTTTTCAGGAAAAATCGAACCTAAATTTATATGAATTTGAATACACAAAAACTCAATAAAAACAGTCAAAGAACAAATTGAATTTTAAACAGGTTTTAAATTTGTTCATGTTTTCTGTAATTTTGTTAAGGTAAATTTTATTTCGTAAGCGTAAGGAATCAAATGCTTAACTTTTTAAACCTTTGTTAGCTCGCTTAAAATATGGAAATCTTCTAATAAAAGGTTCGAATTTTGTACCAAGGAGTTCACTTAAGGGGGATGATCAATTTTGATTATCTCCTTTTTTATTCAATTTAATATATTGATTTACAGCCAATTAAGTAGTTTTTTTAAAGTTTTTACTGGTTCGATATTTTTTTGATTCGTAAAAAACGTTTAAAAAAATGCCAGATTAGATAATAAAACCATGATTTGCTGTTCGATATCCCCTTGCGGAGTGCTATCAACTCAGATATATTTGAACAGCTCGATTCGAATATACTTTAGTAAATGCAATAGCTCTGATCTTCGGTTAATCACGAACTCCAAAAAGTAAACAATCTTTAAATTAAAGACTAAGGCTCCAATTTTTTAAAACCGCAGTTAACTGTTATTTAATTTTAAATTTTCCCATTGTTTTTCCCACTGTTTTTCATTTACTCTTTTCTGAAAAACAATTAAATCAAAATTCGGAGTAGGCTTGACTATTAAATTAAATAAATCATTTAAACCGTATGGCGCCAAAATTTCGATTTTATCATTTAAATTTAATCTAACTGCAATGGCTGTTGCGGTTTCAGGCCAATAGGAAATTGCATTTTCAGTGTTAATATATTTCAGATGATTATTACGAAAATGCATTCTTGCCTGATTTTTAACAGACCACTTAATCTTTGGATCTATTTGGGTAAGTTTTTGCTCTATTTCTTTTTCTAACTTTTCTGAAATATTAGTTTCATCAAAAAAGACTACGTCTATATCATTAAGTTTTATTGTTCTTTTCTCATGTAAAATATCCCAAACTTTATTTCTTATAAATCCAGCTCCAACCCAACAATCATTTAATTTTAAATTTTTAACAATAGTGAGAGTTTCAATAATTAGTTCATCTTTTGTTATTATGTCAATTAATTCATTTCTATATTCCATTGCTAAATACAACTTACTATTTGTTTTACTAAATTTTTGAGTTCTCCATTGTTATTTAAAATAACAGTTAACGGTTGTGGACTTGGCGAAGGTGGGGAATTCAAAGTCTAAATATTCAATTTAGCACAAAAGTCCATTTTTGCCAAGCCCTTGCTGTTAGCGGTATGTCATTCTATAATCATTCATTATTGTTTTAATTACTCCCAAGGCAGGACATGTATATTGTGCCACCTGCTTTTAAAACTTTCTGTCATTGTTAAATAATTATCCTTTGTCATTGTTAATTTATTAGGTCGAACAATCATATCAAAAGCATCATCAAGTCCATAAGGTTCAAAAATTTCAAATTTGTTTGATGTCCTTCTTACTCCAATTGCAAATGCAGACAACCAAGTTTCAATACCGTTTTCTGTTCTGTTAAATTTGTCAATAACACTTCCAAATTTTTTAGGATACCATTCGTAAACATATGCTTGGTTTGTAATATCGAGTTTGAACTTATGTGTTACTATTTTTTCAATATTCGTCTGATGTGATTTTTCTAATAATCTATCTTCGGTGTCAGAGTAGTAAACAATATCAAAATCTTTCACTTTTTCAAGGTTAGGTCTGCCAAGTATGTTATTCCATATCAATTGAGTTATTGCTCCGCCTGCTAAATAATAGTCTGTTAAGCCATAATCATTACATTTATTTAATGTCTCAATGATTTCTGGGCAATTGTCTAAATATGAAATCAGTTCTTTTTTTCGGTCTGTCATTATTACTTTGAATTTGCTATCTAAAATGAGTCATTACATATTTTATGGTAGTGCCACGGCAAATGACTACTAACTAGTTTTATACCAGCCTTTAAATCATTCCCTATCAGGTTGGCTTTGTACCATAAAGTGACTTTTTACTCCCGCTAATATAGAACTATTTTTATCACAAATAGTAAACTACATCATGCCGAATTTGACAATTAGATATACTCTGTTTAGAATAACTACTTCAAAGCAAGCTTCTTCAAATCCTGTATAAAATGGTTCGTAAACAGAATACAATTTTGAAAGCAATTCACATCTCCAGCTTCAAAGTAGTCTATAGATATGTTCTAATTGAAAATTAAATTTTTATAAAACTTAGTAGAAAACCAAATGCTTTTCTTTTCAAATCTCTGTCAACTCGCTTAAAATCTGGAAATCTTCAAGTAAAAGGTTCGAATTTTGTACCAAGGAGTTCACTTTTAAATTATTATTTCAAACAAAAACTCCTGTATTTATAGGGGTTTTTCTATTTAGCATTAATTCAATATCCCGACATCTTTTACTAAGTTTAATGTGAGTAATCCCTCGGTTAGTCCAACCGCAGCTACTATTAGTGAGTATGGCATAATTATTTTTAGAGTTTCAAAATCTAAAGGAATCTGTGGGATATGAAATGGAGGAAAACCTCCCTGAACAGATGCGATATCCTGAACAGTCTTTGTGTTGATATTAAATAAAAGTACCAAAACAAAAATCACCAGAATGGCGACAAGTGATGAAGGAATGCAATAGGAATTGTCACTTTCTGCGTCGATAAACTAATGACGCTAAATCATAAGATACAAAGTGAAAATACATTTTTTATTAAAATAGAACTGTGGTTTTTCTTTCATAACAATTATTATCAATCGTAATTATATTTATATTACAACTTACTTCCTTATTCAATTGATTTTCAGATATAAATCAATTAAGCAATCCCATAAATAATCATAAGAGATGACAAATAACTGATTCCCATTGAATCAATCATTTGCCAAACACTTATGAGAAACTAACTAATTAAACAAATAAAACACTTACCAAGGTGTGTTTTGAGTCATATTCGGATTATTATTCAATTCACTTTGCGGAATTGGATAATACGAGAATTTAGTGGTGAAAAGTTGATACCCGCCCACCTGACTCGCTTTGATTACTGCTTCCAGGGTTCCCCATCTTCTTAAATCGAAGAAATGCAGTCCTTCACGGGCAAACTCAACATTCCTTTGATGCATAATCTCAGTCATCATTTGAGCTTCAGACCAACCTGCCATTGAAATATCTGCCAGTTTCGCTCTGTTTCTAATTCTTTTAATTAAAGGTATTGCCTCAGCTACCTTTCCTTGCATCGTTTTTGCTTCGGCAAGCATTAAAAGAACATCTGCGTAACGCATTGCGTATTCATTCAATTCAGATTTCCAATCTCCCTCATCATTATTCCACCAATTTTGATTTTTCCTAATCCATATTGCATTTGCTCCGAACTTTGATGCAAAATCTGAATTATAAAAAATACAGCCAGGGTAATTCCATGCCAAAGTAGCCAGGGCTCTTGGGTCAAATTCACCACCAACAGTTTTCTCTCTTGTCATTGCATTTAGCAATACTGTTGTAGGCAATAATTCATTCCATCCACCTACTTCACCAGGTGCACATTCCTGAGCCATAGTTGTTGCTCTGGTTCTTTCAGCTGGTGTTCCTCCCCAAATAGTCGAACCTCCTACTTTACTAAACTGAATTTCAAAAACAGACTCCTTACTATTTTCATGTTTACCATCAAATAATTCAGCGTAATTATCCAGAAGACCATATCCATTTGAAGCTTCGTTATTTACTAACTTAGTAAATTGCTCTTCGGCTTTTGCCCAATCCTTCATGTATAAATAGGTTTTGCCTAAAAAGGCGATTGCTGCATTTTTGGTCACTCTGCCTTTAAGAGTAGCTGGATAGTTTTCCGGCAAAGCACTATTGGCTGCAAATTGAAAGTCAGCTATGACCTGATTCCAGACTTCAGCTTCAGTAGATTTTGACTTAAAATAATCAGCTTGAGTTTCTACTAAATCTGTAACAATAGGTACACTTCCATACTCATTAACCAAATTAAAATAATTCAATCCTCTTAAAAAGGTAGCTTCCGCTACTAATTGCGCTCTTTTGGTTTCGTCAATGTTTGTAATTTGTGGTGCATAAGTAATTACCTGATTGGCACGGAAAATTCCAATGTACAGCGCTTTGAATATATCTCCTGTAAGCTTTGTACCGGCATCATTCTTATAAAAAGAAACAGCATAACGATCCTGCACGTCATTTCTGGCAACAAAATTTTCTGTTCTGTTCTCTTTAAGCTGCATTGCCTGTATTTCCCAATACCCTGCATTATTATTGTCTACCAGAGTATTGTAAACCGTTGCCAGTCCGGATTCAAGATCTTCGGGGGTTTTCCAAAAAGAGGTTGTTGTCTGTTCACTTGGATTTTCCAATTCAAGGTTAGTATCACATGAACTTAATAATATAAGTCCTGACATTAGATAAAATATAATTGATTTCTTTTTCATTTTTTGTCTGTTTAAAAATTAATTTGCATACCAAAAAGTATAGTCTTGCTTAATGGATATGATTTATAATCGATCCCTCTTCCTCCCAATGCATCTGCAGACACATCTGGATTGTAACCTTTATATTTAGTAAAAGTGTAAAGATTGTCTCCTGCAAAATAAATTCTGCATTTATCGACAGCTGCTTGTTTTGTTATACTGTTTGGTATTGTATATCCAATCTGGATAGTTTTGATTCTGAGATAAGAACCATCTTCAAGAAAACGATCAGAATAATCGGCCCCGTTATTATTTTTATCATCAATATCCAATCTCGGGAAATTTGAATTAGGATTAAAAGTAAAGGAATCTAATGTTGAACTGGCATAGTTAATATTCGCTCTTACTGTTTCAAGATCTGTATTATTTCCATTATAAATCTTGTTTCCCTGGGTTCCTTGTAAAGCTATAGTACAATCAATCCCTCTCCAGTCTCCTTGAAATCTCAATCCATATTCAAACTTAGGGAAAGCACTTCCTTTATATTGTCTGTCTTCTCCATTAATTTCTCCGTCGCCATTATAATCTACATATCTAATATCTCCAACTTGTGCATTTGGCTGAATAAGTGTTCCGTTTTTGCTGTGCGCATCAATTTCAGCCTGAGATCTGAATAATCCATCTGTATCCACCAGAAAAAAAGAATAAATAGGATATCCAACTTTACTATATGTTACCGGAGCACCATGAAATGAACCACTGGATCCTTCTACTACCTGACTTCCTGTACTAAGTTCGTCAACGTTGTTTTTGATACTTGAAATATTTGCCGTTATGCTGAAATTAAAATCTTTTATTTTTTCATTGTATGTCAAACTCATTTCATATCCTTTATTTGATACATTTCCAGCATTGGTATAAGGATTATTATTTGATCCTACAGACAATGGAATTGGAACTCTTAAAAGCAAATCAGAGGTTTGTTTTTTGAAATAATCAAAAGTATATTCCACTTTTCCATTCCATAAATCAAGATCTAAACCAATATCTGAAGTTGCAGTTGACTCCCATTTTAAACCAACCGCCGGAGAATTTGTTTGAATATTACCATTCCACAACGTGTTCGGCTCTCCAATTCCATAACTGATTCCTGAAGTAATTAATCCTAAATATTGATAATCTCCAATTTCCTGATTTCCTAATATACCATAACTGGCACGTAATTTCAAATCTGTTATCGGAGTCTTTAGATTCGTGAAAAATGTTTCTTTTCCTATACCCCATGCTGCGGAAACAGAAGGAAAATTTCCCCACTTGTTGTCTGGACTAAATCGGGACGAACCATCACGCCTAATAGTAGCTGACAAAGTATATTTACTATCATAAGAATATATTACACGTCCTAAATAGGAAACCAAATTATTTTCCAGATTATACCCGCTTGAGGCTGGTTGTATTGCTCCGGAAAGCGTATGTATATTATCCGGTATCCCACTTACGGAACTTGTTACTGATTTAAATGTATTATTATATATAGTGTATCCAGCCAAAGCATTCACATAGTTTTTGCCAAAAGATTTGGTATAATTCAAGGTATTTTCTACCTGAGTATAAAGATTAAATTCGTCTAAGTGAGACAAATCGTTATCCAGATTTTTAAAGAATCCACCTACCTCATATCGTGGAGTATAATTATCTCTCTTTAATTCTGACACAGTTGCCCCAAAATTTAATTTATATTTGAAACCATCAAAAAAACCAGCTTCAACATACGTATTTAATAAGGCTTGATAAGTATCACTTGTTACGTCAAAAAGATTTAATGCAGCTATTGGATTAAAGATATCAGTTACAGGACCGGAAGCTCCGCCATATCCTCCTATAGCATTTTCGTCATAAATAGCAAAACCGGGAATCATTGTGATAGCACTTCCCAAAACATTTCTTCCTTGTCCAGAAACACCCGGTAATTCTTTTCTTTTTTCTTTGGTTAACAAAATGGTTTCTCCTATCTTAAATATTCCCTTTTTATAATCTGATTTCACTCTTATATTGAAACGTTCGTAATTTGTTTCTTTGATTATTCCCTCCTGATTAAAATAGTTCAGAGACATACTGTATTTTAAATTATCTGACCCTCCTAAAAATCCTAAAGAGTAATTTTGAGTGGGTGCAGTTGTAAAAATTTCATCTTGATAATTAACTCCGGCTCCGCCTACTTCAGGATTAAGGGCAATATACAAAGGTGCTTTTCCAGCCGCAGTATATGCCGCATTACTTACTTTTGCCCATCCTTCCTGATTCAATAAACTTAATTTTTTGCTTACACTGGCAAACCCGCCAAATACATCCAAAGTAACCTTGATATCCCCCTTTTTTCCATTCTTAGTTGTAATAATAATTACACCATTTGCAGCTCTGGAACCATAAATTGCAGCAGCAGCGGCATCTTTTAGAACTTCGATCGATTCAATATCATTTGGACTCAGGCTATTCATAGATGTAACCTGAATATCATCTACCAAAATCAAAGGAGTGTTATTGTTTAATGAACCCGCTCCTCTTATCTGGATTCTGGTTCCGGAACCAGGGCTGCCTCCTGCCGATTCTACAGAAACTCCTGCAACCTTACCTTGAATAGCACTACCCAGGTTGGTATTACTTTGAGCATCAAGCTGCTTTGCTTTTAAGCTGCTTATAGCACCGGTGGCTCCACTTTTTTTTACGCTGCCATATCCAATTATAACAACTTCATTTAATGCATTACTTTCTTCATTTAATGAAACATCAATGACATCTCTGCCATTTACTGCTTCTTCAATGGTAGTATATCCAATGTATGAGAAAACTAATATTTCTTGTGAATTCGCTACATTTATTTTATAAGTTCCATCAAAATCTGTTACAGTTGCATTCGTACTTCCTTTGACAGTCACTGTAACGCCCGGAATTTTCTGATTGGTTTTACTGTCCCGAAGCGTTCCCGTAATAGTGTTTTGAGCTTGCATACTAATGCAGGAGATCAAAATAAAAATCGACAGTGCGAGTTTCGATTTAATGAAAAATTCTAAATTTTTCATTCGATTAACATTCTTTTTTTTCATAAATTCATGGTTTTAAAAATTCGTTGTTTAATACTTTTTATTATCAATTCTCCTTTTAGGGAAGACAAAGGATTGGCAATCCTGTTATAAAAGGAAGAGATTGAATCGAAATCTAAATCAATTCATTCGGAATTTTTACTGTTTTGCTTAAGGAAAATTTATAATGGAATCTGGCTTTTTTTAAAATTTTTTAGCCCTGATTTTATAAGTAAGGGTATTGTGTTACTTAATAATGTTTCGCCATATTTTTATTTTCTTAATGAAAAACTAATAAATTCAATATACCACAAAACAAAATATCTATTTTAGTGCACTTAATTAAATAGGATATATATTATTTTGCTGTTTTTTTTATTAAATATGTAAAACTAAAAGTAAAACAATTATTCTTACAAAAGCTACCAGTACCTACCAGTTTTTTAGTACTTTGTAAAAAAAAGATATTTATTTTTATGAAAATTATAAATGATCCAAATAAATAGGGGTTATCAGAATACAAATAAATTATCTCTTTTATTGAAATTTTTATAGGGAAGTACTATCAAAAAAAAGGATCAGAAATTGCCCCCTCTATTAATAAAGTATATCTTAAGCTTCATTATCTAAAGCCCCTGTTTTATAAGCCATCGACCAATAGAAAAAGACAGGAATAATCTACATTATTCTTGAAAAGAAAACCATGTAGAAAGTGTGGTTTTAAAATAAACAGCAAGTATTTTTACTTTTTGAAGAACTAAGTATTTTCAAGAAAAATCTCGGTAATTCCTTTTTAGAAAACATTGCGAAAGACGTTGAGGTAAGTTTTTCGTTTATCATTTTAAAATTAAAGTTTTCTGAAACTAATAAAGGACAGCAATGGAAACCATGCAAAATAAATTATAATGCCTGCCAATTTAATTGGAGCTGCTTCAATTATAAAAACCCTACCAGTAAATGAAGTAATCATTTTGTACCAATCTCGTCTATTTAACTTTCATAACAAACTTTGAAGATCAAATGCTTTATTTCAGACTTCTCTCAACTCGCTTAAAATCTGGAAATCTTCCAATAAAAGATTCGAATTTTGTACCAAGGAGTTCACAAGAAAAAACAAAAGCCTGTAAACCCCCTTTTTTTACAGGCTTTTTTACGGTCCGACAAAATCATCGGTAAATTTCATTGATTACTAAACCCTTATGCTTATTGAGTTTTACGGTTCTAATCCTGTAGATTTTTTCAATTTACATACTAAACTTTGGAAATTTAAGTTTTAGCAGACTGGGCTAAAAAATAGTTTCGTTAGCAATTTTTATAGAATGAGATTCCCTTTTTTGTATTATATCTGTAGCGACGGTGACTAGAGGTAAAATTATATCGAAACAGTATGGTCTGACCAACCAATTTTTTCTCCTACGGTACCGAGTACATTATCTTGAAAATAATAGTATTATTTACCTAAACATGCCACGTCATGAATCCTCTTTCTCTTATTTATTAGTAAAGCCTATCAGTTGTTTAAATAGTAATATACCCCCATATAGATCAGTTATTAAGTTCTAAGGATTTTACCTAATATTTTCTACTTACTAATGGATGAATTGTTTCAGGACTAAAAGAGCAAAATATTTGGACTAAAAAGAAAAACATGTTTTTCTTAATGCTTGTATCTTTACTCCTAAATTTTATAATGTTTTTGGATCAATTCCAAAACAAAATTAAAACTGCTTTATAGCTTTAATAGTTGTAGTATGAAAAAAATGATTAAAGTTCCAACTTCTTTGATTGGCTGCGATGCTCCGCAAAACTTCCTGATGTTAGATGGCTGTTCTGTAATTGAGCAGTGCATACACAGTACAGAAGTTAAAGGAATCATGTACCTAGAACAGCATTTACTCCTAATTGTACTGGAAGGGTCCGTTATTCTGAACTATGGAAAACAGGAATATAAGCTTGACAAGAATGATATGATTTTGCTAAAAAAAGCAACTGCTGTAAAGTATCATAAATTCGGGAATGCTGAAAATGATAATATTTACGATAGTTTCATGTTCAGTATCAAAGATGATGTTCTAAAATCATTTTTATCGACCTCAGAAATTAAGGTATCAAAACCTGAAGGAGAAATTAAGACAGGAGTTTATCCAATGAATGAATGTTTGGTTGCATTTGCCCATTCTCTAAAGCCTTACTTTTTTGATCATTCTGTGGTTCATCCCGGACAGCTTCGTCTGAAGATTATGGAATTACTTTATGATATTGCAGAATGTAATCGAAATATGTTTTTACAAATTCTCCAGTTGCACGAGCCTGTAAGAACTGATATCCGTAATGTGGTAGAACAGCATTATGCTTCACCGGTCTCTGTTTCTGAACTGGCTTATCTTTCTGGCAGAAGTCTGTCAAGTTTTAAGAGAGATTTTCAAAACATATACAATGTTGCACCGGCAACCTGGATTAGAGAAAAGAGATTGGAAAAAGCAAAAGATATGCTGGAAACTACTGCTTTGTCGG
>JBDTRA010000045.1:0-38951 GCA_039931915.1 Flavobacterium sp. | reverse complement strand
CTATTGATCCAAGTTTCTAATTTTTCTTTAGAAGATGATGAGGTTAATTCTCCAATGTCATCAGCGAAATTTTCATAGTCGGCTCTTGTGAATTTATTTTTATGGCCAACAATTGCCTCTGCAAAACGATTATCAGAGTTTAATAATATTACAAAATCAGCATCACAATCATCTAAAAATTTAGTGAGTGTTGAACCTGATGCGCCATCAGTTAGTTTGCAAACTAGTGATTGAACTTCGGGAGAAAGCTTAGAGAATTTTTCCAGGTAAGTAACCGATGTTTTTACAAATTTACTTCCCGCATTATTTAATTTGGACCAAGATTGATAACTTAATTCTCCTTTGTCAAATTTCTCAAGTAGGGTAATATTTCCTCCAAAGTCTTCAAAAAATTCATCAGAGGCATTTGCAAGATTTTTAAACTTTGTTTTAAAACATTCAAAACCGTTATGAACCCGCTCCCCGAAGTGTTCATTCTAAACGCTGCGCAAATGTCTCTGACTTTGCGCCATTTTAAAATTTGTTTAGAACTAATCCCTGTAAAAAGTCTTCGACTTTTAAACTAAATCAATATAAATTATATTTTGTAAATGATTTAGAATTCAAAACATTACAACAGGATTATCTGCTTTTTCAATGGTAAGTCGCTCCAAATTATCAACATAATTACTTGCACTTGAATAAATATACTCTGATGCCTTGCTACAAGACCGGACCTTACCGGATTTAAATGGATATAATCCAATCCCTTCTTTCATTTTTTTTATAAATATACCGTATTTGTCTTATCCTACTCAAAAACATTTGGTAAAAAGTCGGGAGACTTTTAAGAGATTTAGGATTTATTAAGGCATTAAAAAAAATTGCGCAAAGTCAGAGACATTTGCGCAGCTTTTCATTAGAACACTTCGGGGAGCGGGGGAGAACTTTATGTCAAATCTTCTCTTATATAAGATTTTTGTATTAAATATTTTTCATCCCATTCAAACAAAGGTTTTGTTTTTTCTAATGTATTTATGATTTTGATATACTTATCATAATCTTTTTTTAATAATTTGTCTTTAGGAGATTCTTTGAGTTCCTGCATAAATATCTCTAACATTTCCTCTATTAATTCATTGTATCCAGGATGTGAACATAGTTTCCAAACAATTACCTTTTTATAAAAACCATCTCCACTGAATAAATCTGCAATAAAACCATTATCTTTTGTTTCTAGAAAAGGTAGAAGATCACGGATGTCCTGCCAATAGTTGAAAAACGGTACCGCTTCTTGTTTTATGTATTGTTCTATAAACTGGCAGGCTTTGTCTACGCCAGCTTCAGTATCTAAACTTACAGGCAATTGATTCAAAATATTTTCACCTACCTTATGGTTAAAAAGATGTTTATTGATATTGATGTTAATAGTTGAATTTCCCTGACCAATTTTATATTTGGAATCTAAAATTCTTTCAATTTCACTAAAATCAACACCAGCAAGTATATTCTTCAATAATTTAATTTCAATATTCCCTAAATATATACTATTAGCTTTATTTTCAAAAACAGATATTGCTTCAATATATTTTTCTTCTAACAATAAAATACTAAAATTATCAGGTAAAATTTCTTTATATCTTTTATTTAAATATTCTGTTATCATTTTTATTTAAAAATTTTAATTGTTTGTGTGATTGTTTTTCCATCTCCATTACTAATAGATTTATAAATATCAGTTTTATATATTCTAATTTTATCACCTGTTTTTAATAGTTCTTCATAGTCCTTGAAATAATTTGCACTGCTTTTTACTTCGAATTCAAGATACTGTGCACCATTTGCATCAGTAAGGACACCTTTTCCATTTGTAAATTTATCAATAATTTCGGATTTTTGGTTAGTTGTCCAAGGGGCATTATTGGTTAATTTGCTATCATGATAAATTGCTTTGTAAGTTTTACGACCTCTAGCATCTGTTATTACTGCAATTGGATCTACTAATGCATCATCTAAAATTACTTTAGGTTCCCCTACTTGTAATTGTGTATAGTGAGTTCGGTTACCATTGCCGCCCCATGAGTTACAAGGAGGGTTCTTGTTACTTTTAATGACTGTGTTATTCGCTTTTTCAAAATCGTCGGCTATTTTAAAGCGACTTTTCATTATTGAGATTTTGTCACTTCGTTCGAGCCATTTTTCAACTTTTATATTGCTTTCGTTGTTTAGCTTGAGTTCGGCTATTAAATCACCAATGTTTTCAGCTTCTGCATCTGTAAGTTTATGATTTGAAAAAGCATCTACAAATTTACTGTTATCAGCATTGTTTACAAACTTGATAAATTCAGCATCATCACAATCATCTAAAAATTTAGTGAGTGTTGAACCTGATGCGCCATCAGTTAGTTTGCAAACTAGTGATTGAACTTCGGGAGAAAGCTTAGAGAATTTTTCCAGGTAAGTAACCGATGTTTTTACAAATTTACTTCCCGCATTATTTAATTTGGACCAAGATTGATAACTTAATTCTCCTTTGTCAAATTTCTCAAGTAGGGTAATATTTCCTCCAAAGTCTTCAAAAAATTCATCAGAGGCATTTGCAAGATTTTTAAACTTTGTTTTAAAACATTCAAAACCGTTATGAACCAATACCTGTTCATTACCAATATAGAACGTATGCGCTGGTACAACTTCTATATTAAAAACGGGGACTATTGTATCTTTTGGAATGTTTGCCTCTACTGTATTCCATGTTCCATTCGCCAAAAGAACCATCATTCCTTTTGTTATTAAATTGGCGTTTACCCAACCCTTTTTTGTATAAAATGGGTGTTCGGAAGTCGCTTTAATAGTGTCATTTTTTACTGCAATTTGATATAATTTTTGGGTAGCGAGATTCACTTTTTGTACTACAGTACTCCAAATATTTGTTTTGGTTTTTTCATTGTATGACCAAACTTCATCACTTTCATTTATATCTTCTATAGGTGTCATTCCTTTTTTTGTTTTGACTAAAGTACTTCCTACAAGACAACCACCTAAAACCAAATCACAATTTCCATTTTTACAAAAAATCGCTGCCTCTTCTGTAAAGGCTTCCATATTTGTCGCAGTTCTGTCAATATTTGCTACTTTTTGAGTGCTTAAAACTACATCTTTCGCATCGGTTGTAATATTGGCAATTGCTTTACCATTGTATTTTAAAATTCCTGTAGCACTTTCAAAAGTTAATTGATTTTTAGTTTTGGAGAGAATGTTTTCTAATTTTGGATAATTAGAAATTAATCTGGAAACCATACTTTCCTGGTTTGTGATGTTCACTCCTAAACGTAATTTGCTAAGAGCATTATCGTATTTTAATGTCATTGCTCCATCAAATTTTCCTTCAGATATTAATGTACTTTTAGTTTTTTCTATAAAAGCTTCTACTAAAAGTCGATCCTCTTTTGCAATAGCGCTAATGTTTGATGATTTATTTATTGATTCTAATAAATTTGAATAATCATCAATTTTTAAAATACTTGGTTTTAAAACCATTGTCGAGGCAGAGGCAACCCCTGTAGCTATGCTAACCAAACCAGCTATTTTGCTAAATTCAGGATTATTTTCCGCAGTAGCTCTTGCAGCAATACTTGTAACGGAACTAACCTTATCTGCATAAAATAATACCTTACCAATAGTTGATAACTGTCCTCCAGGGATAACAAGTGTGGCAACATCAACTGCGGTTTGAGTAATATCTGAGGCTGTTTGTATTCCAGCTTCCTTATCAGCATAATAAACAATAAATGCCGGCAAATACAAATTGTCTTTTGATTCAGTTACTTCGTTAAAAGCTGTTAAAGTAGTATTATTTGTGAATATTATAGGTTCGAAAGGATCAAATGGAACAGGTTTTTTCATTTCTGACAATGATACAAAACCTAATGCCAGAAGAGTTTCTATCTTTATTTGGTTAGTATCATTGTCATAAGTAGCTTCAGTTTTAACATATAAATCATCGTATGCAGGAAGATTAGACGATTTTATATGTGTCCAAAAGCGTGAATATATTGATTTGTAGTTATAATTTATAGTTTTTTCTAATATTGTATTTGCTTCATTAGGGGTTAATTCACTTTTTGCTAATAAACTTTTTAAAGATTGAATTTTATTTTTAGATGATTCTGCATTTGCCCATACTTTTATAATGGTATTTACAAATTTGGCTCTATTGTTATCCCCTAAAAAGAGATATTTGTTATCTATATCAGATATGAGACCCTTTAAGTAGGGTATATCATTAGATTTACTATTTAAAAATGTAAGAATTGATTCACTTTGAACAGAAGTAATGCTCTCAAACAGTTTTAATAAAACCTTTTCATATTCCTCATTTACAACCCAACTTGCCTGAATACTTTTAATTGCAATGATTTTTTTATCTACTGGACGTTTTTCTAATTCTACTATACTCTCATTTTTTACATTTGAAATTATGCTATTGACAGGTGTTTTTTCATTGATAGTATTCCAGAAACCCTCATTATTTGTATTCTGAATTTGAATAAAATTACCAAATTCTTTATACATTAATTTAAAATAATTTTGAAGATTTGTTTTACTACTGTAATCAGACTGTAGATTTGAATTTTTCTCCAAATAGTTTGCCCAATCATATGTAATTTCATCTTTTGTTTTTTCTTGTCGTATATATTCGGCAGGAGTATTAATCGGATTTTCCCATTTATTCACATCTGTAAATTTATCAAATGCTTCAGGGTAATTTTTTCTTATTTGAGCAATTTTTAAGATGTAAAATAACTCTGGTTTTTCACAATGATCTTTCGACATATCCACAGTGTTTTGATCATAGCTCCAGCGTAATCCTTCATCAGCTAATTTAAATGACTGAGATATTTTTACTCCTGCTGTTTCTAAAGCGGGATTATTGGAGGAGAAAGGAACAAAAGGAAATTCATCAATTGCTGTTAAGCTTCCTTTTGCATTTGCATTTGTGTAAGTTGATAAATTTGATTTTTTAAACTTATAAGTTTTACCATCCGCGCCACAGGGTATAAAAGCAATAACTCCATCAATTATTGCTGGTTTTACATCTGGAAATTGGTATGGTGTTCCTTTTTCATCTTTATATTTACCATCATCAAGATTAATCTTATAAAAAGTTCTGGTTCCATTTTTATTTATTACAAAGCTTTGAAGGACACCAGGTGCTTGTTTTCCACTTGATTGGTAATCTGTTGTTCCATAATTAAATAGGATTTGCTCTAAATTAGCTTTTTCTAAAGTGACTATTTCTCCATGATAGGAAAGAAAAGAAAAACTACCTTTCATCTTATCTTTAGAATCTTTATCTAAATTCAAAAATTTATCATCAAGAACTACCCATTGACTTGCTCCTGAAGAACTCTTCTGAAACCCATAAAACTTCCATCCACCACTATGAATGATATCCCAATCGTTATGAGACAATACAGCGCCTTCTCCATAATCCATTAAAAGTTCTGTTTTTCCTTCTTCAGCTTTGCTTGTGAAAGGATGCTTAAGTCCAAAAATGCCATGCCCTAATTCGTGCGCAGCAGTTTTTAAGTTACCATTATTAAAAACAAAGGCATATTGACTTCCGAGAGGCATAAAACCTTTATACCCATTTTGACCGGATTTTCCGGTGTATAAAACATAATACGTCTTATCGTTGTATTTAAAATCGGCACTGGATTCAATCTGGCTGATGATATTATTTTGATCATTAGTATAAACATCAAAAACACCACTCTCACCACATTGTATTTCGTCTGGTAATGCTCCTGTAGTTGCACTTTGAGTGGTAACATCAAACTGAACCCCAACTTTGTTATACACCTCATTGAAGAATTTTTTTGCCTCAGCCTCATTTGGTGTGCTTGCTCCGTTTACACTTAAAAGCGTTATGCTTATTACTGGTTTTTGTGCAAGTTGCCAAAGATTTATTTTACCGGCAACATCAGATTTACCCTCAATAGTTTTAGTGGCATCTTTTGGGTCTTTTTCTGCTGCCCCTTTTACGGTAGCAATAATGCTTTCTTTTGAGAAGTTTAATGTTTTCTCAACGGTTATTTCAGCTTCTGTATCACTTATCCACTTAACATTAACTGCTGCTCCTGCATTCGTTTTAAAAACGACATCTTTGCTTGTTTTTCCGTTTTTAAAATCAGCTTTAGCAATAATAGTTTCAGGATAATCTTTAGAATTATAAATATCTGAGACAGCTTTATAATTCACATTATAAACACCACCCTCTTGTGTAGGAATAGTCTCGTAACTGGCCAGGAGTTTTTGTGAACCGGAATCAGGTTTTTGATCAAAAGCATATTTACTGTCGTCTCCGTTCTTAAAAGTAATTTTTACATCGGCAGAAGATATTTGTGTTACTTCACCATTGGCAGACATACCATTGGTATTTGCTGCAGTCGCTTTGCCTCCTGCTGCAGGAGTTGTATAAGTTGGTTCCCCTTTACCATTTGCCGGAATTGTTATTACTTTGCCTTTGCTGTCTGTATAAACCCTATCGTAAGGAGACTTTGCTATTATTGATGTTTGTCCGTCTGCTCCTGTTACTGTGGTGCTTCCGTCTGGATTTAATTTAACTGAAACCACTTCGTAATCGAACTTACCTTCTATAGGTTTTCCATTACTGCCAAATACATCATTAAAGACACCATCTAAATCACCTATGTTCTTCCATTCAGGATCATAACTGGCGATGATTTCTCCTGAAATCAATTTAAAATCAGTATTAATGCCAATATTGTTGAAAGTGATTCGAATTCTGGAGAATTGACCAATATTGATCTTTTCTCCGCCCAAAGCATCGGCGGCATCAATCAGTTTTCGGAATTTCTCTAAGAAGGGAAGGGTTACATAACCATCTCCGGTAAAAGTTCCGTTGCTGCCGGTACTGTGAAGTACTACAATAGGAAAATCACCTGCGGTAACTACATCATTCGGGAAAAGTTCTTTAAGCGGTGTTGTATTGGCCAAATCGTTTGGATCCGGTTTTATACCGCAACCCTGAAATGTGATTTCATCTTTGGCAAGTGTTGTAAATTCTTTAACAAAGCTGTGCGTGTATTTGCCAACATCGCATGAAGCGCCTACGGTGTACTCATAAACTGTATTAGGTTTTAAATTGCTTATGGTTAAACTTTCTCTTGGGGTAACAAGTTTATACCATTCTGAATCGGCATTTTTTTCGCGATAATTTACCTGATAATCATAATTGTCGATGTTGCCACTCCAGCTTATTTTGGCCTGATCCTGGCTTATACCATCGGTTTTAATGGCTAGCGGTGCGGTGCAGAATACTTCATACGTAAAAGAAAATATTTCGCTGTAACCATTGTTTTTAAAGACCCCAATTTCTTCTGCACCTAAAATGGCTTTTGCTTTTATACGCCAGGCATATTTTTTACCGGGGATCAGCTGCGGTTCATTTATTCCATATTGAAGCGTTGCGTTTCTGATTGTAGTCGTATACAAAGGAGGCGAATATGCAAATGCATTTTGTACAGGGGTATATTGGTCCCAGATTTCGACTAATGAAAACTCATATTCTACATTACTGACATTAATGCTTCTTGGTGTCCAGCTAAAAATAATGTTTTGAATATTCTGCTGCATGATGGAAGCATTATTCAAAGGCAGATTCAAAAATGGTGGTTCATTCTGAAAAATAATTGTGGTTGCTCCCGTTTTTTTAGACAGTTTTTTACCTGTTGCAAAATCATATACCTCTACATAAATATTGTAAACGCCTTCGGGTAATGGCTGTGCATATTGATCAGGAGTAAGGCCCAATAAATTTCGATACTCAAAATACGGAGCCAGATCAACATTTGTTAATTGCAGCGGAAATCCTCCTTCAAGATATAACGGGCGGGCACCTACAACAAAATCATTTGTAGCAAACGAAATCCCGTTGCCCTGAAAATAAATTTTCAGTTTTACCTGACGGTTCGAAATGGTTAAATCGTTTAAAACCAATTGCACTTTTATGGGGCTGTTTATTGTCGTTGCATCCGCATAATTACTCAGGTAAATAGGGGATGGCTGTGTAAGTTGGGTATTTACAACTATTGGATATGTTTGCGCAGCGCTTCCAAACCCAATAAGAGAGCACAAAAGCAGTAAATTCAGGTGTAGTTTTTTTAACATTTTGGGTAATTGTATTTTAGCCATTATTTGTCAGGTTAGTATCGTATTAGCTGTACTTTTATTTTTGAATATGATTTAAATCAACTTCTTCTGTTGCTGCATTTTTAACTGCAAGGTCATGATAAAACGGAATCATTTTCAGTTCGATTGCATCCACTATTTCAGGAGCATTCTTTTTATCTTTAATCAATTTGAACGCTTCTTCTATTTCGTGTTTACTAAAAGCACTGCCATTTTCGTTTTGATCTATTTCTTTTATCGGTGTTTTTGCCAACAACGAAATTTCACGTAACATCCATCTGTGATAGACTAATTGATCCCGTTTGTCATTACTTCTTTCCACTAATTTTAAATACGAATTATAATTGGCTTTGTTTGCTGCATCAGCTTCATTTACGCCGTGTAAATTATGGTTATTCACTTTTCCAATTGCCATGATATAAGCATTCTCAATACTTTCATCTTTCACCTTCATTTCTTTTTCCAGTTTTTGTGAAGCCTCAATAATATACCCATTGTATTGTTCTAAAGTTTTTGTTTCGGTATTATAAGCGTCCAGATAATCCAAAACTTTTTCTTTTAACTCTTTATCATCCGGAGTGAGGGTAGCCAGTGTCAGCAGATGCTCTAAATTGGAGCTTTCTTCAGCCGGTAAAGGATGAATTGAAAGTTGCTGTTCTTTTAATTGTGTAATAACCTGATCGCGGTTTCCTTCTAAAATCTGGTCTTTATAGTTTATTTTTAAAACTGGGTCAGAGACTGCTTTTTCTTCTGATTTCGGCTCCCTTTTTGGACGCATTTTAATTTTATCAAAGGAATAAGAGTAGGTTAGGGTAGCGGTTAAATCATTATTTTTTTGAGTTGATGTATTACTGAATAAAGAAATTACACCCACATTAAAATTGTGTTTTTCAAGATAAATATAGGAACCGTTGAGCCTGAAATTGAAAATATCATTTTGTTTATCACCGTTGTTATAACTTGTGTTGTAGCTTGTTGATGCATTGGTAGTTAGCTTTTTGTCAAAGAAGAGTTTTGAAACACCGATTGTTGGTCCGATGATCAGATTTTTTCCTGAATCGGTTTTTCCGAAAGTATTATTTACAGATCCGTTAAAACTTAAATCCCTGTCAGGATATCCTACGATATAAGAAACTCCTGAATTATAATAGGTAGATGCTCCGCCTTCTATAGTTTTCCCCTGTTGCTGGTTCACGGCATCCTGCATAGAGAAATTAGCACTAATAGCTTTCTTTAGATGTTTATCATTTTTTAATAAATAGTTTATGGTCAAAGCCGCATTTTGATTTACCTGTCTGAAATTTAGGGTGTCTAAATAATCATAATTAGAAACCTGATTAATATAATCAAATTGGTTTCGGCTATTGGTATAAGACTGGAAATTGGAATAGTTTAGACTCAGGTTTAATTTTTCATTGGGCCTGAAATCGGCATTCAGGGATGATACTAAACGCTTCATCTGACTTTGCTTTTGTTTGTCCAGATTATCTTTTTGAAGCCCTAAATTTAAAGCTAATGAAACCTTATCTTTTAATATATTTTGTGTTGCATTTACAGTAATATTTTCTAAATCATTATTAAAATAATAACCGCCCAATGTTCTGTAATTAGGATCAATTCTTTCATAACCTAAGCCTAAAGTACCTTTGCCGGCCGGATAAACAAGTTGTCCCTTAAAAGCATTATAACTTGTTGAGGTACTGTTTGGATTTAAAAGAAAAGATGCAACTCCTTTTGCCTTTCCTTTACCTGCAGCCCGAATATCTTCTGTAATGCTGCTGTTGGCATACTCGGTAAAAACCTGCAGTTTGCCCAAAAGTTTAAAATTTGTTTCAAAACTTATTGCTGCATTTTCTTTTGGCGTCACGCCTAACTCAAAAGGAATCGGGTTTGATAACGAACCTGCTTCATCTTTTGCTTTAAACAATGTAAGCCCTAAAGTTATTTTTTCTAATGCATAATTTGTTTTAAATCCATAACCAAATCTTTTATACGCAGGAACAATATCCGGATATTTTGTATCAAACTCACTGCTTTTTAGCAATCGTCCATACATAGCGCTAATCTTAAATTTTCCCTGTGGTGTTAAATCGACCCCAACTCCGGAAAACTGATGACCGCTTAGGGTGTAAGGCGAAAAAGTCATGCTTACATCTCCAATATGGGCCGTAATCCATTTATATGATGGGTGTATGCTTAAACGATTCATCAATACAGGTTTGCCATAACCAAATTTTTGATTGGTGTATGAAAATGAAAATGGCAAATTGTAAAGGCCTGCTATATTTATATTTATGTTTCCGTTCAGGAAATAACTAAAAGGTTCTCTTGCAGCATTACCCGAATAGAAAATAGTATTAGCAGAAGCACCTCCGCTAACGTTTACTAATTTGGCTTTTCCTAACTCTTGTACATTAAAGTTTTGCGAAAAACTAAAAGTACTTATAAGGAGTAATGTTATATTAAAAATTATTTTTTTTAAAAGCATTCTTTATTTTCTATGAAAATCAAATTCCGAAAGTTTATTTCCCTGCCTGATCCTCATTATTAATTAATTTTTTATTTGGCTATCCTTCTATTGAATAATGATTTTTCTTAATTTATTTCCTTGTTGCGACTCAAACAATACAAAATAAAGACCGGAAGGCAGCCCGCTTAAACTAAAATTAAAGAGATAATTATCTTTACCGCTTTCAGTCTTGGAATCTATAAGGACATTGCTGTTCAGATTGTAAACTTTAACGTGTGCAGGCATAATTTTATCAAGTGTTACATCTACTGTAAAAATTCCCTGAGATGGATTTGGATAAATTTTCAGGTCAAATTTCTTAGTATTAATCGTAGGATCCTCTTCTTCGTATTCGCCTTCTGTTACTAAAATTTGTTTCGTTTGAAAAGCGGTACAATTTCCCTTTTTAGTATTCAGGGTTATTTCATATTCGCCTATTTCACTAAAACTTATTTCAGCATAATCACTGTTTTTAGATATAATAGTTGCATTAGCGGGTAAAATCCATTCAATATGATCTGCGGCCGGGCTACTAATATCTACAATTACAATTTTTTCATTTTTAAAGACCTGACTTGAGACAGCAAACTCAGCACTAATAGCTGTATTTTGGCCTTCTATTTTAATCGTATCCGTAGCTTCGCAACCTAATTTATTGGTTACAGTCACGGTGTAATTTGCTGGTTCAGAAATGGTAATCATTGCTTTATTACTTGTGAATCCTTTATCGGATTTCCAGGAATAAGTGGCTTTATCATCATTTATAGCTGCATTTATAGTTAAAGTCTGGTCAAAACATAATGTTACATCTTCCCCAAGGTTTATAACATCTTTTGAAGGGTTGTCGATTTTATAATTATGATTTATTATACAACCTTTACTATCGGTAATAGCTACAGAATAGTCTCCGGCAGCAGCGTTACTCAGTATATTTGATTTCTCTCCTGTATTCCATAGATACGTATATGGCGCTTTCCCTCCTGAAGAAGTAATTTCAATTGTAGCATCAGAACCACCATAGCAGGTTGGTATTGTGATGATTTCGGCTGCAGCCAAATGAACCGGAGCTGTTATTGTAATGTTTTTTGTAATACTACAGCCATGGTTATCAGTTACTAAAACTGAATAAGTAGTTGGCGGAACGTTTTGTAAACTTGCTGTTTTTGCTCCTGTGTTCCATATATAAGTATAAGGAAGTGTTCCTCCCAATGGTGTTGCATTAATTGTCCAGTCGTTTGCATCACCACAAAGCGTATAATCCGATGTTAATGTATTGCTTAATGCTGTAGGTTCTGTTACAACTAAACTTTTACTTGTTGCTTTGTTTCCGTTAGAATCTGTAACGATAACATAATAGGAACCTTTGCCAATACCACTCAGAATAGTACTTCCGGATAAAGAAGCAGCGTTTCCGTCAGTATACCATTGATACGTATAGTTATCTCCAGGCTTTAAAAAACCACCAAGTGTTGTTGGATTTAAACTTCCATTTTTATCACCATTACATAAAACAACGCTTTGTACAGCTATACTGGTTTCTAAAAGAAAAGGCTCTGTCACTTCTATTAATGGTGAAGTCAGGTTACATCCTTTGGCATCTGTAATAACAGCATAATATTTTCCAGCTAATAAATTCGATGCTGTATTTGTAATTTGGTTAATATTGGTATCATCGCTCTTAAACCATTTATAGGTATAGTTTCCATTTCCTCCTTGCGGTGTTATAGCAATTGATCCATTGCTTAATCCATTGCCGGTTGCCGGAATAGACACAGTATTGATAATATTTAAGACAGCAGGAGATGTAATTTTAATGACACCATCAGTACTTTTACATTGTTGTTTGTCTTCAACCTGAATAGTATATTCGCCTTCAGCTAAATTTGAAATAGTTGTATTTACTCCATTTGAGAAATTTTGCCAGTCATTAATCAATGAACCTTTATAAAAGTAGCGATACCTGAAATTTCCGTTTCCACCTGAAGCGGTTAAAGTAATTTTTCCATTACTGTCATCAAAACATTTTACAGGTTCTTGGGTCATTGAGAATACTACCAGTTCAGGTTGGGTTATATTGATTGTGGTACTGATAACTTCAACTTTTTTAGAGTCTTTTATAACAGCGTAGTAGTTGCCTGGTTTTACATTTAACAGGCTTAAATTATTTTCATTGGATAATAAAACATTGTTTCGGTACCATGAAATTGTTTTGGTACCAAAGCCACCATTTGCATTTATATTTAAAATAGCATTATTAGCATCATAACAACTGATCATCTGAGTTTGGTTCACACTAACGGTCAATGGATTGTCCCTAAAATCAAAATCAGCATATTTTATACATCCTGTATCGTCTTTAGCAGAGATATAATAATGGTCTTTAATTAATCCGTTAAAGTCTACGATTTTCAGGGAGCTGTTTGAAATCGTAGTTATTACGTTTTCATTACCTGATACATCTTTTGTGTAAAATTTATATTCGTAGTTTGATTTTCCTCCTGTAATTTCAAAGTGTAAAGTTCCATCATTTCCATTTACACCAGAAGGGTTCTTGTACGTGATTTTATCAATGTCAAAACTAAAATCTGCAGGCTGTGTAATTTCTATATTTTCTAAAACACCAATACAATGACTGACATCACCGGCATTATAATTTGCATCACGAACTTCAACTGCATAAATACCTTGTGATAAAGAAGTTAATGTTGTAGGTGTGAAATTTTCGTAGTTATTAGTTGTCGTATTCTTTTTCTTCCATTGATAATTATATTCTGGTGGTCCATTTGTTAAAAACGGAGTTCCGCCAGAAACAGAAATGGCAATTGCCCCGTCCTGATCCCCAAAACATTTAATATTAGTTTTTGAGTCTAAAGAAACTAAAATTGGGGTAGGCTGTTTGAACTGTACATCAATAGTATTGGAATCAATTCCGCTTATATCAGTAGCGGTAAGGCTATAATCACCATCTGCAATATCTGTAAACTGAGCAAGGTTTCCGGTTATTGCGGTTATGACCCCGCTTGTTTTATTCTTTAATTTATAAGTGTATATTCTGTCTGACTGATTCTGGGTATAAGTAGCACCTCCATTTGCAATGGCTTCAAGTGATCCTAAAAGACCATTACATTTTGATTGCAGATGTGTTTCAGTAAGTACAGGCTTTGTTGGTTGTTGAATTGTATAATTATTTGTCGTTGTGCAACTTTTGCTATCAGTTACTAAAACAGTATAGGTCCCTGCCGGAACACTATTTAGGGTTGGGCTGTTTGTTCCTACAATTGAACCTGAATTATTTTTCCATTGGTAAGTATATCCGGCAGTTCCACCAGCAACGGTTATTTCTATTTTGCCAGTAAGCAATCCAAAACCTGTAGCAGGAGTAATGATTTCATTTGCAATATATACTGAATTTTGAGGTTCGGAAATTACAATTGTTTGCTCCGGAGTCTGACAACCGTTAACATCGGTTATTTTTATAGTATATGTTCCTGCCGTCAATCCTGAAACAATGCCATTTTGATTATCAGCTGTTCCTCCACTGGAAATAATAGTGTAAGGTTTTGTAATGTCCGTATTTTTTGTTCCGCCCGTAATAGTTACTGTTACAGTACCATTACTGCCTCCTGAACAAGAAACATCTTCTTTTGTATAAGTGAAGGCTAATTTTTCAGGTTGTGTAATAGTAAATGTGTTAGTACCATACAGCGTATTATTTTCTTTATCTTTTACAGAAACAACATAATTACCTGCTCCCAAACCTGATGCTTTTGAGATGATTGTATCCGGATCGGTGGAATCTGTACTTTCAACAGAACTGTGTTTTACTCCTGTTGTAGTGTTTAGCCATTCAAAAGTGTATTCTTTGACACCACCTGTAACTGATGCTGTAAGTTCCGCATTTGAGTTTCCATTACAAGTAATATTGGTAAATGGTGTTTGGTTCAGACTTGTAATTTCAAACTTATCAGGCTGAGTAACTATATAATCAATCTGAGGAAGAGCACAATCATTGGCATCTTTCACAATCAAATGATAAGTTCCGATACTCAGATTATTTATTGAGGAAGCTGTACCAATTATAGCTGAATTAGCATCTTTGCGCCACTCGTATTGATAATTAGGTTTTCCTCCGGAAATAGTAACTGCAATACTACCATTATTAGTTTCGAAACCAGTTAAATCATTTTTGATTACACTTGAAATTTGTAATGGTTCGGCAGGCTGGGTAATTATAACAGGCTGTGCCAGTGTGGCTGTACAGTTATGACCTAATGCATCTGTAACCGTAATATTATATGAACCAGTTTTTAAATCAGTTAAATCTTTTTGAGTAGAATAATTTACACCGTTTTTAGTCCATTGTTGTGTGTAAGGTGCCGTTCCTCCTTCAATAGTAACTTCGATGGCACCAGTTTCTGCATCATAACATAAAACATTAGTTTGTTTTACTACTGATACGGTTAATTTGTCTGGCTGCGCCAATGTAAAATTCAGTTGTTCAGCCTGAGCAAAAGGACCAGTAGGTTCCGGGTTTGCGGTATCTGTTACAGAAACACTATAACTCCCAAAACCTAAGTTTGAAATGGTTTCTGTATTTTTTCCTGATAATACTTGTCCATTCTTTTTCCATATGTATTTATATGGAGCAATTCCTCCTGTAACTTCCGCTATTAATTCACCATTTAAATCTCCATTACATTTAATAAGGGCCGTTTTATTTATATTGACTGTCAATTTAAGTTTTTCTTGAACAGTAAAAGTTTGTAATGTCGATTCGCAGGATTTGTTATCCGATACTATTAACTGATATGTTCCTGCCGTCAAATTATTTAAATCTCTGGTGTTTGCTGAAAAATTGGTATTTGTACCGGACGTCCATTTGTATGTATAACCGCCATTACCACCTGCAGGATCTGATGAAAAGACGATAGATCCAGTGTTTTGTCCATTAATGGCAACATCTTTTATTGATGGAGTTGGAATGCTTATTTTTGAAGGTTCTGAAATTGTAATACTATTAAGAGTTTGTATGCATCCATTAGCATCAGTAACAGTAACAGAATAAACTCCGGCTATTAAATTAGTTCTGTCCTTAGCTGTGGAACCATCATTCCATGAGTAAGTATACCCTGAAGTTCCACCTGTAACAGTAATGGCTATTGCCCCATCATTTCCTGCATTACAAGATACATTTTGTTGCTGTGCTGCATTACTTGTTATTGCCAGAACTGCAGAAGGTTCGGTAACATGATAAATAGGAGAAGTAACAGGTAAATTATCATCATCTGTTATTTGTACCGTATAATCTCCGGTGCCGATTTGTTTTATTTCTGTATTTGTTTCATTGGCGATTATATTGGAATCTTTATACCATTGATATTTATAATTGGAGTTATTGGCGAGTGTACCTCCACTTGCTTTAATAACTATGCTTCCTGTTTTTTCTCCAAAACATTTAATGTTTTCCTGATTAACAAGAGTTATTGCCAGTGCTTCTAATTTTACTGTTGAAGTTGAAGAAGTACAATTGTTTACATCTTTTACATAAACTTCATAAGTACCATTTTCTAAATTAGGGATTGTGCTGGTAGTATAATTAGTTGTTATATTGTCTTTTTTAAGGAAGTAAGTGTAAGTTCCTGTACCTCCGCCAGCATCAATAGAAATTTCCCCATCCTTAATTGATACTCCGGATGGTTGTTTTTGCGTTATTGAAGTAATAGTTAATTCAGCAGGTTCAGTAATTTCTATATTGTTGGTACTACTGTATTGACATCCATTAGCATCAGTAATTGTATAAAAATAACTTCCTGTTGGTAATCCCGTCCTGTCAGGCTGTCCACCAACATGAGTAGTTGTAATCGTATTGTCCCAAAGGATTGAATATCCCGGGGTTCCACCATTAATAGTAAGCGAAATAGTGCCATTACTGCCGCCATTACAGCTTACATTTGTTTGGGATTCTGTTACAGTTATCGGAGCTGAAGGCTCGGTTATTATAAATTCATCAGACAATGCAGTATTTGCAGGAGAGGCATTGTCTGTTACTTTTACTTTGTAAGCACCTGCATACAGCCCATCCGATATAGTTTCTCCCGTAAGGTAGGTTGTAACAAAGGTATTACTACCATCTTTTTTGAACCATTCATAAGTATATCCTACTGTTACAATTCCTCCTTGTGTTTTTACTACTGAAAGCGTTCCGGTATTTTTACCATTACAAAGGATTGTATTACCATTTATAAAAACTTTCAGTTCCTCGGGCTGTGTGATTGTAAAAGGATAAGGTTGGCTTGAACAGCCTGTTGGTATTGAGGTGTCTGTTGCAATTTCTATTGCAGTTATTGTATAAATTCCAGCTCCCAGAGCAGTCCAGAATGTAGGGGTAAATGGTTGTGAATCTTTAGTCCAGATGTAAGTATAGGAACCGGTTCCACCTTTAAATACAATATTTATAGCACCATTTGCTTCACCAAATTTTGTTGCGTGTTTAATTGAAGGTGCACCATTAACTTCGATAGGAGCAGGATTAGTAAACGTAACTGTTCTGGCACCATTATTAAGAGTTCCTACGATTGCTTGTGAATATCCCAGTATGTTTATAAAAAGGAATAGGGTAAGTAAAAGTTTTTTCATAATCTATTTTTAAGTATGATTAGTGTTCAATGCAATTATTTGCGTCTATCACTTTTATATTATTTGTTGCTGTAGGGGTTAATCCTTTTATATAATAAAATCCATCTGTTTGATTTTTTGTTGCTGTAGTAAGAATTCCATCTACATAAAATTTATAGTTTTCCGTCCCACCTTTTACATCAATTGCAATTTCTACTTCGGAATCTATACATGTTGGATTATCTGCTTTTTTTATTTCAAATTTTAAAGGGGCGGGTTCGTTATAAGTAAATTTCTTTGCAGAAACCATTATTCCTTTGAGTATTTTTTTTGAGGCATCAAGCGGGTGGTTAACTTGTGCTTGGCATATTATTTCATATTCACGACCACTTTCTAAACTTGAAAACTGTGACATGTTGGAGTATGAATAAATTTTGGAATCGTTTGGATAGGTTATATCGATTACAGAAAACATTGGCAATGTTTTAATTGGAGCAGCATTGTTTGCGGTTTCCTTAACATATAATTGATATATTGATTCTCCTTTTGAAGCATCCAAAGGCCTGTCAAAAGTAACTTCCAGTTTTTGGATATCATCGCCGTTGCATTTTGGGCCAACATAATCAACATTACTTACAAGTGGGGAACATGGGGAATAGTTTATTTTTATTGTATTTGCCGAAAAAGGCCTTCCTGAATATCCTATTCTAAAATAAATATCCTTAAAATAATTAATGTGATCGTCTCCTAAAATATCGTACATAGTAAAATTAGAGACCTTGGTGTCATTTATAGGCACTCCGTTTACTGTTTTATTTGGTACATCTATCCAGGTTATTTCATTATCTAAGGAATATTGCCAGTGGTAAGCAACATCGGGAAAGCTTTGTGTTGTACTAGGAACTAATGCCTGCAATTCAATAGCTTCGCCCGCACAAACGGGTGTGGTTTGTATTCTATTAACCGTAATACCTATGGGAGTAATTTTTTGAATTATTATTATTCCAAATGGATGCCCTTGATTAGGACCAAGAGCATATCCGCCAGCAATGCCTTTATTTATACCATCATTTGTGCTCAAAAATCCATTGTAACTACTTGAATTTTCATTTATTTGCTGAATTATATTTTTTGTGCAAATCCCAGATGTAGCTTGATTTTGTACGCAGTTGCAATTTCCTTTAGAAGTTAAAGTATAATTTGTTCTTGCAGGTATTGTAAGATTAGTAGTTTTAAGAGTTGGAAAGGTTTTTGAGAAATAAATATCACCTGAATTATAATTTTGCCCACCTAAATTCCAGACATATGTGTTATCGTCACAACCACTAAATCCACCAGTATAGCTGTAACTTGAACCCATGTTATAATGAAGTACTTCAATCTTATAATAGAGATCTTGCCCAAAATTTTTGGAAAAACTAAAAACAAAAAGTAAGAGTATAATTTTTTTCATATAATCAGGGTGTTGTTTCTATACAGTTATTTGTGTCCATCACTTTAATATTGTTTATTGCCGTAGGGATTAATCCTCTTATATGATAATAGCCATCTGTTTCTTTTACTGGTTTTGGACTTGTTTGTTCAGTATCATCTACATAAAATTTATAATTTCCATTACCTCCAGATACTAATATCGAAATTTCTACAGGATCGTCGACACATATTGGATTATCGGCTTTTATAATTTTAAAAATTAGGGGATCAGGTTCTATATATTTAAAATTTTCTTTTTTTGGAGAAATAGAAACACCCTTGGTTGTATTATTCTGAAATGCCTGATACTGTATTTGATAGGTTGCATTAGGATTTAACCCCTTAAAATTTGTTAATGAATAAGTAAAAACCCCCAGGCTTTTTTCATCGAGTTTTGTGATCAAACCATTATTAGGATTATTATCACTAATGAAGGGATAAAAAACCGGAGGTGTGCCATCACTAATATTTGTATCAGGGTTTACAGCTTGTAATTGAAAATAGCGTAACTCTTCCAGAAGGAATAAATCCCTGTCAAATGTCACCGTAACATCACGAATATTATCTCCATAACAAAGAGGAGGTAAGAGATATTCTGTTTTTTTTATAATTGGTGCGCAGTTAGAATAATTTAATTTTACAGAAGATGTAAAAGGAGCATTTTGCCCAGAGCCTAATCTTATATCTATAAATCCGGTATAATTTTGATCTTCTGTATTTAAGATGTCAGCAATTGTAAATGTTGGTCTGGCCACATAAGTTGTTTCAGTATTATTTACATTTTTGTATTTAAAGTCTTTCCATGTTCCGCCTTTTATCTTATATTGCCAGTTATAAGTACCTCTTTTAAAACCTAAGGGAGAAACGCTTAAATCTATAACTTCACCCGAGCATACAGTTGTACCTCTTTCAGGTAAAGGGATTCCAAATTGAAAATATTGTTGATACTCTTCATTAGTATATGTAACGTTATATTTGGCAGGAATATTTAAAGTCATATTTGGCTTATAGCTTAAAACCTTGATAATTCCAAAACAAGAATTTGTTACTGTTACTGGAGCGACTGCACTTTCATATAATTCAGATTGAAATTTTGCATCTAATGTCTCTCTTTTAACACAATCTACAGGTTGATTGGATTGCATAAAACATTTTTCAGTGTAATTTGTAAAATAAAATACATCATAATTATTCTCTGGAATACTTATATTTATTTCAGTAATATTTAAATTATTATTATAAGTGTTTTTTGCTAAGACATTTGCAAAACCGCTTTCATTGTATGGTAAAGTATAATTTCCCATTTTCCACAATCTTTCAAGTCTATTACAGCCAGAACATAAATTGGCAGTACAGCCACTTAAGTTTTGCGTTTGGTAACTTATCTTCATTGAATAAGTTGGGTTTTGACCAAATGTTTTAGGTGACAAAATAAAAACAAAAAGTAAGAGTATAATTTTTTTCATATAATCAGGGTGTTGTTTCTATACAGTTATTTGTGTCCATCACTTTAATATTGTTTATTGCCGTAGGAATTAATCCGTTGATATGATAATAACCATCAGTTTCCTTAACAGGTTTTGGGTTTGTCTTTTCAACTCCGTCTACATAAAATTTGTAATTTCCTGTTCCGCCAGTTACAGCAATCGAAATTTCTACAGGATCATTGGCGCATTTTGGGTTATCAGCTTTTTTTATTTCAAATTTTAAAGGCATAGGACTTTCTACAATAAATTCATCAGTAATTACTACACTAGAATTTAAAATTTCTGAATTATCAGAAATGCTTTGTACTTGATATTTTATTATATAATTTCCTTTTTCAAATCCAGTCCAGGTAAATTCATTATTGATTATGGAAGATTTTGGTACAAACAGATTATCTATTAAAATTGGGGGAGATGCATTTTTAAATAAATTTAAAAACAATTGCTCATTATCTCCTATTGTCGTTTTAAATTTTAAGATTACACTTCCTGTAGATTCATTATTGCATACAGTTTTTAAAGTCAGAGGTGGGTCAATTTCTAGCGCTGGAGAACAAGAGATAACATTATATGAAATTATTTTCGACTGCATCGTTACTGCTGGATTTGCAAAAAAACTACTTATGGTAGACTTAATTTTTAAATTTCCTCTAAAATTTGATCCTAATAGATCTTTCGGTATGAAAGTAAAAAAAGAAAACGGAATGTTATTATATGCAATATTCCAATTCAAATCATCTATGCTGTAGTAATGAGGATAGCCTGATGCCAGATTAACACCCTCACATATTCCAATTGTAGATGTTGCAGCTGTTAATTGATTTATATATGGTGAATAAATTGAAAAAAAAGTATCTGGAAATAAACACATGGTTGCACTAAAATTTTTTCCAGTTGTGTAATCACTGTAGCTATAGGTATATGTAAAAATAGATTCAAATGGGGAACTATTCAAATCACAATTCAGCACCCCTGGTTGCCAAACTATAGTTAAAGGAAAACTGGATGGAGATAAATTAAAAACTACACCATAATTTTCAACTTTCAAACCAAAAGTATCATACAAAGTTTGATTAGAACTATTTAAAATTTTTAAGCTTGCTTTACCCATAAAACTATTTCCTAATTGTGAGCGAATATCTAACATGACTTGCTCTTGTGAAAAACCAATCAGGCTAAAAAATAGAGTTAAAAAAAGTATATTTTTTTTCATATTTAACCCCTAATTTAAATAACAATCTACTAGGGTGAGTAGTTTAATTGATCCTAAAATTTTAAACTATAAAAATCCATTTTAGAGCTTCTCCCGTCTTTAAATACAGCTCTGATTCCATAATTATAATTGGTATTGATCGTAATGGTAGGGTCGGACAGCTGTCTTGTTTTCCCCGTTACAATTTGCATTAATTGCAGTGGATCTTTATCTGAAGCTTTAAAAATTTCGAAGCTATCGACCTCGTTATCTGAATATTGCCATGATAAATCAATCATATTTGTAGTTTTGTTTGCTTGGGCAAAAAAGCCTTTTACAGCTGGCATTACAGAATATTTAGGTACAAATAGCCCAACTTCAGGTGATGGGTTCGAAATTAAATTACTTTGATCTTTGGCAAAAATGGCATATCTGTAGGTATTGCCTTCAATAGCTGTTTTGTCCTGAAATTTTTCTTCCTTATTTTTTGTTTCCAGAATTAGTGTCCAGTCTTTTTTGTCATTTTCTTTTCTGTATAATTGATGTACACTTACATCTTCACTCTGGCTGTTTGCCCATTCCAGAAAGACCGATTCCTCCTTAATTTCATATTTGGTAAAAACAGGCGAAGCAGGAGGTACAACATCTGGTTTTTTCAGAATTAATGTCTCTGAAAACTCAGACATATTGTAACGATAATCAACAGCAATAATTTTATAATATACTTTAGGATTTAAGTTTTTAATTAATACTTTATCTTCAAAAGTATTTGGTTCACTTGGACTAATGGTTATCTGACTAAATTCTTCTTCGGCAACATTTCCTCTATAAATACGATACCCTAAAAGATCTTTTTCTTTATTAGGAGTCCATGTAAGTTTTACAACGCCCAAACTGTCAATAACTCCTTTTAAACCAACAGGTTTATCGGGTGGAATAGAATCAACCGGCTGAACGAGCATAGGAAAAGAAGTTCTGTTACTTCCTTGCTTTCCTATAGCTGTAAGGGTAAAATAATTGGTCGAAGAAAGTTTATTGTACGTAACAGAACGATTTTTTGCAGGAATGTTTTTCACTACTGTTGTATAACTTTCATCATCTTTATCCGATCTGTTTAATTCAAATCCGGTAATTTCGTTATTACCTTCTTCCGGGAATTCCCAGGATAAAGTAACAGTAGTATCATCTTTAAAATCCTTAACCGTAAGATGAGGTACAAATTTTAATATGGAACTGCCTTTTCCGGTAATGATTTCTGAATAAGGACTTAGTTCACCAAATGGAGAAATTCCTTGTATCCTATAACTATAAGGTTTGTTGTTCGCAATAGAATCTACGTAAAAAATACGGTTATTGTTTGCATTTTCCTGATTTAAGCTGGTGTAAGGTTTGTCTGTAATTCTTTCAAAAGTCTTTTTATCAGTCGAGCGTTCTATATAATAACTCCCATATACCTGTGATAATGTTTTGAAATTCCAGCTTAGCATCGTACTGCTATCAGTAAAATGAGCGGTGAAATCCATTGGCTTAGGCAAGGGTTCATATTCTTTTAAGCTTACGAAAATCCCTCCATAATCAATACTCATTTCGTTTTCAGGTACATTTGAGATTACTCTGTAAGCATATTTTTCATTTAATTTTGCTGTTTTATCTTCAAAACCTAAGCCTGCCTTCTTGGCAACTTCAAAATCTTTATCGGCACTAAACAAAGCAAACGTAAATCGCTGTTCAGTTTCTTCAGAAAGGTTTATAATATTTTCTAACTTATTACTTCCGTCAACAGTAAAATTTTCACCATATATGGCCTGTGCAATAATAGCGGCATTGTCATTAGCTTCAATAATTTTTTCCCATGTTTCGAGTGGTTCAGGTTTTAAAACTTTGGATAAAACTAATTTCTCAGGATTCGATAAGGTTTTATTATCTCTTGTTACTGTATATCTTTCAAGGGTATATCCGTAGGTGTTTAATTTTTTCCATGCAATTGGAGTGGTTACAGCCCAGCGCAATAAGATTTTATCTTTTTGTACTCTGGCTATTACTTGTATTTCAGGTTTTTTTTCGGCGGTAATAGTTTCTTCCGTTTTGTCTTGCGAAAAACTATTGAAAGCTATTATAAAAACTAATATAATTGAAAATTTAAATCTCATGTTAATTTGATTTGTTGAATGTAAAAATTGAATTGGTACCTGACTGACCGCCCGGAAGTATATAATTCAATTTAATATTATATGTTCCTTTTTTTATGTATGGAAACTCACCATTGATAATGTAATTGTATTTTGCTATCATCGTCTGATTTGATGTATTCAAATATTTGTTTACGATTTTATATCTTAAATCAATAAAATCATTTTTATAATAAAATGGTAAATTGTAACGATATGGAAGATACTCTTTTAGCATAAAGCTATTAGGATTATTAAAGATATAATCCTGATACCACGCCATAGTTTCTACTCCGTTAACAGGAGGGATTCCTAAAGTAGTATTTCTATTTCTATCCAGTTTTAAATCAGATTCTAAAGGATAGCCCTTATAAATTAAAGGATAGATTTCATTTTTATAATAGCTGTCATCCAATAGGGCTTCGGTACTTACCAATGGTTGAAATAGTGTTTTAGCATTTCCAATAAGTTCTATTTCATCAAAAGGTTCTGTTGAGTTATTTAGGGATTGCAAAGCATGTACATCCATATAAATAATTTCTACCAATGTTTGTTTAGGCTTTTTTGCAGCCATTTTTTCCTGAAATGTATTGTATTGACTTGTACTGAAATTGTATTGTACTAATTCAACTCCTTGTCCGCCTGTAACTATTTCATTTAGTTCGTTATTTTTTACCTCGACATTGTTATCATCAACTAAATTTTGTGCTTCATAATTTTCGGATAAGTTACTGTTTGCATCTTTTTGAGTTTCTAAGGTCATTAATGATAAATTATATGGCTTCGTTGTTTCTAAAACTGGCAAATCAATAATAACCTTTTTTAAATCGGCATTATATCTGATAGAACTGTTAACTGTTTTATTACCGGTTTTATAAAAAGCTTTTTGAGATTGTCCTGGTTTTAAGTCAAATAAATAGGGCTGCCCTTGTTTTAAGACTATATACGCTTCTTTACTTTCGTTTTGATAAACATATTTTTGATCAAAAACGGGATAACAATAAGCAATATTGTTAACCGGAATATTCTTTGGAGCTGCACCTGTTGTAAAATTCCTCACTTCATTTTCCATAGCAATCTGACCTTCGTCATAAATGGTTTTCCAGGTGCCATTTATATTTTCCTGAAAACTTACTTTTACGGTTAGTACTAAATCGGAGTTTTGAGGTAATACATCAGAAGCATTAAAGCTTAGTAAATCTTTGGTGTTATTCCAGCTTAGTGTTCCAATTACAGGCACACCATCTTTTTTAACAGTATATTCTTCCAGTTTGAGTCGATATGTTTTTGTTCCTTTATCATCCTCAAGTGTGAAATTTTTATCTACAGGCATATTAAAACCGACTTGAGGAATGGCAAAAACGTCTACATCTTTTGTTCCTTCGGTAGGTGTTATATCTGCAATAGACTTTAATCCTGCTAAAGGATCTGCATTTATAAATTCGCATTCTTTTCCAAACTGTAATTTAAATCGGAAACTTCCTCTTATAGCGCCGCCCAGTATACTAAAATTGCCGGCCATATAACCACGGATCCATACCGGATTTGGTAATTTGGCCTGTAATAAAACGGCTCCTCCTCCCTTAATAATGGATATTTTTTTTCTTATAAAGAACAATTTTATGTTAATTCCAAGTTCTCCCTGCATATAAGCATAGGACTGTCCACTGGCATACCATCCATTTATCCCAATTTGTCCGGAACCTTTACATTCAGCGTCTTCATAATCTTTTACCATTATATCAAATCCGAAACCAGCTTGAAAATTAGCATAAAACATCAGGAAGCTTAAATTACCCGTTTTTATGCTGAAATCAGATCCAAACGCAAATCCTTTTCCTCCTGCAACCATGTTTTCATTACGCATATAATCCAGTTTGGCAACATCCACTCCTAGGAGCTGTGCTACTATTGCTGGCGGCGGTGGACTTGCAGGAATATCATCTCCCATCATAAAATAACCACCGGCTTCCACTTCGACAGAACCTATTGCTAATTTTATACCTAACCTGTCAGTAGGAGTTCCCGCGCGGACATACCATTTATCCGGACCAAAATGTAGCACTGCCCATCCGGCTCTGTTTCCTGATGCACGGCCTTGTATGAAACCACCAGGGGTACTTATATATAAATCGAAAGAACCGTGTAAAGTTTTTGCTCTGAAATCATATTCTATGGCAGCAAACGCATTAATACCCATGGAGCTTTGTACATCATTTGGGTATAAATCTGCAGCTGCTTTTGATAAATTAGATGTTTTCAAAGCTTCAACAGCGATCGTACCCATCAGAGATTCATTTTCGGTTACCGCTTTTAAGGCATCAGTTAATTCACTAGCACCTGGAATTTCAAAAGTCTGCATAACGTGACCTTCACCATAAATGCTAATTCTGTTAATACCACCGTGACTATTAAATGCAATTTCAAAACCGGCACCACCCCAAAATGCATCAGCAGTAGCTGTTCCTGCAAATTTAATCATGGCTTTTACACCAAGACCTGAATCGATATCCGGAACATAATTAGATCCTGAAGCAGCAAATCGGTTACTGAAACCATCTTTTTTCATGTGATAATAAGCACCACCACCAAAACCTTTAAACGTAATGGCTCCTGCCGGAATGTTTAAACCATCAACCATTGCATCAACATACCAGTATCTAAAACCTATAGATCCAAAAATAGCATTTGCTTCTACTTTAATACCACCTGTAAAATCACAACTTAGTGATCCTTTAAAGCCTTTACCATAAACAGGATCATTATCCATTATGGTAATGCTCCCTTTTAATTTCATTCCTCCTAAATCTGCTCCAATTGAAATTTGTTCAAATTTAAGATGGTCGTATTTCCATTTCTGAATTCCCTGATCCTTACCAAATTTTCCAACGACATAAAATTTAGTTTGCCCATTAAATTGATTTTCCATCATATTAATAGCAATATCAACCTTTAAACTGGCACTTTCGTCAGTGGTAATTAAAGCAATTTCATTAATTGTTACCGGAAAATTACTAACAGTAGAGCTATCGTTTTGTACATTTTTATATCCAAAATAATCTGCACTAATATATGGAGATACAGTTTGCAGCATTAGATTTTGAAAAATTACCCCTTTAAAAGATACAGTTTCTTTTTTCTCTCCTGTCCCGGAATCTCCACTTGCAGGGTCCGTTTTTTCTAATGCAATTGCTTCTTCTGCAGTAATTGGTTTGTTGCTGGCATTTAATGATAAAGTACCGTATAGAACTGCTTTTGGCAGAAATTTACCATCTTTTACTTTTAATTCGACATAGGAGTTTTTTTCGATAACTGCCTGGGCTTTAAATGCCTGAAAACAAATACCGTTTGTAACCTGTGCATTTAGTAAGTACTCATTATTAAGAGGGTCTATTAATCCTTTATAGGCTAACTCTGACCTTGTACCCCCATTACATTTTCCTGATTTATCAGAAACAGGTAAAAGGATATCACCGCCAAAACTGGCAGCAGTTAAAGAATTCGCAACTAATGTTATACTGACACTGTTAAGAGACATTTGCCATCCTGACGCATCTCCTTCATCAATACCTATTAGGTTACTACCCGAAAATGTTCCCGAAACACCCATTCGGTCGATTAATAAATCTGTTGCTTCAAACCGAATTCTTTCTTTGCTTTGTTTTTTCTTAAATTCTTCCGGTAAAACTATTTTAAGGGACTGTACATAAAGACCACGCCACAGATTTTCATTTCCTGGGACTAAATATTTAGTAACATAGTCTTTTGGCCACTTTACATTTTTAGAGTTCCGTAAATCGCTAAAATCAATTACGGCTGTGTTTAATTCAAAACAAAAACCTTTTTTAGAAGTTAATTGAAATTTAGGTAATGATATTTCGATTAGAATGTCATTCCAATTAGAAACTACAGTTTTAAAAGTTCCGGTAACGAGAGCAGGAGAGGGAAGCGCAACATATTCATTGTTTACTGGCTCTAAAAGATTTCTTGAAAATTGCACATCAGCAGTTATTCCAAGTTCCTTAAATCCATTACAATCGATAGTTACATAGGTTTCGTTTTTAACGACTCCGGTCTTCATGTCCATTCCGCCTTTCAGAATCAACAATAAGTTTTCGCCGTTAATTTTGATAGGAACATCACCTAATAAAACCAGGTTAGTATCTCCAACCAGACCTCCTTTATGGGAAAGTTTAATATTATTGGCACCAAAAAAAAGTTCTTTAGCCTTTCCGGATGAATCATGTTGCGGAATAATGATTTTTACAAATGCAGTTAGTTCTGTATATTGTGGTGTAAACTTTGCATTGCTTATACCAAGTACATATTGAATTCCTCCAATTGTTTTTGATATCCCTAAAGGAAGCATAGAAAGTTTTTTAGGCTCTAATAAATCCGTTAGGTTATTATTTTTCTTTATTTCTTCAAAAGTTGCTATTGCCTTCTTTAAATCATCACCAGTTTCCTGACTTATTGGGAAATTTTTTGTGAGGAAAGAATCTGTGAACTCACTTTCAGCATTTTTTGGCTGAGAGAAATCAGAAATATTATTTACTGCCTTTTGAGGAATTGCATTCAGGATTGTTAAATTTTTCTTTTCACTAACAATAGTATCTGAAGTGTTATTAGAAAAACATGTAGTACTGATTATAAATAAAACTAAACTTAATGCATAAGAGTATAACTTCGGAGTAATTTTTTTCAATTTTTAACTTGTTTAAGTTTATTAAGCAATTATAAAATAAGAGCCTAATCTAAATTTTTAAAAGTGGTCAAATATAGATAAATTTAACAAGAAAAAATTAGCGCTTTTTGGTTTTTTAGCGAAAAATATTTTGTAAGTTTTTTTCGCAGACTTTGTATGATAAAAATAAAGAATAACGCTTCAAATTAGCAGGTTTATTTATTGAATTAAATCTTTATCCATATTAATTGTTAAGCGATTTGTAAACTAAATTTAATAATATAAAACTGAGTGCTTAATTTCTTTCTATTTTAAGCTCTAATCCAATATTTCGCAAGCTTTCAATACTGATTTTAGAATCAGCTTTAAAATATTTCCTGATTTTACTAATATAAACATGCATGCTTCTTCCGGAAAAGAAATCATCATTTCCCCAAACAGCCTTTAGGATCTGTTCTCTTTTCAGTAATTGATTTTGATGTGAATATAAATATTGAATCAATGCTGCTTCTTTTTCTGTGAGCTGCTGAGTTTCATCATTTATCTTTAAGGAAAGACGTTTGGTATCAAAAGAATACAATCCAATTTGGATTTTTGACGATTCATTTTGCAGATTTTTTTGCTGACTTCTTTTTAAAATATTTTGCAGACGTAAAATCAATTCTTCGGCTTCAAAAGGTTTTACGATATAATCGTCGGCACCTAATTTGAGTCCAATGATTTTATCTTCTTTTAATTTTTTGGCTGTCAGGAAAATAAAAGGAATATCAGGATTGATTTTGATAATTTTTTCAGCCAATGAAAATCCATCAAGTTTTGGCATCATCACATCAAAAACACAAATATCAAAAGATTGATTTTTGAAGAATTCCAAAGCAATTTCGCCATCTTCTGCACAAACCACTTCATATTGATACAGTTCTAAATATTGCTTTAGAACATTGGCAAAATCAAAATCATCTTCGGCTAAAAGTATTTTTTTCAATGACAAAATTTAAACTTTAAACATAATAGTAAACACCGCGCCTTTTCCTAAATCGCTCATCACGGCAATCGTTCCCTGATGCGCTTTTATTATTTGACCGACATAATAAAGTCCCAATCCGAGACCTTTTGTATTGTGTAGATTTCCCTGTTCAACGCGGTAAAATTTTTCGAAAAGCAGTGCCTGTTTGTTTTTTGAAATTCCAATTCCGTCATCTTCAATGCTAATAGAAAATTGATTTTGAATCGTTTTGGTTTTTATTTTAATATTGTTTGAACCGTATTTTACCGCATTTTCAAATACATTCAAAATAGCAGTTGTTAAATGAAATTTATCTAAAACCAGAGTTGTTTTTGAAGTTTGAAAATCAGTTTCAATATTGACTTTTGGATACGTAATTTTAAAATCATTAACGATTGAAAGCAAAAAATCTTCCGTTTCTATCTTTTCTTTTTGTAATTCGATTTCATTTTCGGCCAGGGAATTCGACATAACCTGATCGATTAAATGCTGTAAACGATTGTTTTGGCGAGAAATCGTATTGATAATTGCATTGAAATTTTTATCATTTTCACGAATATTTTTCTGTTCTAAAATTTTAGTTGAGATACTTAAAGTAGCCAAAGGTGTTTTGAGTTCGTGCGTAATATTATTGATGAAATCAGTTTTAATGTCATTCACTTTTTTCTGTTTGATTAATGCTTTTAGGGCAATTACAAAAAGAGTTATTAATATTAAAATCGAAAAAAGTGAAAGAACCAAAATAAAAACCATTCTTCGTAAAATAATCATTTCCCAATCGATAACCGAAACATACATTGAATCTTCAGTCAGTAATTTATAGTCTTGATTTTTAAATGTTCCATTAGTGGTTCCAACATAATTCCGAACCAAAAAAGCATTGCTTAGAGAAGCCAGGTTGCCGTATATTTTGTTTTGAATAAATGGCTTTTCAGAGAAAATAGTATCTGCTTTTTTTGTGTTTTGATACAGAATAAATTTATTCAGGACAATGGCGAAATCAATTCTAAGATTTGGCATTTCCCTTTCAAACTTACGTTGGATTTTTAGCGTTAGAGCATTTCTGAATTCATTTTCAAGAATAGCAGTTTTAATAGCAGTTTTAGATTTTTTTCCCTGAACGTAATTCTCAGTTAATTGTTTGTAGAGTGCTTCCTTTTTATAAACAATAACCGAATCAATATCACTGTAATTGTTTGATATTTGGGCAATTTCTTTTTTGATTTCGGTATGAAACTGTGCCACTTTATAATCATAAGCAGTTTTTACGAGATAGCATTGAACGGTCGATAAAACGATCAGGGCAATGACTGAAAAAGCTATTAATAAATTGATTCTTTGTTTCATACATTCGAAAATTCCATCCAAAAATAAAGCTTTTATGATACAATTTGAGCATTAACTCCGCATTAACCTCCAATTAACTTTCGCAACAATTATTTAGAAGCATTTTTGCGGCATCTCAATTCAAAAATTTTATTAAATGAAAATTTATATGCTTTTAAAAATCATTCTTGTAGTGTTATTATTTTGTTTATCGTTAACTGCAAATGCACAAAATGAAACTCCAAAAGACAGTATTTCGACTCAATTAAATGAGATTGTAATTGGTCAGAATAAAAAAACGTTTTCTAATCAAAACGGAAATATAAAAGTTGATGTTGCCAATTCGATATATAATTCGGTTCCCAATACGGTTGATTTATTGGCTAAATTACCAACGATTCAAATTAGTTCGGATAAGGAAAGTATTATCGTTGTCGGAAAAGGAAATCCATTGATTTACATTGACAATCAAAAAGTCGGAATCAACGATTTGAATGCTTTGGCTGTAGCCGATATTAAAACGATCGAAATTATCCGGAATCCATCTTCCAAGTATGAAGCCGAAGGTCGTTCAGTTATTTTGATTACTCGAAAGTTCGGTAAAAAAGACAGTTTCAGAACACAGATTTCTGAAGTTGCTTCTTTTAAGAAAAACTTCAATAATTATTTAGGTTTTAATTCTAATTTCAAAAAAAATAAACTCGAATTGAAAGCTAATTTTAATTACAATCGACTGAATCCCTGGGAAAGTCATAGTATCGATTATCAAATTCCTGTTGCAGAAATTGCCTCTAAATATGATGTAACGGCTGATACAAAAAGGAATCAATACGTTTTTGGCGCAGGTTTGTTTTATAAAATAAATGAGGATGATTATTTTTCGTTTAGCTTCAATAGTAAGTTGCAATCTGATACTTTTCCAATCAATACAGTAACGGATAACAAGAATAAAAATGTAGAAAATAATGTTGTGACGCAGACAGATAATGATAACAAAAAGAATTTTGTGAACTCCTTTTTAAATTACCAGAAAAAAATAAAATCAATTGATGCCTTGGTTTTTGCAGGCGCTCAATATTCTAATTTTGATCAGGGATTGTTTACCGAAGTAAATAATAATTTTAATAATACACAATTTGAATTGTCACAAATAAGAGATCAAAAATTTCAAATTAATTATTTTTCAGGAAGAATTGATGTCGAGAAAAAGCTTAAAAATGACATGAAATTTGAAATAGGAGGATTGTATTCTTCAGCAAATTCTAAATCTGATGTTGCTGTTTTTTATACAGAAACCAATCAAAATGAATTAAGTTATTACGATTTTAGAGAAGGAAATCTATCAGGATATACCCAACTGTCCGGGAAAATTAAAAAAATCGATTTCTCGCTTGGTTTTAGAATTGAAAACTCAAATGTAATGGGGAAATTCAGAGCAGATGAATTGCCATTACTGGATAAAAATTACACCAATTTTTTCCCGAAAGCGCAGCTTACATTTCCAATAGACAGTATTAAAAGCATTTCTGTAAATTATGCCAGAAGTATTTCAAGACCCAATTATTCATCGTTAAGTCAAGGTTCGACTTATATTAATCCTTATTTTTTATATGCACGGAATATTAATTTGGGTCCAACAATTATACATGAAGTTTCGACGATTTTTCAATATCATGACAAGTCGGTTAAATTTAGTTTTACTGAGGCTAAGGATCCGGTTCACAACAGTTTTTCTTTTGATGATCAGAATAATATAATGACATTTAAGGATATAAATTTAAAAAAAAGTTCAGGATTTACAATCGATTTTGCCTTACCGTTCACATATAAATTTTGGAGAACAACTAATTCTTTGCTTTTTATTTTAGAAAAAATTGAGGATGATTCCGCAGTATTAATGGCTTCAAAGCCTTATTCGTATTATAGTTCAAATAACGAATTTAAACTTCCAAAAGAATATTCTTTGGTTCTGAATTTTTGGGGATTAACGAAACAATATACCGGTATTTTTGAAACAAGTCCAAGATTTGTAGTGGATATGGCGGTTTCAAAAACCTTTTTCAAAAACTGGAATTGTACTTTAAGCGGCAATAATATTTTTAAAAACAATATAGAAACAGAACAATTTACAATTAATACTATTAATTCTAAAGCACGATATGTTGTAGATAATCAGGAGTTTTCTATAGCGATAAAATATTCTTTTGGAAGAGTAAAAGAAACAGAATTTAAAGGAAAAAATATGGATCAGAACTCTGAAAGGGTTAATTAAGACTAAAATAGGGTTTAGTTATTGTCTGGTTGAGTGAAGTCGAAACCTTTAAGGATCTCAACTTCGCCAGATCTGACATATGTGTTTTAAAAAGGAAATTATCCTTCGTCTTCTTCAGTAACTTTGTTTAAATTATCAGTAACTTCCTCATCATCGTCAGTAGAATTTAATTCGAAGAAACTAAAAAATGAACCGCCATAATTTTTCTGAAAGGAGAAATTGCTTAAGTGTTCCATTTTGGTATATTTAGAATGTTCGATAATCATCATTCCGTCTTCATTCAGTAAATCTCTTTCAAAAATAGTTAAAACAATTTTTTCAAAAGAAGCCTGATCTAATCCGTAGGGCGGATCAGCAAAAATAATGTCATATGATGTTTTGCAATTTTCCAGAAACTTGAAAACGTCACTTTTAGTTGCTGCAATATCAAAATCATATTCTGATGCAACTTGTTTGATAAATTTTACACACCCAAAATCACCATCAACAGCGGTTATTGGTGCGCTTCCGCGTGAAGCGAATTCAAAACTGATATTGCCGGTTCCCGAAAATAAATCCAAAACCTTTAATCCTTCAAAACTAAAATGATTATTCAAAACATTAAATAATGCTTCCTTACTCATATCAGTAGTTGGTCTTACAGGGAGATTTTTTGGTGGAAAAATGCGACGCCCTTTATATTTTCCTGAAATGATTCTCATGATTGAAATAAGATATAGTGTTTTTGATTCTGAGCAGTTGAAAAGCTGTTTTTTTGCTGTAAAGTGCTTACATCTAAAAACGAAATATTTCGAATGTATTTATATGCAATCGCATAAAAAGGATCGTCTTTGTCAATTGTTCCCAATAATTCGAGTTGAAAACTTTCAGGGTTTAAACCTAATTGTTCGGCGGTAAAAAGTAAATAATAAATGAAATCTTCCGGAGTCTGGTATTCAAATGAATTGAATAATAACAGCTTTTGATTTTGTACCACAATAACTTCAAAATGACCAAAATTAAAATTGACAACCATTTTCTTTTCGTCATTATTTCTGGAAGCATCCAGGACTTTTTCGACCAGAATACTATTGGCATGCTTATAATCAAACGCACCAAACTGATCAATGAAAAAATTATTGATATTGACATATGGAATATAAACGACATTCATTTGATAATTGGAGACCTGATCGTAAGCAAAAAAATCAGTTTCAAAGACCTTGGTGTTAAACTGTAAATAACTCCCAAGGAAATTTTCGTCAAATAAAGCTGTAGGTACAAAAGTCGAAAGATTATTATTATGAATGACCAAAATCTCGTCGTAAGTATCTTTTAGTTCAGGATTGTTTTTGAATGCATCTCCAAATAATTCTTCAATTTTGGTAGCTTTATGAAAGGTGTCAAAATGAATTTCTTTTAAAGAAGTTATGGTGTTATTTAAAGTATCAAAACAACAAAATGATAACCCGGTCAGGGAAACCTGAATAGAGAGTTTTTTGTATTTTTTTGAAGTGATATTAGTATTTTGTAATGACATATTTTGATTTACAATTCGTTACCTGTTTTAGTATCAAGAAAGAATTTAAGATAGATACAAACTTACAAATAAAATAAATAACAATATCAATATCAAAAGTCAATATCAATGGCAAAAATCAATATCGAGGGTAAAAAATAAACTTGAAATCAACCAAAAATACAATGTCAATGAATAAAAATAAAATCAATTTGCATATCGTTAGATGCGTTTTCAATTGTAAATTCATTTAGTATTTTTGATTAATTTTTAAATTGAATATTACTATTGAGATTGATATTGAGATTGTAATTGATTTTTGAAATTGCCATTTAAAAGCACGTACTTTGTATCTCAATTTTCCCCTTATGAATTCATCACTGTTTTACGGCGTTTTACAAAAAAAATTTCCTTTTGCCCCAACCTATAAACAGGATATCTTTTTTCAAAAAATTGCTATTTTTTTGACTGAACCGGACAACGATACCATTTTTGTACTGAAAGGTTATGCCGGAACGGGAAAAACAACCGTGATCTCAACAATTGTAAATAATCTTGGGGATATTAATAAGAAGTTTGTTCTGCTGGCGCCAACTGGCCGCGCTGCAAAAGTGATTGCTAATTATTCGAATACTGCTGCTTTTACTATTCATAAAAAAATATATTTCCCTAAAAAATCTTCCGGTGGAGGAGTAGCTTTTACCAAACAAATAAACAAACATAAAAACACGATTTTTATCGTCGATGAGGCTTCGATGATATCAGACAGTAATTCGGATTCTAAAATGTATGATAACGGATCGCTGCTAGACGATTTGATTTCATACGTATATTCCGGGACCAATTGCAAAATGATCCTTTTGGGGGATACCGCTCAGCTTCCTCCGGTGAATTTAGATATTAGCCCGGCACTTGATATACAGACTTTAGGGATTCATTATGATAAAGAAATCGAGCATATCGAACTGGATGAAGTAATGCGTCAGGAAGAGAACTCCGGGATTTTATATAATGCGACTGAATTACGCGAACTATTGAAAGATACTTTTATTACGGAATTTAAATTCAATGTTAAAAAGTTCAAGGATATCGTCAGGCTTACAGATGGTTATGATATTCAGGATGCGATAAATACGGCATACAGCAATTATAGTATTGAAGATACTGCTTTTATTGTGCGTTCTAATAAAAGAGCAAATCAGTATAATGAGCAAATCCGAACCAGGATTTTGTTTAAAGAAAGTGAACTTTCGGTTGGGGATTTTTTGATGGTTGTAAAGAATAATTATTTCTGGCTAAAAGAAACAGATGAAGCCGGATTTATTGCCAACGGTGACATTATCGAAGTTTTAGAGCTTTTCGGAATCAAAGAATTATATGGATTTAACTTTGCAAAGGTAAAAATCAGAATGGTCGATTATCCGGATCAAAAGCCGTTTGAAACAGTTTTGTTGCTGGATACGATTAAAAGTGAATCACCGTCTTTAACTTATGAGGAATCGAATCGTTTGTATGAAGAAGTTATGAAGGATTATGAAGACGAATCGACTAAATACAAAAAATTCCAGAAAGTTAAGAATAACGAATATTTTAATGGTTTGCAGGTGAAATTCTCGTATGCTATTACCTGTCATAAATCACAGGGAGGTCAGTGGAACACCGTTTTTATAGAACAGCCGTATTTACCAAACGGAATCGATCGCGATTACATCAGGTGGTTGTACACGGCTATGACACGTGCGAAAAATAAATTATATTTGATAGGATTTAAAGACGAGAGTTTTGAGGAATAGTTTTCTCATATTTATTATACAATACCATAAAGTTTGCAATTTGAAAACTTTTCAATATATTTGTTCTATGAAAATTCTTGTAAAGAAAACAATTTTATATTATATCAAAAAATATCCAATTGCTTCTACCCAATTATTAATTTGGTATAATGAGTTTTCTAAACTTCCATTTAATAATTTGAATGAGCTAAAAAATGTTTATGGAATGCCAGCATTGTGAATAATAACAGGGTGGTTTTTAATATTAAAGGAAATGATTTTAGATTGGTAGTTTCGATTAATTTTTTGCAACAAGCCTGCTATATAATTTGGTTTGGAACTCACAAAGAATATGATAAAATTAACGTTGAAAATGTAGAATTTGATACTGCAATTTTAATGGACAAAACTTTATAATTATGAACTGGAAAGTATTAAAAACAGAAGAAGATTACAATAAGGCTTCGATGCGGTTGATGGAAATTTTTCATGCAGAACCAAATACACCTGAAAATGATGAACTGGATTTGTTAATAGTTTTGATAAAAGATTATGATGATAAAAATTATCAATTACCTGAACTAGATGCATTGGAAGTAATAAAATATAAAATGCAGGAAAGAGGAATGAAAGCAAAAGATCTTGAGCCAATTATTGGAAGCAAGGGTCATGTTTCTGCGGTTTTATCGGGTAAGCGTGAAATTACATTAAAAATGGCTCAAAAGCTTAAAGATTATTTTAGTATTCCTGCGGATGTATTCTTGCATAGTACCTAAATCATTGCCATTTTTACCTCAATACTACTTTTACAATGACAACACTAAACGACTTACATTCCATTTCATTGACGTTTTCGAATACCGATAAAATGCCGGTTCTGTTTTTAGGGCACGGAAGCCCGATGAATGCTATTGAAGAAAATCAATTTGTAGCTGGTTTTCGGAATTTGGCTAAAACGTTGCCACAGCCGAATGCAATTTTGTGTATCTCGGCACATTGGTTTACTAACGGGACCAAAGTTACTTCGATGCAAATGCCGAGAACTATCCATGATTTTGGAGGTTTTCCACAGGCACTTTTTGATGTGCAGTATCCTGCAAAAGGAAACCCAGAACTGGCTATAGAAACTAAAAAAATATTAGAACCAGTCCATGTAGATTTAGATGAACACTGGGGTCTGGATCATGGTGCGTGGAGCGTAATCAAACATTTATATCCGGATGCGAATGTTCCGGTAATTCAGTTGAGTATTGATTATACCAAATCTGGACAATATCATTTTGAACTGGCTCAGAAATTACAATCATTACGGCATAAAGGTGTTTTAATTATCGGAAGCGGTAATATCGTTCACAATTTGCGTTTGGTTGATTTTAGAAATTTCGATAAAGACAATTATGGTTTCGATTGGGCGATTGAAGCACGTGAAACGATTAATAATTATTTGCTGGATGGAAATTTTCAGCCTTTGATGGATTTCGAGAAAATGGGTAAAGCAGTTCAATTGGCGATTCCAACTCCGGATCATTATTTGCCTTTACTGTACACTTTAGGTTTAAAAGAAAAATCAGAAGAACTGAGTTTGTTTAATGATAAATTACTGGCGGGCTCTTTGAGTATGACGTCAGTAAAAATTATATAAAAAAACCTTTGTGAATCTCTGTGAAAATCTTTGTGCAGCTTTGTGTTATAATTTTGACGCAGAGATTCGCAAAAGAAAAATAATTAATAATGAGGGCTAGATTAGCTTACGCTCAGTTCGCTGCGCTCGAGTGCTTCGTTCCTCACAATGATATATAAAAATGAAAATAATAGCTGTAATTCCGGCACGATATGCATCAACACGTTTTCCTGCCAAATTGATGCAGGATCTGGGAGGGAAGACTGTGATTTTAAGAACTTATGAAGCTTCTGTAGCTACTAAATTATTTGATGACGTTTTTGTGGTAACCGATTCGGATTTGATATTTAATGAAATTGTTTCTAATGGTGGAAAAGCCATTATGAGTATCAAAGAACACGAATCCGGAAGTGACCGAATAGCAGAGGCAGTAGCCAGTCTGGATGTTGATATTGTAGTGAATGTACAGGGTGACGAGCCTTTTACTGAAGCCGGACCGCTGGAACAGGTTTTATCGGTTTTTAGAAATGATGAAGATCGTAAAATAGATTTGGCTTCATTAATGCGTGAAATCACAGATGAAGATGAAATCAACAATCCAAATAATGTGAAAGTAGTTGTAGATCAGTCACAATTTGCATTGTATTTTTCCCGTTCAGTGATTCCGTATCCGAGAGATAAGGATGCTGGTGTTCGTTATTTTCAACACATCGGAATTTATGCTTTTAAAAAACAGGCTTTGCTGGATTTTTACAGTCTGCCGATGAAATCTTTGGAAGCTTCTGAAAAACTGGAACAGCTTCGTTATCTGGAGTTTGGAAAACGAATTAAAATGGTTGAAACAACTCACGTAGGGATTGGAATTGATACGGCTGAAGATTTAGAAAAGGCGAGGGGTATTTTAAGTTCTAAATAAAATATAGATTGTGGATAATTGGACGCGGATTTTTACGGATTCGCTTAAGCGAAGACACGGATTATCACGGATTTTTTGTCTTTGCGAGGAACGAAGCAATTTCGTTTGCTGAATCACTTCATGTTATGTTAGTGTGGTTGCTTCGTTCCTCGCAAAGACTATTGTGTAAAAAAATAATTTCTTATAAAAACCGAGGACCCTAGCCCCGATAGACGTGGA
>JBDTRA010000044.1:0-39148 GCA_039931915.1 Flavobacterium sp. | reverse complement strand
AGCTAATTAAAATAAATAGTGCTAAAATTGAAAAAAAATGTTTCATTCTGAATTTTTTATTTTTAATTGTAATTTTTGGAAGATATAAAAGATTCTTGATGGCATAAACTAAAAAACACCATCTTTTTCAAGTGGTGTTTTATCTAGTAGCGGGAACAGGACTCGAACCTGTGACCTTCGGGTTATGAGCCCGACGAGCTGCCTACTGCTCTATCCCGCGATGTTTCGGGTGCAAAGATACGTCGTTTTTTTAGAAATGCAACGAAAACTTTAAAAAATGTTTTATTTTCTGTATTGACTTGATATGCCTACCTTTGCACAATAAATTACTACACAAATGTCACATAAAGCAGGTTTTGTAAACATCATCGGGAATCCAAACGTTGGAAAATCAACGTTGATGAACGCCTTTGTTGGAGAAAGATTATCGATTATTACATCAAAAGCACAAACAACACGTCACCGTATTCTTGGAATTGTAAACGGTGAAGATTTTCAACTTATATTATCGGATACTCCCGGAATTATCAAACCGGCTTATGAAATGCAGGAGTCGATGATGAACTTCGTAAAATCGGCTTTTGAAGATGCTGATATTCTGGTTTACATGGTCGAAATAGGGGAGCAGGACTTAAAAGACGAAGCTTTCTTTAATAAAATTATCCACGCTAAAATTCCGGTTTTGTTATTGCTGAATAAAATCGATAATTCGAATCAGGAACAATTAGAGGAACAAGTGGCTTTTTGGACTGCAAAAGTTCCAAATGCTGAAATTTTCCCAATCTCGGCTTTACAGAATTTTAATGTACCGGAAGTTTTTGGCAGAATCATCGAATTATTACCGGAATCCCCGGCATATTACCCTAAAGATCAATTGACAGACAAACCGGAACGTTTTTTTGTAAACGAAACAATCCGTGAGAAAATCTTACTGAATTACAGCAAAGAGATTCCGTATGCGGTTGAGATTGTTACAGAAGAATTTTTTGAAGATGAAAAAATCATCAGAATCCGTTCGATCATTATGGTAGAGCGTGAAACGCAAAAAGGAATCATTATTGGACATAAAGGTGCCGCTTTGAAAAAAGTAGGTACTGAAGCCCGTGCCGATTTAGAGAAATTCTTCGGAAAACAAATTCACATTGAACTGGTTGTAAAAGTGAATAAGAACTGGAGAAGCAATGCTAATATGTTGAAACGATTTGGTTATAATCAATAAATTTTAGTTTAATCAGTTAATCGTTGATTTGTTTAAAGTTTCAGGTTTCAGGTTTGAAATGCGAAATTGGAACGAGAAATTTCCTGATACCTTGAAGTCCTAGCCCTGATAGAAGTGGAAATCCTTTTGTGCCGCTTCTTTAGCGGAACAAAAGATTGAAACGAATAGCAGGATTAGCTCCGGAAAATCCTCATTAATAATAAGAAAAACAATAAAAAACTCAGGTACTTAGAAGCTTAGTCACTTAGCCGCTTTTTTTAACTACCTTTGCAAAAAATTAAAATACTGCATTTTGGATTTATAAGTGATAGAATTTTAGGAAACTAAAGTCTAAAAGCTAAAATCTAAAGTCTAAAATTTACAAAAATGAATAACATTGTTGCGATAGTAGGAAGACCTAATGTGGGGAAATCAACCCTTTTTAATAGGCTGATACAAAGAAGAGAAGCTATTGTGGATTCGGTCTCCGGAGTTACCAGAGATAGAAACTATGGTAAAAGCGAGTGGAACGGAAAAGAATTTTCGGTTATTGATACCGGCGGATACATCCGTGGTTCTGATGACGTTTTTGAAGGTGAAATCCGTAAGCAAGTAGAATTAGCCATCGACGAGGCTGATGTTATTATTTTTGTGGTAGATGTTGAAGAAGGTATCACACCAATGGATGACGTTGTTGCCCGTTTGTTGCGTAAAGTGACCAAGCCGGTTTTATTGGCTGTGAATAAGGTAGATAATGCCATGCGTGAAAAAGACGCTCTTGAGTTTTATAATCTTGGTTTAGGAGAATTTCACACATTTGCAAGTATTTCAGGAAGTGGAACAGGGGATTTATTAGATGCTTTAATTGAGGCATTTCCGGTAAAACCGGAGCCTGTTCAGGAAGAAGTTGTTTTGCCGCGTTTTGCTGTAGTGGGTCGTCCAAATGCAGGAAAATCGAGTTTTATCAATGCGTTAATTGGTAAAGAACGTTTCATGGTAACGGATATTGCAGGTACTACACGCGATGCGATTGATACCAAATTTGACCGTTTTGGTTTTGAATTTAACCTGGTTGATACAGCGGGAATCCGTCGTAAAGCAAAAGTGAAGGAAGATTTGGAGTTTTATTCTGTAATGCGTTCAGTTCGTGCAATTGAGCATGCTGATATTTGTATCCTGATTATTGACGCTACCCGAGGTTTTGAAGGCCAGGACCAAAGTATTTTTTGGTTAGCAGAGAAAAACCGTAAAGGTGTTGTAATCTTAGTTAACAAATGGGATTTGGTAGAAAAAGATACCATGTCTACGCGTGATTATGAGGCTAAGATCAGAGAGGAATTAATGCCTTTTACAGATGTACCAATTTTGTTCGTTTCGGCTTTGACGAAACAACGTTTGTTAAAAGCATTGGAAGCGACGGTTACAGTTTTTGAAAACAGAAAACAAAGAATCCCCACTTCTAAATTCAATGAATTTATGTTGAAGGTTATCGAAGCTTATCCGCCACCGGCAACAAAAGGGAAGTATGTGAAAATTAAATATTGTATGCAGCTGCCAACTCTAACGCCTCAGTTTGTGTTTTTTGCCAATATGCCACAATATGTTAAGGAACCATATAAGAGATATCTTGAAAATAAAATTAGAGAAAACTGGGATTTTTCAGGAGTTCCGATTGATATTTATATCAGAGAGAAATAAAATTTTCTCCTTAGAAATTACAAAAATGCAACATTTCAAACTTTGAAATGTTGCATTTTTTGATTTATAAAATGGTATCAAGCATGCTCATAGAAGAAAAGTTGTTCCAGCGGTAAACCTCCATCAGGATCAGGATTATCTCCATCATGTTTTCTGGTAGATGATTTCAATTTCACTATATAAGTACAACGCTCCAAAGTTGGTGGATTGTTAAGAGTAGAATTGTTATTTGTTCTTTGGTCAACAGCTGGAGCTGGGTCAATTATGCCATCTAAAATAGTTCTTTCAGTAACTTCGCTATTCTTTCTTATGGTTAATGAGCAAGAAGACAAATAAGGATGATATAGTGTGTACTTAGCGTGCAATGTGCCGCTTATGGGACTGCAAAGAGTAGTTTCTTCCAGCTCCTTAATTGCCAATCTTCTGTATATCGGATTATTATTCATTACAACAGAATTAAGTGTTTTTCCGTCTCCTGGAATAATTGCAAAAATATTAGATGGTTTGTCAATCACTTCCCTGATTTCAAATCGTATTGCAAATTTTTCAATTGGAATATCATTTGCATCAGGAACTTCCTGTCCGGCACTAAAGCTGTCCGGAACACTTAAAGCAGTTGTTAACACTGCGGTATTCATAGAGATTAATGTATCTTCTTCAATAACATTATATAGTGCTAAATCTGCAGGAGTTAAACCTTTTTCAACCAATGTTCTCTCAATAGCGTGATTTACATCAAACCAGCCTTCACCGTCAAAATCAGTTTTGTCGCTCCACACGAAAATTTCATTAAGGAAAAAGGAAGAAATTTTTCGGCTTAGTTTAGAAACAATGCTCGAAACAAATAAGCCATTAAGCGGTCCAACGATTTCTGTAAAATTTGTCTCCGGCAAAGGGGCCGTATTATTTGGAGCGGTTGTTTTACTGACTCTAAAACGATATTCAATTGGGTTTCCGGAGGCTGATTTTAAAGCAGCCTGACCTGTAAATCGTATATGTGAAAACAATACATGTTTACCTGAACCGGCATAACCATCGGCATCAAAGTCATAACTGCTTGATCCGTAAGAAGAACTAAAAGCATTCCCGATTCCTGTCCATGCGCTTGGGAAAGTTGGACCACCAGGAGTAACAACATTTACTTCTGAACATAAATTTACACACAAACAATACCCGACATTTTTGCGTGCATCTGCTTTGGTTTCGTCAACTAACATTGTTCCCGCTAATTCAGCTTTGAAATAGACATCCGGACCACTCTGGAATGATAGAAAACTTGGATCCGTTTCTACATTTATCCAAGGTGATAAAAATGTTTTCTTAAAGTCTGCCGAAGAATAATCGATTCTAAAATGACCATTCGCATCGGTTGTTGCAGATCCTAAATTGTCATCCGTCAGAAAATCGGCATCCATTGCTGTCACGTTTGCATTAGCGATAGGTGTATTTGTTTTGCAGTTCATCAAATGTCCGCAAATAACCCAGGCATCAAAAAAATGGCCTCTTATGTAGCACCACCATTTATGGGCAACGGCATATTCCCATCTGTAATTTTGGTTTTGCGCTTGCCTTTCCAGTTCATTTTTTACAGATATAGTGGTAATATGAAATTGCAGCGTTTCCTCTCTTTTTGGCTTTGGAGGTTTTGGCGGAACAGTACCGCAAACGAAATCTATATCAAAATCAGAATTTAGATATCTTTCATTGATTTCAAATTCAAAATCTCCGTTTTTATCGGTCATTACGGAATCAATTAGCAACTCCTTTCTTTGTTTCGCTTCTTCTTTGGTAACTAAACGAAATGTCTCTTTTGTGTTTGAAATTGCATTAGTTACAGAAGTTTCTTTTCTGTATGGGAGATAAAATAAAACTTCAACATTGGATATATCCTCAAGACAATCTTCACATACATGCCCTCTTAAGGATCCTTTAAAAATATTTCTCATGATAATTTATTTAAATTGCCTACTCTGATCAGTTTTCGGCTTTTTCTGTCATACTCTTTTTAGGATTTTCTGAGATCTCCTTTTCAGATAACAAAGATTTTGTAATTAGATGAGAAAGAGGACAGGTTAAATACTGTTTTTAAGAGGGTGATTTTACCCTTTTTTCAATAGGATAAAACATTGTAAATCAGTTATTAATTTGAATTGTAATAACGCAGGTTTTATCAGTACTTTTTTGAAGAAATAAAAGATATAAATAGATGTGAAAAACACAATTAAACCTTTTGTTTCTTTTTTAGTCTTATTGGTCTAACTAACCAATTTTATGATCAAATTATATTCTTTTTTACTGCTTTTCCTTTTCTGTTATTCGGCGAATGCCCAAAATAACATTATTGTTAAAGGAACAGTAGTTGATCTCAACACCCAATTACCTCTCGAAATGGCTACCGTTTATTTTACTACTGTCAAAGATTCGACTATATTGGAATATGCCACTACAGACAAAAATGGCTTTTTCAGCATAAATACCAAAAAATATGACAAACCCGTTTTTCTAAAAGTCAATTATATGGGCTATCAGCCTTATTTTGAAGAAGAAAAAGGCCTTTTGGAAAATAAGGATTTCGGAAAACTATATTTGCTTGAAAGTGTAAATGCCTTAGAAAATGTGGTTGTAAAAAGCGAAGCACCACCTATTACAATCAAGAAAGATACTTTAGAGTTTAACGCAGCCTCTTATAAAGTCCGTCCTGACTCAAATGTTGAAACTTTACTAAAGCAATTGCCCGGATTTGATGTTGATAATGATGGTAAAATTACCGTAAACGGAAGGGAAGTAACCCAGCTTTTAGTCAACGGAAAGACCTTTTTTGATAAAGATGGCGCGATAGCACTGAAGAACCTGCCTGCAGAAATTATAAAAAAAGTTCAGGTTTCTGATTATAAAACTAAAAAAGAAGAGCTTTCCAAACAGGAATCGACTTCAGATTATTCGAGTATTAATATTACCATTGACGAAAAGAAGAATAAAGGTTTCTTTGGGAAAATCCTTGGAGGTTACGGTTCTGATGATCGTTACGAAAGCAGTTTGATCATGAACTTCTTTAAAAACAAACAAAAAATAAGTGTTTTGGCCTCGTCAAATAATATTAATTCCTCTGGATTTTCGCAGGATGAGGTATTTGATAATATGGGCGGCGGACGAAATAGCAAAGGAGGCCCTAAAAGCTCAGGAGGCGGGAAGGGAATAACGCAGTCTAATCTGGCGGGAATTAATTACTCGGACGATTGGACGGACGATTTGGAATTTATGAGCAGTTATAATTTTTCGAATTCGATCAATAAAAACGAAAGCAAATCTGATCAGATTAGTTTTTTGCCAACGGGAAATATTCTGACTTCATCAGAATCTAAAACAAGAAATGAAAATACAGGAAACAATGCTAATTTTGAATTAGAATATAAAATCAACCCAACTACACGACTTGTTGTTGCTCCAAAACTAAATGAATCACATTCTAATAGTAATTCAGTTTCTTCGACTTCTTCTAAAGATGAAAATGGCGAGGATTTAAACAAAAGTACTTCAGAATCCAATGGTAAAAGTTCAAATACGAGCTTCACAAACAGTATCAATTTTAATAAAGTTTTTGAAAAAAAATCACGTAACCTGAGCCTGGTTTTCAATAACAGCAATTCAAGAAGTGATTCAAATGGATTGAATATTTCCGAAACCATTTTTTATCAGGACAATAAACCAGATGATAAAAGAAATCAGAACAGTAAAAACAACAGCAGCTCTGATGCGTATTCTTTTGATGTTGAGTATACTGAGCCTGTAACTGATTCATTGAGAATTAGATTTGGTTCTGATTTTGATTGGGCAAGTACCGTAAATGATGCGAAAACATTTAATTTTGATGCCGGTACGAATTCGTATTCTGATCTGAATGAGTCTTTGACCAATTATACAACTTCAAGACAAAATACAGTAAGTCCGAAATTTGGGATTACGTGGCAGAAAAGCAAATTTACGCTTAACATGAACTCTAAGACATCCTTAATTGGATATGATAATTACTCTTTATACCTGAATAATGAGACTGATTTGAATAAAAAATATGCGCTGCCTTTTGGAAATCTTCAGCTTCGATATAAGTTTAGCCGATCAAAAAATTTGACTTTTAAGTATGATTATTCGAATGCACTTCCGTCTGCTGCTCAATTAATGCCGGTTCTGAACCTTACAAATCCATTGAATACCGTAATTGGTAATCCCGATCTGAATCCAATTGAAAAGAATTCGGCAAGTGTAGATTTTAAAAATTTCGATTTCCGTACCCGCTCAGGTTATAGTTTATATTTAAAAGGGGATTACTATAATAATGATGTAGTTTCTACTTCGATTTATGATGACAGCGGAAAAAGAACTACAACTTATGCGAACATCTCAGGTACTTATATTGCGTCTGTTGGTGCAAATTGGAATCAATCTATAAAAAAAGACGCTAACGTTTTGAGATATGGTCTTGGAATCAACGGAAGCTATTCTTTTGATAAAGGGTATACAAATACAGTTATTTATAATGCTAAATCTACAGCAGTAAATCCAAAAGTATATCTGGCTTATGAGTATGGAGAGGTTCTTAGCATATCACCATCGTATAGTTTATCTTATAATGAAACAAAATATGAGAACTTTGCAAGAGATGCCAGTTCAAATGTAGTGCATAGAATTAATCTGCAAACGACGACCTACTGGCCTGCAAATTTAATTTTCGGAAATGATTTTGGATACAATTATAATTCTAATATTTTAGGTGATTTCAAAAAAGACTTTTATTTATGGAATGCAAGTTTGTCTTACGGCTTTTTTGATAAAAAATTATATGCAAAAGTAAAAGTATATGATCTTTTAAATCAAAATCAAAGCGCCGTGAGAACCATTTCTGCGACTTCAATTCGTGATGAAGAGAATACGGTTTTAAAACGTTATGTGATGTTTTCTTTATCGTATAAAATAGGGAATTTTGCTGATAATAAAAAAGGGCGAAAGGGGGAAAGCAAAGAGAAGAGAATGACAGGTTTTAATTTATTGTAAAAGCAAAAAGCACCATTTTATGTAAAAATGGTGCTTTTTGGTTTATTATTTAAGCTTTAGTTTTTCGGGTAATCCGATGATAAACAGTAAATCTGATAATATCCCGATCGTAAAAATCAATACCACTGGCACGCCTCTGAAAACTTTTTAAATACCCTAATTCCAAATCTATATTTGGATTAAAATGATAACGTAATGCAGCGTAAGTCCGGTTTTGGTCGAAGGTATTTTTTTTGTTGTCTTTTCCAAAATTAAACATGATCTCATCAGAAATTGTTCCTTTTAAACTTCTTTTGTCTTTTTCCCAAAGTGTAAAAGTCGATTGTAATCGATACCTGAATCTAAAAGAATAAGAGAAATCGTTTAGTAATTCTGTTTTATCTGCTTTTTGAATAAACCGTTCCTCAAGTTGAAATCGGTTATGAAAAGTAATCTTTGCAATATCATGAATAAGAGTAATATCCTGCTGGCCCCTGTATTCAGGAATTGAAAAATCAGGATCGGTAAGCGGCGTCTGGGTGTTTACATTAAAATAGGCAAATCCGCCACCTAAATCAATATTTTTATCAGCACGATATCTTGCCTGAATTCTTAAAACCCATAAATTTTCGTGAATCGGATTTAAAAAGCTCCGATTGTCGAATTCGGAGTGAAGAGCCCATTTTTCAGTTATAGGAAAAATATTATAGTATCGAACCCAGGTTAAGGTTTGGTGTTCGATATTTTTTTTGCTTTGAGAAAAAACAATTTGACTAATAAGTCCTAAAAAAATAAGAAATCTGAAAATTTTCATCAATTTTATATAAATTCAAGCTGCGAATATATACAAATGTGAATAGATTTATAGGAAATCAAGATGGTTTTTAAATTAGGTTTGAATTCTATTTTGTGATTTTTCAAATACAATACTTAATCTTACTGGCAGATAAGAGCTATATTAGTTTGATTATGATTCCCAATAGAGCAGCGATAACAATAATATGGGGCTCTTGTAGTTTTTTGACATATATCAAAATCAAGACGGTTCCTATAGCAATCATGGCGGTAGGAATATCAATAATTGTGCGTAGGGTAATCACTATTACTGCACCAACCAAAGCACCAATTACCCCGGCAGTTATTCCGTCAACAAATGCTTTGATACTTTTGTTTTGCGATATTTTTTTGAAATAAGGAGCAGGAATAATGGTAAATAAATAACAAGGAAGAAAAGTTGCTAAAGCAGCAATGCAGGCTCCTGTAAATCCACCTACTAAATAACCAATAAATCCAACCGTAATAACAACAGGACCGGGAGTAATCATGGCTACAGCAACGGCATCAACAAACTGATTTTCGGTTAGCCAATGGTGTTCATTGACAACTCCAGAGTGTAAAAAAGGGACAATAGCTAAACCGCTTCCAAAGACAAATGCTCCGGCTTTAACAAAGAACCAGGCAAGATCTCCCAGTTTTCCAAGTTCTATAGCAGAAAATCCAGAGGTAGCCAAGAGAAATAAAGAAGCAGTTTTGGGGCGTTTAATCCATTCGGGCGGTGCTTTTACAATCATATAAATGAAACCTAAAACGAGGAACAGTGTTAGTTCTTCTTTTTGGGTTACAGCGGTAAGAATGATAGCGGAAAAGTAAAATATCCAGAGCAGCCAATTATTTTTGATGGCCGGGATTTCAAATTTGCTAATCGATTTGGTAGTAAGTTTATAAGAACTTAAAACAATGATACCAATTACTGCTGCACTTATACCATAAAAAACAGCTTGCATCCATGGTAAACCACCATATGCCTGATAGGCCATACCTAATAAAACTACCATTATAAAAGAAGGGAGAACAAATGCCAGTCCCGATAAGGTAGCCCCTAAAATTCCATAATGTACGAACCCCATATAAATCCCTAATTGTGCTGCTAATGGACCCGGTGCTAATTGAGATAACGCTAATCCTTCTTTAAAGTCGGAGTCATCAATCCATTTTTTGTCTTCTACCAAATCCCGTTGCATATAACTAACTAAGGCAACCGGACCACCAAATCCCGTTGTGCCGAGTTTAAGAAAATATTTAATTAGGTCGGGTAAAGTATAAGTTGGTTGATTTTTTATGATTTCAGACATAATTTGTTTTAAAAAAAATTAAAATGAGATTCCAAATTGAAAACCTAATGTTAATGAAGCAGGCTTGTATTCTTGAAATTAAAACCGCCGCAATGTATAATGGACAGTGCGGCGATTTTTTAATTTATAGTGACTAAAAATTACAAAGAATATTTAAAAGTGATTCCGTAAGTTCTTTGGTCGCCCAATACAGCTGCATATTGACCTGAATTTCCTCCGGCAGGCAATAATTGTTCGTAATAATCTTTGTTTAAAAGATTACGTCCCCAAATTTGAATAGATAAACCTTGTGATGCACGGAAACCTAAACGGCCATTAAATAGTGCATAACCGTCAACTACTAGATATTTTGAAGCTGAAGGGCTTGATGAGAATTCAGAACGGGCGTAAGAGTCAAGACCTATAAAAACTTTACCTGCATTTCCGAAGAATTTAGCCCTGTCAGAAAGCTCACCTCCTAAAGATCCGGCCCATTTTGAAGCACCGGGCAAATCAGTTCCCGAAACATCTTTATAAGCTACAGAAGATCCTGTTTCTTCCAACGGAAGCGGTGCATTAGTAAATTTAATATATTTACCATCAGTATAAGTGGCAGCTCCATTTATGGTCAGGTGACTGCTAACTACAAAACTGGCATCCAGTTCCGCACCTCTTACACGTACTTTATCTGCATTGGCAAGATATCCACGGTTCACACCCAATTCGGCAGCCTGAACATTTGTTTGAAAGTCTTTGATATCTGTATTAAAGAAGGTCAGGTTGAATATTGAGTTTTTAAACGGAGAAGTTTTTACTCCAATTTCATAGTGATTTACTTTTTCAGGTTTAATTACTGCAAGATCAAGTAATGGCTCACCAGCTGAATTACTTGGAAGTCCGGCTACATTTACACCAACTGGTTTGTAACTTTTCGCATAAGTGGCATAAGCATTGATTTTATCTGAAGCTTTAAAAGATACTGTTATGTTTCCTGAAAAGTCAGTATTATCAGTGTTTGATTTAAATGACTGGTCAGTATAAACCAGTTTTTTCAAGGCAAGCAATGCAGGATCGGTAGTCTGAAGACCCCCGTATGTTGTACGGCTGTAATCTGCATCTTTTTTATCAAAATTAGATCTTAAACCTGGTAATATATGTAAACGCTCTGTTATTGCCCAGTCTAATTGACCAAATACTGCTGCACTTGATGCTCTTATGCGGGCATCGGTTTTTATTCCGTATCCTTCAAAAAGACCCGGGGTTTTCCATAAATTACTTGTTGTACTTTGTGAAAATCTCCATTGCGCATTCCCTGATTCCTCAGTTCCATCTGTTTGTGATGTTTGGTCTATAAAAAAGACACCTGCTACACCGCTCAAATTAGAGGCAAGCTGACCTGCATAACGAACTTCCTGTGTTATTTGTGTCTGTCTCGTTGGATTTTGAGATTTAGCCAGTACTTGTAATCCTGTAAAATCCCTGTCATTTGATGGATCCCAATTCCAAAAACGCCAAGCTGTAGTTGAGGTAAGAGTTCCGTTTCCAATTTTTGTATCAATATTAAGAGAAACACCTCCCATATCCTGTCCTGAACGCCATGGTGTATCCTGATCAATTTTACGGTCAAATGCATTTCGGGTTGGAAGCTGGTAATTCAAATCAGCAATAATTGCATCAAATTGGCGGTAAGCTGCTCTTTTAGTAGGAGCGACACCTGCAATAACCTGAGCGTATCCATCCGGGCGCTGCGTAGTTATATCTGCAGCAAATATAATATTGGTATTTTCAGATGGAGTATAAAGTAATTGACCTCTGATTCCTTGATTGTTAAGTGTGTTTGTTGCTCTTCCTGTTGCAATATTGTCAACTAAACCATCACGTTGTGTACCGGAAAAAGAGATACGCCCTGCTATTTTTTTGCTCAAAGCACCTGTAACAGAAGCTTTGGCCTGTAAAAATGCATAATTTCCATAACTCAATTCAAAATCAGCACCTGATGTAAAACTTGGTTTACGGGTTGTAATGTTAAAGGCGCCCGAAGTCGTATTTTTACCGAATAATGATCCTTGCGGGCCACGCAGTACCTCAATTTGTTCTACATCAATAAAATCAAGGGTTGTTGCAGCCGGACGGGCATAATATACACCGTCTACGTAGAAACCGACACCAGGATCGATTCCATCATTTGTAAGTCCGAAAGGAGAACCCAGGCTTCGGATGTTGATTCCTGTATTTCTTGGATTTGATGAATATAACTGAACAGATGGCACTAGTTCTTTTATACGGTTAACGTTAAAAGCACCAGTTTGTTCTGCTTGTTTACCGGTTATTACAGATACGGCGATCGGTACGTCTTGAACTTTTTCTATTCGGCGTCTTGAAGAAACAACCACTTCAATAAGAGCATTTTCTTCTTCAAGCGTTATCTGTACCGGAGCTTTCGGTAAATCAATGAATTCTAATTGGGCCGTTTTGTATCCTGCATATTGGACTAAAAGTGTCAAAGGAAGTTTTCCCTGAGTGTCAATGCTGAATTTTCCGCTTGCATCAGCTGTTACACTGAAAGTAGTTCCTTTAATTATCACATTTGCTGTTTCTAAAGGAATGTTTTGATTGGTTGTTATGACTCCTTCAATGTTTTGTGCAAATGAAATAGAGAAGGTTAAAAGGAGTATTGTTGTGAATATATTTTTTATTGATGTTTTCATTTTTATATTAAGTATATGTGATTAGTAGAATTTAAAACAAATTTTTTTTACCAACACATGCACATCATAAATGAATTGTTTTTTATAGAAGCGAAGTTTTTATCAATGTTATTTTGCAAAAGAATTTTTGATACACCTGATTTGCTTAAATGTATTTTCATAGTTAAGAATTTGTAAATATTTGTTAATTATTTTTTTGGCAAATATACACAAGTTCTATAAATATAGTAGAATTTAAAAAATATTTTTTTATTTTTTTATCAATGAGGCTATAGTAATGCCTTGCATGGCTTTCAAAGTCTCATCACGAATGATCATTAAACCATGACGCAGACTGCATTCATCCTCAGTTTTACAGTCGGCACAAGCTTCATAAAAATTTAAAGAAGCGCAAGGTAAAAGCGCAATTGCCCCGTCAAATAAACGATGAATTTCCGCCAAAGTGATATCATTTTTGGATTTTATCAAATAATAACCGCCAAATTTTCCTTGCTTGCTACTCACAAAACGTCCTCGTTTCAAATCCAATAAAATTTGTTCTAAAAACTTTTTGGGTATGTTGGCACCTTCAGCAATTTCTATTGTTTTAGAAATGTGATTTTCGTCTTGTTCCGCTAAATAAAGTAAGGCCTTAAGAGCGTATTTTGCTTTGTGTGATAACATTCTGTTTAGTTATAAATTGTGATTATAAATTTTTAACCCGAAACTTATTTTAGATTAAAACCTGAAAATCTGTGACTAATCACTGGTTACTGCGACTAAAAATTACCAACCTCCGCTGGAACCTCCACCAGAGAATCCGCCTCCGCCAAAACCTCCGCCAAAGCCTCCTCCACCAGAAGATGATCCTCCTCCGAAGCCACCGCCTCCGCCAAAACCACCACTTCTGCCAAGACTACTTAGAAGAATTACATCCATTAGGCTGGGGCCGCCTCCGCTATTATTACCTGAATTTCCGCCTCCGCCTTTTTTGCTTCGGGAAATCAAAATTAACACAATTACGACAATAACAATAAAAGGAAGTACAGGAAAACCTGTTCCTTTAGATTGCTGCTTGCGTTCTCCTTTATATTTTCCTTTAAAAACATCAATTATAGCAGTTGTTCCTTTGTCCAGGCCATTGTAATAACTTCCTGCCTTAAATTCGGGAACGATAATGTTTCGTATAATTTCACCGCCAATACCAGCTGTTAAACGATCTTCCAGACCATAACCGGGATTTATAGCAATTTTTTTCTCTTTTTTGGCCAGTAAAATAATAACGCCATTATCATCTTTTGCTGTTCCTCCAATTCCCCACGTTTGCCCCCATTTTGTAGCAAGCTGACTAACATCTTCATTCTGTAAACTTTCAATGGTTATGACTACAATCTGAGTTGTTGTCGAATCTGAATAATGAATTAGCTTTTCTTCTAATTGTGTTTTTTCAGATGCATTTAAAACATTGGCATAATCATAAACAGAAGTTTGAAAACTAGGTTTTTCCGGAATAGTAAATTGGGCAAAGATACAATTACAGGTAAAAAACGTTAGCAATAAAAAGGTCAATTGAAAAATTCCTTTGGAATTTGATGTTTTATTTTGGAAAATTTTCATTGTTTATCCTTTTGAGATTTCGTTTGATAATTCATTAGTGTCATCTTCAGACCACGGAAAATATTTTTTTAATTGTTCGCCGGCGCTTAAAATTCCGTCAACAATACCTTTTTTGAAGTTTCCAGATTTAAATTGAGCGGTCATAATATCTTTGGTAACATCCCAAAAATCAGGGGCTACAAGATCATTTATACCTTTGTCCCCACAAATAGCAAATCCTTTGTCTGCTACCGCAAAGTAAAACAAAACACCATTCTGAAGTTGTGTTTCATCCATTTTTAATTCATAAAAAACTTCTAAAGCCCTGTCAAAAGGAACTTTAGAAGTTGTTTGTTCTATATGTACTCTAATTTCGCCAGAAGTATTTTTTTCGGCCACGCGAATAGCTTCAACAATTTCCTGCTCTTCTTCTTTGGATAAAAAATCTTCTACTTTTGACATTTAAATTATTTTAGAGTTCAGATTGTTGCTTTTAGGTTTAATAACAGCCTAAAAGCATTAATCAAAATATAAATCTTTTTTAGAATTTTACTTCAACTGGTTTATCAGCACCTGTAACAGCTTCAAAATATGGTTTTTCTTTGTATTTACCTAAAAACCAATTATTAGGTATAGCCAATATATATCCATTATATTCCTGAACAGCTTCATTGAAACGAGTTCTTGCAGTCAAAATTTGATTCTCAGTACTGGCTAATTCATCTTGTAATTTCAGGAAATTCTCATTTGCCTTTAGTGTTGGATATTGTTCAACAGATACCAATAATCTTGATAAAGAAGAAGAAACACCACTTTGGGCCTGATTAAATTGTGCTAATTGCTCAGGTGTCACATTACTTGGGTCAATTGTCACTGATGTTGCTTTAGCACGGGCTTCGATAACTGCTGTCAAAGTCGATTTTTCGAAATCAGCTGCACCTTTTACAGTATTTACTAAATTTCCGATAAGGTCATTTCTTCTTTGGTAAGCAGTTTGTACATTTCCCCACTCTTTGTTAACAGCCTGACTGTATTTTAATCCGTTGTTTTTAATTCCGATTGACCAAAAAGCAATAATAGCAATCAGTACTACAATTATTCCTACGGGGATTAACCATTTTTTCATATTTAATTTGATTTAAGTTTATTTCTAAATTTTTTAATAATGTTATAATTCGTTTTTAATTTCTGTTAATTGTGTTTTTATGGTCTCTAATTTACGTATTATTTCGAATTTATCTAATGTTTTCTTTTGGCCTTCTTTCAAATGTGTCTTGGCACCTTCAAGCGTAAAACCCCGTTCTTTTACCAAATGATAAATCAATTGCAAATTGGTTATATCTTCCGGTGTAAACATCCTGTTGCCTTTTGCATTCTTTTTAGGTTTAAGGATATCAAATTCACTATCCCAAAACCGAATTAAAGAAGCATTAACATTAAAAGCCCTGGCAACTTCGCCAATACTGTAATATCTTTTATCTTTTGAAAGCTCAATATGCATGATGTTTCGCTTTATTTTTTATTTACAACTTAATACTTTTTCAAATATTAGTCTAATGATTGATTTTCCTGATTGGCTAATTTTGAAATTGCCACATATTCTACCGCCGAAATATTTCCGTAATAAAAATTCAACGGATTCACGACTTTTCCATCCTTATGTACCTCATAATGACAATGCGGGCCTTCCGATCTTCCGGTACTTCCTACATAACCTATAACGTCGCCGCGTTTTACATGTTGTCCGGCCCTGCAATTGTACTTGCTTAAATGTGCATACAAACTCTCATATCCAAATCCGTGTCTAATAACAATATGATTTCCATATCCTGAAGCCGAATTGTCAGCTCTGGCAACAATACCATCGCCTGTAGCGTATATTGGCGATCCGGTATTGGCAGCAAAATCCATTCCATTATGCATTTTTCGGACTTTCGTAAAAGGATCTGTCCTATATCCAAACCCGGAAGCCATTTGCTTTAGGTTCTCATTACGAACAGGTTGTATTGCCGGAATTGACAATAATAAATTTTTTTTGGTGCCTGCCAATTTCAAAATCTCATCTAAAGATTTTGACTGAATTGCCAATTGCTTTGATAACTGATCAATACGTTTTGTAGTAGTCATTACCAATGTTGAATTATTATAGCCTTCTAAATCTTTATATCTGCTCAAATCCTTGAATCCTGATTTTCGAATTGAGTCCGGAATTTCGGATCTGTTAAAATAGACCCTGTAAATATTATTGTCTCTGCTTTCAAGAGCCTCTGCCACATCGTCAATTTCATCCATCTTTTTATTCAATATGGCATATTGCAACTTCAGGTTCTCAATTTCACGGGCCTGAAAACGGTCTTTTGGCGTTTCAAAATAAGGAGTGTTCAATAAGATTACAAAAGATAAAAATCCAAATAGACATGCTGCTACTAAAAACAAAATTGCAAACCCAAATTTAATCCGCTTTTTGGTTTTTATTTTCGTGTACGCCAGATTTTCTGAATCGTAATAATATTTTACTTTCGCCATATTTTAAAATACCCTATTTTTGCACACTGTAAAAAATGTTAGTCGAACAAATTTAATAAATGTTTCAGTTGTTCTGCCCTTTTTTTCAATAATAAAAAACAATTAGATAATTAGGTAACGGGGTAATTAGATAATTAATTATAAAAATTTATTTTTAATTATCACATTTTCAAATTGTCACATTTTCGAATTAAAATATGAAATCACAAGACGTACGTAAACAATTTTTAGACTTTTTTCAGAGTAACGGACACTTAATCGTTCCATCGGCTCCAATTGTGCTTAAAGACGATCCAACCCTTATGTTCAATAACTCGGGAATGGCCCAGTTTAAAGAGTATTTTTTAGGAAACGGAACTCCAAAAAGTAAAAGAATTGCCGATACGCAAAAATGTCTTCGTGTTTCAGGAAAACATAACGATCTTGAAGATGTAGGTTTTGATACTTATCACCATACCATGTTTGAGATGCTTGGTAACTGGTCTTTTGGAGATTATTTCAAAAAAGAAGCGATCAACTGGGCATGGACCTTATTGACGGAAGTCTATAAAATTCCAAAAGAAAATCTTTATGTTTCTGTTTTTGAAGGAAGCAAAGAAGATAATGTTCCGTTTGATCAGGAAGCCTGGGATATCTGGAAGACTTTGATTGATGAAGACCGAATTATCCTTGGTAATAAAAAAGACAATTTCTGGGAAATGGGTGATCAGGGACCATGCGGGCCATGTTCTGAAATTCACGTTGATTTACGTCCTGAAGAAGAAAAAGCTCAGGTTACTGGGAAAAGCCTTGTAAATAATGATCATCCGCAAGTAGTTGAAATCTGGAATAATGTATTCATGGAATTCAATCGTAAGGCTGATGGTTCTCTTGAGAAACTTCCTGCACAACATGTTGATACCGGAATGGGATTTGAGCGTTTGTGTATGGCATTACAAGGAAAAACATCGAATTACGATACCGATGTTTTTACACCGCTTATTGAAAAAGTAGAACAAATTACAGGATTAAAATATACACCAAATGATGTCACTCTGAACGGAGTCGAAGAGAGTGAAGAACAAAACAAAACCAATATCGCGATTCGTGTAATTGTAGATCACGTGCGTGCGGTTGCGTTTGCAATTGCAGACGGACAGTTACCATCAAACACGGGAGCAGGTTATGTAATACGCAGAATCTTGCGTCGCGCAATTCGTTACGGGTTTACATTCTTAAATACTAAGGAACCTTTTATCAATAAATTGGTAGAAGTATTGGCAAATCAAATGGGAGAATTTTTCCCGGAAATAAAATCGCAGCAACAACTGGTTACCAATGTAATCCGTGAAGAAGAAGCTTCGTTTTTAAGAACTTTGGATCAGGGGTTACAATTGTTGGATAATGTAATTGCACAAACTAAAGATGCTGAAGTTTCAGGAGCGAAAGCTTTTGAATTGTATGATACTTTTGGTTTTCCAAAAGATTTGACTGCTTTGATTTTGAAGGAAAAAAATATGTCTTTTAACGAAGCAGAATTTGATGTATCGATGCAGGAACAAAAGAACCGTTCACGTGCAGCATCAGAAGTCTCAACAGAAGACTGGTCAGTTTTGATTCCAGGAAATGTAGAAACATTTGTTGGTTATGATCAGGTAGAAAATGATGTAAAAATCACAAGAATTCGTAAAGTTGATTCTAAGAAAGACGGAATTCTATATCAAATTGTTTTGGACAACACACCTTTTTATCCGGAAGGTGGAGGACAAGTTGGTGATAAAGGAACGCTGGTTTCTGCGAACGAAACGATTGAAATTATCGATACCAAAAAAGAAAACAATTTGATTTTGCATTTTGCAAAGCAATTGCCGGAAAATATTGAAGCTGGTTTTGTAGCAAAAGTAAATACCGGTTTAAGAGGTTCAACTTCTAAAAATCACTCTGCTACGCATTTAATGCATTTGGCTTTGAGAAAACTTCTTGGAACTCACGTAGAGCAAAAAGGTTCATTGGTAAATCCAAACTATCTTCGTTTTGACTTTTCGCATTTTTCTAAAGTTTCAGATGAAGAATTACGTCAGGTTGAAGCAAGTGTGAATGCACAAATTGAAGCACAATTGAAATTGACAGAACACAGAAATATTCCAATTAAGGAAGCTTTGGATAAAGGTGCAATGGCATTGTTTGGAGAAAAATATGGCGATAATGTTCGTATGATTGAATTTGGAGAAAGCAAGGAACTTTGTGGTGGAATTCACGTGAAAAATACGGCAGAAATCTGGCATTTCAAGATCATTTCTGAAGGTGCAGTTGCAGCTGGAATCCGTCGTATTGAAGCCATCACAGGTGATGCCGTGAAAAACTTCTATCAGAATCAGGAGAATACTTTATCCGAAATAAAAGTGACATTAAAAAATCCACAGGATATTTTAAAATCAGTGGCTTCTTTACAAGATGATAATGCGAAGTTGAAAAAACAAATTGAGCAATTATTGAAAGAAAAAGTTGGTGCTTTAAAAACGGAATTGGAAAAAGATTTCCAGGAAGTAAACGGAGTAAATTTCCTTGCAAAACAAGTAGATTTGAGCATGGCATCGACTAAAGATTTAGCTTCTGCTTTAGGAAGCTCAAAAGCAGATTCGTTTGTGTTTTTAGCTTCTGTTGAAGATGGTTTACCAAACATTCACTGTTATATTTCAAAAGAATTGGTAGCCGCTAAAAGTTTAAATGCAAATGCAGTTATTAAGGAATTAGGAAAATATATTGAAGGAAATGGAGGAGGACAGCCTTTCTTCGCATCCGGTAAAGGAAAGAATGTTAACGGGATTTCTGAGGCTTTGTCAAAAGCGATAGATTTTTTAAAATAAGAATTATTGAAAGGTTTTTCAGGGTATTGAATTGAAAACTTAAAAAATTATGTATAGAAAATTAAAACTAATTATTATTTTTTCAATTGTTTTTACATCATTTAGTTATTCTCAAAGATATCAAATATATGAAGGCGGATTTGAAAATTTAAGTAATATTAAATCATTTAAGGCAGAGTTTAATTATGAAAATATCCAAGTGAATGGTTTTGAATCAGAAGAAGATTTTTTAAAAGAAAAAATGGAAAAAAGAAAATCTAATCCTGAAAAAGCTGCAAGTTTCAGACGGGATTGGTTTTTAAACCGAGATGAATATTACAATCCGGCATTTATAAAATATTTTAATAACTATTTTAAAAAAGGAGAACGTAAAATTGTTGTTGATTCTCAATATTTAATGAAAGTGAACTTAACTTGGATTTATCCAGGTTATGCTATAGAGCCTGCTAAATTGTCTGCAACAATCGATTTTATCGATACAATTAATTCGAAAAAACTACTTGTAATTCATTTTGAAAAAGTTATTGGGATTGAGAAAACAACTATAGAAATCAATGAGTATGAAAGAATCATTGGTGCATTTGAAAAACTCGCTAAAAATTTAGCCATTCAATTAAAATAGCGTCGTGAAGCTTAAGAAAAACTTGACTGTGCGATCCTCTGCTTAGTTTAAAATCATATAAATATACAAAACCCGACAGATTTTAAAACCTGTCGGGTTTTGATATCAAAGTTAAAAATTATTTACGTTCACCAATCTGCTGACGCCACATGGCATAATACAATCCTTTTTCGGTGATTAAATCTTCGTGTTTTCCCTGTTCGATAATTTTACCTTGCTCTAATACAAAGATTTTATCGGCATGCATTACTGTAGATAATCGGTGTGCGATTAAAACGGTGATTCTGTTTTTGTCTGAGATGTTTCGGATGGTAGCATTGATTTCTTCTTCGGTAATAGAATCCAATGCAGAAGTAGCTTCATCAAAAATCAATAAATTCGGATTTCTTAAAATAGCTCGGGCAATTGATAAACGTTGTTTTTCACCACCCGAAACTTTCATTCCCCCTTCGCCAATTGTGGTGTTTAAACCATCTTCTGCACGTACCAGCAATTTTTCACAGCTTGCTCTTTTCAAGGCATCATATAAATTTTCATCGGTTGCAGTTGGTTTTACAAACAATAAGTTCTCACGAATTGTTCCCGAAAATAATTGGGCATCCTGAGTTACAAACCCTAATTGTTTTCTTAAATCTAATAAATCAATTTCAGTGGAATCAATATCATTATAAAGAACCCGACCTTCTGCAGGAACATATAATCCAACCAGTAATTTTACCAAAGTTGTTTTTCCGGAGCCTGACGGACCTACAAAGGCAACAGTTTCTCCTTGTTTAATTTCAAAATTAATATTTTCTACCGCTTTGAATTTCGCTGTTTTATGTTTGAAACTTACATTGGAAAAAAGTAAAGACTGAATTGCTCCTACATGTTTTGGAGTTTTCGGACGAAATTCTTTCGGAGCATCTAAAAGAACCCTGAAATTTTCCATTGAAACTTTAGTTTCATTAAGAGCAATAATAAAATTTCCTAACTCCTGAAGAGGGCCAAAAATGAAGAAAGTAAAAAATACCATTGTCAATAAATCTCCCACAATAATTTTTCCTCCAAACAAGAAATAATATAAGGTAAAAACAACACAGGTTCTTAAAAAGTGAACGGTAGTTCCCTGAATAAAGCTTAAACTTCTGATGAAACGTATTTTTTCCAGTTCAAGATGCAGAATTTTAAAAGTATTCAAATTTAAACGTTTTTCTTCCTGATATGTCAAACCAAGACTTTTTACAAGTTCAATATTTCTTAAGCTTTCTGTTGTAGAACCCGCTAATGCATTGGTTTGATTAACGATTTTTCGAGAAACAATCTTAATCTTTTTACCTAGGTACGAACTTACTAAAGCTATAACCGGAGCAGTAATTAGAAATATGATTGAAATACGGTAATCAATTCTGGCAACATAAAGAATCACAAAGATGAATCCGATAATGGTTTGAAAAATTAAAGAAATCGAAAGTGTAATTAATTTTTCCGAATCAGATCTGACTTTGGTTAATTTGCTCAGGGTTTCACCGCTTCGTTGATCCTCAAATTCTGCAAAAGGCAAGTCGAGAGATTTTTTGATTCCGTCCGTATACATTTGTGCACCGGTTCTTTGAATCACGATATTGGTAAAATAATCCTGAAAATTTTTGGTAATTCTTGAAATCATGGCAGCGCCCAGAGAAAGACCCAGCCAAAATGATAAAGACTTTATGAATCCCATTTCATTTCCTTTGTATTTTGACAATCCAACACCGCAGTCCTGCATTAATTTACCGGTAATAATGGAGTCTGATAAGCTGAAACAGATATTTATTGAAGCCATAATCAAAGCAAAAAACAATAGCATTTTATGTTTGACTATATAAGAATATAATAATTTCATAAGTGAATTTGAATTTATAAGAAATACAAAAGTAGTGAATAGATTGACTTTTATAAAGGTGATTTTAGTTATTAAAAATGTAATTTTTACTCTTTTTAAACTAATCTAAAGTAAAGGTAAAGTTTAGCTCGTGTTTTAGCAATTTCAAGCAAAGCCGAAAAGTTATTTCTTTAAAACTTTCTTTAACTTTGCTTTAAAACAAAAGCCATGCAATTCAGAACCCAAATACCAATTTTACCAGGCAACAATCCAATTGACTATAATTCTAAAATAGTTTCATTAGGCTCTTGCTTTGCTGTAAACATGGCTGATAAATTTGATTATTTTAAGTTTCAGAATAGTACAAATCCATTTGGGATTATCTTTAATCCGGTTTCGATTGAGAGAATAATCAAAAGAGTTGCTGAGCAGGAATTGTTTACCGAAAAAGATGTTTTTTTTCATAACGAACGCTGGCATTGTTTTGAAGTACATTCAGATTTAAGTAATTCGGACAGGGAAGAATTACTGGAAACTTTGAATAAAGCAATTGAAGTAACGCACAAACAATTAAGCGATGCTACTCATATTATTATCACTTACGGAACTTCCTGGATTTACAGAAATATTGAGAGTAACGAAATCGTAGCCAATTGTCATAAAGTACCTCAAAAGCAATTCTTGAAAGAATTATTGTCTGTTGATACAACTCAGAAAAGCATCCAGAATACAATTGATTTAATTCGGACAATAAATCCAGATGTAAAATTCATTTTTACCGTTTCTCCTGTCAGACATATAAAAGATGGTTTTGTAGAAAATCAACTAAGTAAATCACATTTGTTCGCGGCTTTGCATGCGACTTTTGACTTTCAACTTTCGACTTCTTCATACTTTCCATCATACGAAATCATGATGGACGAACTTCGCGATTATCGTTTTTATGGTGAAGATATGCTGCATCCCAATCAAATTGCAATTGATTATATTTGGAAACTATTCAGCAAAAATTACATTTCAGAAAACAGCATTTCAATCATGCAGGAAGTTGATGAAATTCAAAAAAGCCTGCGTCATCGGAGCTTTAATCCAGAATCTGATCAACATCTTAAATTCTTATCCAAACTGCATCAAAAAATTAGTCTTTTAGGAGATAAATGTCCTTCTATTAAGTTTTAAAACAGCAATAAAATAATTATTTGAAGTAAAATTTTAGAATAATTACCCGTAATTATGTAAATTGTTACAGTTAAAAATTTAGATTTTTGTATACTGTATAAATACACCTTTATAATAACGCAACTCTCAATTAATCGCGGTTTTTATCTATGAATAAAAGACTCACTCATGTTCTTAAAAAATCACTACGTGTATTCCTTTGGTGCGTGGGTTCTATAATTGCTCTATTGTTGCTTATTACCATTTTAATCCAGATTCCTTCTATTCAGAACTATGCAAAAGATAAAGCGATAACGTATTTGCATAAAAAAATTAAGACTAAAGTTTCTCTGGACCGGATTTCTATTAAATTTCCTAAAGAGGTAGTTTTGGAAGGTTTCTATTTTGAAGATCAAAAAAAAGATACTTTATTAAGTGGTAAACGTTTAGAAGTAGATGTTGATTTATTTAAACTTGTAAGCAGCGAACTCGAAATCAACTCGATTTCACTTGAAAATGTAAAAGCCAACATTTCACGAAACAAAGAGGGCGTTTTTAACTTTGATTATATTATCAAAGCTTTCGAGTCTAAAGAACCAAAAGATACGGATAGTAAACCTTTTAAAATATCGGTTGTAAAAGTGAATCTGGATAATGTCAAATTTAATTTTAAAGATGATTTTTCTAAAAATGATATTCGCGTAAACCTTACTCATTTTGATACTAAATTCAAAAAGTTTGACTTAGATAAAATGAATTTTAATATTCCGGATATTAACTTAAATGGTTTGAAGCTGATTTTGAATCAGGATGTTGTGGAAAGAATTGCTGAAGTTTCCGTGAAAACCGTCGATACAATCTCAAAAAGAAAAGATTTCAAATTGAAATTAGGTAAAATCAGTTTGTCAAAAATTGATATTTCATACGATAACAAAGATTCAAAACTGGATTCAGGAATTCGTCTTGGTAATTTAGAATTGTCTGTAAATGAAATTGATCTGAATAAGCAGCTTTTGGATTTTAATACTTTCGAATTAAAAAACCTAAAAGGAAATCTGAGATTAGGAGTTAAAGACAAACAAATTAAGACTCCGAATTTAGATTCAACTGCAATTAAACAATCGGGATGGAAGGTGAAACTAAATGATGTTGATATACAGAATATAGCTTTCAGGTTTGATGATATGCAGTTAAAACCAACTCAAAACGGAATTGATTACAGCCATCTCGATTTAAGTAAATTCAATCTTAAAGCTGAGAAGTTGTATTACGGAAACGATACGATTTCCGGAAATATAAAATCGCTTGCTGCAAATGAAAAGCGGGGTTTGAGTATTCAGTCTCTAAAAACAGATTTTTTTTATGGACCTAAATATGCATCGCTTGAGAATTTATATGTGAGAACACCCCAAACGCTTTTGCAGAATAAAATCAGGCTAAAATATTCGTCGCTTGCCGCATTAAAAAAAGATATTGCAAATCTTGGTATCGATGCCAACTTAAAAGATTCAAAGGTTGGTTTTAAAGACATTTTATTATTTGCACCTGATTTACAAAAAACAAATCCGTTTAAAGATAATCCTAATGCTATTTTGTATTTGAACACACGCTTGAACGGAAAAATAAAAGACCTGAATATTCCGCAGTTCGAGATGAGTGGAATAGGGACTACGAGAGTTTCCCTTTCGGGGAAGATTACCGGTTTGCCAAATGCAAAAAAAGCATATTACGATCTGGATATTAAAAAACTGTCAAGCACTTCTAAAGATGTATATTCTTTTGCGCCGGCAGGAACAATCCCGAAGAATATTCAATTACCATCTCAGTTTAATTTGATTGGAAAATTTAAAGGTTCTGTTCAGAATTTCAAAACCAATTTAGCTTTAAACAGCAGTTTCGGAAATGCAAAAGTGAATGCTTTGTTTGATCAGCGTATTAAGAAAAAAGAGAAATATGATGCAACCGTTTATTTGCTGGATTTTGATTTAGGCCGATTAATCAAGAATGATTCAATTGGAAAGATTACGCTTAAAGCTAAAGTAAAAGGAAAAGGCCTGGATCCGAAAACGGCTCAGGCTGAATTGGACGGGATTGTTCAGAAGGCGGTCTTTAACAGATATACGTACAGGGATTTAGCTTTGAAAGGAAACATCGAAAATGGGTCTTTTGCAGTAAAATCCGGAATGAAAGACCCGAATCTAAATTTCAAGCTGACTGCCAGTGGAAACACACAAGAGAAATATCCTTCAATAAAATTAAAATTGAACCTTGATATTGCAGATCTCGAGAAATTAAATCTTCATGCCGGCCCGATGAAATTACGCGGAAATGTTGATGCGGATATTGCTAACAGTAATCCGGATTTTTTAAACGGAAAAGTTTTTCTTTCGAATATTCAGATTTTGCAGGAAGCAGAACCAATTGTTCTGGATTCAGTACGTGTAATTGCTTTTTCAGATAATACCCGCAACAATATTAAAATCTCATCTCAATTTTTGAAAGCCGAAGTTGATGGAAAATATAAATTAACAACATTGGTTGCGGCAGTAAAAAAATCATTGTCAAAATACATCGATTTAAAAAATCCAAAAGCCAATGGAGAATCTGATGAACAGCGATTGACTTTTACACTGACAGTTGATAATGATCCGATACTATTTAAATTAATTCCGAAATTAACTGGTTTAGAGCCAATTAAAATTACCGGAAAATATAATAATGTAACCGATTCTTTAGAAATAAAAGGAACGATTCCGAGAATTGTTTATGCAAATAATACAATCGCCGACGGAAAAATAAATATTGAAGCCAAAGAAAATGCTTTAGAATATCAGATTTCTGTAGCGACAATTGAAAGTGGATCAATAAAAGTTCCGTTTACAAGTTTATCCGGAAAAGTCGAAAATAATATCCTGACATATGCTCTTGAAGTAAAAGATGCAAAACAAAAACAACAGTATTTTATTGCCGGAGAATTTAAAACAGAAGACTCTAAAAACATCTTCAAAATTGATGCTGAAAATTTCGTCCTTAATTATGATAAATGGAATATAAATCCTGAAAACGCTGTTGAGCTGGGAGATAAAAGGCTTTATATCAATAAGTTTTATTTGGATAATGCAGGAAACGAGCTAAAAATTCAGTCTCAGGGAACTCAAAATAATGCGCCATTGCAGGTTGATTTTGTGAATTTTAAAATAGAGACCATTATGAATATGGTCAAAAAAGATAAATTACTAATGCAGGGTTTGATTAATGGAAACGCTGTAGTCGAAAATGTAATGACAAATCCAACTTTTACTTCAGATTTAAAAATAGAGGATTTCGCTTTCAGAGGTGAACCTTTGGGAGATATTGCTGTAAAGGTCGATAATAAAACTAATAATTTATTGACAGCAGATGTTACCATTAGTGGAGAAGGAAATGATGTTAATGTAAATGGAAATTACAGAATCAGCGATGGTAATTTAGATTTTAACGTAGCCATTAATAAGTTAAATGTTAAAAGCATTCAGGGTTTCACAATGGGGAATGTTACTGATGGCACCGGTTTTTTATCAGGAAATTTCAAAATTGCAGGAAATGCAACAGCACCTAAAGTTTCGGGTGGGTTAAACTTTAATGATACAGGTTTTAGAATCACACGGCTCAATTCATATTTCAAAACCGGCAATGAGAAAATCACTTTTAGCAACGATATAATTACGTTTGATACCTTTACACTTTTCGATGAAAATGACAATAAATTAGCAGTAACCGGTACAATTCAATCTCCGGATTTCAGAAATTATAATTTTGGTTTAACAGTAACTGCCGATAATTTCAGAACCATAAATTCTAAGGCTGCCGACAATGATTTGTTTTATGGGGATTTATTTTTAGACACAAAACTGAATATAAAAGGAACACTGGAAAGTCCTGTTATCGGCGGAAGCATCAAAATAAACGAAGAGACCAAATTTACGGTTGTTTTACCTCAGTCTGATCCTTCAATTGCTGACAGAGAAGGAATTGTAGAGTTTGTAAATGAAGATAATTTATATCTGAAACAAACTGTTGAAATGGAGAAAAAACTCAATCAGTCGGAGTTAAAGGGTATGGATGTGAGTGTTGATATTTCTATAGATAAAGAAGCCGAACTTACATTAGTTATTGATAAAGGAAACGGAGATTATCTTAACCTGAAAGGGGAAGCCCAGCTTACGGGAGGAATTGACCCTTCCGGGAAAACAACGCTGACCGGTAAATATGAATTTACAGAAGGAGCTTATGAGATGAACTTCAATGCGATCCGAAGAAAATTTAATATCCAGAAAGGAAGTTACATTATATGGAACGGCGAGCCAACAATGGCAACCTTAAATATTACAGCAATTTATAAAGTAGAAACTGCGCCAATCGATTTACTTGGAAACCAGTTGGGAGCAGTGAGTCCGACAGTAAAAAATACATACAAACAGAAAATTCCGTTTCAGACTTTATTAAAAATGAAAGGGGAGTTACTGAAACCGGAAATAACTTTTGATATTATTCTTCCTGACGGAAATTATGATGTTTCATCAGATATTGTAACAGCTACACAGGCAAAACTGGAACAATTGCGACAAGAACCGGCAGAATTAAACAAACAGGTTTTTGCCCTTTTATTATTAAACCGATTTATTGGTGAAAATCCATTTGCAAGTGAAAGCGGAGGAACCAATGCAGAATCTTTGGCCAGACAAAGTGTGAGCAAAATACTGTCACAGCAATTAAATGATCTGGCAGGAGAATTGGTTAGTGGTGTTCAGCTGGAATTTGATCTCGAATCGACAGAAAATTATACTACCGGAACAATGCAAAACAGAACCGATCTTAATGTGGGGGTTTCTAAAAAACTACTTAATGACCGATTAAAAGTTACTGTGGGAAGCAGTTTTGCAGTTGAAGGCCAGGAGCGGGCTAATGAACAAAGTACCAATATTGCGGGCGATGTAGCATTAGATTATCAGCTTACCAAAGATGGCAGGTATATGGTTCGTGCGTATCGTAAAAATGAATATCAGGTAGCTGTTGAAGGTCAGGTTGTAGAGACAGGAGTTGCTTTTATTATTACAATGAGTTATAATAAATTCAGGGAGCTTTTTCATCGCAGTGCAGAAGAAAAAGAAATGATCAGGGAAGAAAAATTGCGCAAAGAAAAGAAAAAACTCAAAGAAAAAGAGGAAGAGGATAAGGAAAATGACCAAATTGAAGGAAATGAGCAAAAAACATAGAAATATGGAAATCAGATATATAAAATATTTTATAGCGCTGTCTTTGTTTTTTGTTTTTGGATGCAGCAACACTAAATATTTGCCTGAAGGCGATTTATTATATACCGGCGGTTCAGTAACAGTAAAAGATTCTGTTATCAAAAAGAAAGAAAGAAAAGCTCTGGAGAAAGAGCTGGAGGGTGTGTTGCGCCCTAAACCAAATAAAAAAATACTGGGACTCAAGCCTAAATTATGGCTTTACAATATTGCCGGCGAACCTAAAAAAGATAAAGGAATCAGACATTGGTTAAGAACCAAAGTGGGTGAGCCTCCAGTACTTTTTAGTCAGGTTGATTTAGATTATAACGCTGCTGTTTTAAGAAGTTTTACAGAAAATCGTGGTTATTTTAAAACCAGAGTTAGTGCTGATTCAACTGTCAGAGGCAAAAGGGTAACAGCAGAATATACCGTTCAGCCCAGAAGACAATACAAAATAAAAGGGGTCAAATTTCCCGAAGATTCTTCGGCTTTAGGAAAAGCAATTGCCAGGACAAGCCGCAGGTCATTATTGAAAGAAGGAAATCCGTATGATCTGGATGTTATAAAAGCCGAGCGCGAACGCATTGATGCCAGATTAAAAGAAAAAGGATATTACTACTTCAATCCGGATTATATTTTGGCTCAGGTTGATAGTACAAAAGGTGATTATGAGGTCAACATCAAATTAAAAATAAAAGATGAAACTCCTGAAAAAGCCAAAATTGCCTATAAAATTGATAAAATTATAGTTTACCCTAATTTTTCGGTTTCGAAAGACAGCGTTAAATACAAAAAAGAAGATATCGTTCTATACAAAGATTTTACGATTATAGATACGGCTGATACTTTTAAGCCAAGAATTTTTGACAGGACAATCTATTTTAAAAAAGGGGATTTGTATAACAGGAAAGATCATAATCTTACTTTGAATCGGTTTGTGAACCTGGGAACATTTAATTTTGTAAAAAATGAATTCAGGCCTTCAGACAGTTTAAAAAACACTTTGGATTCGTATTATTACCTGACACTTTTGCCTAAAAAATTCATTCGTGTTGAGGTTTTGGGAAAAACGAATTCGGCGAGTTATACCGGTTCAGAAATTAATGTCAACTGGAATAACAGGAATTTATTCAGAGGGGCCGAATTACTTACCGTTTCAGTATTTGGAGGAGCCGATTTTCAGCTTTCAGGACAAAATAACGGAAAAAATATTTATAAACTCGGAGCCGAAACCAGTCTGACATGGCCAAGATTTATTTCGCCATTCAGTATTCAGGGACCGAGTGAATTTGTGCCCAGAACCAAAGCTACACTTCGCTATGAGTATCAAAACAGGACCCAGCTTTATTCTTTAAATTCGTTTAATACCTCTTTTGGTTATTTATGGAAAGAAAATATCCGAAAAGAACATCAGCTTAATGTTATAGACATTACTTATGTGAGTCCGAATAATGTAACACCAGAATATTTGGAAGATATCAAAGCTGATGAATCGTTGGGGAAAGTAATCGAAAAACAATTGATTTTTGGACCAACGTATTCCTATACATATACGAATACAATGCAAAAACGTAAAAAGAACACCTTCTATTTTAATGGGGAATTGGATTTGGCCGGAAATATAACGGGTTTGATAACCGGGGCAAATGTCAGAAAAAATGATACGATAAAAATATTTGATGTCCCGTTTAGTCAATATGTAAAAGCTAAAGCTGATTTCAGGCATTATTTAAAACTCGGAAAAGAAAGCGAATTAGCGAGCAGGATCATTGTTGGTGCAGGATTACCATATGGGAATTCAAGTGTTTTGCCAACATCAAAACAATTTGTAGTAGGGGGGACCAATAGTATTCGTGCCTTTAGGGCCAGATCACTGGGGCCGGGAAGTTATCTAAATACAGAAACTACGAATTCCTATTTACCGGATCAATCGGGAGATTTGAAATTGGAGTTTAGTACCGAATACAGGGCAAAACTATTTAGCATTGTCAGAGGCGCTTTGTTTGTTGATGCCGGAAATATTTGGCTTTTAAATGCTGATCCGAATAAACCCGGAGCAAAAATTTCTAAAGATTTTATGAAAGAAATTGCCGTAGGAGCCGGTGCCGGATTGCGTTTTGATTTTTCTTTCCTTATTTTAAGAACAGATTTGGCATTCCCGTTAAGGAAACCTTATTTACCCGAAGGTGACAGATGGGTAATTGATAATATTAATTTTGGAAGTGGTCCCTGGAGAAAAGATAACCTGATTCTTAATATTGCAATTGGATACCCTTTTTAAAGTATGAGAGTTACACATTGGATATATGAAGTAATTTGTTGATATTAATTGCTTGAAGTCTCAGTATTTAAATTTGTATAATTTAAATTTGCTTTTGTAATTCTGCATTAAATAAATTTAAATAAATTGAACTTTATCGCTATAGATTTTGAAACTGCAACAGCCTATCATCCATGTTCTGTTGGAATTGTTACTGTCGAAAATGGAATAATTACAGATGAGTTTGTGTCTTTAATTAAACCGCCTAATAACGAATATTCCCCATTTACGATACAGGTTCATGGTATTTATCCTCGTGACACCATTAACGCAAAATCTTTTTTACAAGTGTATCCCGAAATCGAAAAAAGGTTAAAAAACAAAGTAATTGTAGCACATAACGAAAGTTTTGACCGGAATGTTTTAATAAAATCAATGGCTCATTGCGGGTTACATTATGAAGATCTGAATATTGCCAATCGATGGGAGTGTACGGTGAAAATATACAAAGCAAAAGGATTAAAGCCCACAAAACTTAGCGATTGCTGCCGGGAGATGAAAATTCAGCTTAATCATCATGAAGCATTATCAGATGCAAGGGCCTGTGCAAAATTATATTTGTTACGATAATTAAGTTTTTTAAAAACTAATTACATATTTGTAATATTAATACTATTTTTTTAGTACTTTCGAATATTGTAAACCAATATAAAGTCTAAAAATGAAAGAAGATTTTCTTCATTATCTCTGGAAGTTTAAAAAATTTGACGCACTAAATCTAAAAACTGTTAACCACGAGGAAATTACAATTATAAATACAGGAAATTATTTAGAACTTGCCGGACCTGATTTTTTCAACGCACAAATTAAAATTGGGAATCAAAAATGGGCAGGAAATGTCGAAATCCATTTAAAATCTTCAGATTGGTATGTGCATAATCATGAAAGGGATTCCGCTTATGAGAATGTAATTCTACATGTGGTTTGGGAACATGATGCAGAGATTTTCAGACAAAACAATACTGAAATCCCTGTTTTGGTTTTAAAAGATTATATTTCTTCTGAGATTATTTCAAGTTACAACTCTTTGACGCTGCCAAAAACATGGATATTTTGTGAAAAGCAAATTGATCAGGTAGAAAATTTTGTTTTTAAAAATTGGCAGGAACGTTTGTTTTTTGAGCGGTTAGAACGAAAGTCAAAATCGATTTATGAGTTACTGGAAGAAACAAATCAGGATTGGGAAGCTGTTCTATTTTGTCTTCTGGCAAAGAATTTTGGCTTAAACACTAATGGAAACTCATTTTTACAATTAGCAAAAGCAATTCCGTTTTCGATTATCAGAAAAGAAAGCTTTGAGCTGGAAAATCTTGAGGCATTATTTTTTGGAAGTGCAGGATTATTAGATTCAGACAAAGAGGATGTATATTTTAAAGACCTGAAATTTAGATATTTTTATCTTTTACACAAATACCAATTAGAAAAAGTTTACATAGAACCGATTCAGTTTTTTAAACATCGTCCGGATAACTTCCCGACTATAAGACTTTCGCAATTAGCGAATTTATATCATACACATCAAAATTTATTTTCTAAGGTTATTGAGTTAAAATCTATTACAAGTATTTATAAGTTATTAAATAGTTCTGCTGGTTTATATTGGCAAAACCATTATCAGTTTGATAAAGAAAGCCCAAAAAAGAGAAAACCATTATCTAATTCATTTATAGATTTGTTGGTAATAAATACGATTATTCCACTGCAATTTGCTTATTCAAAAACCAAGGGGGAATCAGTTTCTGAAGATCTGATTTCGATTTTAGATGAAATACCCCCTGAGAAAAATTCAATTATTGAAAAGTTCAAATCTTTCGGAATCAAGTCAGCAAATGCATTTGATACACAATCTTTATTACAACTTAAAAAAGAATATTGCGATATTAATGGTTGTCTGAAATGTGCAGTAGGAATGGAACTATTGAAAAATAATTAGAGTTTTAATTTGATAATTAGAAAAAGCTACAGAAAAGCGTATCAGATAATTTCATATTTTTGCTTAAAATCTAAAAAACGAAAAGATGTCAGCTATTTTAAAACTTAAATTCTTTTTCGAAAAATACGGTTTTCATGTATCATCACGATTGGCGGATAAATTAGGAATGCGTGTGACGAGTGTACGATTGTTTTTTATTTATATTTCGTTTGTGACAGCCGGATTAGGTTTTGGGGTCTACCTTACTTTAGCTTTCTGGATTCGGTTAAAGGATTTAATAAGAGCCAAACGGACTTCAGTTTTTGATTTGTAAATCGAAATGAAACATACAAAAAGGTTATAAAGTATACGCTTACTTTATAACCTTTTTTTACTTATTTTAATTATATATTATCTTGATTTGTTGTAGCTGTAAGCAAAAATAAGAGCATGGATTGCTGCAAAACCTAATGAGAAATAATATAGAAAGCTGCCATCAACATTCGTATCTAAATGATTAATGTAGGCAACAGCTACCAATGCAATCACCATTCCAAATCCTGCGTAAGCAATAGTTTTATAATTACCTGAACTAAAAGTTCCTTTGTTTAGGATACTGTTATTCATACCGTAGAAAAGGTATAAGTCAAAACCAATCATCATCCATGCTATAAGTCTGATCCAAGTATCCAGAGGTAAAAAGACCATCATAAACAAGCATACTAATACACCAGCAATAGGAACATAAGGTACAAGTGGAGTTCTAAAAGCTCTTGGAGCATCCGGCATTTTTTTACGCATAATCAATACACCAATACAAACAAGAATAAAGGCAAACAAAGTACCGATACTTGTCATTTCTCCAACTACTCTTGCAGGAACAAAAGCTGCAAAAAGACTCACAATCACCATAAATAATAAATTGTTTTTCGCAGGAGTTCTGAATTTTGAATGTACTTCAGAAAATACTTTTGGCATTAATCCATCTTTACTCATAGAGAAAAACACTCTGCTTTGTCCCATTAACATAACCAGGATAACAGAAGCATAACCACCCAAAATAGCAAGTAAAATAGCATTATTTAGCCATGGATAAGCAGGAGTAATCATTCCGTTTGCTCCCACATGACCCATAGATTCAACTGCAATTGCTACTGGTGCAATACCATCTTTTCCTGCAAATGCCTGATAGTTAACAACACCAGTCATTACGTGAGCAAATAGGATATATAAGATAGTACAAATAGCCAATGACAGTAAAATTCCAATTGGCATATCCCTTTTCGGATTTTTAGCTTCTTGTGCTGCAGTAGAAACCGCGTCAAAACCGATGTAAGCAAAAAATACGATTGCTGCAGCTCTTATTATTCCGGAGAAACCAAATTCTCCAAATTTGCCAGTATTTTCAGGTATGTATGGTGTATAATTTTCAGGTCTGATATACTGCCATCCTACAGCAATAAAAACTAAAACAACAGTAACTTTTAATAAAACTATAATTCCATTTACAAAAGCAGATTCTCTTGTTCCGCGAATTAATATCAGTGACATTATCATTACAATCAATACTGCGGGAATGTTGATTATTCCCCCTTCAAAAGGAGAAAGCATGTAGGCTTCATTTATATGTATGCCATATCCGCTTAGAAATTTCCCGAAATACCGCGACCAACTTATGGAAACTGTTGCGGCTCCCACGGCATACTCCAATACTAAATCCCATCCAATTATCCACGCTATAAACTCTCCCATTGTAGCAAATGAATACGTGTATGCGCTTCCTGCCACTGGAATCATTGATGAAAATTCAGCATAGCATAAACCGGCAAATACACATCCAAATGCAGCTACTAGAAAGGAAATAGTTATTGCTGGTCCTGCATTCATTGAAGCTGCAAGTCCGGTAATGGAAAATAATCCAGCTCCAATAATGGCTCCAATTCCAAGAGCAACAAGTCCAGGTGCTGTTAATGTTTTCTTTAATCCTTTTTCAGAATCAGCGGCTTCTGCCAAGAGCTGGTCCAATGGTTTTCTTTTCCAAATTGACATATATAATGGTTTTATTATTATTAAGCTCCAAATGTATTGTTTTTTGTAAAAAATAAAAACATTTTAATGGTTTTAAGTTATAAAATATTTAAACTATCAAAAGAAATCTCTAATAAGCGGTTATTTTTTTATTAAATCTATTCATTATAAATAATACTGAAGAGGAAAAAGAAAATAATTAATTGAATTTTTTAATATTTTTCTTAATAAATTACTATCTTTTGATTTTAATTTATACTATCAAACCCTTAAACATTTACGGAATAATGAATTTTAAAAACATAGCACCCTATTTTAAGTTTACAAATCAACAACGAAAAGGGATTTTTTTATTTTTACTTTTAATAATTGGATTACAGTTTTTTTATTTTTTTTCAGATTTCAGTCAGGCTGAAAAAAACTTTTCAGAAAAACAGGAATGGTTGGCTTTGCAGACAGAAATTGATTCATTAAAAGCAGCTGGATATAAAGAAAAACGAAAAATATATCTTTTTAATCCAAACTTTATTTCAGATTATAAAGGATATAAATTAGGAATGTCTTTAACAGAAATTGATAGATTGTTAGCTTTCAGAAAAGATAATAAATATGTGAACTCTGCAGAAGAATTTCAAAAAGTAACAAAAGTTTCTGATTCTCTCTTAAATCGTATTTCTCCTTATTTTAAATTTCCTGATTGGGTCAGTAAAAAAAATGTCTCCACATCTAGTAAGCAATATGAGCAGAAATCATTTCCTAAAAAAGAAAAAATTGTTGTTATGGATATTAATCAGGCAACACAGGAAGATTTAATGAAAGTTTATGGAATCGGAGAAGGATTGTCATTACGGATTTTAAAACAAAAAGAAAGTTTAGAAGCTTTTGTATCGATGGAACAAATGAATGATGTCTGGGGACTTACTCCGGAAGTTGTTGCTAAATTAAAAAGTCATTTCGGGGTTTTGTCCTTTCCTAAAATTAAAAAAATCCTAATAAATGATATGTCTTTAAAAGATTTAGCCCGGTTTTCTTATTTCAGATATGCCTTGGCAAAACAAATTGTAACTTATAGGAGTATGAACGGAAATATTAAAAATATTGAGGATTTGATAAAAATTAAAGGCTTTCCTGTTGAAAAAGCAAATATAATTGGTTTATATTTGGAGTTCTAAAACAGATTACAATGAATTTTGATTACAATGAAACGCAATCGATGATTGCACAGTCTATAAAAGATTTTGCTGAAAAAAATATAAGACCTTATATAATGGAGTGGGATGAAGCGCAGATTTTTCCAATTCAGTTGTTTAAACAGTTAGGCGAAATGGGCTTTATGGGTGTTTTAGTTCCGGAAGAATATGGTGGTTCCGGTTTAGGGTATCACGAATATATTACTGTTATTGAAGAGATTTCAAAAGTTGACCCATCAATAGGATTATCGGTTGCAGCCCATAATTCATTATGTACTAATCATATCCTGACTTTTGGAAATGAAGAACAAAAGAAAAAATGGTTGCCAAAACTAGCTACTGCAGAACATATTGGAGCATGGGGATTAACGGAACATAATACAGGTTCTGATGCCGGTGGAATGAATACAACGGCCGTAAGGGACGGTGATTTTTGGATAGTAAACGGAGCGAAAAACTTTATTACACATGCTATTTCCGGTGATATTGCTGTTGTGGTGGTACGTACAGGTGAAAAGGGAGACTCAAAAGGAATGACTGCTTTTGTTTTTGAAAAAGGAATGCCGGGATTTACATCAGGGAAAAAAGAGAATAAATTAGGAATGCGTGCGAGTGAAACTGCTGAACTGGTTTTTGATTCTTGTCGGGTACCGGATGCTAATAGATTAGGTGAAGTAGGGCAGGGTTTTATTCAGGCAATGAAAATATTGGATGGGGGAAGAATTTCAATTGGTGCTTTATCACTTGGAATCTCAAAAGGAGCATACGAAGCAGCTTTAAAGTATTCGAAAGAAAGACATCAGTTTGGACAGCCCATCAGCAGTTTTCAGGGAATTTCATTTAAACTGGCTGATATGGCCACAGAAATTGAAGCTTCGGAATTGTTATTGCATAAAGCGGCTTTTCTAAAACAAGAGCACAGGCCAGTTACTACATTAGGTGCGATGGCTAAAATGTATGCTTCAGAAGTTTGTGTAAAAGTGGCTAATGAAGCGGTTCAGATTCATGGTGGTTATGGCTATACGAAAGATTATCCGGTAGAGAAATTCTACAGGGATTCTAAATTATGTACTATAGGTGAAGGAACTACTGAAATTCAGAAATTAGTAATTTCCAGAAATTTATTGAAAGAATAAAGAATAAAGAATAAAGAATAAGCTCTTAGATTACTATTAATAGATAAGTGATATGTTTTTAAGTCTATTCTCTTTTTTCTTTTTTAAAATAATTCGTAATTTATAACTCCTAATTCAGAATTAATAATTACTTTTGCACCCTTAACGAGAGGAGGTGTCTATATTATGTTAATTATACCAATTAAAGACGGAGAAAATATCGATAGAGCATTAAAGCGCTATAAAAGAAAATTTGATAAAACAGGAACTGTTCGTCAGTTAAGAGCACGTACTGCTTTTATTAAGCCTTCTGTTATCAAAAGAGCTCAAATTCAAAAAGCTGCTTACATTCAAAACATGAGAGATGGTTTAGAAAGTTAGTATTTCGCTTTGTAAAATAATTACCGTTAGTCATCAAAAAAGTATAACTTTGATGCTAACGGTTTTTTTGTGCCTTATATTGAGTATATTTTAAATTGTTAATTGTGCGCTTTTATGAAAACAAATAAGGAAGCATTTCGTGATTACCTTCAGCTGGAAAAAAAATATTCCGCTCATACGGTAAATGCCTATCTAAATGATATTGCTTTTTTTGAAGCGTTCAATAAAGCTAATTTTGAACAGGAAGGTATAGAGAAGGTGAATTACAGTCAAATTAGAAGCTGGATTGTTTCGCTTGTCAATGCTGAGATCTCTAATGTTTCAGTTAATAGAAAAATGGCGTCCCTAAAGTCGTTTTACAAATTTCTTTTAAAAATAAAACAGATAGAGGTGAATCCAATGCAAAAGCATAAGGCTTTAAAAGCTTCCAGAGTTATTCAAATTCCTTTTTCCGAAAAAGAAATGAATGATCTGATGGATGTTGTGATTGATCCGGTTGGTTTTGAAGAAGTGCGGGATAAGCTTATCGTTGATTTATTTTATACTACCGGAATGAGAAGGGCGGAGTTGATAAATCTGATGGTTTATAATGTTGATTTATCTTCGAATGTGGTTAAGGTTTTGGGTAAAAGAAATAAGGAACGCATTATCCCTGTTTTGCCTGTTGTGATTGAGCAGTTTAATTTGTATTTAAAAGAAAGAAGTTCTCTTGGTAATATAATAGATGTTGATTATTTTTTTATTTCGAAAAAAGGATTAAAATTAAGTGAATCTTTTGTGTATCGATTAATAAATTCTTACTTTAGTAAAGTCTCTGAAAAGGTAAAAAAAAGTCCACATGTCTTAAGGCATACTTTTGCAACACACCTATTAAATAACGGAGCAGATTTAAATTCAGTTAAAGAGTTATTAGGACATTCTAGTTTGGCTTCTACACAGGTGTATACTCATAATAGTTTAGCAGAGTTGAAAAAGGTGTATACGAATGCGCATCCCAGAAACAAATAGTAGCTCTGAAATGTTTAACCCTTAAAATTAGTATTATGAAGGTAGATGTTCATGCAGTTAACTTCACTGTTGACAAAAAATTGGTAGATTTTATTCAGGAAAGAATGAGTAAATTAGAAAAATACTACGACAAAGTAGTGTCTTCCGGTGTTTTTTTAAAGGTAGAAAGAACAAGTGACAAGGAAAACAAAATTGTAGAGATTAAAATGAATGTTCCGGGAGATGATTTTTTGGTAAAAAAACAGTGCAAGACATTTGAGGAAGCGGTAGAACTTTCGGCTGAATCTTTAGAACGTTTGCTGGTAAAAAGGAAAGAAAAAATAAGAGCACATATAAATTGAAATTTTTTTAAAAAAATGTTTTGATTCAAAGATAAAATAGCTACATTTGCAGTCCGTTAGAAATAGCGGACTTTTTTAATGTTATTGCCAGCGTAGCTCAGTTGGCTAGAGCAGCTGATTTGTAATCAGCAGGTCGTGGGTTCGAGTCCCTCCGCCGGCTCTAATATTTCAAATGCGATTTGAAATTGTTCATACAATTATTGATAAAAAAAGGGGAGATACTCAAGCGGCCAACGAGGGCAGACTGTAAATCTGCTGTGTGAACTT
>JBDTRA010000043.1:0-39882 GCA_039931915.1 Flavobacterium sp. | reverse complement strand
GTAGGATATATGGATCCCGGAAACTGGGCAACAGATATTGCCGGCGGTAGTCAGTTTGGATATTCTTTACTTTGGGTTTTGTTAATGAGCAACATAATGGCATTGCTGTTACAAAGTTTAAGTGCAAGGCTTGGAATCGTAACACAACGCGATTTGGCTCAGGCTTCCCGGGAAACCTACTCGAAAGTAATCAACTATATTTTATATTTCTTAGCCGAAATTGCCATAGCAGCCTGTGATCTTGCCGAGGTTTTGGGAATGGCAATCGGAATCAACTTATTATTTGACATTCCTCTTATCGAAGGAGTTTTAATAACGGTTCTCGATACTTTTTTATTACTCTTTTTAATTAATAAAGGCATTCGAAAAATGGAAGCATTTATAATTGTATTGGTTGTAATTATTGGATTCTCCTTTATTTTTGAAATGATTTTTGCTGAACCCGAGCTGGATAAAGTTATTTACGGATTAGTTCCTTCCATACCAAGTTCAGCAGCTTTATACATTGCTATCGGAATTATTGGTGCAACGGTTATGCCACACAATTTGTATTTGCATTCCTCTTTAGTACAAACCCGTAAATTTGACAGAACACCTGCCGGAATCAAACAGGCGCTGAAGTACAATTTTATCGATTCTACAATTGCTTTAAACTTAGCTTTTTTTGTAAACGCTGCCATTTTAATTTTGGCTGCAGCCACATTTTACAAAAACGGCATGTTTGAAGTGGCAGAAATTCAGGATGCCCACAAGTTTTTAGAACCTTTGCTGGGTACAAAATGGGCACCTGTTTTATTTGCTGTTGCCTTGATTGCTGCAGGACAAAGCTCAACCGTAACAGGAACTTTAGCAGGGCAAATTGTAATGGAGGGCTATTTAAATCTACGAATTCAGCCTTGGGTACGACGTATTATAACCCGCTTAATTGCAATTGTTCCGGCTGTTGTCGTTATTTTAATTTATGGAGAAAGCGTAACTGGAAAATTATTGATTTTAAGCCAGGTGATTTTAAGTTTACAATTAGGTTTTGCGATTATACCGTTAATTCATTTTGTAAGCGATAAATCTAAAATGAAAGGTTTTCATATTTCCAAAACCACTCAGGTTGCAGCCTGGATTATTGCTGCGATTATAGTTTCACTTAATGGCAAATTGGTTTTTGATGAAATAAATTCCTGGCTGGAAAGTTCTAATCACCCAATAATTCTTTGGCTTACCGTTGTTCCGTTGGCTTTTGGTTTTCTGGCTTTATTACTGTATATCGTTTTTAAACCTTTTATTACAAGGGCAAAATCCAGAATTGAAAATCATTCACCACATCATTTAAAATTACATTTCACAGCAAAAGAAAGCTACAATAAGCAACATATAGCCATTTCTGTAGATTTTTCGAGTGCTGATGAAGCTGCATTAAACAATGCTTTTGATTTGGGCGGTATCAATGCGCAATATACTTTAATACACGTTGTCGAAACAGTTGGCGCACTCATGTATGGAGGCAATGTTGACGATCACGAAACAACTGTTGATGAAAAATTATTATTGGAATACAAAGAGATGCTTTCACAAAAAGGATTCAAAATCAAAACAGAGCTTGGTTTTGGAGAACCCAACAAAGTAATTCCAAAAATCATCAACGAAGGCAGCTTTGATATTTTAGTAATGGGAACCCACGGTCACACTGGTTTAAAAGACATCCTTTTTGGCACAACAGTAGACAAGCTGCGTCATAAAATTTCGATACCTTTGCTGATTGTTAAATAAAAGTTGCTGAGATACTGAGTATCTAAGGTTCTAAGATTTTTTTTGAATCTTTAAATCTTTAAATTTAGAACCTCAGCCTCTAAGAACCTAAGAACCTCAAAAGAAATGACTTTCTCAGAAGAAAACTACCTTAAAGCCATATATCACCTTACTTCTTCTAACGACACTGAAGTTAGCACTAATGGAATTGCTGAAATGATGGAGACCAAAGCTTCATCTGTTACTGATATGCTTAAAAAGCTGGCAGAAAAAGATTTAGTGAATTACAAAAAGTACCAAGGTGTTTCTTTGACTGACAATGGAAAGTCGGCAGCTAAAATGATTGTTAGAAAGCATCGCTTATGGGAAGTTTTTTTAGTTGAAAAACTAAATTTCAGCTGGGATGAAGTTCATGATATTGCAGAACAGTTAGAGCACATCAAATCAGAGCAATTGATTAACCGTTTGGATGATTTTCTTGGAAATCCGACCGAAGATCCACATGGTGACCCGATTCCGGATGCTAACGGACGAATCGTTAAAATCGAAAAACAACTGCTTTCAGAACTAACCGAAAACCAAATTGGAGTTTGTGTGGGTGTAAAAGATACTTCTTCGGATTTCCTGAAATATCTGGACAAACAGGAAATCGCATTGGGATCTAAAATTGAATTCTTATCTAAAGAATCCTTCGATTTATCAGTGAAAATAAAAGTTGACAGTAAAGAATTATCTATCTCAAATAAAATTGCTTCTAATTTGTTTGTGAAGCTGGTTTAGTATTCTACGAAGATTCGAGGAGGTTTTGAATCTGAATAATATTGGTCGAACCTATAGCTCTTTATTTTGACCCGTTATAATTGGACGGATTAAAATCCATCCCTACAAAATGTATCGAACCTACGGCTCTTTATTGTTGTTGGTCTGTTTTTTTAGATCCATTATAATTGGACGGATTAAAATCCATCCCTACAAATGTATCGAACCTACGGCTCTTTATTATTGATCTGTTTTTTTAGAAGATTAAAATCAGCCGCTGCAATATTTTTGTAGAGCCGATGTCTCTTTAATGATATAATATTAAAATCGAATGGAATTCTTCCTGTGTAAATAAATAACTATCAAATTTACACATAAAATTCCAGAGGAATGAAGCGTTTTGCAGCAACGGATTTTAATCCGTTGACATCAAGATACCCGTTGCAAAAGAGTTCCGGAGGAACGGAACATGTTCAACACATTAAATCCGTAATTTCAGAATCAGTACCTTTTATCGGTTTCAGATACCCATTTTCCCGCCATATCAACATTTTGCCTAAGCAATAAATTCAATTGACCAACGTGATGCTGAACGTGCCTCATGTTGTACAATATCATTTCAATAATATTGTAATTTTTGTTTTTGGTAATAAATCTGTCTTTAGCAGTTTCTTCGGTTAAGCCATCAATTAAGAAAAAAACTTTTTTACGTGAAAACTCCAGATAATCGAGCAATTCCTCTTTACTATAAATTCTATCAGGCAAAATTCCTTTAGGATCAAGCTCTGACAAAGTAAAAGGTTCGAGAGGAAAAAATTTATCAGGTTTCACAGACGAATAATAGTCTATCCAGAAAATCGTATGATAAGCAGAATACCAAAAGTTATGTTTATCCCAAAAAGTTTCCGAACAAACTATTATAGAATTTTCAAGCATATCAATGGCGGCTCCAAATTGTCTCCACAATATCTCTTTTAGCTGAGTATTCATATTGACTTTTTAAATAGATTGAAATTTAAACAATCCCCTTCTCAATCATTTCGAGCATAACAGGCGAAGCGTTTTTAAAAGTAGGTGGCTGCTCGATAATACTTCCTGCGTTTTTCTTGTTCACTTTAAAAGTCACATCATTAACTGTTGTGAATAAAAGTGCTGTTAAAAACGGATTTTTGACATAAGTTCCCAAAACCAGTAAAGCTTCATCTAAGGCGTGAATACTTTCGATTTCTTCGGTTTTATAACGAGTAGTTAGCGAGATCGAATAAGTATCATCTTCATTCAAAACCAATCTGAAATAAATATTCTTGATCTCGGTATCGCCAATCGTTTTTGCTAAAGTCAGTTTGGCAAATGTGCCGCTTTGAATGCTTTCTTTAACGCGTTCACAAAAGAGAGCAAATATAGGTTCGTAAGACATGTTTTTTTATTTAGTTGCTGAGGTTCTAAGATTCTAAGTCGCTAAGTTTTGAATTCTTTGCAAACCTTGCGGTTAGATTTTTATTACTTCCCGGTAAATTCAGATTTTCTTTTTTCTAAAAATGCAGTAGTTCCTTCTTTAAAATCCTGAGTTCCGAAACATTTTCCAAATGATTTTATTTCGGTCTCAAAACCATTTTTACCATCTGTAAAATTTGCATTTATTGATTTAATCGCTTTACTGATAGCAAACGGTGCATTTTTAATGATTTTTTGAGCAATCCCTTTTGTAAACTCCAGAAGTTCAGCTTGTGGAACAACATAATTAACTAATCCGAATTGTTTAGCTTCTTCAGCAGAAATCATAGCTGCAGTCATGATCATTTCCATCGCACGGCCTTTACCCACTAATTGTGGCAAACGTTGTGTTCCTCCGTAACCCGGAATCAATCCTAAGCTTACTTCCGGTAATCCCATTTTTGCATTATCTGATGCTACTCTAAAATGACAAGCCATTGCCAATTCTAATCCTCCGCCAAGAGCAAAACCATTAACAGCTGCAATAACAGGCTTCTTCAGATTTTCGATAAAATCAAATAAAGATTCCTGACCTTCAGCGGCTAATTGTGCCCCTTCAATTATGGTGTAATTTGCAAATTCTGAAATATCGGCTCCTGCTACAAATGCTTTTTCACCGCTTCCTGTCAGAACAATAACACGAACGTCCTCATTTTTACCCAATAATTTAATGGCTTTTCCCAAATCGCTAATAGTAGCTTTATTTAATGCATTTAGTTTTGTCGGGCGATTAATGGATACGGTTGCGATTTTTTCTTCGATAGAAATTAAAAGATTTTCGTAGTTCATGACGCTTATTTTAAGAGTTTGTAATAGGCAAAGAAACCCTGAATGTGGTGCCTTTTCCGTAAGTTGACTCAAAGGTAATTGTTCCTTTGTAATTTTCGATAATGTTTTTTATAATTCCGAGTCCAAGACCCATTCCGCTGGTTTTAGTGGTGAACTTTGGTTCGAAAATTCGGCCGATATCTTGTTTCTGAATCCCGACACCATTGTCTTTTACAGCAATTTCTACATTATTGTTCCTGCGTTTTACGGTAACCAAAATCGATTTTTCATTTTGATTTTCCGGAATTGCCTGGGTAGCGTTTTTAACCAGATTGGTAATAACACGGATCAATTGCGTACGATCCATTTTTGAAATAATGTCTTCTTCCTGACTTTCAAAAACAATATAATCCTCATTAAAAATATCCAATGCAAGTTCAACAACTTCAACTACGTTTAAGGTCTCGTTTTGTTGGGCCGGCATCGAAGCAAAATTCGAAAATGCCGAAGCAACAGCTGTCATGGTATCAATTTGCTGAATTAAAGTTTCTGAATAATCATTTAGTTTCTGCTTGACATCGGGAACTGTCGGATCAAACTTTCGTTGAAAACTCTGCACCGTCAATCGCATCGGCGTAAGCGGATTTTTAATTTCGTGTGCGACTTGTTTTGCCATTTCCCTCCACGCTTCTTCACGTTCGCTTTGGGCTAACTTTACAGCACTGGTTTCCAATTTATCAACCATTCCGTTATAAGCTTTAATCAGGAAATTGACTTCTTTGCTGTTGGCTTCCAGAACAATTTTCTCGTTTTTCTGATCCAAATTGGTTTCTTCCAATCTGTCTGAAATGGTTTTTAGCGATTTTGTGATATATGTTGATAAGAAATAAGCCAATGCAAACGCAACAATGAGCATAAATGAATACACCTGACTTAACCGGATCAAGAACGTATTTAACTCATTGTCATAATAACCGTCATCTTCTAAATACGGAAGGTTTAAAATACCAAGCGGCTTGAATTTTTCATCTTTAATCAAACTATAAGATGATCTGTTTTTGACACCATCAATTGTTTTAATGTCTACAAAACGCTTTTCGATAGAAGACCGAACCAGTTTCAGGATATATTCCGGAATTGGCGGCGGCGCTTTATCAACAGCAAAAGATTCTTTTGAAGATTTTAATAATATTCCGCTAAGACTGTATATATTGATTTCGATTTTATGAATTTGGGCCAGTTCGTGGATTTTATCTTTAAAAATTAAATCTAAATTTCCTGTTTTCAGCGGATAGGTTGTAGTGGACAGCACATAATTGATGTGTTCTTTTACGGCATTTTCCTTGCGTTCCAGTCTTTCCTGATGGTATTCTTTGGCTTCATTTTTAAACTGAATAATCGAAATGGACGCTAATAAAAAAGAAGCCACAACAATCAATACAATCATCGACAGGAAAATCCTGGTACGCAATGAAAGCATCGACATTTTGAAGTTGTTGAGCATAGTTTTTAGTTTTCAGTCGCAGTTTTCAGTCGCAGTTGCAGTCACAGTTTGAAAACTGAAAACCGTGACTGAGACTGAATACTTATTTTTTTTCACGTATTCTTTTATAAAATTTAAAGCCCAGCATCAGTAAAACCGAGAACAAAATGATTCCGACTACGCCAAATATCCAATTGAAGGCACTTTTTAAAACTACTAAAAAAACTATGGCAAAAAGGATAATTGTAGCACCTTCATTCCATAAACGCATAAAATTGTTCGAATATTTCACCTCATCATTTTGCAATTGTTTAAAAATCTGATGACATTTTGCATGATACAAATACAGCAAGAAAACGAAACACAATTTTATGTGCATCCAGGGCATTTTAAGCCAGGCATTTCCTAAATCTGTAAAAAACAACATCCAGAAAGCAAAAATACTTGCTAAAATTGCAGATGGCCAAGTAATAATATACCACAAACGGTAAGACATGATTTTAAATTGCGCTTGTAGAATTTCTTTCTCTGGTGAAGGTTTTTCGTTGGCTTCAATTTGATACACAAACAAACGTACGATATTAAACAATCCTACAAACCAAGTTAATACGAAGATTATATGTAATGCTTTTAAGTAGTTATAGTATTCCATTTCGTAATGTCTTTTTTCTTTACTCTTTGTTCTATTTTCTATTTAGCCCAGTCGTTAATCCAGTTGCTAACGGTTTGGCACCATTCATCATCATCATTCAAACATGGAACAGCTAAGAAATTCTCCCCTCCTTTTGCTTCAAAGTCTTCTTTGGCACGCATGGCAATTTCTTCAAGAGTTTCCAAACAATCTGAAACAAATGCCGGAGTTACAACTGCTAAATTTTTAATTCCTTTTGCCGGCATTTTATCAATTTCGATATCTGTGTAAGGTTCCAGCCATTTATCACCTGCTAATCTGGACTGGAAAGTTAAACTATATTTATCTTCAGGAAGACCTAATAATTTTATGACTTGTTTTGTTGTTTCATAACACTGGTGACGATAACAAAAATCATGTGCCGGTGAAGGCGTATTACAACAGGAACCATCAATTTTGCAATGTGATTTGGTTACATCGGTTTTGCGGATATGACGTTCCGGAATCCCGTGATACGAAAACAATAAATGATCATATTCAAATCCGGATAAATGTTTCTGAATTGAATCTGCTAAATTTTTAATGTAATCCGGTTTGTTATAAAACGCAGGAACATCTGTAAAAGTCATTTGTGGAAATTTCTTTTTACGAATTTCTTCAGCTTTAACTAAAATTGTCAAAGTAGAAGCCATTGCGTATTGTGGATACAAGGGAAAAAGCAATACTTCGGTGACACCTTTATCATGCAATTCCTGAAGTCCTTTTTCTATTGTCATTGTTCCATAACGCATTGCCAATGCAACCGGAACATTTACTAAAGGCTGTACTTTTTTCTGCATTCTTTCAGAAAGTACCACTAATGGAGAACCTTCGTCCCACCAGATTTTTGCATAAGCATGAGCTGATTCTTCCGGTCTTTTTCTAAGGATAATTCCACGAACTAATAAAGCTCTAAATAAATACGGAACATCGATTACGTATTTATCCATTAAAAATTCGTCTAAATACGGTTTTACATCTTTTGGAGTCGGACTTTCAGGAGAACCTAAATTTACTAATAATACGCCTTTCATTAATTTTCTTGCTTTAAGCTTTTGTTGGTTAAATTTTCTTCAAAAGTATATTACGCAACTTTCTTGAAATATGATAAATGTTATTTTTTATTTATGTTTTGATATATAAAATTGATGTTAAGCATCTTCAATTTTGAACTACTTATATGTATTAAATAATTTTGCTAACGATTCATACTCTTTTTCTGTTCCAAAGTCTTCTGTATTAATTTCTTTTTTTGAACTAATCAGATAAAACTGGCCGCAGGAAAGACAAATTTTAACTATCCCTGAAATTTTATTATTCTTTTTAAAAACCAAAACATCTCTATATTCTGGTGCGCAAGCTTTTACATATTCAAACATTTTTGAAGAAGACTTTTCTATAAAAATATCATTTCTTAAATACGCAGTGTCTTTTTGAGATAGTTCAAACTTAGAAAACCCGCCAGAATTAATTGCTTTGTAAAAAATAACATCACTTAATTTCTCTGGATAATCATCATAAAAAATTTTATCTTCAATAGTATTGTCAATGCCTTTACTATGGCTCTTGTCCATTTCTTCTTCTTGACTTTTATTTAATGAATAATATTCTACCCGATCAAAATCAAAAAACATCTTTTCTTCTTTTGATTTGCAGGATATCATTAAGAAAAACAATAAAACTATGAAATACCTTTTAATCATTAAACATTACTATTAATCGACATCAGATATTTTTTAGGAGTTGTGGCAAATTTCTTTTTAAACGCCGCTATAAAGTGGCTTCCCGTGCTGTAGCCTATTTTTAATCCAACTTCATTTACGTTATAAGATCCGCTGTCGAGCAGTTTTCGGGCGAAATCCATTTTGTAATCAAACAGAAAACCATAAACCGTATCGCCGTAGATTTGTTTGAAACCCATTTTGAGTTTCTTCAGATTCAGGCCAATCTCATCTGCTAATTCCTGTAATCCTGGAGGTTCAGCCATATTGGCAATAATAATTTCTTTTGCTTTTCGAATTTTCAAAACATTGTCTTCATCAATCAGGAACGGACATTGTTCTGCATTTGGATCTTCTGTTCTGTTAAAATACAAACTCAGCAATTCGTACCCCTTTCCTTTATAGTAAAGGTTTTTTATTGATGGGTGTAAATTGTAATGAAACAACTGACTCAACACAATCGCCATTGATGGACTGATATCGGTTTCGTTATAGTATTTTTTTTCCTGATTTTCTTTACTTAAAAAAGGAATATGTTCTGCATCTGTTGTAAATAATCCGTGGAATTTTTTAATGGAAATAAATATCGAAATCAACCATGATTTTGGTGCAATTTCAACATGCAAAGGCAATTCTTTTTCGGTGTTGTAAAATAATAATGCTTTCTCTTCCTTAAGGTTCAGGATATAGTTTTGCTGATTAAAAATATACTTTGCACTTCCTTTTAAACCAAAATGAAATTGAATCAGGCCCAATTGAACCGGACGCTGAAAAGTAGTTACTTCATCGGTATTATTTTGAAAACGAATTAAAATAAAATCATCGTCAATTTTTATTTCTTCCTCCATTTTTTTGATTTATTTTATTCAAGTTACTATTCTCGTTTTGATAAAACGAATAATTTGATCTTTCAAAATTAAATCTTTTTGATGGTTTATCGTTTACTTGCTCCTAAATTTATAAAATCTTTATTGTTTTTGTTCATTTTAAAACAACAGTAATTTGGAAATTAATTGACTTCTCACAATTATGAATTTCCGGAATCTAAATATTTTCCTTAAAGCATATTTGAACAAATATCCAATTCTTGACCCGTTTGAAGTATTTAAAACAATTCTAAATAAACGTTTTTCCTCTTTTAAATAAAACCAACCCGAAAAAGCACTCGTATATAATTTTAAAATCTAATTCATTTTAAAAATCATTTATATGAAAATTAACAAAACAATAAAAAGAGGGCTTTTAACAGGACTGGGAATTATTGCATTATTTTTTGCCATTTTGCTTTTTCACATTATTACTGCTAAACCTGCTGTATATGAAAGTCCTAATTTACAAGTAAGCCGTATTGATTTTAAAGCTAATATAGATTCTGTTCAGGCAAAGCAAATATGTTCAGATTTAAGATCAATTAAAGGATTAACTTCAGATTCTATCATTATAAAAAGAAATGTCGTTGTCTATTTCCACAATAATACCATCACTAATTCTAAAAAGGTGTACAACGAATTAATGAGTAAAAGAAGGTATGACGCCAAGCGTTATATTTTACCCGCAAACTTGGCGAATAAAGAGGTTTGTCCAATAGACCAAAATAGTTTCAGCTACAAATTATCAAAAAAAATCAATCAATTTTTTAATTAACCTTTAATACTTTTTTATGAAAAATTTTTCTAAAATTACACTTAGTGTGTTACTAATTGCATCGGCAACTTTGACTTCCTGCAATAATGATGATGATTCGCCTATGGTAAAAGCATCTATTTATGATAGATTAGGCGGAGCAAAAATGGTTTCAGATCCTGATAATTCAGGACAAATGATCGAACAAGGGCGTTTGAGTTTCCGCAAAGTGGTCAATTCAACCATAGGATTGATTGTTGCTGATGTACAATCTAACGCTGCAGGGAATTTACAGGCTCATTTTGCACCTCTTTTAGCAGAAACAGGCAGCACTCAGGCTACTAATATTGCTAAATTATCTGATAATCTGACTGATTTCTTCTCGTTTAATACAGGAGGAACTAATGCTGTAAATACGTATTCAGGGTTGAATATGGTTGCAGCTCATGATCCTGCGATAAATTCCCGAATGGGAACAAAAGCCAGTAGTGCCGATTATACAAAATTTGAAGGGTATGTTGGTGCTGCCGCAAATTCTAATGGTGTTGCTTCAAATACAGAACTTTATACAGATATTGTTGCTGTTTTAGAATCTTTAAGAACTCCTATTGTTCAAAAATAATTTGTTATCTCTTAAAACCCTCCCTGAAAAGGTAGGGTTTTATTTAATGAAGCTGTTTTTTTATTTGTATAAACTCTCATTAATATTATGAAAGTGAATTATTTATAAATTTAATTGCATTTCTGAACTCATAGCGATGTTTTTTTCTATAGTATTTAAAGCAAAAGCAAAGTTGTTATTTAGAACAAATATACATAGTAAGTTATTGAATGCTTGATATCATTATAAAAGGCAAATAATAACTATTTAGAATGCTATTTTGAGTCAATTTATTCCTTAGCGATATAAAAAGAACTTCTAGCGTTGTTTTTATAAAATAGTTAGTAATAATTTTGTTGAACTTTTTAGAAAAGTATAATATGGAAAAATTTACCATGTCCAGAACCACCACTTTTTACGCTTTAGGTTTAAGTTATAAAAAAGCAGATGCTACAATTAGAGGAAAGTTTAGTTTAGATACTAAAGCACAATCTGATTTGTTGGTGCAAGCCAAAGCCGAAGGAATAGAATCATTAATTGTTACTTCTACTTGTAATAGAACTGAAATTTATGGTTTTGCGAATCACCCATATGAATTAATTAAATTACTCTGCGATAACAGCAATGGCTCCGTAGAAGAATTTCGAGAAGTTGCTTATATCTATAAAAATCAAGAGGCTGTTAATCATATGTTTCGTGTAGGAACAGGTTTAGACAGTCAGATACTGGGTGATTTTGAAATCATCAGTCAAATTAAAATCGCCTTTAACTATAGTAAATTAGAAGGTCTGGTGAATACATTCCTGGATCGTTTGGTAAACTCCGTTATTCAGGCGAGTAAAAAAATCAAAACAGATACTGAAATTTCTTCTGGTGCAACATCCGTTTCGTTTGCATCAGTTCAATATATTATCCGAAATGTAGAAGAGATTGGAAACAAAAACATACTATTATTCGGAACAGGCAAAATAGGCAGAAATACATGTGAAAATTTAGTAAAACACACTAAAAATGGCCACATTACTCTTATAAACAGAACAAAAAATAAAGCCGAAATATTGGCAGGGAAACTAAATGTTATTGTTAAGGATTACGCCAATTTACAAGAAGAAATTCAACAGGCAGATGTCCTGGTTGTAGCCACCGGAGCAAAAAATCCGACTATTGACAAAACATTACTGAATTTAAAGAAACCTTTATTAATCCTGGATTTATCCATTCCAAGAAATGTGAATCCGGATGTAGAACAAATACCGGGTGTGAGCTTAATACATTTGGATTATTTATCTCAAATAACAGACGATACACTGGAAAGAAGGAAACAGCATATTCCTGCTGCCGAAGCTATTATTGAAGATATAAAATTAGAATTTAATACCTGGATGAACGGTCGAAAATATGCCCCAACCATTCACGCATTAAAAGCAAAATTAAACGACATTGTAGCAAGCGAATTGTCTTACCAAAGAAAGAAAACATCAAATTTTGATGAAGCACAAGCTGATTTGATCAGTTCCAGGATTATCCAAAAAATTACCAGTCATTTTGCCAGTCATCTAAAAGATGAAAACACTTCAATCGACGAAAGTATTGAGTTTATTGAAAAAGTATTTCAAATTGGACATCTTGCCCCAAAAAATATTCCTTCACCAGCCGAAGAAAAATACAAAATCAATCTTTCATAAATAGTTTAAAAATATAGTGTTCCTTATTTCTTAAGGATCCAAAAACAATATGGCTCAAAAAGTTATTAGAATAGGAACTCGCGATAGCGAACTGGCACTTTGGCAAGCGCATACTGTTGAGAAAATGCTGAATGATTTAGGTTACGAAACCAAAATTGTAGCCGTAAAATCAACAGGCGATATTATTCTGGACAAACCACTTTACGAACTCGGAATTACTGGAATTTTTACCAAAACACTTGACATTGCCATGATTAATGGCGAAGTTGATATTGCTGTTCATTCGATGAAAGATGTTCCTACAGCTTTACCAAAAGGCATTGTTCAGGCTGCGGTTTTAGAAAGAGCCAATGTTTTAGATATTTTAGTTCATAAAGGAAATCCTGATTTTACTGCTCAACCAAGTACAATTGCAACCGGAAGTTTGCGTCGTCAGGCACAATGGTTCAATAAATATCCTAATCATACTGTGGTCGATTTACGTGGAAACGTAAACACCCGTATGCAAAAATTACAGGACAATAACTGGGACGGAGCTGTTTTTGCTGCTGCAGGATTAGAACGCATTAACTTAAAACCGGAAAATTATATCAATTTAGATTGGATGATTCCGGCGCCGGCACAAGGAGCAATGATGGTTGTAGCAATGGAAAACGACAATTATACCCTGGATGCTTTATCTCAATTAAACCATATCGAAACTGAAATTTGCACTTATATCGAACGTCAGTTTTTAAGAACTTTAGAAGGCGGCTGTACTGCACCAATTGGAGCTTTAGTAACGTATAATGAAGACGAAGACACGCTTCACTTTCAAGGCATTTTGCTTTCTGTTGACGGAAAACAAAAACTCGAAATCGATAAAACGGTTGAAATTGGAGAATGGAAAAAACTTGGATTCTACGCCGCTCAGGAGATTTTGAACAACGGAGGAACCGAATTGATGCAAACTATTAAAGATTCCCTGAAAAAATAATGGCAAAATCAATTCAAATAATATCTACAAAAAAGCTGTCGGGTGTTCATAAGCAAGAATTGCAAAAAGCAGGCCTTGAACTTATCGAAGCAGACTTCATTCAAACAGAAAACAAACCTTTTGAGATTAAAAACCTCAACGATAATTTAATTTTTACCAGTCAAAATGCGGTTCACAGTGTTTTAGCAACTTCAAACTGGGAGGAATTAAAAGCTAAAAACGTTTTTTGCGTCGGCTTAAAAACAAAGATCCTTTTATCTGAAAGCGGATTTAATGTTGTGGCTTACACCGGTTATGCATCAGATTTAGCCGAAATCATTACTTTGATTTACGGAAAAGAAAGCTTCACTTTTTTTAGCGGAAATCTCCGCAGGGAAACTTTACCAAACGCCTTAAAAGATGCTGATGTAAAATTGAATGAAATTCAGGTTTATGAAACTTCTTTAACCCCTCAAAAAATAAAAACTCCTGCAGATGCGATTTTGTTTTTCAGTCCCTCTGGCGTTGAGAGTTATTTAAAAGAGAATACTATCAAAAAAGAAACCTGCTTTTGTATTGGGGAAACCACTGCTCAGGCATTAGAAAAAATTACAAAAAACATCATTATTGCCGATCAGCCTACTATTGAGGATGTGATTGAAGATGTGATTACTCAATATAGTAATAAGCTTTAGGCAATAGGCCTTAAGCAAAAAAACAAAAACAAACTAACGCTTAAAGCCTAAAGCTTATAGCCTAAAGCAATAACAAAATGTTAAAAAACGATCTATTTTTAAAAGCACTAAAAGGAGAAACTGTTCAACGTCCGCCAGTTTGGATGATGCGTCAGGCAGGAAGATATTTACCGGAATTCATCGCTTTGCGTGATAAATATGATTTTTTTACCCGTTGTGAAACTCCTGAATTAGCAGCGGAAATCACCGTTCAGCCTATTCGTCGTATTGCTCCGGATGCCGCAATTTTGTTTTCAGATATTTTGGTAGTACCAAGAGCTATGGGGATTCATGTTGAATTGAAAGATAATTTGGGACCGATTATTCCCGATCCAATTCGTACTATGGAACAAGTAAATCAGGTTTTTGTACCGGATGTAAATGAAACTTTAGGCTATGTTTTTGATGCTGTAAAATTGACTAAAGAAATGCTAAACGATGAGGTTCCGTTAATTGGTTTTGCCGGTTCACCATGGACCATTTTCTGTTATGCTGTTGAAGGAAAAGGTTCTAAAAGTTTTGATACTGCTAAGGGATTCTGTTTTTCAAATCCAGTTGCGGCGCACACATTATTACAAAAAATTACAGATACCACGATTTTATATTTAAAAGAAAAAGTAAAAGCGGGCGTTGATGCCGTTCAGATTTTTGATTCCTGGGGAGGAATGCTTTCTCCTGTTGATTATCAGGAATTCTCATGGAAATACATCAATCAAATCGTTGACGCTTTGGCTGAGGTTACTCCGGTAATTGTTTTCGGAAAAGGATGTTGGTTTGCTTTGAACGAAATGGGAAAAAGTAGAGCTTCTGCACTAGGCGTAGATTGGACATGCTCTGCCAGAAATGCCCGTTATTTATCTGGTGGTAATATCACACTTCAAGGAAATTTTGATCCTTCAAGATTACTTTCTCCAATTCCAACCATCAAAAAAATGGTTCACGAAATGATTGACGAATTCGGAAAAGACAAATATATTGTAAATTTAGGTCACGGAATTTTACCAACTATTCCTGTAGATCACGCAAAAGCTTTTATTGATGCTGTTAAGGAATACGGGAATTAGTATATAGTCACAGTTTTCAGTTTACGTTCCTGCAAGGTTTCCAAAACCTTGTAGGTATTAATATGGCCACATGCTTTAATAAATATTTAGATTAGTTTAAATTAAACACCTGTAAGGTTTTGGAAACCTTACAGAGATCGAAAAAATAACGATATGAAGCTGGAAGTTTTAGAAAAAGATTGTTATTATCATATTTATAACCGAGGGATTAATGGAACAACAATCTTTGAAAATGATAATAACAAAGCTTATTTTTTAAACCAATTGTCAAAATATTCTGAAGATAAAATATCTATTTTCGCTTATTGTCTTATGAGTAATCATTTTCATATAGTCTTTCGATTAAATGTTGAAGAAAAAGAAGTTACTCAATTGCTTTCAAACCTTTTTAATTCTTATGCAAAAGCTTTTAATAAACAGACCAAAAGAACTGGAAGTCTTTTTGAAAAACATTTCAGAAGAATAAAATTAAGCGAAGAGAATTACTTAAAACAATTAATTGTTTACGTTCATTTGAATCCAAAACATCATTTTGATCTAGATTTTCAAAGCTTTAGATTTTCTTCTTATCTGACTTTTTTATCGGATAAAGAAACTAAAATAGAACGTGAGGAAGTTTTAGAGTTATTTGGAGGATTTGATAATTTTGTTTTCTGCCATAAACAAAAGAATAATTTATTAAATGAAAAATATACTCTTGAATAATTACGTTAGGAGCTTCTCCTGCAAGGTTTCCAAAACCTTGTAGGTGTTTATTAAAGTCACTATTAAAAAATAGATTGCGTCAAAACATACCTACAAGGTTTTGGAAACCTTGCAGGAAATCGAAAAAATAACGAACATGCTTAACAAAGGTTTACGGGACGAAGAAAAAATCAGAATCGACAATGTATTAAAAACATTGCGAACTCTTGTTTTTGTACCTCAACCTTTAAGTCAACAAGAAAAAGCAGACATCGAAAATCTACTTAAAGATTTTGGTTTAAATATTGAAACTTTAGTTGATTATTCAAATGAAGATTTAATAACATTATTAATGCGTCTTCATTTTGACTGGGGTCAGGTGGAAGAATTTGCTGATTTTCTAATGGAATTTTCTAAAGCCGAAGATTATGATTTTCGAAATAGGGCTTTGACTATTTATCAATATATTCAGCAGGAAAGCAAGGTTTTTTCGTTTGGAATAAATGCTAAAATCGCTTTCGCTAAAAACAAACAGAAATGAGTTTTACAGATTGGAAAACAGACCGAATTGAAAACATTCTTCCAGAAGAGTTCTACAAACTAATTGATAAGAACAAAGATCACATTGGAAAAACTTTTCCTGTAACCCTCGCCAATTCTGATTCTTTAAAAAAAGCCCATGATTTTCTGGCAGTCAGTCTTGACAAAGAAAAAAATAAAGAGGGATATTACTTTTACGCAAGAGACATGAGAGCTAATGCTTTAATTGGTTATTTATGTGTAAAAACTATAGATTACCGCATTTCTAAATGTGAACTTGGTTATTTTGTTGATGAAGATTATCAGGGAAAAGGAATTACATCAAAAATGGTTTCTGATGCACTTGATTTTTGTTTCAATGAATTAATGCTGAACAAGGTTTTTATATGTACTTCGGAAGTTAATTTGGCAAGTCAGCGAATTGCATTAAAACACAATTTCAAACAAGAAGGAATTTTACGGGACGAGTTTAGAAACGGTGATGGTGAATTGCAGAACACTGTTTATTTCGGCTTACTCAAATCAGAATATAATAGCAATGAAAGATAAATTTTACGCTTACATACAACAATTACAAGACCAGATTTGTGCTGGATTAGAAGGTGTTGACGGAACTGCAAAATTCCGTGAAGATCTTTGGAAACGTCCTGAAGGCGGCGGCGGAAGAACACGGGTTATTGAAAATGGAGCTGTTTTTGAAAAAGGCGGAGTAAACATTTCGGCCGTTCACGGAAAATTGCCTGAAGCGATGCAGAAAATGTTTGGCGTTGGCGAAGCTGATTTTTTTGCCTGTGGACTGAGTTTGGTTTTACATCCAAAAAATCCAATGGTTCCTACAGTTCATGCCAATTGGCGTTATTTTGAAATGTACGATACTTCGACTTCGCTCAGTACAGGTTCACCGAAAATAATTGAACAATGGTTTGGCGGCGGACAGGATTTAACGCCTTATTATTTGTTTGAAGAAGATGCCAAACACTTTCATCAAACCTGTAAAACTGCCTGCGACAAACACAATCCGGAGTTTTATTCAAAATATAAAAAACAGTGCGACACTTATTTCTGGAATGCACACAGAAACGAAGCACGCGGAATTGGCGGTTTGTTTTTTGATTATTGCAAAGCAAATGAATCAATGTCGATGGAAAATTGGTTCAGTTTTGTATCCGAAGTTGGAAATAGTTTTCTTGAAGCTTATGTCCCAATTGTAGAAAAAAGAAAAGCGTTATCCTATACACCGGAACAAAAAAACTGGCAGGAAATTCGTCGTGGCCGTTATGTCGAATTCAATTTGGTTCATGACAAAGGCACTTTATTCGGCTTAAAAACCAACGGAAGAATCGAAAGTATTTTAATGAGCCTTCCTCCGCACGTACAATGGGTTTATGATCATCATGCAGAATCCGGAAGTGAGGAAGAAAAATTAGTAAATGTGCTGGAAAATCCCCGGGAATGGATCTAATAAATTGAACCCAAAATTCATTTAACTTCTTTATAATCATAAATTTAAATTGTAATTTAATGTAAAATTTGAAATATTATGGAAAAGAGAGAAATAAACATTGCACAATTAGATCGTATGCATTCCGGAAAAGGATTTATTGCAGCATTAGATCAAAGTGGCGGAAGCACACCAAAAGCGTTAGCACAATACGGTGTTCAGGAAAGCAGTTATTCGAATGAAGAAGAAATGTACACACTTGTACATGACATGAGAACCCGAATTATTAAGAGTCCTGCTTTTGAAAGTGACTATATTTTAGGTGCTATTTTGTTTGAAAACACTATGGACCGTAAAATTGACGGACAATGGACTTCCGATTATTTGTGGGAAAAGAAAAAAATAGTTCCGTTTTTAAAAGTCGATAAAGGACTTGCAGGCCTTGCAAATGGTGTTCAATTAATGAAACCAATTTCAAACTTGGATGAATTATTAACACACGCTGTAGAACGAAATATTTTTGGAACAAAGATGCGATCTGTTATTAAGGAAGCAAATACAGCTGGAATTCAGGAAGTAGTAAAACAACAATTTGCAGTAGGTATGCAAATCTTTGAAAAAGGACTTATTCCAATAATTGAACCTGAGGTAGATATTTATAGTGTTGATAAGGAAAAGTCAGAAGAAATTCTAAAAGAAGAAATCAAAAAACAGCTTAGCTTATTGGATAAAAATGTGAAAGTGATGCTGAAGCTGTCTATTCCTACTGTGAATGATTTTTACAAGGAATTAATGTCAGATCCACATGTTGTGCGGGTTGTGGCATTGTCCGGAGGATATTCTGAAGAAGAAGCCAATCGTAAACTGGCACAAAACCACGGATTGATTGCAAGCTTTTCAAGAGCATTGTCTGAAGGGCTTTCTGCTGTTCAGTCTGATGATGAATTTAACAGCAAGCTTGGCAAAACAATTAAGGAAATTTATGATGCATCTATTACATAAGAGTGCTTTATAAATACATAACTTTTTTGTCACATCGAGCGGAATCGAGATGCTTTAGTGGAAATTGTTCCCGACTTCGCTCGAACTGACAATAGTAAAAAGAAAGCCCTAAAATTGATTTTTTAGGGCTTTCTTTTCTAGATTATTTACCTAGTTCTTCAACTAAATCCAATGTTTGCAAAATAATATTTTTATCTGCTTTAGCTGAATTCAGTTTTAATTCAAACTTCAACTTATTATCTACAAGTTTTTTAGGTGAATATAAGCTAACATCGGTAAATTGTTGTGTCAATCGATTGAACTTTTTAATTTCTGATGCATTGGATTCTTTCGATTTGTTATACGCCTGAACCAATTTTTCTACATTCACTTTAGCGGAAAAATAATTTTGCTTCAGTTCTTTTTTGATGTCTTTTGAAAAAGAATCGTCCTTAGGGAAAACATTATCAATACTATTCCCAACAATAATTACATCCTTATCCTTAAAAATAAAAAGATTACCGTATTCCTGAGTACCCACTATTTCGTAATAATTTGCTTTTTGAACCAATACTTTTTTACGAACTCCCAATTGTATCAATTTGTCTGCAAAAGTTGGATGCGTAGAGGTAAAAATCACTGAAAAAAGTGGTATCGATTTTTTATACTTCTTCTCTACTTTTTTCTCCTCATAATTCTCATCATATTCGAAAGTATTTACAGTAATTTCTCTTTCTGTAAAATCGTAAAGAAACATGCTTAAATCACCGTCAAAAAGAGTAGCTGTAGCTTTTTCATCAATAATTGTCGAAATAAAATCGGCAGCAACACTAATATCTTCTTTAAACAGGAAAGTGTTACTGAAAATTTCAGAACTCAATTGCGGAAAATGATCAAGCATTTCCTTAGAATTTATATGATACGTCATATATGCAAGAGGTTTCTGGGATGGGAAATGATTGAAAATATTCTTATTGATCTTACGAGTGTTAATCGAACTGACAATATCAGCAACCGGTTTTGAATATTCTACAATTTCTTCTACACGGGCATTATCATTGTCAAAATAAAAATCAAGATTTATTCCTTTTACAAAATTCCCTAAGTTTTTTTGGGTTGGAAAAAACTTATTATATGTCGTAAACTGTGCCAAAGCGGTATAAGCCGAATTAAAACCTGACATTGCCGATGCATAATCAATCCAGGATGAAATATCAGCACTATCATGAACTTTATCTGAAGCCGGAACTTTAAAATCACCTTCAAAAAGCGATTTTATAAATTTGTTCTGTTGCATGGCTTGTATGCTGTCAAAAGCAGTTTGTTCTTTTTGATAATTAGCATAATAATTATCGGTATAAGTTGTATCAACAACAACCGCATCACTTGCTTCCGCAGCAACTTCTACTGAATCTACTGCTACTGCAGTGGTATCTTGTATAACCTGTGGTTTGTAATCATTATAACTGTATTTTTTAGTAAGTCCAAAAATCACCAAATAGTTATCATTCCATCCCATTGTAGTTTTTTTATCTCCGGAATTGTATAAAGAATATTGGGCAAAATCTTCGATAGTTGCTTTTGCAGGTGAATCATTTTCTTTATTTTTTTTAAGCAGAAATGCTTTAAGATCATTTCTGCTTTTTATCGGAATCGTAATTTGATAATAGGGAATACTATCCGAATAATTACCGTGTAAAGTTACCTTTTGGTCTAATTTTAAAAGATTTGCACATTCGTTAACATCCAAATACGCTTTTCCATCTTTATAATTTTTTAAAACGGAATGGTTTAAAACCTCAGCAACACTTACTTTTTTAGAAAGCTGGTTGCCATTAAACTGAACAAAATAATCCTGCTTTTTAGAAAGTGCCTGATTATAGGCTAAACTGAATGTAAATAGAATTAAGAAAGTAAAGATTTGTTTCATAGTAGATAATTTAGTTTTATTCTTTGAAATATGACAGTTCCATAAATCAAGGGTTTAATTGAATGTTGTTATTCATTAATGATGATTTTTTGAGAACACTGTACATGCTCTGTTTCAAAAAAACCGTTTTTTTATTTTTTGATATTTTACTGTTATCATTGCTTACAGCAAGAATATCACGATCAAAAGTGTAAATAGCTATTATATTGGCTTTCTCCAGATCTTCTTTTTTCTTATCATCTTTGAGCAAATTTCCAGGCATTGCATAGGATGCAACTCTTTCAAAACTCTTTGGATTACCTGTAAAATGCATTTGATTCTTTTTATTATTTAAAGTATTTACTACTTCATTCAACGCCTTAAGGTTTTTATAATCCAGCTTAATGATAAAAATATAACTGTCAAAATCTGTCTTGGTTGTGACATTTGAAATCCCTTCAATTTTAGAAGCTTTAAATTTGAAGTCGGCCAGTTTCTGGGTGATTTCCTGCTCATTTGGAATTTTCACACCATCAACTTCCTCCAGCCAAATTGCCGATTTTGTTTTTAACCAGGATTTAGAGAAGTCAACCATTAAGGTATACTCGCCACTTTGATCATCATGGTGTTTTATTCTTTCTGTTATTTCAAAACAACTGGTTAAGAGCAAACAGCAGCATAAAGCAAATATTTTCTTCATTTTGGGAATTTAAATTTAAAAAAGTGTTCCATAAGAAGATTCTTAATAGGAATTAAAAAAAACGATACGAATTTAGATAATATTAACGAATTCTAACTACTTGCAAACTCTTTATTTAGTCGATTTTTCTTTAACTTTGCACCACTTATTTTTAATTTCTGTTTTAAAATAAATGCAACCACTTTTTTAAGTGAGCGTTCTTTTAAAAAATTATAAAAAACACTTATGTTCCCACTACAAAGAAACCGCCGTTTACGAACAAATGAGTCTATTCGTTCTCTAGTTCGCGAAACCACTTTAAGTCCAAACGACTTTATGCTTCCGATGTTTGTTGCTGAAGGAAAAGATGTAAAAATTGCTATTCCGTCAATGCCGGGAATTTACCGTCATTCGCTGGACAATACTATCAAAGAAGTAAAAGAAGCTTGGGATTTAGGAATCAAAGCGGTGAATATTTATGTAAAAGTAAGTGAAAATCTTAAAGACAATAAAGGTGTTGAAGCCTGGAATAAGGATGGATTGATGCAACAAACCATTCGTGCCATAAAAGATGCTGTTCCGGAAATGATTGTAATGCCGGATGTCGCTTTAGATCCTTATTCGATCTATGGTCATGACGGAATTATCGAAAACGGTCAGCTGATTAACGATGCGACTGTTGATGCTTTGACCCGAATGAGTTTGAGTCATGCTGAAGCCGGAGCCGATTTTGTTGCGCCAAGCGATATGATGGACGGACGCGTTTTGGCAATTAGAAGAGCATTGGAAGAAAACGGCCATCATAATGTTGGCATCATGAGTTACAGCGCCAAATATGCTTCGGCATTTTACGGACCTTTTCGTGATGCGTTGGATTCTGCGCCGGTTGATTCATTGAATATTCCAAAAGATAAAAAGACATATCAAATGGATTATGCCAATCGTATTGAAGGTATTCGCGAAGCATTATTGGATGTCGAAGAAGGAGCTGATATTGTAATGGTAAAACCGGGAATGGCTTATTTGGACATTGTTCGTGAGGTAAAAAATGCTGTTCATGTGCCTGTTGCAGTTTACCAAGTATCTGGTGAGTACGCTATGGTAAAGGCAGCAGCAGAAAGAGGGTGGCTGGATCATGACAAAATTATGATAGAGCAACTTTATTGCATTAAGCGTGCCGGAGCCAGTATCATCTCAACTTATTTTGCCAAAGAAGCAGCAGTAATTTTAAATAAATAATAATGAAAAAAGTAATAGTTGCATTTGCTGTCCTTGCATTTATTTCCTGTAAAAAAGAAGAAAAAACAACAATAGACAATTCACAAACCTCAACTGAAGAATCTGCAGTTTCTGCTGTTCAGACTCCCGAAGAATTAGGAAAAGAAATTTTTGAAGGCAGGGGAAATTGTACTTCCTGCCATCAGGCTGATCAAAAAGTGGTTGGCCCGAGTATTCTGGAAATTGCACAAACTTATAAAGACAAAAATGCTGATATAGTTAATTTCCTGAAAGGAAACGGAGACCCAATTGTTGATCCGAGTCAGTTTGCTGTTATGAAAACCAATTTTCCGGTGACACAAGCCATGTCTGACGATGAATTAAAAGCAATTGAAACTTATATTTACAGTCATTTAAAATAATTCCCTTATTTGTGTTCAACTACTGACATACTGTTGTCATCGCACGACTTTAAATTTGTAGCTTAATAACTAAATTAAAGCAAAATGAATATTCAAAAATTCAGCGTAATTGGTATCTCAATAAGAACAACTAACGAAAAGGAACAATCAGCAAAAGATATTCCGGCACTTTGGAATACGTTTCTGTCAGAAGACATTCAAAGTAAAATTCCAAATAAAATATCAACAGATATGGTTTGTATTTATACGGATTATGAAAAAGACCATACTAAACCTTATACCACAATTTTAGGCAGTATTGTAGCTAATTTAGACACTGTTCCCGAAGGAATGACCGGCAAAACAATCGAAGGTTTTAATTACGAGAAATTTACACCGAAGGGAAACTTAGCTGAAGGAATAGTTATTAATGAATGGATAAAAATTTGGAATTCAGATCTCGATAGAATTTTTACCACAGATTTTGAAATTTATGGAGAAAAAGCTCAAGATCCTGAAAATGCTGAGGTAGACATATTTATTGCTATTAAATAGGATAAACAAAAACGGGCACTGAATCAGCGCCCGTTTTTGTTTATTAAGATTACCAGATTTTAACTCTTTTTTCTGGTTCAATATACATTTTGTCCCCTTTTGTGATTCCGAAAGCATCATAAAAAGCATTTACATTCTGAATCGGAACAACTGCCCTGTACATACCCGGAGAATGTGGATCTGTTTTTACCTGATTTTTAATTGCCTCATCCCTTGATTTTGTTCTCCAAACGGTTGACCATGATATAAAGAAGCGTTGCTCCGGTGTAAATCCATCAATTAATCCCGGATTTCCTTTTGCTTTCAAATACAATTGTAAACCATCATAAGCTGCATTTATTCCGCCCAAATCACCGATATTTTCACCTAAAGTAAATTTTCCATCTACGTGAATTCCCGGCAACGGTTCTAAAGCACTGTATTGATCTGCAAGAGCAGTTCCTAATGCTGTAAATTGTTTCAAATCATTTTCAGTCCACCAATCAACAAGATTTCCTTCTGCATTATAACGTGCACCTGAATCATCGAATCCATGTGAAATTTCATGACCAATAACAGCTCCGATTCCACCATAATTCACCGCTTCATCTGCCTGGTAATTGTAAAATGGCGGTTGTAAGATAGCTGCCGGAAAGACAATTTCGTTGTAAGAAGGATTATAATAGGCATTTACAGTCTGAGGTGACATCCCCCACTCTGTTTTATCAACAGGTTTATCCAATTTTTTCAATCCCTTATTAAAACTCCATTTTCCTAAACTCCTTGCATTTTCAAAATAACTTCCGCCTTCTGCGATACTTTTAATTTCTAAAGCCGAATAATCTTTCCATTTATCAGGATAACCTACTTTTATGGTGATTTTATTTAATTTTTCTATCGCCTTCTTCTTTGTAGCATCAGACATCCATGTCAAATTACTGATTCTGTTTTGATAAGCTAAAATCACATTGTGAATCATATCAACAGCTTTAGTTTTAGCTTCTGCTGAAAATACTTTTTCTACATACAATTTACCAAGAGCTTCTCCAACACTACGATTAACAACCTGCAATGCTTTTTCTTCACGAGGAAGCTGCTTAATTGCTCCTCTTAATGTTTTACTGTAAAAATCAAAACTTGCCGTTTCAATTTCAGTCGATAGTTGTGAAGATGACCTGTTTAATAAACTCCATTTCAAATATTCTTTCCAGTGCCCCACTTTGTTTTCTTCAAAAACAGTTTGCAGCGCTTTCATATAACGAGGTTCGATTACAACCACAGTATCTAATTTTGCCAGACCAAGATTCGTAAAATAAGCATCCCATTTAATAGCAGGAGTTAGTTTCTGAAGATCAGCAACTGTCATAGGATTGTATTGCAAGCGGGTATCCCTGCTTTCAACACGATTTAACCTTGGACTTGATAACGTAGTTTCCAAAGCTAAAATTTCTGCTGCACTTTGTTTTGCTTTTTCCGGAGTTTCTCCAATAAACTGCATCATTCTTGCAACATGAAGTTCATATTTGGCACGTTTTTCTTTAGAATCCTTATCATCAGAGGTGTAATAATCTTTATCAGGCAATCCTAATGAGCTAACACCCAAGCTTACAGAATTTTTAGAACTGTTTTTTTCATCAGCTCCAATGTAAATACTAAAGAAACCACCGTCTCCCTGTGGCTCCACATCCACTAAATACTTTTGAAGATCTGCAACATTTTTTATGGCATTGATCTTTTTTAAATAAGGCTTCAAAGGTTCAATTCCTCTTTTGTTTCTTCCAACTGTATCCAGAATCGTCGTAAACAAATTCACCGCTTTCCCCTGATCAGTATTCGATTTATACTTTGGATTTTTTGAAGCTTCCTTCAGAATTTCCATCGCATCCTTATCTGTTTTCTTAAGCAATTCATTAAAACTTCCCCAGGTTGTACGGTCACTTGGAATCTCCGTTTTATCCAGCCAGGTACCATTTACATATTTAAAGAAATCTTCTTTAGGACTAATTTCTTTTTTCATAAACGAAACATCGATGCCGGGTTCTTTCGGCACGGTACTTTGAGCTTGTGCTGCAGAGAGGGTAAGCATTGCAGATATAGCATAAAATACAGGTGTAGTAAGCACTTTTTTCATAATTATATGTTCTTTTATCAGAAAGACAAACATATTGCTATTATTTCAAACATTATGTTAAAATTACACAATAATCAATCATAGGTTTTGAATGCAAATATTTAATCGGAATCAACTAAAATTTTCATGAATATATATTTCCTTTTTATCTTCTATTTGAAATAGTTTTTGGAATATTTGCTAAACCAATTTATACAAAAGTGAAAGCAAGAATACAAACCGCATTTTTAACAAAAATTGACTCCATCGGACTCCCAATTATAGCGTTGTGCTGGGTAAGTTTTTTTTGGGGAACTACCTGGTTAGCTTCAAAAGAAGGTGTGAGGCATATGCCCGGTTTGCAATTGGCAACTATCAGACAGTTTTTAGGCGGAATTTTATATGTAGCCTACTTTATTTTAAAAAAGGAACCGTGGCCAAAAGGCAAACAATGGATTACTATTCTGGTACTTGCTATTTTAAATTTTGCTTTAAGCAACGGATTAAGCACTTGGGGTGTCAAATATATTACCAGCGGATTAGGTGCAATAATTGCTACCATCTTCCCTATCTGGATAGTCATCATTTGTTTTTTTCAAGGTGAAAGGGTTGCTAAATTGGCGATTTTAGGCATGGTAGTCAGTTTTGGCGGAATTTGCATTATTTTCTCTGATTATTTGGGCGACTTCTTGAAACCTGAATTTCAGTTTGGGATTTTATTATCTGTCATTGCAACCATAACCTGGGCTTTTGGAACTTTACAAACCAAGAAAAAAGCGGCCAGTTTCAATCCGTACTTTAGCTTGGGATTGCAAATGCTAATTTCCAGCTTTATTCTTTTGGCTATAACCGAAGCATCTGGAATTAATATACCACTTAGTCAGATTCCGCCGGAGTCCTGGTGGTCAATTGGGTATTTAGTAATTATTGGGTCTATATTAACTTTCATTGCCTTTATTTATTCATTGCAGCATCTTCCAAAAGAAATCAGCAGTATTTATGCGTATATCAATCCTATTGTTGCCATTATTTTGGGGTTCTTTATTTTTGGAGAAGCACTTACAAAGAGTATTGCAATTGGAGTTTTGGTAACCTTAATGGGATTGTATTTAGTGAATAAATCCATCAAAAAGCCAAAAAAGAAAAAGCATTTGCTATAATTTGGTTAAAAACACCTGAACTTAAGGTTTTAAAAAAGTGCTTTTTGTATTTTTGCGCCAAATTGTTCCTATGAAATCGTTTCTGTATAAATACCGCAAATTCTTTATTGTTTTAATTTTATTTTCGGTAGTAACCATATCTTTATTTTATTCGGCTTTAAAGCCACAAAAAACACTGCCAATTTACAATCCTGCTGATGTTAACCCGGAATTGGTAGACAGCACGGTTCAATACAAAAGTAAATATCACACCATTGCAGATTTTTCATTTGTAAACCAGAACGGAGATACCATCACCCAAAAAAATTACGAAGGAAAGATTTATGTAGCCGATTTTTTCTTCACCACCTGCGGATCTATCTGTCCAAAAATGACAACCAATCTCGCCGATGTACAAAAAGCCGTTTTAAATAATCCGAAAGTCATGCTGCTTTCCCATACCGTTTTCCCGGAAGTAGACAGTATTCCGGTTCTTAAGGCTTATGCCATAAAACATGGAGTTGTAGACAGCAAATGGAATCTGGTTACCGGTGATAAAAAGGATATTTATACCATGGCGAGAAAATCATATCTGGCCGTAAAATTAGGAAGGCCGGACCAGCTTTATGATATGGTTCATACGGAGAATTTCGTTTTGGTCGATCAAAAGCGCCGTGTTCGCGGATTCTATGACGGCACGAACAAAGACGAAATCAAACGCCTTTTGGAAGACATAAATTTCTTGTGTCAGGAGTAAATATGGATTATTCATCAACGATAAATACCGTCTCCCTCTCCGAAGACAGTCCATTTACCCTTAATTTTGTCAAAATTAATATAGAAATTGTATCATTTGCATATTCTTCATACATTTTTTTCCAATGTTTTACAAATAAACCATCTGTATAATCTATTGGGCCATTTGAATCAATAATATGTTCAACTCCTTCACCCCGATTAAAAAGTCTTAGAGCCTGTTTATTTGCAGCCTTATCAGCTTATAGTATGCACTTTTTGTCTAATTTTTGTACTTCTAGAAATACATTGACAGGCTCATAACTTTCTACATATTGTGCACTGACACATAACAAAATGAAAAAAGGAATTATTACGAATGTTTGTTTTAATTGTTTTATGATTTTAATTTTTACAAGGTATTATACATATTAAGTGATTTACAAAAAAGCTATTATCTTAATAAAAAGCATAATCTCCCATTACCCTAACAACAATCCACTTTTCGTTTTCTTTTTTCATGATAACGGTAGAATAATTCCCTCCACCTGTAGAGTATACTTTAGCATAATAAAATATTATATATTTTTTATCCATGTAATACATTGGCTCTGAAATTATTATTGCCTCATGTAGTCCTGTACCAATATATCTAACTAAAAAATCGTGTTTAAATAATCCGTTTCCATCTTCAAGTATGAATTTGTACTTAGGAAAATCTTCTTTTTTCCAATATCTTTTTATTGTATCATTTGCATATTCTTCATACATTTTTTTCCAATGCTTTTCTACAAACAGACCATCTGTATAATCTATAGGATTCTTTGGGTCTACAATGTGATCAGGACCTTCACCCCCATTAAAGATTCTTAAAGCCCAGTTATTAAGTCCTTTATCTTTTTGTAAAATATGTGTTTTTTCTTTACTTACTTTTTGTGTTTCGAGAAAAACATTGATAGACTCATAATTATCTATGCATTGTGCACTAGTATATGATAAAATAAAAAATGCAATTATTACGAATATTTTTTTTAAATGTTTCATAAATTTTATTTTTTGCAGGGTGTTCCAATTGGTGTATTTATTCCATATTCAGACCCATTTTTTTCTGTATTAATTCGACCAAAAATTCTTTCCTGATCTTTATAATTTTTATGGTTAGGATCATCAGGATAATTTTTGTTAAATATCTGTGTTCCCTGAAGCCCTCCCCAAGCCATATCCAAATAAAACTGCTGAGGAAAACCTGTTTGACGTCCGGATCAGTGTATGATATAGTTGATGTCAAAAATTTTGTTTTGGCAGATCAAAAAAAAGGCATTTTAGCGGGATTCTTTGACGGAACTGACAAAGAAGAAATTAGGTACTTTTAGAAGGTATTAATTCTTATGCCTGGAATAAATGTGATCAGTCATCAACGATAAATACCGTCTCCCTCTCCGAAGACAGTCCATTTACCCTTAATTTTGTCAAAATTAATATAGAAATTGTATCATTTGCATATTCTTCATACATTTTTTTCCAATGTTTTACAAATAAACCATCTGTATAATCTATTGGGCCATTTGAATCAATAATATGTTCAACTCCTTCACCCCGATTAAAAAGTCTTAGAGCCTGTTTATTTGCAGCCTTATCAGCTTATAGTATGCACTTTTTGTCTAATTTTTGTACTTCTAGAAATACATTGACAGGCTCATAACTTTCTACATATTGTGCACTGACACATAACAAAATGAAAAAAGGAATTATTACGAATGTTTGTTTTAATTGTTTTATGATTTTAATTTTTACAAGGTATTATACATATTAAGTGATTTACAAAAAAGCTATTATCTTAATAAAAAGCATAATCTCCCATTACCCTAACAACAATCCACTTTTCGTTTTCTTTTTTCATGATAACGGTAGAATAATCCCCCCCACCCCCAGCAAATACTTTAGCATAATAAAACATAATATATTTTCTATTCATATAATACATGGGTTCCGAAATTACTATTGCTTCATATTGCAATCCAGTATCAATATACTTAATCATAAAATCGTATTTAAATGACCCTGCTTCATCTTCAAGTATAAAATTATACTCCGGAAAATCTTCTTTTTTCCAGTATCTTTTTATGGTATCATGAATATATTCTTCATACATTTTTTTCCAATGTTTTTCTACAAATAAACCATCTGTATAATCTATAGGATTCTTTGGGTCTATAATATGATCAGGTCCTACATCCCCATTAAAAATCCTTAAAGCCTGTTTATTTGAAGCCTTATTAGCTTGTAGAATGTGCTTTTTACTCTTATCGATTTTTTGAGTCTCTAAAAACACATTGATAGGCTCGTAATTTTCTACATATTGCGCATTGGCACACGATAAAGTAAAGAGAGAAATGATTACGAATAATTTGTTTAATTGTTTCATGATTTTATTTTTTACAAGGTGTTCCTAATGGTGTGTTTACGCCATAAACAGAACCATTTTTTTCGGCCTGAATTCTACCCAAAATTCTTTCCCGATCTTTATAATTTATATTCTTAGGATCATTAGGATAATTTTTGTTAAATATCTGTGTTCCCAGAAGCCCTCCCCAAGCCATATCCAAATAAACCTGCTGAGGAAAACCAGAAGTAACTGTTTGCCCAGTATGAAATTCCTGAATAGTAGAGGCTATTGCATTTACATACTTTTCAGCAATTAACTCATGATGAGCATCAGGAAGTATCTGTGTATTTTTTGTAATTTCTTGTTGTACATAAGCCTCATAAATAGTAGGGAAATCGCAAATTCCTGAAGTACCACATGTTTTATTATCTTCAAGTAAACTAATTAAATAGGCATGGATAACCTCATGTGCCATTGTAGTGGCAACAGATAAATCTGTGGGAGGGTTTGGATTATCTTTTCCATTAATATAATCCTGATTAAAAACCATATTAACGATACCAGTATCTGTATTCATTTTAGTTTGTGCCCAAATATTAGAATCATTATTTTCTACTTGACCAGTCGACATGTTTATACTAAAAACAGATCCATCAGGACTAAATCGCTTTAGCATTTCTGCAATATCTCCGTTCCCTAAATTTTTTAATTTATCTAATATATCCTTAGTGCAAGGGTCAAGTTCCGTATCATAAATATAGTCCTCTATAGCTTCTGTTGTTTCTACTGGTCCGCCGCCACCTCCACCATCCGGAGGCGCTTGTTCATCAGTACGTCCAGAACCATCACATTGCCACCATGTGTATAATAATCTTTCTTGTCCAGTTTCTCTATCTACCGCATACGTCCCCCAAAGTTCACAAGCCATTGTTTTACTGGTGATTGCCAATTTTTTATTTTCTATTGGTTTTTTACCATTATCCGAAGTTAATACATTCTCCATACTATATAAATGATAGCGATTTATACTTAAACTCATTACATCAGAAGAGAAATAAACTTTTAAATTATAATCAAAAGTGTCATTGTGCTTATTCTTAGTAATAAGAAGATATGAATTAAAATATAGTGGTTTATCCCAATTATTTACATCCTTTACAAATAGAGGATTATCAGATAGTACAGGTACTAATATCGTATCATTTTTAACACTTGCATTTTTCCAATCTGGAGTACCTGAAAAATAGAAATTATCTTTTACTTTAATTTCATTGCTATTAAAATATTTTTCAGCTTTATTTATTGCAACAATATTTTCATTCACTAAATCTTCATTAGAACATGAATTTACTAAAAACGAAACAAGAATACAAAAAGAAGTTATTTTATAAAAAAATTTATTCATAATTATTTGGTATGATTTCGTGCCAAATGTAATATAATACTTTAAAAAACAAAAATGAAGAGTTAATAAAATTTATTTTAGAAACATTTAGCATTTGTGTACATATTGATTGCCATTATATATAGAATAATTGTCTATTTTTGCAATCTAAATTCAATCTAAATAAGCTTGCAAAATACTATCCACACTCTGAAAAAAGGCGAGAAAGCCATTATCAAAGATTTTGATATCGATCTTATTCCTCTAAAATTATTAGAAATGGGTTGTTTGCCGGGCAATTTAGTTGAATTGCTTCAAATCGCTCCTTTTGGAGATCCTTTGTATTTAGACATTAATGGTTCTCACGTTGCTATTCGTATAGAAACCGCCCGTGAAATTGAAGTTGAACTTATCAAAACCAATCTCTAATGAGTGTTGAAAACATTAATGTTGCCCTTATCGGAAATCCAAATACGGGAAAAACTTCAGTATTCAATCAGCTTACGGGATTAAATCAACAGGTTGGGAATTATCCCGGAATTACTGTTGAAAAAAAAATAGGTTTCTGTAAATTACCTCATGGGATAAAAGCCAATATTTTAGATTTACCCGGAACTTACAGTTTGAATGCCAGTTCAATGGATGAAAGTGTGGTGATTGAACTTTTACTGAACAAAAACGACAAATTATATCCCGATGTTGCAATTGTTGTTACGGATGTTGAGAATTTAAAGCGAAACCTGCTTATTTACACTCAAATAAAAGACCTCGAAATTCCAACAATTTTAGTCATTAATATGGCTGATCGTATGGAGACAAAAGGAATTACACTTGACATTCCATATCTTGAAGAACATCTTAAAACCAAAATTGCATTGGTCAGCTCGCGTAAAGGTCACGGTATCGAGGAATTAAAAGAATTAATTGTTTCGTATAAAACGCTTACGCACGAGCCTTGTTTAAATGCTTCGGTAATTGATCAGGAATATTTTAAAAAATTACAACACGCTTTTCCAAACCAATTATTATATAAATTATGGCTGGTCATTACGCAGGATGTGAACTTTTCAAATTTAGACCGGAATGAAATTAGCACCACTTTCACAAAATCACATTCAGAATTAAAACGTCTGCAGCAACAGGAAACCATAAAACGCTATCAATTTATTAATGGTGTCCTAAAAGAAGGATTGAAAGTAGATGCTTCGGTTGCAAAAGATGTCAGAGCCAAACTGGATCGTGTATTAACTCATAAAGTTTGGGGTTATGCCATTTTCTTAGGTATCCTTTTTGTTATTTTTCAGTCGATTTTTAGCTGGTCAACCATTCCAATGGATTTTATTGACAGTACTTTTGCTTCTTTAAGCAACTGGATTGCCAAAAAATTACCGAGTGGTATTTTAACAGATCTGCTTTCTCAGGGAATCATTCCCGGAATTGGGGGAGTTATTATCTTCATTCCGCAGATTGCCTTTTTATTTCTGTTTATTTCCATTTTGGAAGAAAGCGGTTATATGAGCCGGGTTGTGTTTTTGATGGATAAAATCATGCGCAGATTCGGACTTTCAGGAAAGAGTGTTGTGCCATTGATTTCAGGGACTGCCTGTGCGATTCCGGCAATTATGGCAACCAGAAATATCGAAAACTGGAAAGAACGTCTGATTACCATTTTAGTAACTCCGTTTACAACCTGTTCGGCAAGATTACCTGTTTATGCCATTATCATTTCATTAGTAATTCCGGACAAACGTGTATTAGGAATTTTAAACCTTCAGGGATTAACACTCATGTTTCTTTACGTTTTAGGATTTGGAACGGCAATTTTATCGGCTTATATCCTAAATAAAATTTTAAAGTTAGACACCAAAACGTATTTCGTAGTCGAAATGCCAAATTATAAATTACCACTTTTCAAGAACGTTGGTATCAATGTTGTTGAAAAAACCAAAGCTTTTATAGTTGGAGCAGGTAAAATTATTCTGGCGATATCTGTTATTTTGTGGTTTTTGGCTTCTTACGGCCCCGGAAAGAATTTTAACGAAGCTGAAACCATCGTAAAAGAAAGAACAGCTGAAAAACATTTAAATGAAATTGAATTCCAAAACGAAGTTGCCTCACAGAAATTAGAGAATTCATATATCGGAATTATGGGCAGAGCTATCGAACCGGCAATTTCACCATTAGGTTACGACTGGAAAATTGGAATTGCACTTATCAGCTCTTTCGCTGCACGTGAGGTCTTTGTTGGAACATTGGCAACAATATACAGTGTAGGAGACAGTGATAATGAAGCAACCATAAAAAGCAAAATGGAACAGGAAGTAGATCCTGCATCAGGCTCAAAAATCTTCAATTTTGCCTCCGGAATTTCTTTACTGTTATTTTATGCTTTCGCAATGCAATGCGCCAGCACACTTGCTATTACCAAAAAAGAAACCAATTCCTGGAAATGGCCGGCAATGCAGCTGGTTTTCATGAGCGGTCTGGCCTATTTTGTAGCTTTAATAGCCTATCAAATTCTTAAATAATGTAGTCATGATACAAGAAATTATAGCTTTTGCCATATTAGCCTTTGCAGTTTTCTTTTTGATTAAAAAGTTCTTTTGGAAATCTAAAAAGAAAAAGGACTGTGGTGATGGGGATTGTGGGTGTTCGTGAATTAATTATTTCACAGAGTTTCGCCAAATATACACAAAGCTTCACAGAAACAAAAGTTTTAAAATGGCTTCGACTTCGCCAGCCTGACAAATTTCAACAAAATTTTCTTCTTGTCGAGTGTCTTCCTGAGCGAAGTCGAAGGATTCTCAAGTTCTGACTGAAGACTGAGACTGAAAACTATTTAATCCCTTCCCATTCCGCATAAAACTGTGCTAGAAAAGACTCCATAAAACCATGTCTTTCAGCAGCGATTTGCTTTCCGGTATCGGTATTCATTTTATCTTTTAAGAGTAAAAGCTTCTCGTAAAAATGATTTATCGTTGGTGCATTATTCGTTTTGTATTCTTCTTTTGTCATGTTGCTGATCGGGTCAATTTCGGGATCATACAGTGCACGATTTTTAAAACCTCCATAATTGAAAGCCCTCGCCACTCCAATTGCTCCAATCGCATCTAAACGATCTGCATCCTGAACAATATCCAATTCAACAGAAGAAAATTTCTTTTCGAAATTACCTCCTTTGTATGAAATGTTTTCAATGATGTTTACCACATGTTTTATGATATCTTCGGATACCTTTTCATTTTCCAGAAATAGCCGTGCCGTTTTTGGACCGATGGTTTCATCTCCGTTATGAAATTTACTGTCGGCAATATCATGAAGCAAAGCACCTAATTGAACTATTGTAAGATCGCAATCGGTATTTTTGGCAATCAGTAATGCATTTTTATAGACACGTTCAATATGAAACCAATCGTGGCCTCCTTCAGCATCATTTAATTTTTCTTTTACAAACTTGATCGTTTTATTTATTAAATCTGTATTTTTCATGAACCCATTTTATTAAAAAATGTTGATTATCAAAGTTTTAAAAACCTCAACAATCAACATTTATTTCTTGTTATTATTAAACGCAACTTAGTTGCTTTATTTTAAAATCTACAATTTCAACTCTAAAATCAGGAGTTTAAAGTCTTGCCGGTTCAACCCATTTGAAAATATGTGATTCTTTTGGAATTACAATTCTCTCAGAAATTCTGGCCATACGTGCTGGCAATTTCATTAAATAGTCACGTGCTTTTTCAGCTTCGTCAGTTAAATTAGTGATCTTATCAATCTCCCATTTATCGGTTAGCTTTTGCATGATGTCTACATAATCGTTTGCTGTATAAACACCAATACGCTGTGCAGAATCAGAAAATTGTTCAAAAGCAGAACTTATCTTCTGACCTGATTCTCTTAAGAAATGAGCTGGCATAACGATTTTTTGCTTCATCATATATTGAAAAGCCAACATCATTTCGCTGGGATCAACTGCAAAAATACGTGTAACAAATTCGCTGTATGCATGATGATGACGCATTTCATCACCAGCAATCATTTTACACATTTTAGACAATTTGTTATCACCAAATTTCTTGGCCATTTGAGCTACTCTGTTGTGCGATACATAAGTTGCCAATTCCTGAAAACTGGTATATACAAAGTTCTTGTACGGGTCAGACCCGGTTCCGATATCAAAACCGTCGTTGATTAAATGCTGTGTTGTCATTTCGATTTCACGCATGTTAACACGACCGGACAAATACAAGTATTTATTTAGTAAATCACCATGGCGGTTTTCTTCTCCGGTCCATTGACGGATCCATTTAGACCAACCATTTCCACCGTTATCAATCTGATTTATACCTTCTACATCCATCAACCAGGATTCGTAAGTTGGCAAAGCTTCCTCAGTGATTGTATCACCAACAAGTGTAACCCAGAAATCATATGGTAATTCTTTAGCAATTTCACGTAATTCTTTTACCTCTTCAAAGAAGTTATCTCCTTCAGAATTAGGCAAAAAATCAGACGGCTGCCAAATCTTTTCGACAGGGATTAAATACTGTTCAACGAAGCTATCCACGTTTTTTTCCAAAAACTGCATTACTTCTAATCTAATGTTTTTTATAGACATTACTTTTTTATTTTAGATTTGGGATTTAAGCTTTAGAAATTTCTCTAAAAACAAAAATCTATTTATATTCATTTACTCCTTCTACAATTACCTTTTCTGTTACTGCCATTAATTCGGCAAAATCATAATCCTTAACAGCTAAGGCTTTATGAGCGGTAAAGGTAAGGCGATTTCCTAAACCAACCGGAAAAAAACCATATCTCACCATTTTCCATGAATTGTTGATGCTCACAGGTACAACATATGCAGATGGTGCATATTTGCACAAAATTTTTAACCCGTTTTGGGCAAACTCTTTTGGCTTTCCTGTTTTACTGCGGGTACCTTCAGGAAAAATTACAGCAGATCTTTTGTATTTTTCAATATATTCAGACAAGCCTTTGATTGCCGGAATTGCTTGTTTAGGGTCTTTACGGTTAATTAACACTGAACCTCCATGACGTAAATTGAATGATACGCTTGGGATTCCGCTTCCTAACTCTTTCTTACTTACAAATTTACAATGAAAACGTCTAAAATACCAAATCATTGCAATGATATCGTACATGCTTTGGTGATTTGAAACAAAAATCAAGGGAACTCCGACAGGAATAGTTTCTCTGTTTTCAATTTTATAAGTCGTTCCCACAAGATTAGTACATCTTAAAAGGGAAAAATTCAAATAATCAACACTTTTTTTATGAGCCTGATAACCAAAAAGATTTAGGCAAATCCATTGTATTGGATGAAAAACCAACAAACACAATGTAAAACATAAATAATAAATTACGGATATGGGATACGAAATTATCTTTTGCATGCTTAAAAAAAATTAATGAGCAAAAGTAATAAATAAATTTTTAGTGGTATTAAAATTAAAAACAATAACCGTTTTTATGGTTTAATTGTACCTTTGCGGATAAAATTGCAAATTTTTTCTGAATATAATGAATTTTACTTATCCCAAAAACGAACGTTTAAAAAGCAAAACAACAATTGGTTTACTTTTCTCTGAAGGAAAATCGGTTTCTAAATATCCGTTGCGTTTGGTTTATCGTATTGGAGAAGCGAATCAGGAAGAGAAAATTAAAATTGGAGTATCGGTTTCCAAGAAATATTTTAAAAAAGCCGTTGATCGTAATTACTTTAAACGTGTTTTAAGAGAAACCTATCGGCTGAACAAACATTTACTTTGGGAAAACGTGGAAGAACCTTATTGTTTTATGTTTTTTTATCAAAGTAAAGACCGATTGACTTACGAAGAAATCAATACCAAAACGATTCAGTTGTTTGAAAAATTCATTCAACAGGTAAACAAAACGCCGCATCCTGAAAATAAAACGGAGTTGTAGTTCTTCAAAGACAACTTAATATATCAAATCAGATAAAAAATTATAAAAAAATTGTAGTTTTAGCTCTAATTTGAAATTTTTATGAGAAACATTTTCTTTTTACCTCTATTTTTGATTTTAACCTTTTCAAGTTGTAAAAAGCAGGAAGGCAGTGCTGACGATAAAAGTGAAGTTTCAGCAATAGCTGTATCATCACCTTCTGTTCCTTCATCAGAGGAATCAGAGGAAACTTTAGAGACTCCTGAAAAAATAATTAAACAAGGCGTTCTAAAATTTGAAACCAGTGATTTAGAAGATACTTTTAATCAAATCCAAACTGCGATTAAACAAAATAAAGGAAATATTGAAAGTGATTCCCAGGAAAAAAATTACGACAATATTAGTAGAAGTGTTACTGTTCGTGTTCCTAGTCAGAACTTTGATGCTTTTTTACAATCAATATCCAAAGGAGTTTCTTATTTTGACAAAAAAGACATCACTTCACAAAATGTTACCGAAGAATATATTGACTTAAATTCCAGATTAAAAACAAAACGAAAACTGGAAGAACGTTATCTTCAAATACTGCAAAAAGCCACTAAAATAAGTGAGATTTTAGAAATTGAAAAACAGATTTCGACTATCCGTGAAGAAATTGAGGCTAAAGAAGGACAGTTGAAATATTTAGAAAGTCTTGTTTCTGAGAGTACTGTCACTATTGAATTCTACAAAACAGTAGCAGAAAAAGAAGGCATTAAAGCTTCGTACGGGTCAAAAATATGGGCAGCTATTAAATCCGGATTTTTTAGCCTTTCAGAATTTTTAATATATATCATTGGCATTTGGCCATTTATTATAGTATTATGTGTAATTGTCTATTTTATTAGAAAAAGAAGATTTAAAAGAAAAAAAATATAATCATGTACCCTTATTTAAAAAAGAGATTTATTATTCCTGTTGTTGCAGCGGGATTTTTATTTGTTGGAGCCAGTTTCAAAGATGATTTTTTTGAAATAGCCAAACAAATCGAAATCTTCACTACTTTATTCAAAGCCGTAAACACCAATTATGTTGACGATACCAATCCCGGTGACTTAATGGATAAAGGAATTAAAAGTATGCTGGGAAGCTTAGACCCTTATACGGTTTACTTTAATGAACAGGATGTCGTAAATTTTAAAATCAACAATACCGGCGAATACACGGGAATTGGCGCTATGATTGCACGAAAAAAAGACCGTTTAATTGTTCGCGAACCGTATAAAAATTATCCTGCTGATAAAGCGGGTTTAAAAGCAGGCGATGAAATTATTCAGATTGGGGATGTATTAATTGCCGATTTTAAAGATGATGCTTCTCAATTATTAAAAGGAACTAAAAATACTAAAATCACGATAAAATACCTTCGCCAGAATAAACCTTATACGACCGAACTTGTTTTGGACGAAGTTGACATTAAATCTGTTCCCTTTTTTGGGAAAATTGATGACAAAACAGGTTATATCGTTTTGGCGCATTTTAGCAGAAAAGCTTCTGTTGAAGTAAAAGAAGCGCTTGAAAAATTAAAAGCTGATGGTGCCAAACAGATTGTACTTGACTTACGAGGAAATCCAGGAGGTCTTTTAAACGAAGCGATTGATATTTGTAATTTATTTGTTCCTAAAAATGAAGTTATTGTAACCACAAAGTCAAGAATCGAGAAACACAACAACACTTATAAAACACAAAAAGAGCCGATTGATACTGAAATTCCATTAGCCATTTTAGTAAACGGAAGAAGTGCCTCTGCATCAGAAATTGTATCCGGAGCTTTGCAGGATTTGGATCGTGCAGTAATTTTGGGAAGCCGCAGTTTTGGAAAAGGTTTGGTACAACGTACTGTCGATTTAACTTACGGAACACAATTAAAAGTTACTATTTCCAGATATTACACCCCTTCCGGCCGTTGTATTCAGGCACTGGATTATGCCCATAAGGATAAAAATGGTGTTGCACAAAAAACGGATTCTAAAAATTTTAATGCTTTTAAAACCAGAAAAGGACGAACTGTTTATGATGGTGGTGGAGTCTTACCGGACATTGAATTGGACGAAACTAAAATGAGCGCAATTACAACCGCACTTTTAAAAAACGATGGAATATTTGATTTTGCAACTTCTTACTATTACAAAAATCCAAATTTAGGAGAGAAAATCCCAATTCTGACTGATGCTGATTATACCAGTTTCAAACAGTATTTAAAAATTAATAAAATCACATTTGACACTGAAACAGAAGTTGCTTTGAAAAATACTCTGGCAGCGGCCAAAAACGAAAAAATAGATGAAACTATAGTTGCCGAATACCAACAGTTATTAGCTGCTATAGAAAAAAGTGAAACTACGTTATTGGATAAAAATCAAAAAGAAATCAAAAACCTGATATTAGAAGAACTCATCAAAAGATATCAATATCAGGAAGGTTTGTATCAATATTACATTAAAAACAATTCAGAAATTAAAAAAGCGGTAAAC
>JBDTRA010000042.1:0-39990 GCA_039931915.1 Flavobacterium sp. | reverse complement strand
TTGTTTTTCAGAAAAAATATGTTTGGGGAGGTTTGCTCACCATGTTTGCGGTTGCGTTGGAAATTAATGCAAACCACTTTCAAATGACCTATTATTTATTGATATTCTTACTGATACTTTCAGGTTATTTTGTTTTCAATTTTATTAAAGGCAAGGAATATAAGCCACTTTTAGTTGCAATAGGAACTTTGGCTATAGCCGGAATCCTTGCCATTGGTGCAAACGCCACTAATTTAATGGCTACAAGCGAATATGCTAAATATAGTATTCGTGATAAAAGTGAGTTGACTTTTAATCCTGATGGATCTAAAAATCAAACCACTGCATCAATGACAACAGATTATATTACTGAATATAGTTACGGAATTGCAGAAAGTTTAAACTTAATTGCGCCAAGAATCTTTGGCGGTTCAAGTCATGAAAATGTCGGTACAGACAGTCGCATGTATTCCTTTATGATCGAACAAGGTGTGCCTTCTGATCAGGCAGCAGACTTTGTTTCAGGAATGCCAACCTATTGGGGCGACCAGCCTATAGTTTCCGCTCCGGCGTATATAGGAGTTGTGGTTTTCTTTTTGGCTGTTTTAGCTTTGTTTATTGATGAAAGAAAAATAAAATACGTATTCCTTACCGGAGCATTGTTTACTTTGATGCTTTCATGGGGTAAAAATTTCTCTCCTTTAACGAATTTCTTTATTGAGTACGTTCCAATGTATGATAAATTTAGAGCAGTTTCTTCGATTCAGGTTATTCTTGAATTATGTATTCCTGTTTTAGCCGTTATGGGTTTACAATCGTTTTTCAAAGCCAAAGACGAACCAAAATTACAGCAAAAAGCATTAGTACAAACTGGCGTTTTTGGACTTGGCGTTTTGGCAATTTTAGTTTTAGCTAAAGGCATGTTCCATTTTACCGGCATGAGCGACAGCAGTTATATGCAAATGTATGGACCAGCTTTTGTTGATGCTTTAAAAGAAGACAGAATGAGTTTGTATTCTGCTGATTTATTGCGTTCTGGATTTTTTATCGTAGTTACTTTTGGAATTTTGTGGCTGTTTATTAAAAACAAATTTTCGCAAAACACTACTTTAATTATTGTTGGTATCTTAATGATTTTTGATTTGTTTTTTGTGGACAAAAGATATGTTTCCGCTAAAGATTTTGTGAGTCCGGTTCAAATTGCAGCTCCATTTCAGGAAACGCCTATAGACACGAAAATTCTGGAAGATAAATCAATTTATCGTGTATTTGATGTTCAGGGACAATTACAAGGAAGATCGTCTTATTTTCATAAAACAATTGGAGGATATAGTGCTGTAAGGCCAAGAAGAATGCAGGAATTAATGGATTATCAAATTCAAAAAGGAAATGTTGAAGTGCTTAATATGCTTAATGTTAAGTATGTAATTCAAACAGATAAAGAAGGAAAGGAAATTCCAGTTGCAAATCCTGAAGCAAACGGAAATGCCTGGTTTGTAAGTTCAGTAAAACTGGTAAATAAACCAGATGATGTAATGAAAGCTTTAGATCATTTAGATACTAAAAAAGTAGCAGTCTTTAACATCGATGAACATGAAGGTAAATTTAAAAGTGCCCAATTAAAAAAAGAATGGGATACAACAGGAACTATAAAAGTTGTGGAGTATAAACCAAATTACATTAAATATCAATCTGATAATGGAAAAGATGGTTTGGCAGTATTCTCTGAAATGTATTATAAAAATGGGTGGAATGCTTACGTTGATGGTAAATTGACAGATCATTTTCCTGTAGATTATGTGTTGAGAGCAATGGAAATTCCAGGCGGAAAACATACTATTGAGTTTAAGTTTGAACCTCAGGTTGTAAAAACAGGAAGTACAATTACATTAGCAAGTTCAATTGGAATGTTATTGCTTTTGATTGGTGGGATTTATTTTGAAAGAAAGTCTAGTAGTCAGTCTAACATTTAATAATGTTTGTGAAAATTATTAAAGTTGTTAGTTTTATTTTGTTAGACTTAGTAGTATATCTTTTCTGTGGAGTTTATATGATGGGATATGATGACTTTTATGATGAAAGTCAAGGCGAATATTTTAGTTTTTCAAGTATGAAAGCTGAATATAAAATTGTCTGGGGATTTTATAATTTTTGGATTATTTTAAATTGTTTACTTTTCATATACATATTATTTAAACTATTTAAGAAATTTAAATATGGACACAAATAAAGTAAGTGAAGTAAACCTAAAGATCGTTGAAACTCAAAGAATAGCTGAGATAAAATCATTATCTTATGTGAAAGATTAATGATAATTATTGAAGTTTCTTATACCTTGCGTATTGCAAATGGAATTCCATTTAAAAGAAATAAACTTTTTTAATAACTTCTAAAAACTTTAAACAATAAACCAAATTTTCATTGGAACAAAAAAAACTCTTAATAATTACCTATTATTTTCCACCAGCCGGAGGACCGGGAGTACAGCGCTGGTTAAAATTTGTAAAATATTTGCCGGAATTTGGTATACAGCCAATAGTTTATGTTCCGGAAAACCCAACTTATCCAATAGTTGATGAAGGTTTGGTCAGCGAAATATCCGATCAGGCAATTGTTCTTAAAAATAAAATATGGGAACCTTATCAATTGGCTTCGATTTTTTCGAAAAATAAAACAAAGAAAATTGCGTCAGGAATTATGCCGAATAAGAAAAAGCAGGGTTTTTTAGATAAAACTTTTCTTTGGGTCCGAGGGAATTTATTTATTCCGGATGCTCGTGTTTTTTGGGTAAAACCTTCTGTTTACTATTTGGAAAAATACATTAAAGAAAACAATATTGATACTATTGTTACGTCTGGCCCGCCACACAGCCTCCATTTAATTGGTTTAGAATTAAAACAAAAATTAAATGTAAAGTGGTTTGCTGATTTTCGTGACCCCTGGACAACAATAGGCTATCATAAAGCTTTACGATTATCAGGTTATGCAGCAAAAAAACATAAAAATTTAGAGCATAAGGTATTAAATTCTGCTGACACCATTATTGTTACCAGCAAAACTACAAAAGCCGAATTCCAAGCGATTACCAATAAACCAATTTCTGTAATTACAAATGGTTACGACATAGAGAATGTTGAAAAACAAACCTTAGATACCAAATTTACCCTGGCCCACATCGGCTCATTTTTGTCGGATAGGAATCCTCAGTTTTTATGGGAATGTCTGGTTGAACTGCTTCAGGAAATTCCTGATTTTAAAATTAATTTAGAAATCAAATTAATTGGAGCTGTAAGCCAGGAAGTGCTTGATTCTATTGCACAATTTAAACTGAATGATTATTTGAATCTTTTAGGATATGTTTCCCATAATGAAGCGATTGCACATCAGAAAAAATCGCAGGTTTTACTTTTGATAGAAATTAATTCTGAAGATACTAAAAGCATTATCCCAGGGAAATTATTTGAATATATGGTGTCTAATCGCCCAATAATTGCAATTGGTCCTCAAGGTTCTGACTTTGCCGATATTATTATACAAACAAATACCGGAGTATTTTTTGATTATTCTGAAAAAGCGAAGTTAAAAAGTGTAATTTTGGGCTTTTATAATCAATTTTTGGAAGGAAAATTACAAGCTAATGGCGTTGGTTTGCAACAATATTCCAGAAAAAATCTCACCAAACAATTAGTACAGTTGATTAGCGAATAAACGTTTTAATAATCAAAAATCTGAACTCTACAATCTAAAATTACAAATGGGTATTGTCTTAAATCAGTCTTTCAAAAACACCATTATTACATATTTCGGCTTCGGAATCGGAGCCATAAACACACTTTATTTATATCCTGTTTTCCTGGGAGCAACTTATTATGCATTAACCAATTATATTTTATCAGCAGCAAATGTAATCATGCCTTTGTTTGCTATTGGAATGCAAAACACGTTGGTCAAATTTTATTCTCAGTATAAAACAGAAGAAGAAAGAGAGCAATTCTTATCGTTTACGGCATTATTTCCGATATTGATGTGTATTCCTTTGGGAATTATCGGAATCTTTTTCTTTGATGATATTACGGCTTTTGTGTCTAAAGAAAATCCGGTTGTAAAGGAGTTTATGCTTTTAATTCCGTTTATAGGGATTTGTATGGCCTATTTCGAAATTTTTTATGCCTGGGCACGTGTACATATGCATTCGGTTTTTGGGAATTTTATAAAAGAAGTGGGACTTAGATTGTTCTCTTCTTTTGCATTAATGGGGTTGTATTTTCATTGGATAAGTTTAGTGGAGTTTGTCTATGTAACTGCCGTAATTTATTTTATTGCCTTTCTAATCACTATGTTTTATGCTTTTTATATCAAACGTCCTAATTTTCAGATCACAATTCCGGAGAATGTAAAAAGCGTAATGGAATACACGTTTTTTATTATCCTTTCAGGAAGTGTCGCTAATTTATTGTTAGACGGTGATAAATTGATGCTGAACCAATATATGAAAATTGAGAATATTGCTTATTATTCTGTAGCTACTTATATTGCTCTGGTAATTTCTGTTCCAAGTCGGGCTATGCACCAGATTGTATATCCAATCACGGCTAAATTAATGCATGAAAACAAACATGACGAACTGAATATACTGTACAAGAAAACCTCAATAAATCTTCAATTTGTTGGCGGTTTTGTGATGCTTTGTATTTTTGTAAATATCAGCCAGTTGTACGAACTGGTTCCTAAAGAATACAGCGGTGGAATTCCGGTTGTATTTATGATCGGAATGTCTAAGTATTTTGATTTGATTTTAGGGAATAATAATGCCATTATTTTTAATACTAAATATTATCGAATGGTTTTATATTTAGGATTGCTTTTAGTGTTTTTAACGTTTGTTTTAAACATGATTTTTATTCCTATTTGGGGAATTTTCGGTTCAGCCTTTGCTACTTTATTATCGATTACCTTATATAGTTTGGCCAAATTGCAGTTTGTAGTTAAGAAACTTCATCTATATCCATTTACAAAGCAAACTATACATTCTATTTTGTTAACCTTTGCCTTGTTTTTGTTGTTTTATTTCTGGGAATTTCCTTTTTACCAGCTTATTAGCATTGCTTTAAAGTCAATTTTAGTAACAATCCTGTATGTATACCTGAACTATAAGTTTAAAATTTCACCTGATATTAATAATGTTATTGATTCACTTTTGAAGAAAATAGGGATTAAAATTTAGTATGATTTTATTGGGAAAAATAGAAAGTGAATTTTACATAAAAATAAAATTTATAGTTTTTTAATAATAAAGAGAATTATAATCCGTTGATGTAATTACTAATATTATAAATCGGGAGTTGTTTATTTTGTAATTTATGGGGTAAAAACGAACTTTATGTTTTCAAATTATTATAGAATCCTCTTTTATGCTGAAAAATTACTTATAAATCACTAAAAGTTGGTATTGCTTGAGACGGTAAGTTTTTATATTTTTGTAAAACTTAATGTTCAAAGTAAGGCCTGATTAATTTTAAATTAATGATTATGAAAAGCACTCAGTTCAATACAGAAGAAAGTTTACAAGTATTTTCGAATATGATTTCTAAAAAAGTTCATAATGGATTTGTACTTGAGGAGCGTAACGACAAAATGCTTTTTGCTGTACTTTCAAAAGGAGGTAAAACTGTAAACCATGGATTCAATTTTATGATTTTTTGTTTAACATTAGGTTTATGGTCAGTTGCATGGTTGTATCTTACCATTGAATCAACAAAACAAAAAAAGATTTTAGTTGCTATAGATGAAGATGGTATCCCTTTTGAAGAAAGATGTTTAGTTGCCTAGCAATTAAAAAATAAAAATAAATTAGCCACGAATTATTTCTCATTACAATTAAGTAAAAAAGAAGTAATTCGTGGCTAATTTATTTTAGTTGAGTTTTTCTTTTAAATAAACTCCTGTAACTGATTTTTTTACTTTTACAATTTCCTCAGGAGTTCCTACAGCTAATAAATGTCCCCCGTTTTCCCCACCTTCAGGTCCTAAATCAATAATCCAGTCGGCACATTTTATCAAATCAAGATTGTGTTCAATTACTATTATTGAATGTCCTTTTTCTATTAAAGCATCAAACGAAGCCAATAATTTTTTGATGTCATGAAAATGTAAACCTGTTGTAGGTTCATCAAATACAAATAATGCTTTATCTTTTGTAGCACCTTTTACTAAAAATGAGGCTAGTTTAATACGTTGTGCTTCACCTCCGGAAAGGGTAGAAGAAGATTGTCCTAATTGCACATATCCTAAACCTACATCCTGAAGCGGCTGCAGTTTTTGAGTGATTTTTGTTTGCTTATTTTTTTCAAAAAAAGCAATAGCATCATCAATAGTCATGGTAAGGATGTCATTAATATTTTTATCATCAAAAGTGATTTCTAAAACCTCTTTTTTAAATCGTTTGCCTCCACAAGTTTCGCAGGGCAATTGCACGTCTGCCATAAATACCATTTCGACGTTTATAGAACCTTCTCCTTTACAGGTTTCGCAGCGACCACCATCAACATTAAAAGAAAAATGTTTAGCCTGATAACCTCTTATTTTTGATAGTTTTTCTTTTGCATATAAATCACGAATATCATCATAAGCCTTAATGTAAGTTACAGGATTTGATCTTGAACTTCTTCCAATTGGGTTTTGATCCACATATTCGATATGTTTTATCTGAGAAAAAGAACCATTTATTTCACTAAACTGACCTGCTTTTTCGGATGCGTTTTCCAGCTTTTTTTGCATTGCCGGAAACAAAATCTTTTTGATCAAAGTACTTTTTCCGCTCCCTGAAATCCCAGTTATAACCGTTAAAACATCTAAAGGGAAAGTAACATTAATATTTTTTAGGTTGTTTTCCCGGGCGCCAATAATATCGATATGATTTTTGAATTTCCTTCTCTTTTTCGGAACAGAAATCTCTAAGTCACCATTTAAATATTTGGCTGTTAACGATTCCGATTTTAAAATTTCATCATAAGTTCCCTGAGCAACAAGATGTCCTCCAAAAGTTCCGGCTTCCGGTCCAATATCGATAATCATATCGGCGGCTTTCATAATATCTTCGTCATGTTCTACAACAATAACGGTATTACCTAAATCGCGAAGTGAAAGCAGAACTTTTATCAAACGTTCAGAATCTTTTGGATGCAGACCAATACTTGGTTCATCTAAAATATACATCGATCCGACTAAACTGCTTCCGAGCGAAGTGGCAAGGTTTATACGCTGTGATTCTCCTCCGGAAAGTGTTGCGGAATTTCTGTTTAAAGTAAGATAATCCAAACCAACTTCGGTAAGAAAAGACAAACGATTGTTGATCTCTATCATTAAACGCTTTGCAATTTGCTGTTCATAAACGTTTAAATCGATGTTTTTGAAAAAAGTAACCAAATGTTTAATTGGTAAATCGACCAAATCAGAAACCGTTTTACCATTAATTTTTACATACGAAGCTTCTTCACGTAAGCGTTTTCCACGGCAGGCATGACATTTTGTTTTCCCACGGTAACGGGATAACATCACACGGTTTTGGATCTTATAATTTTTTTCTTCGAGTTCTTTAAAGAAACCATTGAGACCTTGAAAATATTGATTTCCTTTCCATATTAAATCTTTTTGGTCTTCACTAAGTTCAAAATAAGGTTTATGAATGGGGAAATCAAATTTGTAAGCATGTTTTACCAATTCGTCTTTATACCAGCTCATGCTTTCTCCTCTCCAGGGATAAACAGCACTTTCGAAAATTGATAAAGAAGTATTCGGAACAACCAAATCTGAATCAATACCAATAATATTTCCGTAGCCTTCACAAACAGGGCAAGCACCGTAAGGATTGTTAAAACTGAATAAATGCACGTTTGGCTCTAAAAACGTAATGCCATCCAGTTCAAAATTATTTGAATAAGAAAAGCGTTTGTCTGTATTTAGTTCCTGTAAATAACAAATTCCTTTTCCTTCAAAAAAAGCAGTTTGTACAGCATCGGCCAGACGATTATAGAATTCTTCCTCGTCTTTGACAACAATTCGGTCAATGATCAGTAAAATATCTTTGTTGTCTAATTTGTGAAGTTCTGTTGGGGTAAATTCATCTAAACGAACCATTTCGTTATCAACCAAAATACGGGCAAAACCTTGCTGTAAAAGCACTTTTAGTTTATCTTCCAGTTGTCTTCCTTCTTCAAGATGAATTGGCGCTAAAAGGAGCCATTTACTATCCAACTCAAGAGTTTTTACATCTGAAACAACATCGGTAACAGTATTTTTTTTGACTTCCTGACCGGAAACAGGAGAATAGGTACGACCAATTCTCGCATACAGAAGCTTCATGTAATCGTAAATCTCAGTCGAAGTTCCAACTGTAGAACGGGCATTGGTTGTATTTACTTTTTGCTCAATCGCAATTGCAGGGGCAATACCTTTAATGTATTCTACTTTTGGCTTGTCTAAACGACCCAAAAACTGGCGTGCATATGATGACAAACTTTCTACATAACGACGTTGTCCCTCAGCATATAAAGTATCAAATGCCAGACTCGATTTTCCTGATCCGGAAAGCCCTGTAATTACGACAAGTTTATTTCTGGGAATAGCAACATCTACATTTTTTAAATTATGTACCTGCGCGCCTTTAATGATAATATTATGTTTTGGGTCGAGTGTAGAAAGATCAATTTGCATAAAAAAGTCAATTTCTACAAAAGTAATCAATTTTGAATTTAATTTTGTTAATGAGATTGTTCCAAATTTTAACTAATTGTTCCAAAATTGCCATGTTTTTTGTATTGCTGCTTTTTTTGGTTAAAACTTGTTATTTCAATGTAAAATAAGCTATTTTAGAACTGTTTTTGTAATAAATTAATATCACGACCTAATTTGAAATCAAAATTATATATACTGTTTATTTTGGTGAGTTTTAAGATGTTTTCTCAGGAACTTCCGCCAATTGTAAAATATCCATCAACTATTTATGGTGCCGGAAACCAGAGCTGGATGATATCTCAGGATGAACAGAATTATCTTTATTTTGCTAATAATGAAGGTCTTTTGGAATATAACGGTACAAATTGGCAATTGTATCCGACTCCTAATGAAACAATAATGCGATCTGTTAAAGTTATCGATAATAAGATTTATACAGGCTGCTACATGAATTTTGGTTACTGGACCAGGCAATTAAACGGAAAACTAAAATATACTCCGCTTAGTGATACCATCAAAAATAAAATTCTTGACGATGAACAGTTTTGGAATATCCTAAAATACGATCAATGGATCTTGTTCCAGTCATTGAACAGGATTTATATTTATGATACAAAAACGAAAGCTTTCAAAATTATTTCACCCAAAAATGGTGTTGTAAAATCGTTTAGCACTAAAACTTCTATTTATTATCAGATCCTAAATGAAGGGCTTTTTGAAATTGAAGGAGGAAAAGGAAAATTGATATCCGATAATCCAATTTTAAAAAAATATACTATTGTAAATGTTTTTACCCTTGATGATGGTTTACTGATTCAGACTCAATCAGACGGATTTTACAAATTGACAGGAACATCTTTAATGCCTTTTAAAACTGATGTTGATGCAGAATTAAAATCGGGTTTTGTCTACAGCAGTCAGCGTCTTCAGGACGGAAGTTATGCATTAGGAACAGTTTCTAATGGTGTTTTTATTTTATCCGATACTGGAAAACTTAACTATCATATATCACAAAGTAAAGGTTTGAGCAACAATACGGCTTTGTCATTGTTTGAAGATAAAGATCAAAATGTATGGGTTGGTCTTGATAACGGTATTAATTGCATCAATTTACAAACGCCTGTACATAGTTTTACGGACGATACAGGAGTTTTAGGTACTGTATATGCTTCAATTGCGTATAATGGAATGTTGTACGTAGGAACAAATCAGGGTTTGTTTTGTAAAAAGTATCAAAGCAATGGTAAATTTCAATTTATGAGCGGAACAAAAGGACAGGTTTGGTCTTTGTTTGCTTTTGATAATACGCTTTTTTGCGGTCATGATTCAGGAACTTTTATTATAGACAATACAGCAGCAAAAAGTATTTTTTCAGGTTCAGGAACATGGAAGTTTGAGGCTGTTCCAAATTCTAAAAATCAATTGATTCAGGGAAATTATTACGGAATTTCAGTTCTGGAAAAAGCAGGGAACCAGTGGAAATTTAAAAATAAAATACAGGGTTTTGACTATTCTTCGCGTTATTTTGAAATCACTAATAATTTAGAAGTGTATGTTAGTCATGAATACAAAGGCATTTTTAGATTTCAACTGGATAAAAGTCTCTTAAAAGCAAAGGGTTTCTATGCTTATTCTTCTCCAAAAAAAGGAAAGAATGCAAGCCTGACAAAATTTAATAATTCGATTTATTACGCATACAAGGAAGGAATTTTTAAACTAAATCCGGCTACAAAACAGTTTGAAAAAGATAAGCTGCTTAGTTCTATTTTCGAGAAAGACGAATACACTTCAGGTAAATTGATTGTTGATAATTCCAACAGGATATGGCTTTTTTCTAAAAATTATATCCATTATTTTTCAGCAAGTAAACTTAGCAATCAATTAAAACGAAATATAATCCCGATTCCGTCTTCTTTGACCAATTCGATGTTGGGGTTTGAGAATATCACTCAAATTTCAAAATCAACTTATTTAATAGGAACTACAGACGGATATTATATTCTTGATATTGATAATTTAAGTTTTAAAAATTATACAGTTTCTATTTCGGAAATTTCAATAAATAAGCAGAATCAAGCGTTAAAGGATGTTGCATTAAATGAAGATGGGAGTTTTAAATCGAATGACAATAATATCACATTAAATTATACAGTTCCGGAATACAACAAATATATCAACACTGAGTATCAATATTTGCTCGAAGGATTTCAGAACGACTGGAGTGAGTGGAGTACAAAATCTTCAGTGAATTTTAAAAATTTATCACCGGGAAAATACACATTCAAAGTAAGGGCAAAATATGCCAATACTATTTTGCAAAATACAGCTGTTTATACATTTGTGGTTTTAAAACCATGGTACCTGACAAATCTGGCCTATTTTATTTATTTCCTTATGATACTTGTTCTGACGTATTTTATAAACAAAGCATACCGTAATTTTTATCAGAAACAAAAAGAGAAATTGATTGAAGAGAATAACCTTTTATTAGAAATTAAGGAGCTTGAAAATGAACAGCAGCTTATGAAACTCAGAAACGAGCAATTGTCGCAGGATGTGGATAATAAAAACAGGGAGCTGGCAGTTTCTACAATGAGTTTAAACAGTAAAAACGAGCTTTTGGCTTTTATAAAAGAAGATTTAAAGAAAACAACCCAGGATGATAATAAAAATATCAAATCAGTTATCAGAACTATAAATGATAATATTATCGAAGAAGATTCGTGGAAAATCTTTAAGGAAGCTTTTGATAGTGCCGACAAAGATTTTTTAAAGAGGATTAAACAAGTACACCCTTTATTAACACCAAATGATCTAAGGCTTTGTGCCTATTTGCGATTAAATCTTTCCTCAAAAGAAATCGCCCCGTTATTCAATATTTCTGTCCGAAGTGTTGAGATAAAAAGATATCGTTTACGGAAAAAAATGGATTTGCAGCACGAAATCGGCTTAGTAGAATATATTCTGTCTGTATAGTAGCATATAAATCGTCACAAAACACCTATGCATCACCACAACATTAACGTTTTATTGTGTTTTTAACACTTAAAATGTTAACGAAATTAACATTCTTTGTTGGTTGTAAAACAGGGTTATTTTGCGATATATTTAAATTAAGTTTATTTTTTTTATGATGTATGTTTTTTGTTGAGGTTAATTTTGATTTATTCTTAAAAGGATAAGATAAATTTAGCATCAATAAAAACTAACTAATTATGAAATCTAAATTATTGCTAATGGTATTGTTGCTGCTTACATCTTTTGCATTTTCGCAGAACATTGATGTAACAGGAACTGTATTGGATGCTTCAGGCTTATCATTGCCCGGAGTAAATGTTAAGGTTAAAAGTTCATCACAAAGTACAACCACAGACTTTGATGGATCTTTTAAATTATCCGGAGTCCCAAAAGGAACTACAATTGTTTTAAGTTACATTGGTTTTAGAACACAGGAAGTTGTGATTTCAGGCAACAAAATCACTGTAAAAATGAGCGACGATGCAAAATCATTGGATGAAGTCGTTGTGATTGGTTACGGAAGCCAAAAAAAGAGAGAAGTTACAGGCGCTGTATCGGTTCTTGACAGCAAAACACTGGATATTTTAAAGCCGGCAAGAATTGAGCAGGCTTTGCAGGGAACTATTTCCGGTGTAAATGTAACTACGCAATCCGGAGCTCCGGGTGCTCCGTTGGATATTCGTATTCGCGGTATAGCTACAAATGGTGAGAACAGACCAACAGTAATTATTGATGGTTATGTGGGAGATATAGGTATACTTAATCCGAATGATATTGAAACTATTACTGTTTTAAAAGATGCCCAAGCCGCTATTTATGGTACAATTGGTGCAAACGGAATTATTTTGGTCACTACTAAAATGGGTAAAAAGAATTCTAAAACAAGAGTTTCTTTTAACAGTTATACGGGTTTTCAGGAAACATCCAGAAAGTTACCGACTCTAAACGCTACAGAATATGCCCTTTTATTAAATGAAAGTTATGCCAACGGTGGTAAAGCACTTCCTTATCCAAATGTTAGCGGTTTAGGAAAAGGTACTGACTGGCAGGATGAAGTTTTCATGAAAGGTGTCCCTATTATTAATAATGATTTGACTATTTCAGGAGGTTCAGAAAAAATTACCTATTCTATAAGCGGTTCGCATTTGGATCAGGAAGGAATTGTTGGCGGAGGTAAATCAGGTTTCCTTAGAAATACGGCCAGAATTGGATTTGGAGCTGATTTAAGCGATAAATTTAAATTAAAAACGAACGTTATTTATACATATTTCACAAGAAATACATTGAATGAAAATGGCCTTGGGTCTGTTTTGTTTAATGCTTTGAATGTTCCTGCCACACTTAGTCCTTATAATGCAAATGGTGATTTTACTTTAGTGCCAAGTACTACGGGATTAGGAACAGAAATTATAAACCCGTTAGCGCAAATCGCAAATACGTACAACGATTATAATTATAAAAAGCTAAACGGAAATTTTGGATTGGATTATAAAATTTTCAAAGGATTTACACTGTCAGGTTCAATAGGTTTTAATACATCAAACAGTGAATCTAAAACATTTGCAAAACAGATCAGCTACGGAGGAAAAGTATTTGATGTGCAAAGAAGCTCTGTTACTCAGGGAGCTGTAAATGATAATAATTATTCATTTGATCTTTTTGGGACGTACAACACAAAAATTGCTGAAAATCATAACATTACAGGAACTATTGGTACAACAATCTTTAAAGAATGGGGTAACGGACTTTTCGCAACTGGTTTTGATGTTCCTAATAACTCATGGGATTTTGCAGATATCTCCTTAACTAAAGGAATTTCGGAAACGCTTACAAACAGCTCGTATGTTTATGACCAGAGAAGACTTTCGTATTTTGGAAGATTACAATACGATTACAAAGGGAAATATTTATTTTCTGCAATGATCAGGCGTGATGCTTCGACTAAATTCGGGCCAGGAAACAAAGTAGGCTACTTTCCTTCCTTTACCGGAGGCTGGGTTATTTCTGATGAAGGTTTCTTCGGAGAATCTAAATTCCTGAATTTCTTAAAATTAAGAGGAAGTTACGGTACATTAGGAAATGACCAGATTCCAAATTACGGTTATATCGGACTTCTTACCGGTGAAGCAACGTATGTTTTTGATGGTACTCTGGCTAACGGAACAGCAACAGGACAAGTTCCAAATCCGGACTTAAAATGGGAAGAGGCCAGAAAATTTGATGTTGGTTTGGATATAAAATTATTAAACAATAAAATATCCCTTGTAACAGATTATTTTATTGATACCAGAAAAGATTTATTAATTCCAAATATTCCGGTTTCAGGAATTAACGGTACAGGGGCTCCGGGGGCAAGTTCTCCTACTTTGAATGCCGGAACTGTTAGAAATTCCGGATTTGAATTCTCAATCGATTATAAAGAAAAATTCTCTGATGCATTCTCAATGAGTGCAGGGTACAACATTACTTTCCTTAAAAATGAAGTGCTGGAAGTAAATAACGGAACAGGTTTTATTGAAGGCGGCGCTTTTGGAGTAGGACAACCTGCACCTTCACGGATGGAAGTTGGAAAACCAATCGGATATTTTTATGGATATAAAACCGATGGAATTTTTCAAAACCAAACCGAAATTGATGCACACCCATCTCAATTAGCTTTAGGGGCAAATGCTGCACCTGGAGATCTTCGTTATGTTGATGTAAATAACGATGGTGTAATTGATACTAAGGATAAAACGAATATTGGAGATCCAATTCCGGATGCAACAATGGGATTCAATTTACAGATGAATTATAAAAATCTGGATTTTGCTGTTTTCACCTTTGCTTCAGTTGGAAACGATATGGTCCGTAACTATGAAAGAACACTTTCAGATGCCAATCGTTTAAATTATGTCTTAGACAGATGGACAGGAGAAGGAACAAGTAATTCTACACCAAGAGTAACAACCGGTGCAACTGCAAACAATGTTTTCTCAGAGTATTTTATAGAAGATGCCTCTTATATAAGAATTCAGAATGTACAATTAGGATATACATTAAATTCAAATGTATCTCAGAAAGCCGGAATCTCGAAATTAAGACTTTATGCAGGTGTAAATAACCTGTACACCTTTACAAAATACAAAGGCTTTGATCCGGGAGCTTCAAATGGAGCCCCAATTGGAGGAGGAATTGATTATGGATTCTATCCAGTGCCAAGAACCTATTTATTGGGCTTAAACATTAATTTTTAATTTCAATTAAAATGAAAAAATATATTTTTACAACTTTAGTAGTGATAACATTGCTTTCAACCGTAACGACTTCTTGTTCGGATGAATTTGTTGATCCTGCTCCGGCATATTCTATTGACTCTGAGAATTATTTTAATTCAAAGACAGATTATGATAACGCCTTGATTGCAGCTTACGATTTGCTTCAATCTACTTACGTAAATGTTTTGTTAGGCGAAATAGCTTCAGACAATACACTTTGCGGAGGAGAAAGCCCTACAGATGTTATTGGTTTTCAGCAAATAGACGATATGATTCATACGCCAACGAACAGTAATCTTAGAGATATCTGGAACTGGATGTTTGCAGGAGTCCAAAGAGCAAATTATATTCTTGAATTTCAAAATAAAACCGATTTTGAAGGAAAAACACAACTTATAGCGGAAACTCGTTTTCTTAGGGCTTATTACCAATTTGAATTAGTAAAATGGTTTGGCGGTATTCCGATGAAAGGCGATGCCAGATTTAAAATTGGAGATGAAAAAACAATTCCGCGCTCATCGGTCGAAGAGGTTTATGCTTCTATTGAAGCTGATTTAATTTTTGCGACTGCAAATTTATCTCCCATTGCTGCACAAAAAGGAAGAGTTACAAAAGGTGCCGCTCAGGCATTATTAGGAAAAGCTTATTTGTATCAAAATAAATTTACACAAGCTGCAGCAACATTCGAGAGTTTAATCAGTACTTCACCATATTCTTTACAAACAGATTATAATGTATTATTTGAATTGGATGGAGAAAACGGAACAGAATCAGTTTTTGAAGTACAATACACAGATGTTGAAGGGGCGGGATTTGGATGTTTGCAATGTAGTGAAGGTAATGTTGCTGTAGGCTTTAGCGGGATACGTAATTATAATGGGCCTGAGTTTACATCCGGTTTCAGTTTTAATATTCCAACCCAGGAAAGTGCAGATGCTTTTGAAGTGGGTGATAAACGTAAGGATGTAGCCATTTTGGATATTAATGCATGGGCTTTGGCAAATGCAAATTACGACAATGGCAATGGAATTAAATTTGGAAAAGGAAATGAAGATACAGGTTTCTTCAACCGAAAATATTTACCAAGAAAAAGAAGCAGCAATGCTCAGGGTGATTTGAATTTAACAAACCCAAATAATTACAGGGCAATACGTTATGCTGATGTTTTACTGATGGCAGCAGAAGCTTATAATCGTGGAGGCATTGATGACGGTAAGGCGAGAGGCTATCTCAACCAGGTCAGAAGACGCGCTTTTGGAGATAATAATCATGATATTTCAGCTTCCGGAGCTGCACTTACTGATTTTATTTTAGCCGAAAGAAGATTAGAGCTTTTTGGTGAAGGACATCGTTTCTTTGATTTAGTAAGAACAGGAAAAGCAATGGGAACAATACCTGGTTTTAAAGCCAATAAAAACGAATTATTTCCACTTCCAATCGAAGAAATTCAATTTGCTAACGGAAACTGGCAACAAAATCCAGGATACTAAAAACATCAATTATGAAAAATATATATATTATTATAAATCTGTTCGTTTTGTCAATGCTAATAGCTTGTTCAAACGATGGTCTCGATATTGATTTGGACAATGTAGCCGCACCGACCAACATTTCTGCACTCACAACTGTTACACAGGATAATACAGGAAAAGTTACTTTTTTGCCTAAAGGCGAAGGCGCAACACAGTATAAAATTAATTTTGGTGATGGCAGTGTAGAATCCGATTATTTGTCACCGGGTGCTACTATTACACATACTTATGCCGAAGGAGTATACCATACGAAGATTATTGCGATGGGTATCAATGGAAAAACAACTGAAGCAGACAAAGAAGTTGTCGTTTCTTTTAGAGCACCTGAAAATTTAGAAGTGGTCATCACAAATGATTTATCAGTATCTAAAAAAATAACAATTATTGCAACTGCTGATTTTGCATTGTTTTATGATGTTTATTTTGGAGAGGCAGGAAAACCCGATCCTGTTTCGGCAAATAATAGAGAACCGGTTTCCTATACGTATAAAGAAGCAGGAGTTTATACCATTCGTGTAGTTTCAAAAAGTGCAGCGATTAAAACAACCGAATATACTGCAGAAGTTACGGCAAAACTTGTTCTTAATCCAACAGCATCAGCACCGACACCTCCAAACAGACAAGCCGGAGATGTAATTTCTATTTATGGCACTAAATACACCAATGTTGCAGGAACTAATTATTTCCCGGATTGGGGTCAGGCAGGACAAGGCAGCAGCTGGACAGAGTTTGATTTGAATGGCGATAAAATGCTGAATTATATTAAATTAAGCTATCAGGGAATTGCCTTAGCAGATAATGTGACAATAGATGTTTCAGGTATGGAGTATCTTCATATGGATGTTTGGACAGCTGACTTGCAGAAAATTGAAACTTCTCTGATCAGCAAAACCAATGGAGAAAAACCAGTTGTAAAAAATCTTGTCGCCAATCAATGGACAAGTATAGATATTCCGATTTCGGCATTTACAAGTCAGGGATTAACAGTTGCCGATATTTTTCAATTGAAGCTTGTTGGAACTCCATGGGCCGGAGGTACTGTCTTCGTGGATAATATTTATTTCTATAAAACACCGGCTCAGTCAATTGAATTGCCTCTTGATTTTGAATCGGCTTCCTTAACTTATACATGGAGTGGTTTTGGGGATGCCGGTTTTGGTCCTATCCCGGTTGCTATTGTGCCAAATCCGGATAAATCCGGAGCCAATGTATCTAATAAGGTTGTTAAAATCGAAAAATCTTCAGGAGCACAGGTTTGGGCAGGAGCAAGTTTGAATTTAGAAAAAACAATTGATTATACTAAAGGAACAACTGTAAAAGTAAATGTCTGGTCTCCAAAAGTCGGAGCGGACATCTTATACAAAATGGAAGTTTCAACATCTCCAAAAGACGGAAATGGTAATCCAACTGTTTTTATTGAAGTACATGCAACAACGACCGTAGCGAATGCCTGGCAGGTATTGACTTTTGATCTTACCACTGCAGCTGGCTTTAGTACTGCTAATAAATACGACAGAGTAATTTTATTCCCGGATTTTGGTCAAATGGGAACAGGTGCAATCTATTACTTTGATGATATTAAACAATCCAATTAAAAAAAGAAATCATGAACAAGAAAATAATTATAAAGATAGTATCCTTATTTACGATTCTTTTGATGGCAAGCTGCCAAAAAGATGATTTTACTTTTGGAGACATAAATGCTCCGACAAATATTCAGGTTACAGCTGAAATTGTTGGAAAAACAGCTGATACACCTTATGGGGATGGTTCGGGAACAGTAAAACTTGTGGTGACAGCAGATAATGCGATTTCATACAAATTTGTATTTAGCGATGGCACTTCTGAAAACTCACCAAACGGAAAATTCGATAAACGATTTACTAAAACAGCTGTCAATACTTATACTGTAACTGCAATTGCTTACGGAAAAGGAGGAATTGCGACCAATGCTACAATTGAAGTTGAGGTTCTAAGTGATTTCAGTGATCCGGAGGTCGTTCAGTTTTTAACTGGCGGTACTTCTAAGAAATGGTATTGGTCAGCTTCAGAACCCGGACATTTAGGTGTCGGTCAAAATGATGGTGATGCTACTAAAAATTATTATGCAAATTATTATCAGGCAGCTGCTTTTGAGAAAGCAGGTTCACCAGCCAGCAGTTGCTTATATGAAAATGTGCTGACTTTTTCTCTTGATGGAGAACAGTTGAAATTTGAATTGGATAATGGAGGATCCACATTCTTTAATGCTGCTTTTGCAAGTGTAGCAGGAGGAAGTTCTCCGGATGATGCTTGTTTGGCTTATGATGCAAGTGGCGTAAAGACAGTTTCTTTAAGCCCTTCAGAATCTGTAGTCATGTCAAATCCAAATCATGCAACGCAAACAAGAGGAACAACAATGAATTTCTCCAACGGTGGATTTATGGGGTATTATATTGGTCAGACTTCTTATGAAATTTTATCAATTACAGCAAACAGAATGACAGTCAGAGCCGTAATGGGAGGAAATCCGGCATTGGCCTGGTACCATACCTTTACCACAACACCGCCTGTTCAGAACCCGGTAACAGATTATACAAATTTAGTTTGGTCTGATGAGTTTAATACAGATGGAGCACCTGATGCTGCCAAATGGGGTTATGATTTAGGAAATGGAGGTTTTGGTAACAATGAAAAACAAAACTATACCAGTGCTGCAGCAAATGTAATTGTACAAGGCGGGAATTTAAAAATCACGGCTAAAAAAGAAGCCTCCGGAGGTTCTGATTATTCTTCGGCACGATTAAAATCGGATGGCAAATATGCATTTACATACGGAAAAGTTGAGGTACGTGCAAAATTACCAACAGGTGGAGGAACCTGGCCGGCAATCTGGATGTTAGGACAAAATTATGCAACAAACGCATGGCCCGCCTGTGGAGAAATAGATATTATGGAGCATGTGGGAAATAGTCAGGACCTGATTCACGGAACACTTCATTATCCCGGGCATTCCGGTGGGAATGGCAATACAGGTTCAAAAACTATTGCAAATGTTTCAACGGAATTCCATGTATATAAAACGATTTGGAGTCCGTCTTCAGTAAAAATTTATGCAGATGATCAATTAATTCATTCTGTTCCTAATGATGCTTCATTACCTTTCAATAAAAGCTTTTTCCTGATCTTGAATGTAGCTATGGGCGGTACTTTCGGAGGTAATATTGATCCGGCTTTTACACAATCTTCTATGGAGATTGATTATGTGAGAGTATATCAATAGAATATAGATTAATTAGTAAAAATAAAGAAGAAGGTCAATTTCAGGCTGGCCTTCTTGATTTTAGCAATTTTAAAAAAATCAGCATGAAAAAAATAGTATTGCTATTTATGATAAGCAGCTTTTGTCTGGGGCAACAAGCAAAAAGAAAACTCATTTGGGAAGAAAACTTTAATAAAAAGAAATTAAACGAATCTGTCTGGAATTTCGAACTTGGTGATGGCTGTCCAAATCTTTGCGGTTGGGGAAATAATGAGAGACAGTTTTATACTAAAAATAATCACCGGATTAAAGATGGTAATTTAATTATCGAAGGCAGAAAAGAAGGGGATAAATACACATCAACCAAAATTACAACAAAAGGCAAAAAGGAATTTTTGTACGGACGAATTGAAGCCAGGGCCAAATTGCCTGTCGGGCATGGTTTATGGCCGGCATTTTGGATGCTGGGAGCGAATATAGACGAGGTGAAATGGCCAAAAACGGGTGAAATAGACATTCTGGAATATATTGGCAGGGATCCACATATGGTTTATACAACCCTGCATACTCAGGATAGTCACGGAAATTCCATCAATACCAAAAAAACAGAGTTTCCTGCTATAGAAGAGGGTTTCCATGTATACGCAATTGAGTGGACCAAAGAAAGAATGGACTTTTTCGTAGATACTGCTTTGGTTTATACTTTTAAACCTGAAGTTAAGAATGAAGATACCTGGCCCTTTGATAAACCTTTTTATATTATTATAAATTTGGCAATAGGAGGGAATTTTGGGGGCCCGGATGTTGATGATACTGTTTTGCCTCAAAAATTTTATATAGACTATGTTCGTGTTTATCAATAAATACTACAAATAGTATTAAAAATAGAAGGTACAACTTGTTTGTAATGAATGATTTATAATAATTTGTGCTTTCTATTTAATTGTTAAAACATTGTAATTGTTTAATGTTTTTAAGCACTTTTCAGTTAAAGGTTAATTTTAATTTAAATTATTTGCTATTTTATTATTAATTGTTTCCTATTCATTTGCATTTTAAAATAATTATTTGTTAAATTTGGAGACGTTTTTAACATAACCTAAAAAAAAGAAAAAGCCTATACAATAAAATTACTTTTTAGAAAATTACTCCCAGATTTTAAACAAAAACTAAAAAAGTAAGTATTATGGCTGATTTACATATTCCAGACTCTCTATTGGTTAAAAATTATGTCGAAGGCAACGAAAACGCTTTGTCGACATTAATAAAAAGGCATGAGTCTAAAATATATGGATTTATATATTCAAAAATTGCGGACAGAGATATTTCAAATGATATTTTTCAAGACACCTTTATTAAAGTAATTAAGACCTTAAAAAATAATTCTTATAACGAAGAAGGTAAATTTTTACCTTGGGTTATGCGTATTTCCCACAATTTGATTGTGGATCATTTTCGTAAAACCAAAAAAATGCCAATGTACAGAGAAACAGAAGAGTTTTCGATTTTTTCGATTATGTCTGATGATTCTCTGACTATCGAAGGCAAAATGATTGTAGATCAGGTTGAGGTTGATCTTAAAAAATTAATTGAAGAACTCCCAAATGATCAAAAAGAAGTTTTGGTAATGCGTATGTATCAGGATATGAGCTTCAAGGAAATTTCAGAACTTACAGGAGTTAGTATCAATACTGCATTAGGCAGAATGCGTTATGCTCTGATGAATTTGAGAAAAATTATCGACAAACATCAAATTATTTTAACCAACTAATACTATTTTGAGTATTAGCTCGTTATACTATAATATAAAACATTTTCATAGTATGGCGAAAATTTACTCTAAAAAAGCATTAGCTTCTAGAAATCTAAAACCTAAAAAAGAAGTCGTTTCTTTTTTATTAAGTTATTCACAAGCGTTAACAATTGTGAAAATTGATAATAAAAGTTTTGAGATTATAGCTAATTAAACAGCCCACTACTTTTGTCGGATGTTTATTTCGAAAGAAAAACCAAATGGTCGTTTTGGTAAAAACTCACTATTCGTATGTAAAATACAAATAGTGAGTTTTTTTTTGGTTAAAAATTTAAAAATGATAACCTTAATATACTAATTTAAAAAGTATTAGTTCTTAATTTAAGGATTAAAATTATATGTTGGCATAATAATTCTGTAATCAATAATGTGATAAAAAAATAAAATTCACAAGTTATTACTTACTTTATTTTAATATAACGATTTAGTTAAAAAATTGCTTGTTTTTTATTTGTGTATTCGATTTTTAATTTTATTTTAGATAAAAAATAAATTGTTTTTAAAAAATGATAAATAAAAAAACACTTATAATTTAAATACTGTTAAAAAACATTTTTTTTATTTAAATGCAGAGGAGAGAAAGACGTTTAACCCATAAATTTATTTAATATGATAAAAAACTACACTAATTAATTTATTCAGTTTGATAAACTTTTGAATCAAAAGATTTAAAAGATGGTGCAGGTTTATTAAAAAAATTGCAGGACATAATAAGGTTTCATTAAAATTAGAAGTTACTTTTTAAGTCTTTGCATCCACTAAGAAAATGCACATAAAATAAAACCCAAAAATCTATTTTAACAATCAAACTAATTCAGACATGAAAAAAATTATAATGTTATCAATAGTATTGATAAATGTTGGAGTATATTCTCAAAAAAGTCAGATAAAAGACGCCCAGTCTCTTTTTGAAAAAGGAAAATCTGAAGAGGCGATAGCAATTTTAAAAAAGACAGAATACCTTATTCTTAATGCACCGGATGAAGAGAAATCAGAGTTTTACTTTTTGAAAGGAAATGTATTAAAGGATTTAGCGGTCAAAAATATAGATGCAGCCAATAATTTCACGCTCGCTTCAGAGTCTTATCAGGATGTAGTTTTATACGAAAACGAATCCGGTAAATATAAATTTTCCGTAAAAGCTACCTTGGCATTAAAAGACATGAAATCTAAGCTTGTTAATGGTGCTATGAATGATTTTAAAGCAGGCAATTTCAAAGAAAGTGGCGAGAAAAGTTATAAAGTTTATTTATTCGATAAAAAAGACACACTGAATCTCTTTAATGCTGCAGCTTCATTTATGAATGGAAAAGATTACGATTCGGCAATTAAATATTTGGAAGAACTAAAAAGGATTAAGTATTCAGGAAAAGGTATTACTTATTATGCTACTAACATAAAAACAAAAGAAGAAGATGCTTTTATTTCACCAAAAGCAAGGGAATCGTTTATTCAGGCAGGACTTTACGAAAAGCCGAGAAATGAGTTTGTCCCTTCTAAAAAATTTGATATTGCAAGGCATTTAGCTTATGCTTATCTTGAAAAAGATGATTTAGCTAAGTCGGAAATAGCTTATAATAATGTTTTAGAAATAGATCCTAATTTTATTGATGCCTATATTAATCTCGCTTATATAAAATTACAATCTAAAAAATCTTTAATAGATAAGATGGATGCTTTAGGGAATTCCAAAAAAGAAATGCTGGAATATGATAAATTAAATGCCCAGAAAGATGATATAGTGAGAAGTGCAATTCCGTATCTTAAAAAAGCACTTGTCATTGATCCTAAAAGTATAGATGTAAAGAAAACACTTTTAGGTGTTTACAGAGCCCTGGATATGACAAATGAGTATAATTCTTTAAAAGCGTCAATGTAATTTGGATACATATTACTAAAGGACAAAGGTTTTAAAAAGGCCGAATGTTATATAGGGTATCGGGTTCTGAGAACTCAAATTCCAAAACTTCGTTTTTTAAAACCTTTGCGTTTTAGTGGTAATTGAAATTTCTAAACTTTATTCATAGCATCAATAATAGATTTTTTCCCAATTGTTCTCGTAATGATATCTTTCTCCAGACTCCACCCGCGTGCAGGTGAATATTCACGTCCGTACCAGATAATCTGAAGATGCAAATCATTCCACAAATTTCTCGGAAACAATCTTTTAGCATCTTTTTCTGTCTGTACCACATTTTTTCCGTTCGAAAGATTCCATCTGTACATCAATCTATGAATATGGGTATCAACAGGGAAAGCAGGAACTCCAAAAGCCTGTGACATTACCACACTTGCCGTTTTGTGACCAACTGCAGGTAATTCTTCAAGGGCCTCAAAGCTCTGAGGTACTTTCCCATCATGTTTGTCAATCAAAATGTGTGACAAACCATGAATGCCTTTCGATTTCATTGGCGACAATCCGCATGGGCGAATAATTTCCTTGATTTCTTCTACAGACATTTTAATCATATCATACGGATTATCAGCCTTTGCAAAAAGCAGCGGCGTAATCTGGTTCACACGCACATCTGTACATTGTGCTGATAGTAATACGGCAATCAATAACGTATAAGGATCTTTATGATCAAGGGGAACAGGTATAGTAGGGTAGAGTTCTTTTAACGTATTTATAACAAATTGTACGCGTGCTTCTTTATTCATTTCCGTATTTTTAATGACGTAAAAATAGTATAATTTTTATCATGTGCCTAATCCGGTTTTCCGCTACAACTCCTCGTTCTGCCAGTAACATTTTTAAACATTCGCAAGAGCTTCCGCTGGTCGCTTTGCCAATGCAAAAAATGTAAGCTGCCATAACTCCGGGGTTTTCACTGCAACCCGGGGCAAAACACCTGTCAATTTCAAATTAACTAAAGTGGCAGAAATCTAAATCTAACGTCAACAATCTAAAATAAAAATATGACTACATTACAAAAGGGAGATAAAGCACCGCAATTTTCAGGAATAGACCAGGATGGAAAAACACATAAATTGGCAGATTATGCCGGAAAAAAATTAGTCGTTTTCTTTTATCCAAAAGCAAGTACCCCGGGCTGTACAGCTGAAGCTTGTGACTTAAGAGATAATTTTGAACGTTTTAAGGCTAATAATTACGAACTTTTGGGCGTTAGTGCCGATAGTCAGAAAGCGCAGGGAAAATTCAAAGATAAATACGAATTTCCTTTTCCACTTTTGGCAGATGAGGATAAATCAGTAATCAATGCATTCGGTGTTTGGGGACCTAAAAAGTTCATGGGGAAAGAATATGACGGAATTCACAGAACCACTTTTGTAATTGATGAAAACGGAATTATTGATGAGGTAATTTCGCAGGTTAAAACAAAAGAACATGCTGCGCAAATTTTAAAATAAAAATCATTGTTCAAAAAAATGCCCTTTCGAAAAGGGCATTTCTATATATTCAACTTATTATTTCAATAATATTATATTGGTGTCAGACTGAGCGGAGTCGAAGTCCTTTCCAATTGACAAGCCTTCGACTAAGTTTATCCTGAGCGAAGCCGAATGGACTCAGGATGACATAGATTTCAAAAAGTAAAAGACATTTATTCCAAAACCAAACCTATTTGCCCGTCATCATCCAATTCTGTTTCTACAGGTTCATCATCTGACAATTCTGGTTTTTCAGGTATTTCTTCAACAGGCTCTTCATAAGGCAATGGATCTAACAAATTAACTTGTTTTAATTTATCCGTTGTGAGTTGATTTCCGATAGCTTTAAAGCCTTTTACGGCAATAAAATCTTCAACATCAATATGTAAATCTTCTTTCTGAACTCCTTTTACTTTTGCAAAAACCAATTGCGCTACCGGACGATAATCTGTCGATACAATTTCCAATTGCGAATTAGGATGTTCCGTAATAAAACTTTCTTCTTTATTTTCATTTTCAACAAGGAAACGCTTTAAAAAATAACGTTCTTTCTCCCCATCATAGTAAATAGCCGAAATTGGTTTTTTAGGGTTCCATTTTTCCAGAACAATCATATCCTCATCAAAATGAGTCGACAATTCAGGAATAATAACTTTTAATTTTCCGCTTTGATTAATGATTAGGATTTTATCACTTGGCTTAAATTCACCTAACAATTCTCCTCTTGCATCAACATTTAAACGTTTTACCGTATCATCAAACCAAACTTTTCGAGGCAGTAAAGTCGAAATACCTTTTTCTTTTAATTCGATTTTCTTGATTGGATATTTCGTTACCAGATTTCCTTTTGAAGCACGTCCCTTAATGGCTAACTTGGCAAAATCGATATCAAATTTTAGTTTTTTGATAGTCCCAACCTGACGTAATAAAACAGTAATAACCTCAGCTTCTCCATTTGGATTATGTGAAAAATAAACTACTTGCGAACCCGCTGTTTCATTGGTCAGATCATATGGTTTATCACGTGTTACACCTGTAACATTGAAACGTTTAATATATGAAGGACCTGATTTTCCATCACGATACATCATGTTGTAAATCGTGCGTTTATCGCTCTTGTCAAAAATAGCAATGTGAATAATATCTTTACCAACAAATGTTTTGGCATCCACTTTCGTAATCATCATTTTACCATCTCGTAAAAATACAATTACATCATCAATATCCGAACAATCAGTTAAGTATTCGTCTTTTTTCAGACTGGTTCCTACGAAACCTTCTTCGCGATTTACGTATAATTTTGTATTTCTTAAAACTACTTTTGTAGCCTCAACATTATCAAAAACACGAAGTTCAGTCTGGCGTTCACGGCCTTTTCCGTATTTTTCCTTTAATTTGGTAAAATATGCAATCGCAAAATCTGTCAGATTTGCTAAGTTGAATTCCACTTCCTTCATTTCATCTTCTAACTTAGCGATAAAATCATCGGCTTTGTCAGAATCAAAACGGGTAATACGAATCATCGGAATTTGAGTCAATCGCTGTAAATCGTCATCAGTAATTTCTCTGACAAATGATTTTTTGAAAGGCTCAAAACTGTCGTATAAATATTTATAAAGCGATTCCCTGTCAGAATACAACTTGAAATCAATATACATTTCTTCACGAATGAAGATTTTCTCTAAAGTAGAGAAATGCCATTTATTCTTTAATTCTTCTAAATGAATTTCTAATTCCTGACGAAGTAAATCAACTGTTCTGTTAGTCGAAATTTTCAGCATTTCAGAAACTCCGATAAACAAAGGCTTGTTGTCTTCAATAACACAGCCTAATGGTGCTACAGAAGTTTCGCAGGCTGTAAAAGCAAACAAAGCATCAATTGTTTTATCCGGAGAAACGCCTGGAAAAAGATGAATTAAAATCTCAACATCGGCAGCTGTATTGTCTTCAATTTTCTTGATTTTGATTTTACCTTTGTCATTGGCTTTCAAAATGCTGTCAATCAGAGTAGTTGTATTGGTCGAAAACGGAATTTGTGTAATCACCAATGTATTTTTATCTAACTGGGCAATTTTCGCACGCACACGTACACGTCCGCCACGAAGTCCATCATTATAATTAGACACATCGGCTACACCTTGTGTCATGAAATCCGGATATAAGGTAAAAGCTTTTCCTTTTAAAATCTTAATCGAAGCATCAATTAATTCATTGAAATTATGAGGTAAAACTTTAGTCGAAAGTCCAACTGCAATTCCTTCTGCTCCCTGTGCCAAAAGCAATGGGAATTTTACCGGAAGATTGTTTGGTTCTGCACGACGACCATCATACGAAACGCCCCAATCGGTAATTTTTGGCGAATATAAAACCTCTAAAGCAAACTTAGATAAACGTGCCTCAATGTAACGCGAAGCCGCAGCACCGTCGCCTGTTAAGATATTTCCCCAGTTCCCCTGACAGTCGATCAATAAATCTTTTTGGCCAATTTGAACCATGGCATCACCAATACTCGCATCACCGTGTGGGTGATACTGCATGGTGTGACCAACAACATTGGCAACTTTATTATAACGGCCATCATCCAGCTCTTTCAATGAGTGCATAATACGACGCTGAACCGGTTTAAAACCGTCCTCAATAGCAGGAACTGCACGTTCCAGAATTACGTATGAAGCATAATCCAGAAACCAGTCTTTGTACATTCCGGTTACCTTCGTAATCACGTCTTCGCCTTCTTCTTCGGTATTTTCGTAAAAATGCTGTCCTTCAAAATGCTTAGCATCTACATCAATAATTTCATCATCTCCCTCTTGATTTTCATCAAGTGGATTTTCATCAGAATTATTTTCGTCGTCGTTTGGAATTATGTTGTCGTCTTCTTTGTCTTTCATTTACTTATATCCGAAATTATAAATTTGATATTATTTGTTTTCGATGAGTTCTTTTAAAACTTCAATACTTGGTAATACTGTTTTATATTTACTGGCAAAAATTTGTTCATTATTTTCAGGCAATGTATATTTTACGACCGCTTCACTTTTGTTTTGACAAAGAATAATTCCTATAGTTTTGTTTTCGTCTTCCAAACGCATTTCCCTGTCATAATAGTTAACATACATTTGTATCTGACCTAAGTCCTGATGTTTTAATTCGCCTATTTTCAAATCGATAAGGACAAAACATCTTAATATTCTATTGTAAAAAACTAAATCGATTCTAAAATGTTTATCGTCAAAGGTAATTCTTTGTTGTCTTGCAACGAAAGTAAAACCGTGACCTAATTCTAATAAAAAGTGTTCAAGTTTATTAATTATCTCTTCTTCTAATTGCGATTCAGAATATTGATGTAATTCCGGTAATCCTAAAAACTCAAGTATATAAGGATCTTTAATAACGTCTTTCGGTTTTTCAATAATTTGACCTTGTTGAGAAAGTTTTAAAATACCTTCTTTGTCTCGGCTTAAAGATAATCTGGTATAAAGTGCCGAATCATATTGACGTTTTAATTCCCGAACACTCCAATTGTATTTTTCAGATTCTATTTCGTAAAAACGTCTTTCTTTTTCATCATCAATTCGCATTAAGAAAATATAGTGTGTCCAAGTCAATTTAAAAAACGAAATCAGTGATTTCGAAATTGAACCAGTAACCTTAATTGGTGGCTGGGATCTCTCAATTTTAAATTCCCCAGTCACTGACTGGGATTTTTCATTTTCTAAAGTCCGGGTCAGTGATTCAGAAATGGAGTAAGTCAAATAAAACTTTCTCATATTTTCCAAATTCACTATCGAAAACCCTTTACCAAACTCCTTCGTTAATTGTTGAGAAAGGCCTTTTAATAACTGTTTGCCATATTCAGCACGGTTTTTCCCGTTTTGTTCTTCTTCAATAATCATTCTTCCAATTTCAAAATACGTATATGTCATCGTTGAATTTACAGTACGCAAAACTTGTTGTCGGGCATTTTGAAGTAACTCGACTACTTGTTGAAATATAACTCTGTTTTGAAGATCGTTTGACACAATTTGTAATTAAAATTTATTTAACCTGAACATTTTCAATTGTATTCTTGTTTTGTTTCTTTTTGTAGCTTTTTATGAGAATATAAGTCAATGCAAAACTTAAAATAAATGCAATTACTACGTAAATCAATGTTTTTTTATTCATATGTTTTAAATTTCCTCAACCGCATCCAATTCCACTTTCAAATTCTTGATGATAAACTCTTGCCTGTCCGGAGTATTTTTTCCCATATAAAAAGACAATAATTGTTCAATCGAAGTATTTTTATCCATCATAATTGGGTCAAGGCGAATGGTTTCTCCAATAAAGTTTTTGAACTCATCCGGCGAAATCTCCCCTAAACCTTTAAATCGGGTGATTTCCGGTTTTGGCTTTAATTTTTCGATTGCATCTCTTCTTTCTTCTTCGGAATAACAATAGATGGTTTCCTTTTTATTTCGAACCCTGAAAAGCGGTGTCTGTAAAATATACAAATGTCCTTCTTTTATTAATTCAGGGAAAAACTGAAGGAAGAAAGTAATCAATAACAAACGAATGTGCATTCCGTCGACATCGGCATCGGTTGCGATTACGATGTTATTGTAACGCAATTTTTCCAGACCGTCTTCAATATCCAAAGCAGCTTGCAGTAAATTGAACTCTTCATTTTCGTACACAATTTTCTTGCTCATTCCGTAGGAGTTCAGAGGCTTACCACGTAAACTAAAAACGGCCTGTGTATTTACATCACGCGACTTAGTAATCGATCCGGAAGCCGAATCTCCCTCAGTAATAAAAAGCGTACTTTCTAAGTTTCGTGGGTTTTTTGTATCGGGAAGATGCGCGCGGCAGTCCCTTAATTTTTTATTATGAAGATTGGCTTTCTTGGCACGATCTGTAGCTAATTTTCTAATTCCTGATAATTCTTTACGCTCACGTTCCGCCTGCAAAATTTTACGCAATAAAGCTTCTGCTGTCGGCGTATTTTTATGTAAATAATTATCTAATTTGTTCTTTATAAAATCATTTATAAAAGTACGAACCGAAACCGCAGGTGTTCCATCATCAGAACCCATATCCATTGAACCTAATTTGGTTTTGGTCTGAGATTCAAAAACAGGTTCCATTACCTTGATACTAATAGCACTCACAATCGATTTACGAACATCTGATGCTTCGAAATTTTTGTTGTAAAATTCGCGAATGGTTTTCACAATTGCTTCTCTGTAAGCCGCTAAGTGCGTTCCTCCCTGCGTAGTATTCTGACCGTTCACAAAAGAGTGGTATTCTTCGCTATATTGTGTTTTACTGTGGGTTAAAGCGATTTCGATATCATGATCTTTCAAATGAATGATTGGATATTCTAAATCTTCTTCGCTGATGGTTTCTTCTAATAAATCTCTAAGACCATTCTCAGAAATATACTTTTCCCCGTTGAATATAATTGTCAAGCCATTATTTAGGTAACAATAGTTTTTGACCATTTTAATTACATATTCCATACGGAATTTGTAGTTTTTGAAAATTGTTTCGTCTGGCGTAAAAGTTACTTTTGTTCCCTTTCGCTTTGTCGTATCAATTATGTCTTCTTCCTGAACCAGGTTTCCTCCTGAAAATTCTGCTGCTTTTTGTTTATCATCACGAACAGATTCTACACGAAAATAGTCCGACAAAGCATTTACCGCTTTTGTTCCGACACCGTTCAAACCAACTGATTTCTGAAAAGCTTTTGAATCGTACTTTCCACCAGTGTTCATTTTCGAAACGACATCAACCACTTTTCCTAACGGGATTCCACGTCCGTAATCACGAACAGAAACCGTTTTATCTTTGATAGTCACCTCAATAGTTTTTCCGGCACCCATAACGAACTCATCGATACAGTTGTCTAAAACCTCTTTTAAAAGAATATAAATACCATCATCCGGTGAAGATCCGTCACCTAATTTCCCGATATACATTCCGGGACGCATACGAATATGTTCTTTCCAATCGAGTGAACGAATATTATCTTCGTTGTATTGATTTTGCTCTGGCATAAATGAATTAGGATTTTTGGCTAATGTACCATTTCTCTGCAAAAAATGAAAGGGTATTTTTTTAAAGTTATCAATAAAAATAGCTTTCTAAACCTATTTAAATTGGGTCTTAAAATAATACAGGTGCTAAAAATATAAAAAAATGGTATTGTAACAAAAAAAACACTATTTAATTCCGAGTACTTGCTTCGCCAAAGCAATCATTTCGGGCGTTCCCGTACTTTTATTTTTTTCGTCGGAAAGTTTTACAACGCCTTCCCAATGTGTGTTATCAGGTTTGGTTTCGGTTAGTTTGATGACCATATTCATAGATTTGAGACCCACATCATTGGTAAAATTAGTTCCGATTCCAAATGACATCCTGATTTTGTCTTTACAAAAATCGGATATAATTTTTACTTTATCAAAATTAAGTGAATCCGAAAAAACAATGCTTTTCGATTTTGGATCGATTCCCATTTTGGTGTAATGTGAAATTACTTTTTGGGCAAATTCTACAGGATCTCCACTATCATGGCGGACACCATCAAAAAGTTTGGAATATTTTTTATCAAACTGATTAAAAAATATATTTGTTGTATAAGTATCTGTAAGTGCAATTCCGAGATCTCCTTCGTAAACTTGTGTCCAATGCTCAAGACTCATGAAATTGGCCATTTTAAAACCATATTGCGCTGCATGAAACATAAACCATTCATGCGCATGCGTTCCCAGCGGGCGTTTATTATTGAGCATTGCAAAATGTACATTACTTGTCCCGATGAAACTTTGATTGCCAAAACTGTTTAATGTTTCATTTACTAAAACATGTACATCGTAAGAATGACGGCGTCTTGTACCAAATTCCAAAATAGAAACTCCCAATTTATTATAATTATCAATTTTATTTTTGGTAAGGCTTTTAATAGCTTCATCATTTAACCGGATCAAATGATTTGTTTTATAAAAAAGCTCTGAGATCAAAGCCATCAAAGGAACTTCCCATAAAATGGTACGATACCAAAAACCTTCAATAATTACTTCTATTTCCTCTCCTTCCTGCGTGATTTCCACCTCTGCGGGATCAAAGCTATAGCCCTGTAAAAAGTCTAAATACGTAGGGTCAAGGTAATGACAATGATGGGATAAATAACGTTTTTCCTCTTTTGTCAATCGTAAATCTGCCATACCATCAACCGATCTTCGAAGTAAATCAGCAAAACCCGGCGGAAAGATATGTTTACCCCGGTTGATAAAAGCATATCGAACTTTTGTTTTGGGAAAAAGCTTTATTACAGCATGCTGCATCGTAAATTTATAGAAATCATTGTCTAAAATTGATTTCAGAAAAGTTGTTTCCATGACTATTGCTGTATTATTTTTTTTCGATTTTTTGGTTTACTAAGGTACGCCAATTCAAAGGAATAAGGAAATTATATACAGCAAGTCTACACTATGATTTATTTCTTAATAACCTTAAAAGAAACTATGCTGTTAGTGTATAAATAAAAAGTGATAAACTGTCCAATATTTTTGTCGATGGTTACCTGAAATTCTAAACCGCTTTTCTTTTCTTTAGGATTCTCAATTTTTACAGGTTGATTTCTTTTATTCAAGTAATAAACCTGATCTGATTTTGAAATATTTTTAATTCCGAAAGTAACCTTATCGCCATTTTTAACTTCAATAATACCAGAGTCTGGTGCTGTAATTTCAGAATCGTTTTCAATCAGTTTATTATAAATTAAAGGTCCGTTTAAAAAATGATCCTTACTTAATTTTTCACCAAGAAAAGTTCCTGAATCAGGGAAATGTTTAGCAAAAAAATAAGCCGGAGGTGTATCGAAATAAATCGATGAAAACTCTTTTGTCATTGCTCCTTTGTTTTCATTATAATATCCCTGTCCCCAGGTCACATCTATTAATCTCCATTTTCCATCAATTAAAACTGTGTTCCATGCATGATTTGATGTAGTGTTTTTTCTTCCAATATCACTCAATCTGGTTTTAGAATCTCCTCGGATTATCTGAGATTTTAAGCCAACCAAAGATGCCAAATGACTATAAAGAAGTGTAAAGCCTTCGCAAACAGCTTTTTGAGATTTGAATGTCTTTTGAAGTATTTCATTATTAAACTCTTGTATTTTTCTTTGCTTTTCAGCCTCACTGCGATAAGAAAAACTCTGTGTTTTTGGTGGATTTAAAAAAGCAGCAAAATCATATTTTACATTAAAAGCAATCCAACAGTAAATGGCTCTTGCTTTGTCATAATCTGAATTAAAATCTGTATCAATTCTCTTTGCTAATTCTTCAGTATTGCTAAAATTTTTCGGATATTTTAAAACAATATTATCCACCGCACTATTTTTTTGTGCAAGAGTATATTGTAGAAGAATCACATTAAAAAAAAGGAAAAGAAGAAAGATTTTTTTTAGTTTCATGAAATTAAAAACAGTCTTTAATAATATTTCTGAGTTCTTTATCTAACTCAATATTTGAGATTTTATTTTGTTCTAAATCAAAATTTTCATTGAAAGCAGGCAATGAAAAAGTAGCTTTTATTTGCGCACCATATCTGGGTAAAGCATTACGTCCAATTTCTAAAACTGAAGCACCGCCTCTTGAGCCGGGTGAAGTCGCCAGCAACAACATTGGTTTTTGCTGAAAAACTTCTTTGGTAATTCGAGAACACCAATCGAATACATTTTTAAACGCTGTCGAATAGTTATTGTTATTCTCAGCTAAAGAAAGTACTAAAATATCTGCGGTTGCAAGTTTAGCAAGAAATGTTTTTGCAAGTTCATGCTGCCCAACTTCTTTTTCAAGATCAACACTGAACAAAGGCATTGCAAAATCATTTAAATCTAAAACTTCAACTTCTGCATTTTTGAATAAACTTGCTGCGTATGTTGCTAAATGTTTATTGATAGATTGTTGGCTGTTGCTTCCTGCAAAGGCTATAATTTTCATGGTATTAATTTTTATTAAAAGTAATGAAATTAAATTATAATTAAAAGCACCTTCAATTAAATGAGGTAATTAAGTAAAAATAAAAGTCCAAAAAGGAATGATTCTTTTTTGGACTTTTTATGATTTTCAACTAATAAATTTGGATTAATTCTCTTCTAATTCTTTTTGTGGATGATATCCAAAAAGGTGATGCTCTTTTATAATTTCCGGAATACCTGAAGGCAGCATATGTTCCCAACCTGATTTTCCCTGACCAATCATTTTTAAAACTTCGCGGGAGAAAACCTCCAAATTATGTGGATCGTAATCAACAATATCAACTACTTTTCCATTGAATTTAAAGAATTTATACAACTCTTTCATTCTAGGATGCACTTTTAAATTGCCTGAATTCATTAAAACTCCATTTTCATCTAACATCGGATATAAGAAAACCTTCATATCGCGATAGAATAATTTTCCAAACGCCTCAAGAATTCCACCACTTAAATGACGATAGTATTTCTCATCAAAAATATCAACCAAATTGTTTACACCCATTGCCAATCCCATTCTGGCTTTGGTATAATTAGCAAAATATTCGACTACTTTATAATATTCCTGAAAATTCGAAATCATTACGGTTTGACCCAAAGAGCAAAGCAATTCGGCCCTGTCCATAAAGTCACGTTCATCAATTTCACCATCGGAGCGTAAATTTGAAAGTGTAATTTCGAAAACTACCAAAGTATTGTCTTTCTCCACTTTGTTTTCTTCGAGAAACATTTTTAATGATTTCTCATACATATCCATGTTTACTTTCGTAACCGGACGAAAACTTCCTCTTAAGGCAAGAAGGTTCTTTTTGTATAAAATGGCTGCCGGTAAAATGTTTTTCCCTTCAGGATTGAACATTACGGCATCCGTCATTCCGTTTTTAACCAATTGTAAACTCATCAATCGATTATCAACATCAGCAAAACGAGGTCCTGAGAAGTTAATTGTGTCAATTTCGAGCTGGTCTTTATCTAAGTGATCGTATAAATAACGAAGTAATCGTTTTGGATCATTGTATTTGTAAAAAGCGCCGTAAATCAGGTTTACCCCTAAAATCCCAAGCGTTTCCTGCTGTAATCGGGCATCAGTTTCTTTAAAACGAATGTGCAGGATAATTTCGTTATAAGCTTCGTCAGGTTCTATCTGGTATCGGATTCCAACCCAGCCATGACCTTTAAATTGTTTTGCAAAATCTATAGTTGCAACGGTATTGGCATAACTGAAAAAAAGCTTATTGGGGTGTTTTTCTCTGCTTAAACGTTCCTCAATAAGTTCACCTTCAAAGGTTAACATTTTTTTGAGTCGGTTTTCAGTAACATAACGTCCATCGCCTTCAATTCCGTAAACGGCATCACTAAAATCTTTGTCATAAGCAGACATAGCTTTTGCAATTGTTCCCGATGAACCTCCGGATCTGAAAAAATGTCTGACCGTTTCCTGTCCGGCACCGATTTCGGCAAAAGTTCCGTAAATATTCTCGTTTAAATTAATGCGTAGGGCTTTGTCTTTTATGGAAGGAATCTGAGCGATGACCTTGTCACCTTTGAGTTTTATTTCTGTACCCATTTTATTTTAAATAGATTTGTTACAAAGTTAGCAAATTAGGTTTCTAATGAAAGAGAAATAATCCCTATTTTTGTAAAAAAAACAAGTTCAATTGAAGATCTATTTTTTAGGTACCGGTACTTCTCAAGGCATCCCGATTATAGGGGTTGATCATCCAGTTTGTAAAAGCACTGATGTTAAGGATAAAAGGCTTCGTGTTTCTATCTGGATAACATGGGAAAATCATTCTTATGTCATTGATTGTGGCCCTGATTTCAGGCAGCAAATGCTCTCCTGTGGGTGCAGACATCTGGATGCCATCTTATTTACTCACGAACATGCTGATCATACAGCTGGTTTAGATGATATTCGTCCGTTTAATTTCAGACAGGGCGAAATACCTGTTTATGCACATCAGCGCGTGATTGATAATCTCAAATCCCGCTTTGATTATGTTTTTGAAACGGTTAATAAATATCCCGGTGCGCCAAGCGTAAAAACTATTGAAGTAATCAACAATAAGCCTTTTGCAATTGGAGACAAAACAGCAATTCCTGTCAATGTAATGCACGGCGATTTACAGGTTTTTGGTTATCGTATAGATGATTTTGCTTATTTGACCGATGTGAAAACGATAGAAAATGCAGAAATTGAAAAACTAAAAAACCTGAAGGTTTTAGTTGTGAATGCTTTACGTGTTGAACCTCATGATACACATTTTAATTTGCAGGAAGCACTGGATTTTATAAATTTGATCCAGCCGGAAGTAGCTTATTTAACGCATATCAGCCACGTTTTAGGATTCCATGAAGAGGTACAAAAACAGCTTCCGAAAAATGTTTTTCTGGCTTACGATAATTTAGAAATTACAATTTAATTATATTACAAAATGAAAAAATCCTTAATGCTTTATCTTTTTATCCTTGCGATATTAATGAACATTTTTACCTATATGTTTTATAGCAGAGAAGTGAAATTCGGGCAGGAACGCTATGATAAAACCACTAAAAAATTGAGAGACAGCATTAGTTTGGTTTCAACAAAGTTAGCCGAATCCAATTATTTTTCTTTGGAGAATAATGAAAATGCACAAAACTATTTTGACACCAGTGCTTCAGGAGGGAAATTTATTCAATACGAAAAATTAATTCCCGTTGTGACCGAAAAATTACTCGATTTAAATTCGAATCCAAATGGAAATCCTTATACAGGACAGGATAAAATTGGTACGAACAAATTTATCATAAACAAAGTAAAAATTTTAAACCACAGATGGATCATTGCAGATTTTAGCAATGGTGAATTATGGGGAGAAGTATTGTTGAAATATTTTGTTAACGATGATGAATCGATTGATTTTGAAGTGAATCAGTCATTGCTTTATCAAAAATAGGAAAAAATAATCTTTTGATTTATATAATTTAAATTGACAGGATTATGAAATAAAAAGTGAGATGTGAAATGGTTAATACCAAATTGCATCTCACTTTTTGCTTATAATATTTTATTATTTAAACTATCTGTTTAATAAAATCAGAAGTTACAACCTGAGCAAATTCTTCGTTTAAACTTGCCAGAGCAGTTTGATGGATTATTTCTGCAGAGAAATCTTCTCCGTTTATGCCTTTTTTATTGAAAGTTGCTGTTGCATCAGAAACTAAATAAACGGTGTAACCAAAGTTTCCTGCCATTCTTGTAGTTGTAGAAACGCAATGATCTGTTGTTAAGCCCACAATAACGAGATTTGTAATTTTTGCATTATCAAGTAACTCTTTTAAGTTAGTTCCGATAAAAGCACTGTTTACATTCTTTTTAATAATCGTTTCGCCTTCAGTTGGTTTTACAACATTTTGAAATTCATTTCCCGGATGTATCTCATTCAAAATTGAATTTGGATTAGAAGAACAATGCTGCACATGAAAAATAGGTAGTTTTTTATCTCTCCAGATTTCTAGAAGCTCACCGGCTTTTTGTTCTGCATTTTCATTATTACGTTCTTTACCCCAATAGGCAACATCATTAAAACCTTTTTGGATATCTATTAAGATTAATGCAGGATTGTTAAGTTTTGCAGAACTCATATTTTAAAAATTTTAAATTTTTGTAAACTTCGACTATAAACTGAAAACTATTTACCCAGCCAATTCTTAAAATCAAAGAAATTCTGAGGTGCTACGCCATGACCAACAGGATATTCTTTATATACAGCAGGAATATTCAGTTTTTCTAAAATTGCAGGGGTTTTTCTAGCCCAGTCAATCGGAATAACCTGATCTACAGTTCCGTGGGAAGCAAATATTTTAAGGTTTTTAAAGTCATTTTTCCCGTAACCTTCTTTGATGATTTCTTCATTAAAATAACCACTCATTGCAACCACTCTCTGAACTTTTTCAGGATACGAAAGTGCTACTGCATAACTCAAAATAGAACCCTGGCTAAAACCTATTAAAGTAACATTATTGGCATCAATAGGGTAATTCGCTATTAATTCATCAATAAAAACTGCAATCAAATCACGCGAAGTTTTAGCTTGTTCGTTATCTGAAAATTTGTTTTGGTCAGCATCAAAATTAATCGCGTACCAGGCATATGCTCCGTATTGCAAATCGTAAGGCGCACGTGCAGAAATAATGTAATAATTATCAGGAAGTTCTGTAGCAAACGAAAATAAATCGGCTTCGTTGCTGCCATAGCCATGTAATAAAAGTAAAACAGGATTCTTGTCTAAGATAACTTTAGGTTCTCTTATGTTATATTCTAATGATAAGTTCATTTTTTGTAGTAAGTTATTTAAGTCTTCGTTCAGTTTTAATTGAATTTTGACATTGACATATTGATATTGCTATTGAATTTTCTATCCTATAGATTTAAACCATTTCTGAAAAAGTTCCCCAACTAAAGGAATTGGTCTTGTATGACCTTGTATAGCGCTAAAAATGCCATAACTCCATAAAACAGAAATACAAATCCACATAGGGAAAGTGATAAAAAAGCTGTCAAAATTGCTGATTATGGCTCCAAATGAAATGAAAGCCAGTGATAATCCTAAAGCCTGGCGAATATGAAAAGAAGCAAAACTATTTTTGTTTTCAGAGTTCATAGACATCGCAATTAGTACACCAACAATTAAAATATAACTGGTAATTGCGGCAGTTTTTCCCTCTTCGATCGAATTATTCATTGTAATTATTTTGTGATAACAAGTTGATTTTGATTTAAAATTCCATAAACGGAACCTTTAATTTCAGTTCCTAAGAATGCAGAATTTTTAGATTTTGAAAGAATGTTTGCTGTAGTAAAAGTTGATTTTCCTTCTGGAGTAAAAAAAGTGAAATTAGCTTTAGATCCTTCAATAATTGAATTATTTTCAATTCCGAAAACAGCTTTTCCAAGCGTTAGTTTTTCAATTATAGTTTCTAAAGGTAAAATAGTCAATAAAGCTCCAAAAGCACTTTCAAGTCCAATTGTGCCATTTTTAGCCGTATCAAATTCCATTTTTTTGAATTCGATATCAATTGGGTTATGGTCAGAAGTTATCATGTCGATAGTTCCGTCAAGAACGGCTTTTACAAGAGCAATCCTGTCGGTTTCAGTTCTTAATGACGGCGTTACTTTATATCGGGTATCAAAGCCTTCCAGTTTTTCGTCGTTTAAAATCAAATGATGCACAGAAACACTGCAGGTTACATTCAGGCCTTTAGCTTTTGCTTCTTTGATTAAAGCAACAGATTTTGCCGTAGAAATTGTCGGAATATGAAGTTTACCTCCAGTATATTCCAATAAAAACAGATTTCTGGAAACTTGTAATTCTTCGGCTAAATTTGGAATTCCTTTCAAGCCTAATTTCGTAGAAACGATTCCTTCGTTGGCAACACCATTTCCTTTTATATTCGCATCTTGTGCATAAGTGATTACCAAACCATCAAAATCCTGTACATATTGCAAGGCAATTTTTAAGAGGTTTGCATTGTCAAGACTTTTGTTATAATCTCCAAAAGCTACAGCCCCGGATTTTTTCATGTCAAATAATTCTGCCATATCTTTTCCTTCGCTGGCTTTGGTTAAAGCACCAATTGGGAAAAGCTCCGTGGCAAAACCATGGGCTTTGCTTTTTACAAAATTAATCTGCGATTGATTGTCAATAACAGGGTAGGTGTTGGGTTGCAAAGCAATGGCTGTAAAACCGCTTTTTGCAGCCACATTCAATCCGTTTGCGATGGTTTCCCGGTCTTCGTAGCCCGGCTCTCCAAAAGAAACACTGCTGTCGAACCAACCTTGTGAAAGGTATAAATTATCAAACTTTACTTCGATTGTATCATCGATATCGAGAATTGAAGTTCCTATTTTTTCTATAATACCATCTGCAATTAAAAGATCAACGGTCTTGTTGTGAAACGGACTTTTTGAGTCGATAATTTTGGCGCTTCTGATGATTATTTTCATATGTAGATAA
>JBDTRA010000041.1:0-40792 GCA_039931915.1 Flavobacterium sp. | reverse complement strand
AAAAATATAAATAAAATAAGATGGGGAATTATTGGTTTGGGGAATATTGCCGGCCAGTTTGCCTCTGATTTACAGTTGATAGATGATGCCGAGTTAACAGGCGTAGCTTCCAGAAGTAATGATAAAGCAAATGAATTTGCACAAAAATACAATTGTAAAAAGGCTTATGGCTCCTATGATGCTCTTTTTGCAGATGATGAAATTGACATCGTTTATATTGCAACACCACATGATTCACATGCTGAATTAGCGATCAAAGCAATGCAAAGCGGTAAACATGTACTGTGTGAAAAGCCTTTAGCACTCTCTTATGATGATGCTGTGAAAATGACAGAAACTTCAAAAAAACACAATAAATTCTTCATGGAAGCTTTTTGGACACGATTTATTCCATCCATTCGTGAGGTATTATCTAAAGTAAAAAACGGTGAAATAGGAGAAGTTAAATACCTCAATGCTGATTTTGCTTTTTATGTAAATGAACTGGAAGGAAACCGATTGACCGATAAAAAATTAGGAGGAGGTGCTCTTTTTGATATTGGGGTTTATCCATTGTTCCTATCCTATATTATACTCGGGATTCCAACAGAAATTATTGCTAAGTCAATTTATCACACTACCGGAGTTGATTTGCAAACCAGTATGATTTTGCAATATCAATCGGCTCAGGCAATATTGCATGCCGGTTTTGTTTCTTCTTCTGATATGAAAGCTGCAATCAGCGGTACTAAAGGAAGGATTGAAATTGAATCACCGTGGTTTATGGCTGGAGGATATTCAATTATTAAAAATGAAGAAGAAGAAAATTTCAGCATTCCTAATATTGGAAAAGGATATGCTCATGAAGCCATAGAATGCCATAATTGTATTAAAAATGGTCAAATTGAAAGCAAGCTTTGGTCGCACCAAAATAGTCTGGATTTAAGTAAAATGGTTGAGGAAGTCAAGTCACAGATCGGATTGGAGTTTTCTTAAACTGTCGCAGAAATTTTATTTTAAATTGTAATACTTTATTTATTAAAATATTTCGTTTATTTTAATTAGATTTAGCCAATAATTTACAATTAAAGATATTTAAGTATGCTGGTTAAAGTTTTTGGAAGCGCAGTTTTTGGAGTTGAAGCCACTACCATTACGGTTGAGGTAAATATAGATAAGGGAATCGGGTATCATTTGGTAGGATTACCGGATAATGCCATAAAAGAAAGCAGTTACCGGATTGCTGCAGCTCTTAAAAATAACGGTTATGCACTGCCGGGTAAAAAAATAACCATTAATATGGCTCCGGCCGATTTACGTAAAGAAGGTTCTGCTTATGATTTGACACTGGCCATAGGAATCTTAGTTGCCTCAGAACAGATAAAAGCGACTGAAGTTAATCGGTATATTATTATGGGGGAACTTTCTTTAGATGGAGGTCTCCAGCCCATACGCGGAGCTTTGCCAATTGCAATTAAAGCTAAGGAGGAAGGCTACAAAGGATTTTTTCTTCCGAAGCAAAATGTAAAAGAAGCCGCAATAGTTGCAGGATTAGATGTTTATGGGGTTGAAAATGTACAGGAAGTTATTGATTTCTTCGAAGGAAAAGGTACTCTGGAGCCAACAACGATTGATACCCGGGCTGAATTTTATAAAACTTTAGATTTTCCCGAATTTGATTTTTCTGATGTCCGCGGACAGGAAAGCATAAAACGATGTATGGAAATCGCAGCTGCCGGAGGGCATAACATAATTTTGATTGGCCCGCCCGGAGCAGGAAAAACAATGCTAGCCAAACGATTGCCAAGTATTTTGCCGCCTATGACTTTGCGTGAAGCATTAGAAACGACAAAAATTCATAGTGTTGCAGGTAAATTAAAAGAAGTCGGATTAATGAGCCAGCGTCCATTCCGTAGTCCCCATCATACTATTTCTAATGTTGCCCTTGTTGGAGGAGGAAGTTATCCGCAACCCGGAGAAATCTCGATGGCACATAATGGTATTTTGTTTTTGGATGAGCTACCGGAATTCAAAAGAGACGTTTTAGAAGTCATGAGACAGCCTTTGGAAGATCGGGAAGTTACTATTTCAAGGGCTAAATTTACAATAACTTATCCTTCCTCTTTTATGTTGGTAGCCAGCATGAACCCAAGCCCAAGTGGTTTTTTTAATGATCCGGGTTCACCAAGTACTTCTTCTCCCCATGAAATGCAGCGTTATCTGAGTAAGATTTCCGGGCCTTTATTAGATCGGATTGATATTCATATAGAAGTTACGCCGGTTCCTTTCGAGAAATTATCAGATGATAATAAAGCAGAAAGCAGTGTTTCTATTCGGGAAAGGGTTACGGCTGCTCGTGAACTTCAGTCTGTTCGATTCGAAGAAATGGCTAATATTCATTACAACGCACAAATGAGCAGTAAATTAATCCGGGAGTTTTGTCCTCTGGATGATCAATCGAAACAATTATTAAAAACGGCAATGGAACGATTAAATCTTTCTGCACGGGCTTATGACAGGATTTTGAAAGTCGCAAGAACTATAGCGGATTTAGATGCTGCCCCCGAAATAATTTCCTCACATATTGCAGAAGCTATTCAGTATAGAAGTTTAGATCGTGATGGTTGGCTGGGGTAAAAGGAATTAGTTTATTAATAAAAGGAATTTATACTAAACCACTCCACTTAATTTCTTTGTCTCCAGATTTACTAAGTTCGAAATTTTTATTACTCAGTTAATGGTATTCCCACATGAGGATTGAAAAACCACTTCGCAATGAAGTGGTTTTTTGTTTTAATTATCCGCGTTGCAAACGCTACGATTTATCTTTTCAATTTAAGTAGGTACTCGACGCAGTCAAGCACCAGACATAAGGATAAACGAGCGCTAGTTGGTTTAATACTCAATCAGTTCTTAACTATATTTGAAAAAAGGGTTCAACTTTAATTAAAAAGTCAAACCCGTTATTTTTTAAACTTACACACTTTTTAGAATTAGTGTCTATTTAGTGCTAGTTTAATGTTTTATGATTTAATTCACTTGGTAATTTATCCCTTGCATATATCTTATAACCTTTTTTGAATAATTTATACATAGGTATAGCATATGATAATGTTATAAATTCTCTTTTTTGATTAGGGCTTCTAGTACCTAATTCTGTACCAATTCCAAGTTGAAAATCTAATATCGCAAAATTTAATACGGGAGCAAAAACATTTTTGGTATCTTCACCAGTTCCAGCTGAGAATAGAAACCCAAGATTGATACCAAATCTATTTCTGAAATCTTCATTTATAATTTCTCCTGTATTATCACGTGTCCTTTCTAGTTGTCCCCAATAATAACCAACCCCAGCACCAATAGATGTAAAGAGTAATATATCTCCTTGCTTAGTATCATCATCAGTAACAAAATTAAATCTAACTAATGGAATGCTGAAATTTGTAGATAGGATTTGAGCACCATAAGTTAAAGTTGTATTTTTGAGTGCTTGTTGTTCAGCTTTGTATTCATTTACTACTGGTACAACTTCTCTAAAATTACTTTTACCTGATGTAGGTTCAGTTGTTAAATTCCTTACTACTGTATAATCAACTTTGACTGGAAGTTTTTGAACATCTAATGTTTTATCTGTTGATATAAAAATAGTATCGTTAAGTAGCCGTTCTACTGAAAATTTAATATTGAACTTATTATCTGTTTTAACTTTAGTTGTATCAATAATAAGTGTTTTATCGTTAGTACCTCCACTATGGTCTTTATAATACTTTACAGTAATGATTGTGCCATTATTACAAGTGCCAACAATGTTTGCTGTAGTTATTATTTGAATATTAGGTTTTGCTTGAGCATTAATGAAGTTAAAGGAAAACAGCAACATTAGTAATAGTAATAGTTTTTTCATAATTAACTGGTTTTTAGGTTATAATTAAAAATTATAAAATAAAATCCTATTAATATTATTGGTTGATAGGTTTTTTTAAACAAAATTTTACAATATGTTTACCAATACTACATAATGTTTTGTGATAAAATAAAAAGGTTATCTGAATGATAGCCTTGACAGTAGGATATGGTATTTGATTGGATTATTCTCTTATTCTTGTACAACATTTATAAAATTCTCTACCAACTCACCTATTCCATAAAAACTGCGTTGTGAATAAAAATTTGGTTTCTTAAGATGGATATGTTGATGATTCTATTAAACCTAATCTCTTTAAATTAGCTATGGTAATTCCTTTAACATCTATTGTGTTTTTTATAAAAAAAAATGATTATCAGCATTAAGATATTCGAATGTTGATATATATCTTTTGTTAATTGACTTTAATATAAAGGGAAATATTGTTGATTCATATTTTTCATTAATATCAATATAATTAACAATAAGATTTGCCCATTTCTTATGGAATGTCCCATCTTCTTCAAGTGATGAAAATTCTAACAATGGAACAAGGGTTTTAAGATTGATTTGTTTTAAGGTAATATTGTTTTCTTCTGCAATTTTCTTGGCATCTGAAAATATTTTTATTTGATTTTTAATCTTCGAGTTCTTAATTTATCAGCTAGCAATAAACCAGCCTCCTCTAATGATGAACCAGCTATTTTTTCAATGAATCCAGAAATTAAATCAATTCCTTTTTCAAGAGCAGTTGAGGTTAAATCAATTTTGTTTTCGCTCATAAGTGAATTGTTTAAAAAAACGGAAAAATTTCAACTAGAAATTTTTCCGTTTTTACTTTGGATAGTTAGTTTTCTCTTAATTTTCTCAGTATTTCTGGAAGTTGAGGGTCGTTAAAAATTTCAAAAGTATTGATTATTTGACCTATATCGTTTTGAACAAAATTTAAAGCTGTCACTATAGCATTTTCAATATATATATCTATAAAACTATTAACAACTGAAACTTGGTCATTGAAGAGTGTAATAACAAATTCATTGTTTAAGTTTTGACTTACTAGTGCTGTATAGTTTGTATTAATTTGTTCGTTTGGTTTTTTAACGATAATCCCGAATTTTGACATAGTTATAATTATTTAGATATGGTTTATTATTCTCTTTTTGAAACAATTAGTGTAAAAGGGAACGGGTCGTTATCTCCAACCCCTGTTGAGCTGCCCACCCCTAATTCAACATAATCAGTAGTAATTTTGTTTATAAAGAAGTTACCGCCTGTACTTGGGGCAATTAGTATTGTTGGAGGTTTGTTGAAGATTGGTAATCTATCACCATATGATGTTATTAGGTCTTTGAAATAAAATTTTTTCTCATTTGACGATGGTAAAACCAAATCATCAATGAAGTAAAAGTTTTTGTCTAAAACGTTTTTATCCCTAATATTTGCAATTGTTGTGTTTAGTGATTTCAAATCGCTTTTGGAAACTCCCATAATTTTTTCAATATCCTTACTATATAAGTTTAAGGCTTCAAACTTTTTATCATAGTCATCGATTTGATTATTTACCTTAGCTAGTTTATTGGTAACTTCATCTGTTTTTATGAGTAAAGAATTATAGTTTTCGTAACCTATATATCCAAATACAGAAATAATGATGACTCCTATAGAAGAGATAAATTGCAATTTGAACTTCAATTCAAAATATCTTTCATCCGTAAAGGTAGTTGTTGATATCGCCCTATTCTTAAGTTGTAATAGAGTTAGCATCGAAATTAGGCTAAAAAGAGCAACAAGTGTTAATAGGATATATATAAGTGTCATTAGTTATCTTTAATTTTTAAACAAACATATATAAAATATTATACAATGAAAATGTAATAGTTGGAAAACCGTATTTATACGTAGGATTTATTTGTAATTTTTATTATGAAATTATTCTTGGTTCACTCAATTATTAGATAAGTTTCCATTAGTATTAATTTTTTTTCGGCACATCAATAAGTTTTGGTGTATCAGTTAATGTAAAACCAGCTGAATTATAAAGTTCAAGTTCCTGCTCATATTGGTGAAACTTATAATGAAATTCATTTAGTATGTCTTCTTTTTCTACCATTAGAATTGAAAATAAAAAAAAGACAACCGTTTCCAGTTGTCTTTTGAATATATAAATAGATTTTACTATTTCTTAATTATGCTATTTTAGCAATAATAGAATTGAATGTTTCACTAGGACGCATTGCTTTGCTGGTTAATTCAGGAGTTGGTTGGTAATATCCACCAATGTTTTGAGATTTACCCTGAGCACCAATTAATTCAGCATCTATTTTAGCTTCATTTGCTTCCAATTCAGCAGCAATTGGAGTGAAAATAGCTTTTAATTCCGCATCTTTGTTTTGAGCAGCCAAAGCCTGAGCCCAATAAAATGCTAAATAAAAGTGTGAACCACGGTTATCAATCTGACCAACTTTACGGGCTGGTGATTTATCGTTAGCTAAGAATTTATCGTTAGCCTCGTCAAGTGTTTCAGCTAAAACAATTGCTTTAGAATTATTTAAAGTTTGTCCTAAATGCTCTAATGAAGCACCAAGAGCTAAAAATTCCCCTAATGAATCCCAACGTAAATAACCTTCCTGAGTAAATTGCTCAACGTGTTTAGGAGCAGAACCTCCGGCACCAGTTTCGAACAATCCGCCACCATTCATTAACGGAACGATAGATAACATTTTTGCAGATGTTCCTAACTCTAAAATTGGGAATAAGTCAGTTAAATAATCACGTAATACGTTTCCTGTTACTGAGATTGTATCTAAACCTTTGATGATTCTGTCTAAAGTAAATTCGGTAGCAGCAATCGGGTTTAAAATACGGATGTCTAAATTTGTAGTATCGTAATCTTTAAGATATTTTTGAACTTTTACAATCAATTCTCTGTCATGTGCCCTGTTTTCATCTAACCAGAAAACGGCAGGAGTTGCAGATAAGCGAGCTCTGTTTACAGCTAATTTAACCCAGTCCTGAATAGGAGCGTCTTTCGCCTGGCACATTCTGAAAATGTCATTAGCTTCAACGTTTTGTTCCATTAAAACGGTTCCTTTATTGTCAACTACACGAACAACCCCGTCAGCATTCATTTGGAAAGTCTTGTCGTGAGATCCGTATTCTTCGGCTTTTTGAGCCATCAAACCTACGTTAGGAACACTTCCCATTGTTTTAGGGTCAAAAGCACCATGTTTTTTACAGAAATCAATTGTTGCAGTGTAAAGTCCGGCATAAGCACGGTCCGGAATAACAGCGATCGTATCTTGTTGTTTTCCTTCTTTATTGTACATCTGTCCTGAAGTACGGATCATCGCAGGCATAGAAGCATCAACAATAACATCAGAAGGAACATGTAAGTTTGTAATTCCTTTATCAGAATTTACCATTGCCAAAGCTGGTCCGTTTTCAATAGCTTTAGTAATGTCAGCTTCCACTTCAGCCTGTTCAGGTCTTCCTGCAATTTTTGCATAGATATCACCTAAACCATTTCTGGTATCAATATTTATTTCATTGAATAAAGCTTCATATTTTTTGAAAAGATCAGCAAAATATACTTCAACGATGGCGCCAAAGATAATTGGATCTGAAACTTTCATCATTGTCGCTTTTAAATGCACAGAAAGTAAAACACCTTCTTTTTTAGCTTCTGCAATTGCTTCAACAGCAAAAGATTTTAAAGTTTTTAGACTTAAAACAGAGCTGTCAATGATTTCACCTGCTTTTAATGGAGTACTTGCTTTTAAAACAGTAGTTGTCCCGTCTTTAGCAACAAATTCGATTTTTACATCATTAGCTTCTGAAACAGTCAATGACTTTTCACTTCCGTAGAAATCACCATTTGGCATTGAAGCCACTTTAGTTTTTGAGTCAGCAGACCATGCACCCATGGAGTGTGGATTTGCTTTTGCAAAGTTTTTTACTGCTCTTGGCGCTCTACGGTCAGAATTTCCTTCACGTAAAACAGGATTTACTGCAGAACCTAAAACTTTAGCATATTTTGCTTTGATTTCTTTTTCAGCATCATTTTGAGGCTCTTCAGGAAAATCAGGTATTTTGTAACCGTGTGATTGTAATTCAGCAATAGCTGCTTTTAATTGCGGTACTGAAGCAGATACGTTTGGTAATTTAATGATGTTAGCTTCAGGTTGTGTAGCCAATTGACCCAGTTCAGCCAAAGCATCGCCGGTTTTCTGAGCATCAGTTAAAAATTCAGGAAAATTAGATAAAATTCTACCTGCTAACGAAATGTCTCTTGTTTCAATTGCAATACCGGCCGTAGCAGTAAATGCCTGAACAATAGGTAAAAAAGAGTAAGTCGCTAACAATGGCGCCTCATCAGTTAAGGTGTAAAAAATTTTTGATTTCTGTGTCATTTTTTTTTTTTTATAATCGTATCGCTGGGAGCCAGCAATTTCAAAGGTATAGTCGGCTCAAAATGAGCGGAGCAAATATAATAAAAACAGTCCGAAAACGGTGTAGTTTTCAAGAGAAATCATGAAATTATCAGATTGTTATTTTGAGGCTTATTAATTATCAAATCGATGATTTTAAAGGTTCTCAATTATGGTTTTAGTATTTCGAAAATTAGCTCAAAAAAAAAACTCGTTTCAAATTGCTTGAAACGAGTTTTTTATAACAAAGAGATAAATGATTATCTTCTTTTATCTTTAATCTTAGCTTTTTTACCGGTAAGTTCTCTAAAGTAGAAAATTCTGGCTCTACGAACTGCACCTTTTTTGTTGATTTCAATTTTTTGTAAAGCCGGTAAGTTTACTGGGAAGATACGCTCAACACCAATAGCTCCTGACATTTTACGGATAGTAAAAGTTTCTGTGTTTCCAGAACCTCTTCTTTGAATAACAACTCCTTTAAAAAACTGAGTTCTTGTTTTTTCACCCTCTTTAATTTCGTAGAAAACTGTGATAGTATCTCCAGCTCCAAAAACAGGGAAATCTTTTTTCTCAACTAATTCGGTTTGAACGAATTTCATTAAATCTGCCATGATAATTTTAATTATGGTTTTTTTTATATAGAGCAACATTCACGGATCTCGCCAGAGGTTAGTCTAATTTGGGTGCAAATGTAGAAAATAATTATGAATTATAAATTATGAATTATGAATTATTTTAAGTTGTTGATAAAATGGATGTTAGTCGCAGTTTTTAGTCGCGGCTTTCAATCTGAGAACTGAGCCTGAGACTGAAAATTTTTCACTCAAGTAAGTCAGGACGTCTGTTTTTAGTATGCTCATACGCCATATCTTCACGCCATTTATCAATTTTAGCAAAATGTCCGCTGGTTAAAACTTCAGGAACTTTCCATCCTTTGTAATCTGCAGGGCGTGTATATATAGGTCCTGAAAGTAAATTATCCTGAAAACTATCTGTTAATGCAGAAGTTTCATCGCTTAAAACACCGGGAATCAATCGGATTAAAGCATCAGACAAAACCAAAGCGCCTAATTCACCGCCGGATAAAACATAGTCGCCAATCGAAATTTCTTTGGTAATAAAATGATCTCGTACGCGTTGGTCCACTCCTTTATAATGTCCACACAAAATAATAATGTTTTCATACATTGACATGGTGTTGGCCATTTTCTGGTTCAGCGTTTCACCATCCGGAGACATATATATGATCTCGTCGTATTCGCGTTCGCTTTTCAAATGTGAAATGCAGGCATCAATAGGCTGAACTGTCATTACCATTCCGGCGCCTCCGCCAAACGGATAATCATCGACACTTTTTTGTTTATTAGTAGTATAATCGCGTAAATTATGAAAATGAACTTCAACCAAACCCTTATCAATGGCACGTTTCATAATCGAAGCCTCAAACGGACTTCTTAATAATTCCGGCAAAATCGTTATAATGTCAATTCGCATTTCTTTTTCTTCAAAATTGTAAAGCGCAAAGATACAAAGTAAATATTTGGGAATTTAAATATTTAAAAATTGGACAATAAGTATATAGATGCCAGTTAAAAAAATGAGTTTTTATTTAAGTTTATCTTTTTTAACAAAATAAACTAATATATTGATAAACATTGATTTACTTTTTTTATATGAAAATTTTTCTTACTTTTATTCAAAAATTAAAATATCTCTTATGAAAAAAATAATTCTCTTAACAGCTATATTGATTATTCATGCATCATGCTCAACTGAAAAAAAAGCGATGGATACATGGGTGGGGAAAACAAAACAAAGCTTTATTAAAAGTTGGGGATCCCCAGTGCGTACACTCAATAATGATAAAAATGGTGAAATACTTATTTTTGCAGATCAAGTTTATGCAATTTCTAATCATCAGCATAGTTCAACAATGGCAGGTTCCTATTATTGGAATTATATGTTTGTATATGTAAATACGGAAGGAAAGGTTGCTTCATGGCGAAAAGAAAAACAAGTATTTCCGCCCCAGCAGATTAATGCCGGCGAATTGACGGGAACGAATTCACTTAGTGTGAAATAATTAAAGTTTTTACTTTCTGTAAATAGATACATTTTTATTAACATATAAGTCGATTTTCAGTAATCTAAAAACGTGTAAAAATGAAAAGAATGTTTCTGGTATTAATTTGGAGTGCTATTGTTAGCTTCCTGTAATAATCAGGTACAATCACCAATGGAAAGAACTCGCGGATATGCATTCTCCTAAATATCCAATTTTAAGATTCCTCTTTCTGAAAACAAATGATAACGCAGACCGGAAAAACAAACCATACTAAACAAACCACACTTAATGCTGTTTTTTCCGTACTTGCATGATGAAATTATAAACATCTATCCTTCAGATGAAAAAACAATTATTGTGGAATTTATTTCAACCGGAATAGCTGCAGATGGTTCAAAGTTCAAGCTGTCCGTTTGTACTATTTTTTACAATCGGTAACCGAAAAATCACCAAAGATTTTTTACCTGTTATCAGATTTTATGACTCAAAATCTGATAAATAAAGTTAGATTTACTTTTTAAAATAAAATATGACTTCCAGACGAAACTTTATAAAAAACAGCAGTTTGGCAGCTGTTGCTGTTTTAACGTTACCATCATTAGTTTTCAGTATGAATAAAAAAGAAATTGGTTTGCAATTGTACACCTTACGGGATGAACTTCCAAAAAATGTAAAAGCTGTTTTAGAAAAAGTAGCTTCAGCGGGTTTTACAATAGTTGAGACCTATGGTTTTTCGATTAAAGATCAGTTTTGGGGATTATCGGCTGCCGAATTAAAGAAAATATTAGACATAAATAACCTAAAAGCGATAAGCGGTCATTACGGAATTGGCAGTTTTTTGGCTGATGGAAACACAACTGAACTTGAAGCAGCAATTAATGCAGCGAAAATTTTGGAAAGCGAATATTTGACAATCCCCTGGATAGATCCGCCTTTTAGAAGTAATATCGATGATTACAAAAAGATCGCCTCCCGATTAAACGAAGCCGGAAAAATGTGCCAAAAAGCTGGTTTAAAACTAGCCTATCACAATCACGATTTTGAATTTGAAAATTATAACGGAATCACAGGCTATAACATTCTATTGAAAGAAACCGATCCCGATTTGGTGTATTTTGAAATGGATTTATATTGGGTTGTTCGCTCAGGGAAAGATCCAATAGAATTATTTAAAGAAAATCCGGGGCGTTTTAAAATGTGGCATGTTAAAGATATGGATAAACTAAAACCGGAATTAAATACAGAAATCGGTTTGGGTTCTATTGATTTTAAAACTATTTTTAAGGAAGCAAAACTTGCCGGAATGAAATACTTTTTTGTGGAGCAGGAGAATAACTTCGCAGTAAATTCTTTTGAATCTATAAAAACAAGCAGTGATTTTATTTTGAAGAACTTAATCTAAGCAAAATATTTATGAGAAAACGATCTCTTTTGATTATTATACTTCTTTGTTCATGTCATTCCGATAAAGAGAATCAGTATTTCGAAAATATAAAAGATAATGATGTTGCACTTTCTAAGCCGGTTGAAGGGGAGTGGTTATTTGATCATAAAGAAAAAGGACAGAGTTTTGAGGGATTCATGAAATCAAAACATATTATTCCCACTGCCGATGCTAATGTCATTTATATAAAACCTATTGGTAATTTTGACGCTTTGCAAACCAAACAAATTGCATTGGTCAGAGAATATTTAGAAATATATTTTCAGTTAAACACTAAAGTTTCAGAAAGCATCTCTAATGATATAATTCCCGATCATGCCAGAAGAATCGGTGGTGAGAATCAGGAACAATTTCTGGCGGGTTATATTTTGGACAGCATTTTAAAAAAAGAAAAACCATTAAACAGAATTGCTTTAATGGGATTGACGGAAGTAGATTTATATCCTAAACCGGAATGGAATTTCGTTTTCGGGCTGGCGTCTTACATAGATAAAATTGGGGTAAGTTCGATTTACAGATTGCAGGATGAAAAATTAACGGAAGCTAATTTTAATTTATGCCTGTCCCGGTTATTAAAAATATGTTCGCACGAAATTGGCCATATGTTCGGTCTGCATCATTGCGTAGAGGTTAATTGCGTAATGAATGGGACAAATAGTTTATCAGAAACAGATAGAAATTCTATTAGGTTGTGTTCTGTCTGCCAGAAGAAATTAAACTCCGGTATAAAATACGATAATAAAAAAAGGTTAACAGAGCTTGCCAGGTATTTTAAAAGTAATAATTTGACTGAAGAATTGCTGTTAATGAAAAAAGATTTTAAAAGTATTCAATAAAAGAATATATAAACCCTTGAAATGAAAAAAATACTAATATTATTAAGCCTGTTTTTACTGATTAATTTAAACGTGAGTTGTCAGTCTAAAAACAACGATGCTAAAGCTGAAGTAAAAACAGTATCGAAAAAAGAAAAAAAAATTATTGTTGTCCAATTTCAAAAAATTATAGACAGTTTAAAAGTCAAAGGTTCAATATTAATTTATGACGTCAATAAAAATATTTATTATTCCAATGATTTTGGATGGGAGAAAAATGGAAATATTCCGGCATCAACATTCAAAATCCCAAATTCGATTATCGGACTGGAAACGGGGATTATAAAAAGTGATTCGGCAATCTTTAAATGGGATGGAAAAAAAAGAGGAATGAAAGCATGGGAACAGGATTTGACTTTAAAACAGGCGTTTAAAGTCTCATGTGTACCTTGTTATCAGGAAGTAGCCAGGAAAATTGGTACCAGGCGAATGAAAGAATATCTTAAAAAACTGAATTATAATACAATGGTTTTTGATACTTTAACTATTGATGATTTTTGGCTGGAAGGAAAATCAAAAATTTCCCAAATACAACAAATTGATTTTTTAAAAAGATTGTATTTCTCTAAATTGCCTATTTCGAAAAGAACAGAATCTATAATGAAAGATATTATGGAAATTGAAAAGACAGACCATTATATTTTAAGAGGAAAAACGGGATGGGGAATAAATAATGGTATTGATAATGGATGGTTTGTTGGATATGTTGAAAGAAAAGACGGTGCTTACTTTTTTGCAACAAGCCTGAAAATGACAACAGAAACAAAAAGAGATGATTTTGCAGCAATCAGGCCTAATGCTACAAAAGCAGCATTAAAAAATCTTAAAATAATAGATTAACAAGTTAATATAATAATGTAAAATAAAATCTCATAATTGAGAAAAACGATATGAAAAAATTAGGACTTGTAGGCGGAATCAGCTGGGTTTCGACAATTGATTATTATAGATTTATAAATGAAGGAATCAACGAAAAATTAGGAGGGCTCAATTTTGCAGAGTGTATTATTTATTCTTTGAATTTTGATGATTTTCAGAGAAGCAATACCAATAACAATTGGGATGCAACTTTTGAATTGCTTTTAAATGCCTGCAAAAGTTTAGAAAAAAGCGGTGCCGAAGCAATTGTTTTATGCGCTAATACGGCGCATGCAGTTTCAGACAGACTTGAAAAAGAAATACAGCTTCCTATTATTCATGTTGCAACAGCGACTGCAAACAAAATAAACGAACAAGGATTGAAAAAAGTTGGTTTGTTAGGAACAAAATTCACCATGGAAATGGATTTTTACTTCAAAAAGCTTGCAGAAAACAATATTGAAGCAATTGTTCCTTTTCTTCAGGAGGAACGTGATTTTATCCAGCAGACTTTAAAAGAAGAGTTGGGACGAGGAATAATCAAGGATCAGACCAAAAGAGCATATCTTTCTATTATTGAAAAATTAATTGAAAATGGTGCTGAAGGAATTATTTTGGGCTGTACCGAAATTCCGATGTTGATTAGTCAGGAGGATGTTTCGGTTCCTGTTTTTGATACCACAAAAATACATTCGGAAGCAGCGGTAAATTTTGCCGTTTCATAGATTAAACAATTGAAATGTCTGATAATAAGAAAAAAATAATAGCTGTTTCGGGGAGCACAAGAAAGAATTCCAGTAATTTTAAAATTCTGAAATTTATCTCAGAACATGTAAATAGTCAGTACGAGGTAGAAATATTCGAAGATTTAGAAAGTATTCCGCATTTTAATCCGGATTTAGATGGCGAAAATCCACCAGCAGAAGTAACTCTTTTTAGAAATAAAATTTTGGCTGCCGATGGTGTAATAATCTGTACGCCCGAATATGTTTTTAGCTTACCGGGAAGTTTAAAAAATGTTTTGGAATGGTGTGTTTCGACAACTGTCTTTTCAAATAAAAAAGTGGGTCTGATAACTGCTGCTGCATCCGGAGAAAAGGGACATGAGCAATTAAGCCTGATAATGAAAACAATTGAAGCTAAGTTTGATGATAAAACACAGCTTCTGATACAGGGAATTAGAGGAAAATTAGATATTGATGGAAATATTATTGATGAAAAGACGTTAATTGATCTTCACGGATTCATCAGGAATTTTGAAAAACACATTGAAGAATTAAGTTGAAAATAATAAAATAAATAATATGGAAAGTTCTGTTACAAGTAATGAGTTTCTTTTTGCAGAAGAAATAGAATGGGAAATAGTTGGTGAAGGTGTAAAACGTAAAATTTTAGCTTTTGATAATCGCGCGATGTTAGTCAATGTTTATTTTGAAACTGGCGCGATTGGTGCTTTGCACGAACATTATCATACTCAGGTTACTTATGTAGCAAAAGGCAAATTTGATGTTACTATAAATGGAGTTACAAAAATGCTGAAAGAAGGGGATAGCTTTTACATTCCGCCTCACGCAATTCATGGTGTTTTGTGTGTAGAAGAAGGAATGCTGATAGATGTTTTCAGCCCGATTCGGGAAGACTTTATGAAATAACAGGCTTTTTAGAATAGTATTTTTGTGTCCGTTACTATAGGCTGTGCAGTTTTGGCACTATTATCATTTATTAGTCTACGGACTTACTTATAAATCAAATCCTAAAAAATAGAAAGCACAAATTGATATAAAATTAATTCGTAAATTTGCATTCAAAATTAAAAATAACAACAATGGAAAACGGAATATACGCTAAATTCAATACTGCTAAAGGTTCGATTTTAGTAAAATTAGCACACGATTTAGCACCAGGAACCGTAGGGAATTTTGTAGCTCTTGCAGAAGGAAATATGGAAAATAAAGTAAAACCTCAAGGACAAAAGTTCTATGATGGATTAACATTTCACAGAGTAATTCCTGATTTTATGATTCAGGGAGGCTGTCCTAAAGGAACAGGAAGCGGAGATCCGGGTTACAAATTTGATGATGAATTTCACCCAAGTTTAAAACACGATCGTCCGGGAGTTTTGGCAATGGCAAATTCAGGACCTGCAAGCAACGGTTCTCAATTTTACATTACACACGTTCCAACTTCATGGTTAGATGGTAAACACACTGTTTTTGGTCATGTTATCGAAGGTCAGGATGTTGTTGATGCTGTAGCTCAGGGTGATGCTCTTGAAACTTTAGAAATTATCAGAGTTGGAGAAGAAGCTCAAAAATGGAATGCTATTGAAGCTTTTGTTGGCTTAAAAGGTGCTCGTCTAAAACGTGATGCAGCTTTAAAAGCAGAATCTGAAGCAAAAATGGAGCAATTAGCTGCAGGTTTCGATAGAACAGATAGCGGTTTGCGTTACAAAATGATTCAAAAAGGGGATGGTAAAAAAGCAGAATCAGGTAAAACGGTTTCTGTACATTATGAAGGATCTTTAGAAACAGGAAAAGTTTTTGATTCATCTTATCCGCGTAAAAAACCAATTGAATTTAGATTAGGACAAGGTCAGGTTATCGAAGGCTGGGATGAAGGTATTGCTTTATTGCAGGTAGGAGACAAAGCACGTTTTGTAATTCCGTCTGATTTAGCTTATGGAGCAGCTGGTGCAGGAGGAGTAATTCCACCAAATGCAACTTTGATTTTTGACGTTGAATTAATGGACGTAAAATAAGTAATTAGATTAGTTTTAAATAATCTTAATAATGAATCCCATTCACTTGACGAATGGGATTTTTTTTATATTTACTTATAAAAACACATTCTATGAAATATAAATTTTTTATCCTTGCAGCAATAACCTTCTTTATGTTTTCCTGCGGTACACAAAAGAACACTCCAGTCGCTGCAGCACAGCCATCTGAAACTGCAAATGCTGTGGCTTTGACACCAGAATTGGCAGAAGGTCAGACCCTGTATTCAAATAATTGTGCAAAATGCCACAAATTGTTCGAGCCGAAAAAATTTACACAGGAAGAATGGCACCCAATTTTGGTAAAGATGCAGAAAAAAGCGAAGCTGGATGATGTACAGATGGCCTCGATTACGAATTATATTCATTCGCAATTATAAAAGTAAAAAACACAAATACAAAATTTCACCAATTTGCACGAAGTTATTTAGTGTGAATTGGTGAAATTCGTGTTTTACTTCCACTTGATATTACAACCAATACTTGGTTTTTGAGGATTTTTCAGACTTCTGTTGTAAATCAGGGCATCAATAGCACTTCGTAAATCACTTCCGCTTAACGGAATTCCGTTATTAGGTCTCGAATCATCCAATTGTCCACGATAAAATAAACGGCCCCTGTTATCAAATAAATAAAAATCAGGAGTACAGGCAGCATCATATGCTTTGGCTACTTCCTGACTTTCGTCGAATAAGTACGGAAAATCTATTTTGTTTTGAAAAGCGAATTCGGTCATCATTTCAGGAGAATCCTGCGGAAACTTTTCAATATCATTACTTGAAATTGCAATTACTCCAAGCCCTTGCACCCGATAATCATTTGCAATCATTACAATTTCATTGATAACATGAAGTACAAATGGACAATGGTTGCACATAAAAATGACAAGAGTTCCTTTTGGTCCTTTTAAATCTTCAAATGTGTATTCATAATTAGAATTCGTGTCTTTAAGTTTGAAGCCCGGAGCGATAGTTCCAAGAGGTAACATATTTGAAGGAGTTTGTGCCATTTTTTAGAATCTTTGTTCAAAAATAATCTTTAAATCCTTAAAGAAAGAGCACAAGGATAAAAAATATCCAAAGAAGCTGTTATTTTTAAAATAGTCAGCTCTTTGGATTAGTTATCAGTTATGAATCGGTTGGGTGTAATATTGAAACTCTTATTTGATATAAAAGCAATAGATCAAAAAGTATAAATTTGAGTAAAACTTCTTATACGTCAAGAAACCATTGTTATCCTGAGCGGAGTCGAAGGCTTTTTACCTCGAAAGGGCTTCGACTAAATTTATCCTGAGCAAAGACGAACTGACTCAGCCTGACACCTATTTTGAATTACATCCAAACGAGCTAGTTATGAATTTAAAAAATCAAGCAAATCTTCATTAAGCCGCTCCCTTTCAGTATAGAATAATCCATGTGGAGCGCCTTCATAAACAATATAGGTGTTGTCCGCAATTGACTCAGATGCTTTTTGTGATGTAAGCCCAATCGGAACTATTTTATCGTCATTTCCATGAATAATTAAGGTAGGGACTTTTATTGTATGAAGTTCGTCCCTAAAATCGGTATTCGAGAAAGATTCGGCACATTTTAATGTTGCACGCGGAGAGGCAAAAGAACATAACATTCTGTAATACTCCAACAAAGGCGTACTTAGTGGTTTATTGATGATATTTATACCAAAAAACGTTTTTCCAAAATTATCAACAAACGCAATTCGGTCTTCTTTAATAGCAGTTGCCGTTATTTCACTTTTTTCTTTTGGATGCCCGTCAGGATTATCATCGGTTTTTAATAAAAAAGGAATAATTGACGAAATTAAAGCTGCTTTTGTAACCCCTTTTCCATTATGACGGCTAAAATAGCGAACCACTTCACCGCCACCCATAGAAAAACCTACAAGCGTTGCATTTTCTAATTGTAGCTGATTGATAATTTCGCTTAAGTCATCTGTCAAAGTATCGTAATCATAACCGTCCCAGGGCTGTGATGATTTACCAAAACCACGACGGTCATAAGCAATTACCCTGAAGTTATTCTGCACTAAAAATTGTATTTGATATTCCCACATTTCATTAGAAAGCGGCCATCCATGAATCAGGATTACCGGTTTTCCTTTGCCATAATCTTTTACGTATAGTTTTACGTTTTGAGCAGTTTCAATGTACTTATCTGTATTCTGCTGCAGGACATCAAAATCTGATTCACTGATAGCCTGAAAGGTATTTATTAAACTATTTTCCATTTGTGTATGTTTTTAGTGTTAACTTAATCTGTAAAATTAGAAGATGCACTAAAAAAAACGATTATAGAATTAGGATTAATACTTACAAAATTAATAGGTTTGTATGTAGTAAATAATTTAATGAAATATGGATTTAACCTGGAACGAATTTGAAAGAACCGACATGCGTGTTGGAACTATAATCGAAGTAAATGATTTTCCCGAAGCAAGAAAGCCCGCTTACCAGATTACAATTGATTTTGGTATAGAAATAGGTATCCGAAAATCTTCGGCACAAATTACCAAACGTTATATAAAAGAAGATTTGTTAAACAGACAAATTGTAGCCGTTGTTAATTTCCCTAAAAAACAAATAGGTAAATTCATGAGCGAATGTCTGGTTCTTGGCGCAGTAGGTCAGGAGGGAGACGTAATTTTATTAGCTCCCGATTTTAAAATAGAAAACGGATTGAGGATTGGTTAAGTTCCAGTTTTCAGTCTCAGTTCTCAGTTTAGTTTTTACTGCGACTGAAAACTACTTTTTAAATAACGTTAATCTTATCAATCAATTGTTTTAATATTAATTGTCCTTCTTCCCAATATTTTAAATCTGAATCGGAGTTAATGTGTCCTTTTTGGCCCACATTTACAAAATCACTTCCCCACATTTTGGCAAAATATTGTTTCCTTTCAAATGAAGCATAAGGATCATTTTCGCTGGCTACAACAATTGATGGAAAAGGTAGTTTTATAGTTGGGATTGGAGAAAAGTTCCTGACGTTTTCCGGAGTATGTTGACGTGAATCGACATCTGCAGGAGCTACCAGTAAGGCACCAACAATATTTTTGTTATTGTTTGAAGCTGCCCAATGCAGAACCAAAGAAACCGCCAAACTATGTGCTACAAGAAGAGTTGGACTATTTATTTTAGAAATTTCTTCGTTTAGTCTTTCAATCCATTCTTCGAGGATAGGGTCATCCCAATTGTCCTGAACAATACGGGTTGAGTTTTTAAATTTTTCATGCCAAAAAGTTTGCCAATGTTTTTCGCCTGAATTTCCCAGTCCTGGTAATATTAATAAATTTGTTTCCATTGCCGTGGATTTATTTTAGAGATTATTTTTATGGGTACCTGAATCGTATTTTTTGAAACAGAAGTTTAAATGTATAAAAAAAGTCCAAAATGCAGGACATATTGGACTCGTATTTTTAAAAGCTATTTTGGTTTAAATATCGTCAAAATCAATATCGGTAAAACTGGACCTTTGCCCTTCCGGTTTATCAGAACCATATTCTTTTTTAAAATCTTTTTGATGTCTTTCAGAAATTACTTCTTCGCCTTTGTGGTTCAGGACATATGAAGTCATTTCTTCTAATATTTCTGCAAAAGAACTAAAATCTTCTTTGTATAAGTAAATTTTGTGTTTTTTAAAATGAAAAGAGCCATCTTCTTCGGTGAATTTTTTACTTTCGGTAATTGTAATATAATAATCGTCAGCTTTGGTTGCTCTTACATCGAAGAAATAAGTTCTTCTTCCTGCTCGTAATACTTTAGAAAAAATCTCTTCTTTTTCTAACATGTCGTTTTCTCTCATAATACGTTCTATCATTTTGGAATTAATTGTACTCAAAAATCATAAAAAATTATCGATTACACAACAATTAAAGTAATTCTTTTTCTGAAAGTTGTTTTAAATATAACGATGAATAATAACCACCCTGATTTATTAATTGATTATGAGAGCCTTGTTGAATGATTCGGCCATCCTCTAAAATGATTATTTTATCCGCATTTTTTGCAGAAGAAACCCGATGACTGACAATTATTGTAGTTTTATCTTTACATATTTTAAATAAATTATTTAAAATTGCTTCTTCTGTTTCTGTGTCTACTGCAGACAGGCAATCATCAAAAAGCAAAATAGCCGGATTTTTAATAATCGCTCTTGCAATTGAGACACGCTGCTTTTGCCCTCCCGAAAGAGTGATTCCGCGTTCTCCCAAAATAGTATCGTATTGTTTGTTGAAAGTGATAATATTGTCATGAACTACAGCGTTTTTAGCAGCTTCAATTACTTCTTCGTCAGTGGCATTCTGATTGCCAAATTTGATATTGTTTTTAATAGTATCCGAAAATAAAAACGCATCCTGAGGAACAATTCCAATATTGTTTCTTAAGTCATTTAAATTTAAAGTACTTATTTCCTTCTCATCAATTGCAATTCTTCCATCGGTAACATCATACAAACGGGAGATTAGGGATAATATTGTTGATTTTCCTGAGCCTGTTTTTCCTAAGATGGCTAAAGTCTCTCCTTTTTTTACTGTAAAAGTTACATTTTTTAAGGCTTTAATATTAGTATCTTCATAGGTATAACTCACATTTTCAAAAGAAATTGTCCCGTGAATATCTGATGAGTCTTCATTGTTATTTTTGATTTCAGGTTCGATTTTCAAAAATTCATTCAGACGTTTTTGTGAAGCTTCCGCTTCCTGAACCATCGAAGAAACCCATCCTAAAGAAGCAACTGGCCAGGTTAGCATATTTACGTATAAAATAAACTCGGCAATAGTTCCAATATTCGGAATCGTTCCGTTGATGTACATTACGCCTCCAAAATAAATCACTACTAAATTACTGATTCCGATAAGGGCAATCATTAAAGGTCCGAACAATGATTGAACTTTAGCCAAATCTAAGCTTTTGCTTTTGCTTTCATCAGCTAGGGCCACCATATTATTTTGATGTTGATTCTCTAATGAATAAGCTTTAATTACTCTGATTCCTGAAAATATTTCTTGCGAAAAGCTGGAGACTTTAGACAAATATTGCTGAAAAGTAGTACTTCGTTTGTTGATTTCTGAACTCAGCTTAAAAATGCAAAACGAAAGAACCGGTAAGGGCAAAATCGTATACAAGGTCAATAAAGGTGAGACATTATACATATACAGAATAACAATCGCAAAGCGGATAAACGTGTTTATCGTATACATTACAGCGGGACCAACATACATTCGAACCTTTGAAACATCTTCGCTGATCCTGTTCATTAAATCCCCAGTCCTGTTTTGCTTGTAGAAATTTTGAGAGAGATTTTCATATTGCCTAAAGACTTCATTCTTTAAGTCAAATTCAACATGGCGGGACATTACGATTAATGTCTGACGCATTAAGAAGGTTAGAAAACCTGCAACAATCGTAGTGGCTATGATTAGCAGTACATTATGAATTAAATCCTGACGATAAGATGCTATAACAACTTGCGAAAGCTGTTCTTTTTCTGGTAGTTTATCAAACCTTTCAATAGCATTTAAAGATTTGCTAATTAGTTTAGGAGTGAATAAAGAAAAAATTTGTGCGATTATGGTGATTAAAATACCCAGAGAAAAACTGTATTTATATTTGAGGAAATATTTATTTAAATAGCGTAATTCTTTCATTTTTATAATATATTCAATGCCAAATTTGACAAATTCTGTAAATTATTCTCAGTTATAATAATTAGAATTAGCATATTTCGCAATACAAATTAATTATTATATTATCATTATAAGGTTGTAAAATTAGCACATGTGTATTTTTTGTTTAAGTTTGAGTTGTCTTTTTAACGAATTCATAATTTTAACAAATAAATAATAGTGCTATGGATGCAACTTTCACAACTGGAAAAGAACTTCAAAAAATGGATCCTGTTTTTGGTCAGTTATCTTTTGACGATCACGAACAAATTGTATTTTGTAATGACAAAGATACAGGTTTAAAAGCAATTATTGGTATTCATAATTCAGTTATGGGACCGGCTTTAGGAGGTACCAGAATGTGGAATTATAATACGGAATGGGAAGCTCTAAATGATGTTTTGCGCCTTTCAAGAGGTATGACATATAAAGCTGCAATTACCGGACTGAATATTGGTGGAGGAAAAGCAGTAATTATTGGTGATGCTAAAACGCAAAAAACACCTGAGCTAATGCGTAAGTTTGGTGAATTTGTGCACTCTTTAAGCGGAAGATATATTACAGCTGAAGATGTTGGAATGGAAACTAAAGACATGGACATTGTTAGAGATGTAACGCCTTATGTTACCGGAATTTCCGAAGAAAGAGGCGGCTCGGGAAATCCTTCTCCTGTAACTGCTTACGGAGTTTATTTAGGAATGAAAGCGGCTGCAAAAAGCAAGTTTGGTTCTGATGTTTTAGAGGGTAAAAAAATATTGGTTCAGGGAATTGGACACGTGGGTGAAACTTTGGTTGAGTATTTAACTAAAGAGGGAGCACAGGTTACAATTACGGATATCAACGAAGAAAAATTATATCAGATAGCTCAAAAATACGGAGCAACTATTTATACTGGGGAAGATTTATATACTGCTGATGTTGATATCTATGCACCATGTGCAATGGGAGCAACCATAAACGATAATACGGTAGACAAAATTAAAGCTAAAGTTATTGCCGGTGCTGCCAACAATCAGTTAGCTGACGAAAATGTTCACGGAGCAAGATTACAGGAAAGAGGTATTTTATATGCGCCTGATTTTCTGATTAATGCTGGTGGAATCATTAATGTTTATGCCGAATTAGAGCATTATGGCAAAGCTGAAATCATGAGCAAAACCGAGAATATCTATAACACTACTTTAGAAATTATCGATTATGCTGTGGCTAACGGAATGACTACGCATAAAGCTGCTCTTACAATTGCTCAAAACCGTATCGATCAAAGAAAAATCGAGAACAGCAAAAAATAATTTTTTTAGTCTACAGTCTCAGTATTCAGTCCCAGTTTTCACTTGCAATACTGAGACTGAATAGTGAGACTTTTTCAATCTGAAAACTGCGACTGATCATTGTGACTGATTTTTTTGTTCGAAAATTAATTGGTTTAAATTTTAATATCAGGCGTTAAATACTTATTTTTGCACCCTAATTTTTAAATGTTCTTACAAGGTGGTAAATAGAAGACACTTACGCGTTAAAGTCATGCAATCCATTTATGCAATGCATCAAAGTGGTTCTGATAGTTTGGAAAAAGAAGAGAAATTTCTTTTTTACAGTATTGACAATATTCAGGATTTATATCTTATAATGCTTTCTTCATTGATTGAAATTTGCAAAAAAGAATCTGTTTTTTTACATCTTTCAAGCAAAAAACATCTTGCAACTGCTGCAGAACGTAATCCGAATGAAAAATTTATCAAGAACAAAATTTTTCAACTACTTGCCGAAAGTAACTCACTTAGTATTGCTTTAGAAAATCGTAAAATCAACAACTGGACATTGAATGATGACTATATTTTGTTGCTTTTGAATGATATTAAATCAAGTGAATTGTATTCAAAATACATGAGCAATTCGACTAATACTTTTGAAGAAGACAAACAATTTGTAATTGATTTGTTTACTGATGTTATTGTTCCGAATGATAAGTTATACGAATATCTTGAAGATGATAAATTAACATGGGTTGATGATATTCCTGTTGTAAATACTCATATTATTAAACAATTGAAAGCAATCAAAACCGAAAGCCCAGACGATTTCAGAGTGCCAAAATTGTACAAAGATGTTGAAGATAAGGATTTTGCAAAAGATTTATTCAGAAGAACAGTTTTAAATGAATCAATTTTTGCAAAAGAATACGATGATAAAACACCAAACTGGGACAGCGACCGTATTGCAGAAATTGATACGATTATTTTAAAAATGGCTATTTGCGAGTTTTTGAAATTCCCTTCAATTCCGGTAAAAGTAACTCTTAACGAATATTTAGAAATTGCAAAAGAGTATTCTACACCAAAAAGCAGTATTTTTATCAACGGAATTTTAGATAATCTGGTTAAAGAACTGCAAGCCAACAAAAAGATGATTAAAGTTGGAAGAGGTTTGATGTAATTGAGAATAAATTTTAAAAATAATAAACATAAATCCTAAACAATAAAAACAAAAATTATGCAAGATGTAATGAAATTTGCTCCTTATTTACTAATGTTTGGAGTCCTTTATTTCTTTATGATTATGCCAGCTCAAAAAAAGGCAAAAAGAGAGAAAGAGTTTGCTCAAAGCTTAAAAGCAGGAGATAAGATAATCACTATTGGTGGTATTCATGGAAAAGTTACTGAGATTTCTGAGGCTACTTTAGTTATAGAAACAATGTCAGGAAAATTAAAAATAGACAGATCTGCTATTTCTTTAGACAAGACTGCTGCTTTGAACAAAAAAGCATAAGTTTTTTAAAATTTCTAAAAAATATAAATCCCAAATTCCAATATAATGATTGGAGTTTGGGATTTTTTATGTCTGCGATTGATTAAGCGCCATTTCATGTCTTTGCGAGGAACGAAGCAATCTCATCTAGTATTTCCTTGTTGTTTGATCTTGCAAGTGTGGTTGCTTCGTTCCTCGCAAAGACTAATCTTTGTGGGATTTTAAATTTAAACCTTACCTGTATTTGTCATTCAATCCAATGTTCTCAAGGATCATCGGAATAATTTTCTCAATTCGGGATAATTTAGTTTTCTCTTGCTTAGCCGTTTCGATATATTCTAAGAACTCATATTGTTTATAAAGAGAAAATTTATGAAAAGCTTCCGCTAAAGCCGGATTCTGGCTCATTTCTTTTTCCAGTAATTCAGAAATAATAGCTTCTTTTTTTACCGGTTTTATAATCTTTCCTTGCTTTCCATTTTCGATTGCTTCCAGGATATATTCTAAAACCTCTTTTTCATTCACTTCTTCTTTTGAGGTAAATCGCCATTGACGCAACGATTTTGTTCTGTCTTCCTGAGCATTAATGAGTTTCTTTTTGTCATCTTTCAGGAAAACGCCGTTAAAAAACCAAATCGCAAAATAATCTTTAAAACCGCCAAGGCCAATAACATTTTTCTTCTCATAAACAAAAACAGGACCACCCCATTTTGTGGTTTCAATAAGTTCGGTTTTATCAATAATTGATTTGAGAAGGAGTAGTTCTTCTTCCCATTTATTACTGTGTTTCCAAACGCTATTTGAAATTGGTTCCACTATTTTTTTATTTTAGATTTTTCAGTTACATCAAAAATTCCGGGAATAGCAGTCAATTCAGCAATTTTCACAATCACATCGGTTGCTTTTTGAATGCTTTCTGCCGGAACATATTCATATTTTCCGTGAAAGTTATGACCGCCCGCAAAAATATTCGGACAGGGTAATCCCATGTATGATAATTGAGATCCGTCAGTACCGCCGCGAATAGGTTTTATGATGGGTTTTATGTTCAATTCTCTCATTGCTTTTTCGGCAATATCAACAATATGTTTTACAGGAAGTACTTTTTCTTTCATATTGTAATACTGATCTTTAATCTCAGCGATTACAATGTCTTCCCCAAATTGTTTAGCAAATTTTTTGTTGATTTTTTTAGCAATCTTTTCAATTAAATTTTTCCGTTTTTCAAATTTAACCTTGTTGTGATCTCTAATAATAAGTTCTAAAACAGTTTCTTCAATACTTCCGGTCAAATGATGAACATGAAAAAATCCTTCGTAACCTTTGGTTTCCTGCGGAGTTTCTTTTTTTGGAAGTTCGTTGATGAAATTATTTGCAATCAGCATCGAATTGATCATTTTTCCTTTGGCATAACCGGGATGAACACTTTTACCTTTGAAAGTAATTTTTGCTCCGGCTGCATTAAAATTTTCATATTCTAATTCGCCAATCTGGCTTCCGTCCATCGTATAAGCCCATTGCGCACCAAATTTTTCTACATCAAAATGATGGGCACCACGGCCAATTTCTTCATCCGGGGTAAAACCAATTCTGATTTTTCCGTGTTTGATTTCCGGATGCTGAACCAGATATTCCATTGCTGAAACAATCTCTGTGATTCCGGCTTTATCATCAGCACCTAACAAAGTAGTTCCGTCAGTTGTAATGATTGTTTGACCTTTATATTGTAATAAATCTTTGAAGTAATTTGGAGATAAAATGATGTTTTTTTCAGCATTTAGAACAATGTCTTTTCCGTCGTAATTTTTAATAATCTGCGGTTTTACATTGGCACCGCTAAAATCCGGCGAAGTATCAAAATGTGAAATAAAACCAATTACAGGTACTTCGTGATCCACATTAGCTGGTAAAGTAGCCATGATATATGCTTTATCATCAATGGTAACATCTTCTAAACCAATTGTTTTTAGTTCTTCGACTAATTTATTGGCTAAGTTCCACTGTTTCTCTGTGCTTGGTGTTGTTTGCGAATTTGGGTTTGATTCTGTATCAATCGTTACATAACTGATAAAACGATTTATAATATGTTGCATTTTGTTTGTTTTTTAGCAAAGATAAACAATTATTTAAGGGTTTTAAAGCTTCAGAATTAGATAAAAAAGTTGCCACGAATTTCACGAATTTTCACTAATTAAAAGTGTACTCTAACAAAATTAAAAATCCAATTTCACGAATTAAATTTCATGAAATTGGATTTTTGTTTTTAAATTAATTCGTAAACTATTATTGAACACATCTAAAACCAATATGGTTTGCAGGAGACTGATAATCACCTTTTCCTCTTGTACCCACCATGTAACGTGTGCAATATTGGTCTGTACATAAAAATGACCCTCCGCGCTGTACTTTTTTTGGTAAACCCGGTTCTGTAGGATCGTATGATGAGTCCGAACCTTTGGGATTTCTGGCTATTTCACCATTTTGACTTAAAGTTGAATAATAATCTGTTGTATACCAATCATTTGTCCATTCCCAAACATTTCCGGCTACATCATATAATCCATATGCATTTGGTGCGAATTGCGCTGTTGGAGCTATGCCTATATATCCATCTTCACCAGTATCTCCTTTTTCGACAGGAAAGTGACCCTGATAAATATTGGCCTGAAATTTTCCTTTAGGTTTTAATGTATTTCCCCATGCATAAAGTTCTCCGCTTTTACCGCCGCGTGCTGCAAATTCCCATTCCGCTTCTGTTGGTAATCTTTTCCCTGCCCATTTTGCGTAGGCTGCAGCATCTTCATAAGAAACCTGCACTACAGGATATTTTTCTTTTCCTTTTATAGAACTCATTGGCCCTTCGGGATGTCTCCAATCTGCACCTCCAACATAGCTCCACCATTGCAAATAATCATTTAAATCAATTTTTGCAGGAGTGGGAGTAAACACTGCTGATCCGGCAATCAGATTCTCTAAAGGGGCATCAGGATATTCTTCAATAGTTGGTTTTTTTTCGGCTAATGTTATATAACCTGTGGCTTTTACAAAAGCTTCAAATTGTTCATTCGTAACTTCAGTTTTGTCCATATAATAGCCATCAACATAAACACGGTGAATTGGTGCTGCGTCTTTTGTAACTCCTTTTATACTGCACAAACTTTCATCTTCAATATTACTTCCCATCGAGAATTCCCCACCGGGAATCCAAACCATTCCTTTTGGTGTTTTATTAGCTGGAGGTGTATTTTTATTTTCTATTGTTGGTTTGAATTCGGATTTTCCGGAAGTTTTAGCAGTTTCTGTACAATCCATTGCTTCCGGTGTATTTTTTGCTGCATCAGGTTTAGTAAAACCATATGTAATTGCAAGGACAGATATTGCCAATACTGCAAAAAGCCAATACGTTTTATTTTTCATTGTAAACAGATTTAATTTAAAGATTGTCATTGGCAAAATTAAGTTAAAACAAAAAAATAATCCTATAAAATTCTATTTATTTTATAGGGTTAGTGAAATTAAGATGTTTATTTATCTTCTTCAACAAGAACAACTTCGTATTTATCTTTACCATCAACCTGAACGGGCTGGTAGTAAGTTTCTCCAAATTTTATGTATTTTACATCTCCAATTGTAACTTCTTCACCACCTTCCGGAAGACTATCAACCAAAGTTCCTGCAGTAGGCGGAACTACTCTATATGAGTTTCCGTCTTTTTCATAAAAAGTGCCGCCGTAATAATAATTGTTTACTGTTCCTGTATAGACCGTTTGCGCTCCATCAGGGATGTTGTTTATAATTCCTCCAACAGGTGCAGGTACTGCTTCATAGCCGTTGTTGTATGGTGCGTACCAGACTCCTTGATTGTAATGATATGGTGTGCTTTGTACATTAACTACAATTACCGTAACAGGCAGTGTTATTGCAAAAAATCCCCATGGATGCCAAACCGGTCCCCAATAGTAAGGTCGGTATGGATGATAATAATACGGATGATAAGCATGATATCTATAACCGCCATATCTGTAAGGCGGACGCGCATAGACCACTGTATTTCTTCTTACAATTGTATTTCTATTGTTGCGGACACGAGCATTGTTATTTACGTTAATGGTTACGTTTTTGCTTCTGTTTACAGTATTCCTGCGAATGTTTGTGTTTTTATCAGTTTTATTATTGCCAGGTCTAAAAGCAGCTCTGCTATTAGTGAATTTTTCATTTCTGATTTTTGATATTGGGGGATTTGATGGCATTGTTGCCCTATTGTCATTAACAGGTTTGTTAACTGTAGAAATTTTGTCGTTTACAGATGATCTGGAAGTTGCAGACCTTGTATCGGATCCAGGTCTTGATTTTACTTGTGGTCTGGCTTGTGAGGATCTTTCGGTTTTTTGTGTTCTGTTATTTTCGCGGCGTTGTGAGAAGCCATCTGTTGAAATCAGAAAAAATGATCCTATCATACCTGTCAGAATCATCTTTTTAAGGGAATTTAGAGTGGTTTTCATTTTTATTGTATTTGTTGTTAATATAGGTTAGATAAACAAAAGTGACTTTGGTTTAAAATTTCTCTATAAATTGATTGTTCTTTTTTGAAACGGAGTAAGTAATTGTATATGCAGGTTCAGAAGGAACAAATAGATTTTTTGTTTTTATAACTATTTGTTTTAAAGTGAATTATGTCTAATGTACTCATTATAATTTTAATTTTATTGAAAATAATGTTCCAAATTTTTCTGTTTGGATTAAACCATAAAATTTGTTTTCTCTAAAAAAGAGGCATTTTCAAGTATTATAATTAAATTTGCAACCGAAAAAACAACAACAATTCCCTATGTATAAATTGATAATTCGTCCGATACTTTTTTGTTTTGATCCAGAAGAAGTACATTATTTTACTTTTTCATTCGTTAAATTCATTTCAAAAATACCGGGAGTTTCATCAATAATCAAATCAATTTACGAAGTAAAAGATGCCCGTTTAGAGCGTGAGGTTTTCGGGATTAAATTTAAAAACCCGGTAGGACTTGCTGCAGGATTTGATAAAGATGCCAAATTATACAAAGAGCTTTCTGACTTCGGATTTGGTTTTATAGAAATAGGGACTGTTACACCGGTTGGACAGGAAGGAAATCCTAAAAAACGTTTGTTTAGATTAAAAGAAGATCAGGCGATTATTAACCGAATGGGATTTAATAATGGCGGTGTCCTGGAAGCTGTTGAACGTTTGAAAAAGAATTCAGGAGTTTTAATTGGAGGAAATATTGGAAAAAATAAAGTGACTCCAAACGAAAATGCTGTAGATGATTATATTATCTGTTTTGATGCATTGTTTGACCATGTAGATTATTTTGTAGTGAATGTAAGTTCTCCCAATACCCCAAATTTAAGAGCTTTGCAGGATAAGGAGCCTTTAACTGCTTTACTTCAGACATTGCAGGACAGAAATGTGGAAAAGCAAAAAACAAGTACCCAGAAAATAAAACCAATCCTTTTAAAAATTGCTCCGGACTTAACAAATGAGCAATTACTGGATATTATTGATATTGTAAAAACCACGCAGATTGCAGGTGTAATTGCAACAAATACTACAATTTCAAGAGATGGATTACAATCTCAAAATCAATCTGAAATGGGAGGTTTGTCAGGAAAGCCATTAACGAAGCGTTCGACTGAAGTTATTCGTTTTCTTTCTGAAAAAAGCAATAAAGCATTTCCTATTATTGGCGTAGGAGGAATACATTCTGCTGATGATGCTGTAGAAAAACTTAATGCAGGAGCAAGTTTAGTGCAGCTATATACTGGTTTTATTTATGAAGGACCGGCTTTGATAAAAGCAATAAACAAGAAGGTTTTAAAGCAGTTGTAAAAGTAATGCCTGCACGATTAACCCCGTGAGGATGGCAGTTCCAAAACTTATCAAAGTCCCGATTAAGACATATTCGGTAAGTTTTCTGTCTTTGGCTTCTTTTAAATCTCCAAATCTAAAAATAGATTTAGCGGCTAATAGAAATCCGATTGCTTCAAAATGCCCTGTCAGGATAAAACCGAAAACAAATAATCGTTCTAAAATGCCAATATAATTCCCTGCATTCGCAAGTGAATTACCGGTATGACTGTCAGCGTCTTCAGGACTCCAAATCGAAATAATTATTTTGATGAAAATTGAAGTTGGCTTTGTTATTAATAAAAGTCCGGTTATGAATATCCAAAACTGACTACTAAACCAAAGCAGCTCTATCGTTTTGTTTTCATATAGAAATACAATCCCGATTAAAATTAAAATATGTGCTATTTGATCTGTAATAAACCAGGTACGTTTTGTTTTTTCTTTTTGAAAACTTAATTTGATTAGATCGATAATTCCGTGCGTAACAGCTATCAAAACGGCATAAGGTATAAACTGAATTTGGCCGGCCAAAATTGCTGCTAAAACGCCATGCAAAAAAATATGAAGGTATAAAAAAATGCTTTTATGTTTTTTTACTTCCTTATCGGCTACCCACGAGTTTGGCTGCCATATAAAATCGCCTAGTAAATGTGCTAAAAGTAGTTTTATAAATAAAATCATGACGTTGTAAGTTGTTTTATCTGAGTTCTAAAATAACGTTCTAAATTCATAACCAGATCAAATTGCGCCCGCTTTTGTCTTCGGCTTACTGCAGCCTGATTGATACCTAGTTTGTGTCCCAATTCTTCTTGCGATAAAGTTGGATTTTCTATTGCAATCGCAACAAATTCAGCAGATTGTACAAGCCAATTGTCCATAAAAGTCAAAGCCAACTGAAGCATCAGATTCATTCTTTCATCTATTAATGCATCGCCCGTTCGCATGGCTAAAGTTACTTTTTGTTTTTTTAAAGTCTCAAAAAGTTCTCCGGAATTTATAAAAGCCGAACCATAGCTTTCGGATATTTTTTCTCCGTTATGTGTTTTATCTCCAAAACCAATACTCATTCGGGCATCTAATTTTATGGCTCTTAACTGTGCTTTTATTAAAATTGCTGATAATAAAGCCTCTTCGGGGTTTTCTATTTCGATTTGAAATTCATCACCTCTGTAAACCTCCCACTGAGTTGGTGTATCTCCAAACGGAGACAGGATTTTTTTTAAACCTTCTACCCAGTCTTTTGATTTTTGCTGCCTGGAGTCAATTATGTCCCCTGTAATTACACTAGTCATAGATTCAAATATAATTAAAAATAAACAAACTTACTATTACAAATATACGTAATATTTCTAATTATTACGATTTTGTGTAATAATTTAAATTATTACCTTATTTAGTAATATGTTGTGTAGTGATTATAACCTTATAAAAAGAAGGCATATCTATTATGGAAATCATTATCACCCTGAGTCCATTCGGCTTCGCTCAGGATAAACTTAAGTCGAAGGCTTATAATTGGAATGGGCTTCGACTCCGCTCTGCCTGACACCTATCTTTAAACAATATAATTTAAAGAAAATTATAACTTTTATTTCTTTAAAAAAGAAACTAACTTAGCCTTTACAAAAGAATAAGCTTTGAATAAAGAAATCAAAATTATCGAATGTCCCCGCGATGCCATGCAAGGTATCAAAACCTTTATTCCAACAAAAAATAAGGTTACCTATATTCAGGCTTTGCTTAGAGTTGGCTTTGATACAATTGATTTTGGAAGTTTTGTGTCGCCAAAAGCTATTCCGCAAATGCAGGATACTACAGAGCTATTGGCACAGCTTGATCTTTCTCAAACTACAAGTAAATTGTTAGCGATTATAGCTAATACACAAGGTGCAGCGTTAGCTTCAGAACATGAAGCTATTCAGTATTTAGGATTTCCTTTTTCCATATCAGAGAATTTTCAGATGCGGAATACCCATAAAACCATTGCAGAATCTTTAATTTCCCTTGAAGAAATTCTTGAAATCGCTGATAAAAAAAATAAAGAAGTAGTAACCTATCTTTCAATGGGTTTTGGAAATCCATACGGAGATCCGTGGAATGTTGAAATCGTAAGCCAATGGACAGAAAAACTGGCGGGAATGGGAGTGAAGATCTTATCACTTTCAGATACAGTAGGAAGTTCGACACCGGAAGTTATTACGCATCTTTTTTCAAATTTAATTCCTAAATATCCTCAAATCGAATTTGGAGCGCATCTGCATACGACACCCGACAGCTGGTTCGAAAAAATAGATGCTGCCCACAAGGCGGGCTGCGCTCGTTTTGATGGAGCTATACAAGGTTTTGGAGGCTGTCCGATGGCTACCGATAAGCTAACGGGTAATATGCCTACAGAAAAACTGATTTCTTATTTTACAGCCAATAAAAAGAATACAGGATTAAACATATTAAGTTTTGAAAGTGCTTATAATGAGGCTTCAAAAATATTTAGGAAATTTCGCTAAAAAATTATAACTTTACTATAATCGACAATAAGTTGTTATTAAAACTCGTTGTTTCAGTAAGTTATAAATTTTTTAATTATGAAACAGCCAAGCCTGAATAAAATCCCCAAACTTTTGGTTTTAGCATTTCTGAGTTTCTCATGTTCAAGTAATTTGGATTTTGATCAGGTTAATGATTTAAAATTAGAGCCTGTTTTTGTAGCTAACCTCACTTATTTTGATGTTCCTGCAAATGCTTTTGTTGATAATGGAAATGAGCAAAGTGTTGTTTTTGACGCTCAGGATTTTAATCCGTTTAAAAATTCTATTTTAAGAGATGATTTGATAAAGACCCAATTTGATTTTGAGATAACCAATACCATTACACGGGCCTATAGAATTGATTTAAATCTTATAAATAAGAATAATCAAACTATTGAAACGCTGACTTTTAATGTTCCTGCTTATTCAGGAACTGCCAACACCCATAATTTTTCTGAAGTTTTTGAAAATCAAAGATTAGCCTTGCTTAAAACTACCGCCAAAATAAGTTTCGGAATAACAATGGCTCCAGGCCCGCCATTGACAGAAACCAGTCCGGGGAACCTAAAACTTCGTTCCAGTGCAACATTATATTTAGAAATAGAAGATTTGAAATGAAAATAATATATCTGACCATATCATTATTTATTCACATCATTTGTTTTTCCCAAAACAAACAAATCCTGTATAATTTTACAGATGTCCCACAATCATTACTTGTAAATCCCGGTGCTGATGTTTCCTATAAATATTATTTTGGAGTGCCTTTGTTGTCGGGAATTTCAGCTAATGTAAGTTCAAATAGTTTTTCAGCCTACGATTTGTTTGCTGATAATGGAGTTGATTTTAATGATAAAGTTCGAAATATCATTAATAAATCTTCCAATAAAGACAAGATTTATGCAAACCAGCAGCTCGAATTATTTTCAGGAGGATTCAGGGTTGGCGGCGAAGAAAGTACCTCTTATTTTTCATTTGGAGCTTATCAGGAATTCGACTTTTTAATGTACGTCCCAAAAGATCCTGCTATTTTGGCATTAGACGGAAATCGTGATTATATAGGCAAATCATTCAATTTGGGCGATATAAATCTACGTGCCGAAGTGCTTTCAGTATTACATGTAGGATTTCATAAAAAACTGAATGAAAAATTTGTTTTTGGCGGACGTATCAAGTTATATTCAAGCGGTGCAAATGCTACTTCTACTAAAAATTCAGGATTTATTTCTACCACAGCCGGTACAGCTGATTCTAATATTTATAATCAGGTCATTTCTTCCAATTTAGAGCTTCGAACTTCTGGAATTGCTGCTTTTACAAAAGATGAATATGATGGAAGCATTCCTAAGGATATTATTCACAATACCTTTTTTAACGGAAGCCTTGGTTTGGGTATTGATGCCGGATTTACATACTATTTCCAAAAAAATCTTCAATTTACGGCAAGTATCATAGATCTTGGTTTTATCAGACAAACAAAAGATATAGAAACACTTACTTATAAAGGACGTTATGAATATAACGGTGTAAATCCAAATTTTGGCTCTGTAAATGAACCGGAAAATGTCCTTGATGATTTCGCAAAAGCGATTCCTCGTGATACAATCTACAATAAATATACAACCTGGAGGCCCGCAAAATTCAATACTTCTATTCAGTATTCATTTGGAGAATCCAGATTTGACGACGGCGAATGCAATTGTAAAACACCAAGCAAACGTCTATATGTAAATGCTATTGGAGCCCAATTATTTGCGATGACCATGCCCAAAGACCCATTTGTTGCTTTTACTGCTTTTTATAAACGCCGCATTTTTAGAAAATTAGAGGTCAAAACTACTTATACACTCGATTCCTTTTCCTATAAGAACATTGGTTTGGGATTTTCAGGAACCGTAGGGAAAATTAATATCTATGCGCTTGTAGATAATGTTTTAGAATATAAAGATGTTACTAAAGCCAACAGTGCTGCATTTCAATTTGGAGTAAATTTTGTTTTTGATGATTCAGAGTAATATTTTTCAGGAGCTGTTCCGGCTGTACATTACAAGTACTCGAGCAAAAACCACTTTTTTCTAAAGGTTAAAAAGAGCTTCCGCTGGTCGCTTTTTAAACCTAAGAAAAAATGTTGTTTTACTTTTCGCAGCTTTCCATTTCCATCCGGGCTAAGACATAAGGTAACGATTTCATTATCGGTACAAAAAAATCTAAATAGGTTAGTACACAAGTTTCTAATTTATTCACTATATTTGCACGCAATTCAACTAGAAATTGCAACATGATAGCACACAACTCCAAGATTATCGGCGAAGGTTTAACTTACGATGATGTATTATTAGTACCTAACTACTCGAATGTGCTTCCTCGCGAAGTGAGTATCAAATCAAAATTCTCAAGAAATATAACACTAAACGTTCCAATCGTATCTGCTGCTATGGATACTGTTACCGAAAGTGCAATGGCAATTGCTATGGCTCAAGAAGGTGGAATAGGTGTTTTACATAAAAATATGACAATCGAGCAGCAAGCTGCGAAGGTTAGAAAAGTAAAACGAGCAGAAGCAGGAATGATTATCGACCCGGTAACATTACCAATGACTTCTACAATTGCAGATGCTAAAAATGCAATGAAAGAATTCGGAATTGGCGGAATTCCAATCGTTGACGAAAATAAAATCTTAAAAGGTATCGTTACAAACCGTGATTTACGTTTTGAGAAAAATGGTGCAAGATCAATTGTTGAGGTAATGACAAGTACAAACTTGGTTACTGTTGCAGAAGGTACTTCATTAGAGCAGGCAGAAGTAGTTTTGCAAGGCCACAAAATCGAAAAATTACCAGTTGTAAATGACAAATATGAATTAGTTGGTTTAATTACTTTCAGGGATATTACCAAACTGACTCAAAAACCAATTGCAAACAAAGATGCTTTCGGACGTTTAAGAGTTGCTGCCGCAATTGGCGTTACCGGCGATGCTGTCGAAAGAGCTGCTGCTTTAGTAGCTGCAGGTGTAGATGCTATTATTATTGATACTGCACACGGACATACGGAAGGTGTAGTAAATACATTGAAAGAAATAAAATCTAAATTTCCAAATATAGATGTCATTGTTGGAAACATTGCAACTCCGGAAGCGGCTAAATATTTAGTAGCAAATGGAGCAGATGGCGTAAAAGTTGGAATAGGACCTGGCTCTATCTGTACAACCCGTATTGTTGCAGGTGTAGGTTTTCCTCAGTTTTCGGCTGTGCTTGAAGTAGCGGCCGCTATCAAAGGAACCGGAGTGCCGGTAATTGCAGATGGTGGAATTCGTTATACAGGAGACATTCCTAAAGCTATCGCTGCTGGTGCCGACTGTGTAATGCTAGGTTCTTTATTAGCAGGAACAAAAGAATCACCTGGAGAAACAATAATTTTTGAAGGAAGAAAATTCAAATCATACCGCGGAATGGGTTCTGTTGAAGCTATGGAGACAGGTTCAAAAGACCGTTATTTTCAGGATGTTGAAGACGATGTGAAAAAATTAGTTCCGGAAGGAATCGTTGGACGTGTTCCTTACAAAGGAGAATTAAACGAAAGTATGCTTCAGTTCATCGGAGGTCTTCGTGCCGGAATGGGATACTGTGGATCAAAAGATATTCCAACTTTACAGGAATCAGGACGTTTTGTCCGTATCACTTCAAGCGGAATTACAGAAAGTCATCCGCATAATGTTACAATTACTAAAGAAGCTCCAAATTATTCAAGATAATTTTTAGTTTTTTCATTATAAAACAAAAGGCGTAAGATTTAAATTCTTACGCCTTTTTCTATTTATTTGATAACTGAAAAACCATTATTTAATTCATCAATAATGTTTTGATTCTGCTCGATTGCTTCAGCCTGAGCGCCATACTGCATTTGTATAGAACCACCTTTTCCGTTGTAGATAAAACCTTGATACTTGTATAAAAAATCCTTGTAATCTAACTCACATTCAAAATAATTAACAGTCAGGTCATTAATTTTCTTTTTATAGATCTTAAGATTTTTAATTTTACCAAACTCTTTATATTCTTCCTCAATGGTTGATTTTAGCTTTTTATCAGATATAAAATAATCATATTCAATAAAGTAAGCATTTACTAAATTGTATTTATCATTAAATTGTGCATCCCAGTCAGTTGATTCAGTAAGAATCCAGTTTTCAGGAACATATTTTATTTGATAAACTCCTTTTCGGCTGGTATACGTTTCTACTTTTGAGTTTCCATTCGTTTGCCCTGTCATGCAAAAACCTGATAAAAGAAACAACAGAATTAATTTTTTCGACATTTAGATATGTTTTATTCCTTTTTCGGATGAGAGATATTTAAAACGAAAATAATAAATTAAAACTGACTTAGTTTAAAATTATATTAAATTTCTTTAAAAAAAACAATCATTTCTGTTTTAGTTCTTCAACAAATTTAATCGTATAATTGCTTAGCTTACGTAAAAGGAAGATTTTTTATTGAGCAGATGGTTTTTGATTAGCTTCCCTAAGTTTCTGATTGTCTAAGATCTGCTGCACATATGGTTTGATCTGGCTTTCAATTTCTGTCTCAGAAATATCCAAAGCTTTTGGATCATCCACTAAGGAATACCATGGTTTTGGTGTATCAAAATTATAACTTCCAAAAACAATTACCGGAGTTCCTTTTACTTTCACATTCTCACTGTCTTTCAGGATCCATTCATCTGCCCATTTGTATAGATATTTAGCATCTTTTTCTAATAAACGCAAGCAAGAATGTGAGGCAGGATAACCAGGTAATTCATATTGATGAAAACCAACTCCCAATTTATTTTCGATATTAAAATTCCATTTTAAGTCCCATTCGTCGTTAAAAGTACTTGTTGTTTTTTCAGCTTTCCAATTGGTAAAAAATAATCCGGTTGGAGTGGGGTCTTTTTTCCTGCCCATGCTTGTTGGACCTGTATAAACAAGTTCGCCATTTTCGTAGGCAGCAAATACTTGTGTCGGATAGGAGAAAATCAAAACTTTTGAAACATCTTCTAAAGAAGAAACATGCAATGGAAAAGGAAGGTAATAAACCAAATCGCCGCTAAAATCGGTTGGAACTATAATGGAATCCATTTTTGCAAGGTTAGCTTTATCAATTCGGTTTACTGCATAAGCGATATTTACTTTACTGCTGTCAGCTCCGTTTGTTTTAAGCCATTCTTTTGTATTCCCAAAGTGATAGGAAACAGAAGATTTTGGTTTATTGTATTCAATTGTTTTTTTGTCTTTAATAGTTGTTCTGGTTATATTTTCTTTTTTACAGGAAACCAAAACCAGCATAACCAAAACCAGCATATTTAAAGCGTAATATAACTTTCTCATAATAGTATTTTTATATGGGTAAAGTTCTCTTTTTATTGCTAAAAGGAATTACACAATTTCCTGAATTGTTTGTTTGATTTGCATTTTAATAAATTGAATTCATTTGAAATAATTCATCTAACATTATTTTAAAAAGGTTAAGTAATGATTTTAAAGTCTCCAGATCATGAACTTCACCATCTATAAAATAAGATAATTCAAATTGTTTAGCAGGAAGCTTTTCTTCCCAGATTCCTTTTTGATCTGAGATTTGAATATTGACTTCTTTTTGAGATTCGATTAAGTTTCGAATTTCCTTGTTTCGAAGCAAAGTTTTTATTTTAAACTCATTATTACTTTTAATGGTAAAAGCTTTGTCAAAATCTGAATATCCAATTTCTACATCCTGTCCTCCAAAAATTTTTTCAATTTTTAGAACTAATCCTTCACGGTAAATTTCAAACTTAAAATTATCTTTCAAAATAATAGGAACAACAATACGAGTCATTTCTGTACAGTATTTTCCAGACCATAAAGTAAAGTTATCAAAGATAATTTTCCGGTTTTTGTATTCAATTGTTGTGGAATCAGAATTCCAGGAATAACCTTCTGCAAAATTACCATTTACTGTATTGGCAAAATCTTTCCAGATATTGATTTCGTTTTTGGAGTTTTCAAACATAAAAGATGTATTGTGAAAATTAATTTTCAAGAAGTACTTACTTAAATCAACCCTTTTATCTTGGCATGTTGTAATAATAAAACAGTTTTAGCATCCAGAATTTCACCGGATTCAATCATAGTATAAGCCTCATTAAAAGTATACTCAAGAACTTCAATATTTTCCTGTTCATGATCCAGTCCGCCGCCTTCACTTACTTTCATGGTTTCGTCATATTCGCCAATAAAAAGATATAAAATCTCAGTCACAGCACCTGGCGACATATAGCTTTCCATTACTTTTTGCACCTTATTTAATCGGTATCCGGTTTCTTCTTCGGTTTCACGAATAATACATTGTTCGGCATTGTCATGATCCAGAAGTCCGGCGCAAACTTCGATCATCATACCAGTTTTATTTCCGTTAAGGAAAGTTGGTAAACGAAATTGTCTTGTTAGAATAACTGTTTTTTTTATTGTATTATAAAGTAAAATAGCGGCTCCATTTCCGCGATCATAAATTTCACGGATATGAGTTTGCGGTGCTTCGTTTTCTTTTTGGTAGCTGTATGTTACCTTATTCAAAATATACCAATTGTCTGATAATAGCTTGGTTTCTTTTATTTCAATTTTTGGATCTGCCATAATTAAAAATGTTTTGTATAAAAAAAACGCTCTGATTACCAGAGCGTTTAGTGTAATTATTTCATTATCGTTTGTTTTCTGTCTGGTCCAACTGATACAATTTTAATTGGTACTTCGACTTCTTTTTCGATGAATTCAATATATTCTTTTAGTTCGATTGGCAATTGATCATAAGTGGTCATTCCGGTTAAGTCAGCTTGCCATCCTTTAAATTCTTTATAAATTGGAGTTACATTTTCCGGCTCGATGTTATAAGGAAAGTGAGAAATGTTTTGTCCTTTATAATTATATTCCGTACAGACTTTCAAAGTTTCGAATCCTGAAAGAACATCACCTTTCATCATCATTAATTGTGTTACTCCGTTTACCTGAACAGCATATTTTAAAGCTACTAAGTCTAACCATCCACAACGTCTTTGTCTTCCTGTAACAGATCCAAATTCGTTTCCAACTCTTGCCATTGTAGCACCAACTTCGTCAAAAAGTTCAGTTGGGAATGGTCCGCTGCCAACACGTGTAACGTATGCTTTGAAAATTCCGTAAACTTCTTTGATTTTGTTAGGGGCAATTCCTAAACCGGTACAAGCTCCGGCAGCAGTAGTGTTTGATGAAGTTACGAAAGGATAAGTTCCGAAATCAACATCTAATAAAGATCCCTGAGCGCCTTCACATAAAATAGATTTACCTGCTTTTTGAGCCTGGTATATGTATTCTTCACTGTCAATAAAATCTAATTTTTTTAATTCCTCAACAGCTTCAAAGAACTCTTTTTCAAGCTCTTCTAAATTGTATTGAATAGCTACATCATAAAAAGCAATCATTGCTTCGTGTTTGTCTGCCAATGCTCTGTATCTTTCTTTGAAATCTTCTAACTCGATATCTCCAACACGCAAACCGTTTCTACCCGTTTTGTCCATATAAGTTGGACCAATTCCTTTTAATGTAGAACCAATTTTTGCTTTTCCTTTTGATG
>JBDTRA010000040.1:0-41395 GCA_039931915.1 Flavobacterium sp. | reverse complement strand
CCCAGGGAAAACACAGGTACACCTTTAACGGCAGTAATCTCATTCCCGGAATGTACATTGTACGTGTAGGTGTAAACAATGAGATGCACTCCAGAATATTAATTAAAAAATAAAAGCCATGCAGAAATCTATTTATATATGTTTAATAACCTTATTTTGTTCGTTATCAGCTTTTGCAGGTCCTTATGATGAGTATGGCTACAATAACAGTAGTTTCGGAAGTCCAATGTACAATACAGGGGCTATGGGAGGTGGAACTTACTGGTCATCGATGGCAAGCACTTTTTACGCACAAAGTAATCCTGTAACCCCATATTCATACTCACAGACTATTGAAACAAAAGTTAAAACAAGTGAGTCATATACTGTAAGCAGTACTCAACCTGCTTCAAGCCCTAACACAATTGTTGTAAAATATGTCAGTCCAAGTACAGGATGGGATATGTGGAAAATATATCCTGCAACTACAATAACCTCTACACAGGAAAAAACCGTTAGCCCTCTGGAAGCCAATACGGCAGTACTGAACCAGTATGGACCCAATACCTACTACAATTTTAATATTTATAATCCGGTACAGCAAAATTATACCTACAATACGTATCAGGCTGCTGTTAACGGTCCTGTATTAGTGGCAAGTGCTGTTCAGTCGGGACCTCCCCCGGTATCTGCACCATATACTGCTATCCCCAGAAGTGTATCGACAGGTTCGCTTGATGCATCACCAGGATCAAAATTTCAAATAGGGGTACAATTATATAACCAACAAACATTAACTTTGGACGAAGCTTCTAAAGCAATCACCGATTTTATTGACAGGGTTATTCCTGATGCCCCAAACGGAAGGATACAATTTATTGGTAATGTGATAAGCAAAGTTGCTAGTGGATTACCTGCTGATCAGAATGGGCAGGCTGCAAATTTATTGGCAACATATATGAAAGCGATTGTTAAGTATCCCAATATGACTAAGGAACAATTTGAAAATTGGTTTATGGGAAAATCAGAAGGTATAGATGGTGATTATGATGCTGCTTATTGGGAAGATCCTAATTTAACCTTCCCTCAGCAGAGTTTGCCAAGTACTAATGATTTTAAAAATGCTTATCCAAAAAATTCAAATGGTACTTTTGAAATGAATTATGCAGATGTTTATAGTTTAGTTGGAGGTACTCCTAAAGGAATGCGAGATGGTGTACTTACAGATACGGATCCTCTTAACGACCATAACTATGATAACGCTTGTGCATTAAGAACTTCAAGAGCATTAAATTATTCAGGAATTATAATTCCTTATATCAAAAACCAAACATTTAAAGGAAGTGACAATAAATATTACTTTTTAGGAGCAAGAAATTTATATAATTGGATGGTAAAAACATTTCCTCCTAATAGTACAAATAGTATAGTTTTGCATCAATCGGATGGAGGCCCTAATGGTGCTAATTTTCCTAGTCTACTTGGTTCAAATCAAGGAATTTACATTTTAATACCAAAAGACTCATCAAATTCCGGATTTGCAGCATCAGGGCATGCTGGGATTTACACTACTCCTGAATTAACTCATTATTACTTTGGTGCAACTGGAGGAGTAGAATCAATTACATTATGGAAATTAAATTAATTATTATGAAAAATATATGTTTGCTTTTTAGTATGTTACTTTTTGTATCATGTAGTGTTACAGATAATAGAAAATATGTAAAAAACTTTAAAAAGGATTTTAAGTTTAATGCGTATTGTAGTTGTTTATTAGAGGGATATGGTAATAAAAGTATAACCTCGCAAATGACTTTTATTGATAAATCTTTTTATTCACCTATAATAAATAGTATTTTTTCCGATGAATTAAAAAAAATTGGAGTTGAAGAAGCTAAAATTATGACAAAAGATTCAATTAATTCAATCAATATTGTTTCAGAAGCATTAGCTGGAAAAAAAGTACAGTTACATTGCCTTAATTTTTACAGTAGCAAAAAATTGGATTCGATAACAAATGTTAATTATAAACAATGGAAGGATTTAAAAAATATCGATTCAATTATAAGTATAAAAAATCCAGCGTTTTAAGATATAATCAAAAATCCAGCAATAATTTTAGAATTCCTTTTATTCACACTTTATTCTTGTAATACTTACAAAAGAATCCAGAAGGGAAAAATAATATTTTCACAGCATCGGGAGCTGTATCGGGTAAACAAGGAGCTGATGGCAATTTATTACAACTTGAGATTGATGGTGTTTTAAGAAAACCTTCAGAGTTAGATCGTTCCAAATCTTCATTAAATACGTTAGGAAAAATAGTAGCTTTGTATGCTAAATCAAAAGGATTTTATGGTACTGTTGTCGTTACTAACAGAGAAGGAAAAGGCGTTGCTTTTTATGCTAATGGTGTCTTGACTGTAAGAAAAAGTTCTTTTGAAAAAGTCTTTTTTGATAATGTAAACAATTTAAAATCTACTTTAGATCATGAAATAGGTCATTTTAAAGAACCTATATCTTTAAGGAGTAATTATCAATTTAAGGATCATTTTGCAATTTATTTATTGCAAGCTTCAAGCCCAGATTTTAAAAATACAACAGAAGATATAAAAATCAGTAATGCAAATGAATATATGAATAGAGTCTTGAATGCCGCTACAGCTCACGAAGTTGGAATGAATGATGCCGGAATCTTGCAAAAAGGACAATTAGTTCTGGAACTTAAATACAATAATAAAACATATAATGAAAAATACATCCCTATCAATGAATAAATTTTATATAATATTAGTATTTTTTTTGGTATGCTCCTGTAGTAAAAAAAATACGATGGAAACTATTCTAATCGCTAAAGAAGGAGAATATTGGAGTTATAAAAATAATTGTGGAAGTCATGGTATAGAATTTCATTTTAATAAGGATGGGAGTTATGACAAGTACAACAATTTTATCGACAGAGGCTTTGTCTTATTTAATAATGATGGTGATTTAATAAGTGATCCAAAAGAGAGGACTTGGTCAATAGTAAATGATTCCGTTTTACGATGGAAAACATCTGATTATAAAATTGTCACTTTTACAGACAAAAAGATTGTTTTGTCATATATAGACGAGCAAAATATTCTCTGTAATGTTATATTGACTAAAGTGTTTGATAAACGGTTAAGTAAAGATCAAGTTAAAAAATAAAAATTACTTTCCTAAGTATCAGTAAAGCTGGTTCGTGTTTCGCGAACTAGCTTTTTTTAAAACGTTAAAAAATATTATTTAAAAATAAAAACAATGCTCTTAAAAGTACAATTACCAACCACCAACATATAACAAGAATTTTTAATTAATATATTTATAAGTCAGAATGTTTCTAAGAAAAAACCTAGCCGTCCTTTTATTTTTATGTTTATTTTCTACAATAGATAGTACCTCGCAAATTAAAAATACCGAGAAGACAAAAGTTTCAAAGTTTGCTGAAGTTTTAGCCTATTTTCAGAAAAAAGGCGATAAAGAGCAATACAATGCGGCAGTTTTTTTAACCACTAATATACCCATTCATTATTCTGAAGATAATATCTGGCTGGATAAAAACGGAAAAGAAGTAGCTTATAAAGTCACCAACTATAAGGATATTGAAGAAGCTACAAAAGGATTCAATAAGTTAAAAGACAGTACCGGGATGATTTCCAGAAATACTATTATTAAGGATACTGATGTTATTAAAAGTGAATTGTTAATTAAAAATATCGAAATGGCCTTTAAATCATGGAAAGAAAATCCATGGTCTAAGAGCTATGATTTTAAAACATTTTGCGAATACATCCTGCCTTATCGCAGTTTAACAGAGCCAATGCAGGACTGGAGATCGCAGTATCAGGCCAGCTTCGAAAAATTATCTGTTGGAATGGCTAACCCAAATGATCCTGTAGAATTATGTTCTAACATAATAACAAACATAAAACACTTTGATTTTGTACTAAAACGCTTTGATCCTAAACCGCTTTTAGGCGCAACAGATTTATTGTTCTGGCGTGAAGGCAACTGTCCTGATTTGGCTAATGTCGCTATTTTTGCTTCAAGGTCACTCGGCGTGGCCACCACTTTTGATTATACCCCACATTATGCAGCTTCTTCGAACAGGCATTATTGGAACACCGTCATTGATAATAAAGGAGTCCATATTCCTTTTAACGGGAATCAGGATCTGCCCTATGCTTATAATGCTGTTGCCAAAAGATTAGGCAAAGTATTCAGGGTGACATTTTCAGAACAAAAAGGGAACTTAACTACTGTAATTCCTGAAAATGAAATTCCCGATGATTTTTTGAAAAGCAAAAATATTTTGGATGTAACAGCTGAATATGTAGAAGTTAGTGATGTAAGCTATACTTTTAACACTCAGGTAACTTCAAAAGTAAGTTACATCAACGTATTTAACAAAGGTAATTGGAGAGCACTGGACTGGGCAAAAATAAACAACAAAATTGCTGTTTATAAAAATATGGGTCGGGATATTGTTTATCTTCCCGGTGTTGTTGTATCCGGAAAAATGATTTTTGAAAAATATCCGATTCTGCTGGATAAAAAAGGTATAAAAACGATCTTAAAACCCGATATGCTAAATTCATTTTCTCCGACATTGTCCAGAGAAAATGAGTATAAAAATAAATACACGGATAACAATCCTTTTCAGATTATAAAAGGAGAAAAATACAGAATCCTGGTTTGGGATGGTGACTGGCGGCTTATAGAAGAACAAATTGCCTCTGATGACAATAAAATCTCTTTTAAAAGAGTACCAAAAAACGGACTGTTTTTAATGTGCCCTTTAAAACCTGACTTTTACGAAAGAATATTTACCATTGATTCGAAAACAAATTTAATAACGTGGTATTAAAAGCCAGTATTTATATTGATCGGTTTATTTTGCCATGAATTCTTATCAACCATTTTCTAAATGATGAAATCCAGTACATCAAATTTAAAGGATAATCTTGCCGGAATAATTGATTCTTGTTTTATTATATTCGTTTTTGCACTCCCGTTTATATCTTATCCATTTGTTTTAAATTCTAATAAAATTGGTAAGGAATTATTCTTCGTGACTGTCGTTTCTGCGTGGCTCTTTTTTAAAGTACTGACCGGTTTCAAAAATAAAACACTCAAAATCCATACGGTTGATTTAATGATGTTGCTTTTTATTTTATATGTCGTTATACATTATTTCCTTTTTTCATATTACAGCTTTCTTTACAACCAATTTTGGGTATTTACAGGCTACATAGTATTGTTTTATTTATTTCAGTTAAGTTTTGATAAAAAAAACAAATCAGAATCCATTTTTAATTTTAGCATCAAACTTATTTGGTCCTGCTGTATTTTAGAATCGATTATTGCATTGCTGCAAAAAATGAATTTTGTAAATGCTGAAAATGAATATTTTCAGATTGTCGGAACCTTTATCAATCCTAATTTTTTGGGAGTGTATATGGTTATAGGACTTATCGTTATATTATATCAATTTCTGTTTTCTGAGTTTAAGAATAGAATCTTCAAACTGTTCCTGCTGGTAAGTGCTTTAGTGATGTTGTATGTTTTATATCTAACCGATTCTCGGGCTTCATGGATTTCATTCGTGGCTGGCGTTTTATTTTTGTTTGTTTCTTCTCCAAAAAGCATCTCTTTTTTCAGGACGAATAAAAAGAAAGCTATAACGCTAATTTCAGTCTTGTTTTTTGTTGGTGTTTCAGGTTTGTATTTTTTATATCAGCTCAACAGAGATTCCGTTGACGGAAGAACTTTAATCAGGAAAATTACAATTTCAGAGATAAAGGAAAAACCTGTTTTTGGGAATGGTATTTTTAATTTTACAGGAATTTATAATAATTCAAAAGCGGAATATTTTAATGAACTGCAACGCCCATGGAATGAAATAAAAGTGGCCAATTATGTTTCTACCGCTTTTAATGATTATCTGCAAATTGTTTTTGAAATAGGAATTTTTGGTTTCATTTTACTGGGGCTCTTATTATTTGTGATCATTAGAAAAATCGAGATTAATCCTAAAACGAGATTAGGACTCACTTTTGTGGTAATATTTGCATTTTTGGGATTGTTTACGTCAGTATTGTATAATCCGACAGCAATGGTCTTTTTAGTTTGGGGATTGTCCCTGTTGGTTGTTTATGGCAACAACAAAAGAGAGATACTAACGCTCACCAATACTTTTTGCATAAAAAGCATAAACGCTGGTTGTATAATTGTATCTTTTTTAATTACAGTAGTTTTTTATTTAAAAACCCAAACATTAATTGATTTTAAAACTATATCTGAGGGTGAAAACCAAAGATTTTATTATAAAATAAATGACACAAAAATGTTGCTTATTCAAGATGATCCTTTTGTTCAATTTAAATTTGGATTTGAAAAATTCCATGAAGACGAAGCTAAAAAGGGTACTCTTATGATGGAAAGCTCAATAAGAAAAGAACCTGTACCCGAGGCAAACGTAGTTTTGGCAAATTTATATTCAGGGCAAAAAAAATTCTTAAGAACGGAACAATTATTAGTATTGAATACTGGTATTGAACCTTTTAGATTTGAGCCCAAAGAAAATTTATTAAAATTTTATATTCAGACTAATCAAAAGGAGAAGAGTATCAAAATAGCAAAGGAAATAATTGATTTACCTGTAAAAATTAAATCAAATAAAATCGATATTTATAAAACAGAAGCTGAAAAGTATTTGAAAAATAATCAATAAAGTGAAAATTTAGAATCTCTGGTTTCTGAAAAATTAATAGATTTTAGGCTTCTTTCTGTTGACATATTGTTCCATACTTTTATTTTTTAGTTGCATCTAGAAAAATTAAAGTATAAACTAATTATTAATATTTCATACCCCAATTATTATTAACCCTTTGGTGTAATTAAATTTAAGTTTTCATATAAGTCCCCTTTTGTGTCAACTAATTTCAGGACGATACAAAAGAACAAAAATTAAAGCCTGTTCATTTTCAGAACAGGCTTTAATAAAAAAAAACAACACAAACTTAATTATATCCTTGATTTTGTTTAAAAAGTTTTTGGTCGATAACTGTTTGTGGAATTGGAAATAATCTTCTGAAAGGTTGAGAAGCGGTTTTTGCTGTTCCGGCTAAATCAAATTTTCCAAAACGAATACTTTGTGGTCTTCTTTGTAATTCCCAGTACAATTCGAAACCTAATTCTTTATATAATTGCTCTGAATCTAAAGAAGTAAGCGCTTTTCCCGGAGCATTTGCATATAATGATTCTCTTTTTCTGCTCATACGTAATTTATTTAAATCATCCATCGCCGGACCTACACTTCCTTTTCTGAAATAAGCCTCAGCTCTCATTGTATAAATTCCACCTAAACGGAATAACGGAATATCAACATTACTGTTACCGTTTCCTCCTTCAGGATCAAATTCATATTTAAAAACACGGGCTCCCTGATTGATTTCATTTTGAGCAAAAACAGATTTGGTAGGATCTGCAAACGTTAATGATGGTGTAAAATCCATTCTTAAAGTCGTCTTTTTTTCCATAAATAATGGAGAAACTTTAATACGATTACCAACCATCTCAAGAGATCCGGAAGGTAATAATAATGGACCATATTGAAGCCCGGCCTGAATTCCTCTATTAAAATGGAACCATGGCAGGTTTGCACTTTTAGGAACAATGTCTGTTGCAGGAACACTTACATCTGTACCATCATTCATAAACCATGTACCATCCGCATATTGGTAATGTTGTTCAAATCTTGGATCATCGTGATTACCATCCCAAGACGCATAAAATTCCGGAGTTGTACAAGCAGCATTTGTTCCTCTGTTTGCAGCAGATGTTCTCTGGTTACGTTCCATAGATACATAGGCGAAACTGTTCGAACCGTTTCTGATATAATCTATCTTTTGAGAAATGGCAAAAATAAGTTCTTTACCATTTTCGTTATTTCTTGCAAAGTTTTTAAAATAATCGCTTTCTAAACTATATTTCCCTGAATCGATTAGTAATGAAGTGTAATAAATTACACGGTCCATATCTGTTCCTGTGCTCCCGGTCACTGCAGCTTCATTAAAATTGAAACCTGATGCAGCATTGTAACGATCTTTAAATACGGCACGATTTAAATACATCGTAGCTAAAAAAGCGTAACCAGCTTGTTTGGTAAATCTTCCGTGATGTGTACGTTGTGTACCAATGTCAGCCAAATCAGGCAGTAAAGCTTCAACATCAGTGATTAATTTATCAATTTGGGTATCAGCCTTTAATATTTGCAAAGGCGCTTTTGCATCCATTGGGTCTCTATAGGGCGCTTGCCCGTACAGATCTAATGTGGTGTAGGTGTAATAAGCTAAAAGCGCTTTTGCTTCTGCCAAAAACAATACCTTTTCGGGAAAAGAATTTGCTTCTGCTGAGCTAATTGCAGTCAAAGAACGTGTAATTCCGCTTGTCAATAAATTCCAGTTACCTACTACAATGGCATTGCTTGAACTCCATGTAAATTCGTGCATATCCCTCCATTTTCCACCATCTCCCCAGTCACTTCCGCGGGTTGGTAAAATAGCTTCATCTGTAGTATATTCCTGCATTGAAAAAACAGCTCCGTGATCTGTAAAAGTTCCGTCTCCAAGTCTGTCATAAGCAGCGGCAAGCGAACCGGCAGGGTCTGAAACATTATTTCCGGGTTTTTCGTCTAACAGAACTTCATCCAAATCGGTACAACCGTTTAAGAGAAAAATAAAAGAGAATATTGTTACAATTTTTATGCTGAAAAATGTCTTTGTCTTCATGATTTATAATTTTAAAGTTGCTCCGAAACTGAACGTTCTCGAAGTTGGGTAAGCAGCGTAATCAATACCTATAGATTGGTTTCCTCCGTTAGGTTTCGGACTATTAACTAATGGGTCGTATCCTGTATAATTAGTAATCGTAAGTAAGTTTTGACCTGTTAGATAAAGTGTCAGTCCGTTTAACCAGCTCAAATTTTTCAAATCAAAACTATAACCTAAACGAGCCGTATTCAATCTGATAAAATCTGATTTCTCTAAGAAAAGCGTAGATAGAATTGGTGAATTCGCAGCATTTGCACCAGACTCATAATACCCTGTAGCAACGTTTCTGTCAGAAGCCAGGTTATTAATATTTAAGGCATTCAACCCGGTATTATTCAACAAATAACCTCCTGTCTGACCAATGATTGAGAACGAAAAACTAAAGTTTTTATACTTCATATCACTATTAAGTCCGTAGTAAAAAGTTGGTAAAGCACCTTCAATAATAATTCTGTCGCTGTTATCGATATTACCGTCTCCGTTTTGATCTTCAAATATATTTGCTCCATTTCCATCAAAACCAATATGCTTTAACAAATAGAATGACCCGGCAGCATAACCACTTTTGTAAATGTTAGCGTTTACTCCGGATTGTCCAGGTCCTGAAATAGTTCCGGCCAAGATTTCTGAAACCGGTAAGTTTTCAACTTTATTATTTAATGTTGCTCCGTTCACATCAACATTCCAGCTAAAATTTTTAGTGTTAATTATTTTTGTACCTAACATAAACTCAAAACCTTTGTTGACGATTTCTCCATCAATATTTACCCATATATCACTTGTTTGACTTAAAGGCTGTGAAGGAATGTTTAAGATCGCATCCGTAGTTGTTTTGTTGAAATAATCAAAAGTTCCGTACAATTTATCACCCCATAAACTAAAATCTAAACCTAAATTGTATTGCGTAACAACCTCCCATTTTAAATCAGGATTTGCTGTTCTGGTTACAGTAACTCCGTTTACCAAATTCAAATCATCATACAAATAATATCCGTCCGGACCAGATAAAGAATAACTTGCCTTAGTCAGTTTGTTTTGAACTTCCTGATTTCCGGTTTGTCCCCAACTTGCTCTCAATTTTAAGTTGTTTAAAGCCGTTACATTTTCCAGGAAACTTTCTTTAGAAATATTCCATCCTAAAGCAAATGAAGGAAAGTATCCGTATTTGTTATTATCACCAAAACGAGTCGAACCATCAGCTCTCATCGAAGCCGTTAAAAGGTATTTTTCATTGAAAGTGTAATTCAATCTGCCAAAGTAAGACTGTAATTCATTTTCCTGAGCAAAACCTGTTGTCCCGGATTGAGTTCCCGCATAACCGGGATTAATTGATGGTTTTACGCCTGTTCCCTGATCAGCGATTCCGTCAATACTAAAACTTGTACCCGATCTTTCGAATTTTTGATAAGAGAAACCACCCAAAGCTTCGATTTTATGTTTGTCTAATGATACGTTATAGGTTAAATAATGCTCGATTAATGAATTCTTTGAGTCCAGGTTATTCTGAACATATTTTCCTGTTTTATTTAAATCCGTCATGTTTGGATAAATAGTCGTGTTTCTTTCAGACGTTGAACGATCCACACCAATGTTTAGTTTATATTCTAATCCGTCGATAATTCTGAAAGAAGTTTCCAAATTCCCTAAAACTCTCAACGTACGCGTTTGATCCTCATAAATACTTAATAAATAAGCAGGGTTATAATGCGCGTTCATGTTGAAGTTTGTATAGTTTCCGTTGGCATCAAAAACTGATCTTGTTGGATTTGCCATCAAAGTATGTACGATCAATTGTCCGTTCGAACCTCCGTCATCACTGGTAGGAACTCCGTCATCTGTAGTTTGACTCGCCGTAAGGTTCAATTTTAATTTTAACCGTTTGTTGTCTAAAAATGATTCAGCGGCATTAATTCTGCCGGAAAGACGTTTGAAATTACTGTTATGAATAATCCCTTCCTGATCCATTTGTGAAACGGATGCATAATAATTTCCTGATTCTGTTTGTTTTGCAAAAGACAAAGAGTTATTTTTAGTAATTGCAGATCTGTAAATTACATCTTGCCAGTCTGTATTTCCACCATGATCAAAAGCAGGATCTTTAATAGCTTTTCTATATTCATCTGCACTTAAAACATCTAATTTATGAGCTACTGTCGAAACTCCCATATAAGAATCAAAAGTGAATGTTCCCTCCCCTTTAGATCCCTTTTTAGTGGTAACCAATACAACTCCGTTAGATCCCCTCGCTCCGTAAATAGCAGCTGCAGAAGCATCTTTTAAAACTGTAATCGATTCGATATCACTTGTATTCAAAAAGTTCAATGGGTTTTTTGCTGATGAAGTTCCAAAACCAACATTACTCCCACTTGGACTCACATCGTCATTTGATAATGGTAAACCATCAACAACAAACAAAGGCGTACTGCCGCTTCTGATAGATCCAACACCTCTAATCATAACGTTTATACCAGCCCCGGGCTCTCCACTTGTATTCACAACACGGACACCCGCAACTTTTCCCTGAATTAAATTATCTACAGAAACGTTAACTCCTTGTTTGAAACTTGCTGCGTCTAATTGTGTTACAGCTCCGGTAACGTCTTTTTTAGATTGTTTACCGTAACCAACTACTAATACTTCGCTTAATTCTGATGTATTTGGCTCTAACTGAATTGTCATGAAATTCCTTTGAACGGCAACCGTTTTAGTTTTATAACCTAAATAGGAAACATCAAGATTTTTTCCTTCCGTAACTGAAAGTTCAAATTCTCCGTCAAAATTACTAATAGCAGCATTTTTAGTAGTAGCTTCCATTATCGTTACTCCAGGCATTGGCACACCGTTTTCATCTACAATTTTACCTTTTACCTTGATTTTATCAGCTGCTTTAATACTTGTCTCCGCTTTTACCGCTGTTTTCTGAATCAAAACTAATTTACCGTTGATGCTGTAATTGAAGTTAGCTTTTTTAGAAAGATCGCTCAAAATTAAAACAACAGATTCATTGGTATAATTCACCGTATAAACTGTATTGTCAGTAATAATAGCTTGTCCGTAACTAAACTTATAATCTGTTTGCTGGCTCAATTTTGAAAAAATAGAAACTAAAGTCGCTTTTTCTATTTTATTTTCTACTTTTAAATTTTTAAGAACATTCGTTGTACTGAAACCGCTTTGAAACGACAGTAATGTCAGGGCTAAAAAGAAAACTCTCTTTAGATTTAAATTGGTAAGTTTAAAATACATGATTTAAGTTATTGGTTTTTTCGATACTTAATTATTAATCGCAGTTGTTCTCAGCAACTGCTTTTTTTAGTTTTTAATTCACTTTTACTATCTCCTCATATATATTGAATTTTAAGTTTGTGATATAGTTTATTTGCTTTAAGACACTGTCCAGTGAAGCATTCTTTTCTATAAAAACTGTAACCGGCATAGCTAGCACAGCTTCGTTTTTACACTCAAAGTCTACTCCGTATTTGTATTGCAAAATGGTAATTACTTGTTTTAATGTGGCGTGATTTAAAGTAATATCAGTTGTGTACCAATTAATGGAAAGGGATTTATCTATTGGAAGTTTTGTTAGCTTCTCACCAACAAATAAAGCTTCTTCGTTTGGAACTAAATCTACGCTCTGCCCTTTTGCAGAAACATTTACTTTTCCGGTTACCACCATAACTTCACATTTTGATTTTGATAACTGAATATGAAAGGATGTTCCTAAAACTTTCGTTTTAATAGTACCGGACTGAATAATAAAGGGATGCTTTTTGTCTTTGGCAACTTCAAAAAAGGCATTTCCTTTTAGCAGAGAAACTTTCCTTTCGTCTCCATTAAATTGAGCAGGATATTGAAATAATGAATTTGCTGCCAGATAAATTTTCGAGCCATCGCTTAATTTGATAGATTTGGGAACATCTGATGTTTTAAATGTTAACTGCTTTTCTGCAGCAATATTCGGTTTATAGAAGAATCCTAAACCAACAAGAAAAAGAATACTGGCAGCAGCCATATATTTTAAATAAGGAGTGAAAGTTTTCTTCTCCCCTATTCGAAGCTGGATTCCTTTATATATGTTTTGGGAAGCTTCATCGCTGTTTCCCATCAAAGCATCATTCCATTTTGATTTTTGATATTCCGTAAAAGCAAAATCGTTCAATAAATTTTCTTCTTCTTTTGAGGTCTTATTTTGAAAACTTCTGTCTATTAAATGTTCTAAACTATGTTTGATTCTTTTTATCATAATACTTATTATTACCTATAAGTACCGGAAATCAGAAATCGTACTATCGAAAAATATTATGAAACCATTAACAGAAAGTTATCTTAAAAATTTTGATGCAAAATAACATAAGGAGCTAGCCAGACAAGGTCTTTCAAGCCTTCGCGCAATTGTTTTAAGCCCGAAGAGATTTGATTTTTAACCGTTTGTTTGGATATTCCAAGTTCATCAGCAATCTGATCTATAGACATATCCTGAAACTTATACATTAACAAAACTTCTTTTCTTTTCTCGGGAAGTTTGTCTAATAAGGAATAAAGCAGATCCATAACTTCAGGATCAATCGAGGTAAAATTATCGATAACGTAATCTTCGAATTTATCTTCTAAAATAGTTTTGTCAAAACGATTATTCTGATAATGTTTAAAAACCTGGTTCTTTACTGCACGAAACAAATAAGGTTCAATCGCATTTATGTTTAAATTATCTTTTCTTTCCCACAAATCAATAAAAACATCCTGAACAATGTTCTGAGCCAAGTCTTTATCCTGAGTCATCGTATACGAAAAGGCGTTTAATTTTTTCCAGTATTCGGCATACATTTTTTCAAAAATTTCAAGGTTTTTCATAACAAATTGAGATCTGTTTTATAGTGTAAAATAATAAAATGTTACACCAATGTTTTTTGTCTGAAGGTTAACTTTAAATTAAATAATGAATTGATTTGCTGTAGTAATACTACATTTTTACAGAAGAAATGATAATTAGCTTGAGGTTTGTTTTTTTTAAACTAACACAAAAACCAGATGCTTCTTTTAATTTAGTAAACTCAAAAAGTAAAATCTTTTCTCCATATCCCTATCTTTATACTAATACCAATCATTTCAAATTATGACACGAATTCTGTTTACATTTTTAATCACGGCCATTGTAACTTACAACTCCAATGCCCAAAGTGACGATTTAAAAATAAATCAATTACAGGTTATCGGTTCCCATAATAGCTACAGACACGCAATCGAAAGTGACTTATACAATCTAATTCAGGCAAAAGATACTTCGCGTTCACTTAAAGGATTACAATACACTCATATTGGCATAACCGAACAATTGAATAAAGGATTACGCAATTTGGAAATCGATATTTATGCCGATACAAAAGGCGGGAAATACGCACACCCAAAAGGATTGGATATCGCAAAATCTGAAGAAGCTTATGATCCTGAAGGATTAATGAACAAACCTGGTTTTAAAGTTTTTCATATGCCGGATATCGATTTTAGGACTTCCTGCTATACTTTTGAAATCTGTCTTCAGGAACTTAAAAAATGGTCGGATGCCAATCCGGATCACGTTCCTGTTTTTATTACTTTGGAACCAAAAGATGGTGACGCTAATTTCTTCGGAACAAAACCTGAGGATTTCACTCCTGAATTATTCGATGCTTTGGATAAAGTAATCCGTAAAGAATTAAGAAACGATAAATTGATCACGCCGGATATGGTGAGAGGGAAATACAGTACTCTGGAAGAAGCTGTATTGCACAACAACTGGCCGACACTTAAAAAAGCAAAAGGAAAATTTTTGTTTATTTTGGATAATAACGGCACCAAAAGAGATTTGTATGCCTTAAATCATCCATCATTAAAAGGACGTGCTGTTTTCATCAATGCAGAACCGGGAAAACCGGAAGCCGCAGCTATGTTCCGAAATAACGCTGAAGATGTAGAAATTGCCAATTTAGTCAAAAAAGGATACATCATCAGAACCAGAGCCGACTCTGATACCAAAGAAGCAAGAGCCAATGATTATTCACATTTCAATGCTGCTAAAACTTCAGGAGCGCAAATTATTACTACTGATTATTATTTGCCAAGCACTTTCTTTAATTCACCTTACCAGATTAAGTTTGATGATGGCAGTTATGTTCGGGTTAATCCTGTGAATGGTGTTGACAAGAAGTAAGTTTTGATAATGAATACCCCACCATTATCTAGCCTTAATCCTGTTAAATATTTTTAATGTTCCGTAAATTGTATTGAATATCTTTCGCGGCTTCCATTGATGGTTATCGGATACCAACGGATTTGATTGTCCCAAATCGAAATACAGACACTTGTTGCAGGTTTGGCCCCTTCGATTTCCTGCACCTTTTTATTGTAAATATCTGTTACTTTGGCAGCACTGATAAAATTGATTTTCTCGAGTGAGACTAAACGATTTTGAATATCGTCTCTCACAGATAACTGAACAGGTCTGGGTTCAGACCATTTATTATCTCTAAATTCATAAGCATCAACATATTTTGGATTTTCAGGATGCTGAGGCATAACATTAATAGTTCCATCATTGTAAAAATGCAGCGTCGAATAAATAAAGATCTCTTTTCCGGCATACTGAGGCAATTTTCGCAGCGCTTCTTCTGCTTTTTTCAAGCCGCTTGTGTTTGTTAAAAAATCTATTCCCTTACTTTCAATATGATGCTCTTTGAGAATTGTCGAATGACTTTCCAATACAGTTTTTTATAATTGCATTCACATCTGGTTGTGTATTCACCATCTGTGCAAAAAGTATAAATCAGCTGTTTTCTGATTTGTTCCAAGATATGCCTTATAGGACAAAATTCGAACCTTTTGCTCAAAGATTTAAAACTTTTAGCTGATTATTTTGAAATTTAAAGTCCTTAAATATTACATTTTGCAAATGTAAAAAACGAATATTTTAGATAGTAATAAAATTTAAAATAGGTTAATACATTCCTTTAGTGCCATGTTGATTTCCCTTCAGATTCCAGAGGAAGCTTTTTTAGACTAACAGATCACTTTCACAATCAGGAACAAAGCCAAACTCAACACTAATTTCTCCCATTATCACTTCCCATAATCATATCGAAACCAGTCAACATCCACATATCCCTTATCTTATAAAAAAACCGTTGCTATTTGTCGTCGTTTTTATATGAAAAAACCGCCTCAAATTTTAGGTTGAGACGGCTTTTAAAAATAGTAGGCACTCCTACCAGAATTGGGATTGTTTGATCTCGCGTATACCGGACAAATAATGGTATAACGCGGATCGTTTTATATCATAGCATAATTTTCTTCATCAAGAGTGAACGATTTGTTTTGGAAGTTCTTCCCCAATCAAATCAGCAGTGTCCTGACAATAAATTTTATGGTGTCTTTCTTTTTAAATCGTATTTGAATTAATTTTTAAAGAGAATTAGCCACCATTCTAAAAGGAGTTGTTGTACTTGTAAAAGTATACCCCCTAAAGCCAACAGTCGGTATCTCAGTAAAATAAAGCCCGTGAGGATTCATAAATTCATCATCAAGCGCTTTTAAGAAAGGTGGACGCGGGATTGCCGGTCCTTCTGGAGCCATACCTGAAGACCCAGCGGGTGCAGTACCTGATTTCCAAACACCCGGAATAAATGTAACAGTTTTGTTTGCATCATCTGCTTTTACAGTAAAGTAGTGATAATACCTTTTTTCAGTTTTGTCGTCAACAGATCTTCTGTATTCTATATAATTAGTCCCATCAGCATTATTAAACCAAAGCTGTGCTCTTATAAGCGGTACTCCAATGGCGTTCTCTATGTCTTCTAATAAAGATAAAAACAATGGAGAGTTTGCTGCATCAGATTCTGTAAGACCACGCTGATAAGCATAGACATTATTTCCTCCTCCGGGTAACAGCAATTTATAATCATCCGTTAAAACCAAAGGTTTTGTACTATATTTAATTACAGCACTCACTCCATCTGTACCGGTTGCAGTAAAATCCCCTGTACTATCATCATAAATAAATTCGGTTAATTGCTGGTTGTTGACTACTACAGCGGGACTTACAATAATACCTGTTTTTGTGAAAGCAATACCCATATTATAGCTCAAACTGTAACCCTGCTCTACAGAATTTGCAGTTGCAAATCGAGTATTCGGAGCATAATTAAAATCTAATTTATGAATCTCGGTACCGTCATTAATTTCCAATACTCTAAAAAGAGGGCGCTTATCCGAACCTTTTACATTTTGGGCCATTTCTGTATGTAGTTCGAGATCTGTCCAATCTTCTTCTGTTGCTTTTACGAAGCGCAATTCCTGAAAACTACGTTTGGTTTTAAAAATTATTTCACCATTTTCCTGTCCGTAATATAAAAACTGGAAATCTCCTTTATATCCTTTACCTTTTAATGCCTCCGTAGGATAATTATTTGAATCAGATAACAAGTGTATCCTGTTTTTGGTAGAGAATAATAAACTAACTGTGCTTCCTATCTCAATACTGTAATCACTGTTATAAATATTGGTATCGCTATCAAAATCAGATGCCATGGCTACTTTTCCGTCATCTGAAAATTTAAACAAATGTGTAAATCCGCCAAGTTGTGTGTCATCTGTAAAATAAATTGCTTTCCATCCATATTCAGACGAAAGTAAGACTTCATTAAGTTCTTTTTTCTGGGCATTTATTCTTTCAGCAGGCGTCTTATCAAATTTTTGTTCTGCTTCATTACTATCGCAGGATCCTAATTGTGTAGCAAGAAAGGCTATAATTAGAACCCTAAACATATTTTTTATTTTCATAATGTTTTCTTTTTTAGTTATCCTAAATTCAATTGGCTTTAATTTCCATTTAGTAAAGCAGTGGTATTTTTTTCCGCTTCATCCCTTAAAGCATAAAAATCCAGATCGAACTCTTTTTTGAAATATTTGACAACAACAGCTTCTTTCGCTCTTATCGCAGCAACAGCTGTCTCACTCTGTATACCTGCCAAAAAGGCTTCATATTCATCTTTAGAATTAGTGAGCATAACAGCAGCCATTTCAGCAAAATCCTCATTAATATTCGATTTCGCATAGGCTGTAATAAACCCTTCTTCATTAGCATCGTAATCTGAGGTAAGATACCAGACTGCCGTGTAACCGGATGGTGTTATTTTTGCCATAGATTTTTCATCATATGGTTTGTGCTGATTCAAAATATGAATGTATTCATGCTGTATCGTATGGATAAATAGTTTTACATTTTCCCTGTCTGTAACATCTACATTATCAGTTTCAAAAAGTGTTACTCTTTGCCCGCCTTCTGCCAGACCCAAAATAATATTTCCGGATAAATCCAGATTCATTCCCCCAACCATTACAATTTCACGGGGAGCAATTTTCTTTACAAAATCAGGACCGGCAATTGTTTTATAACTATCCAGCCAGATTTTTTGTATAATTTCTAAAACGGGCTGTACTTTATCTTCCTGAGGCGGGTACAGGTAGCGATTAACATCAACGGCATTCTGGTTCCATTTGTATTGAACATGTATGTTATAAGGATTTAAATAATTATCCGTAATCCAACTATCTAATGTTGATTGAGGAGGATTTGTGACATCTAATTGACTACCTTCAGGCTGATCTTCATGTGTACATCCCGAAAAAGCAATTGCAGCTAATGCCAAAAATGCCATTGTATATTGTTTTACTATTTTCATATGCTTGATATTAAATTATCTAGGATTTTTTTCGATACCGTTTAATGATGCCTGAAGTGGTATTTGTAATGCCCGGCGATTGTCATCTTTAGTCAGAATATTTGTTGCCTCATTGTATATTTCATGTGTAACCTCTAAATTAAATCGTTTAATATCAAACCATCTGATACCTTCCTGTATAAAATCTCTCCTGCGGAACTCAGCTATAGCCTTTATGTATGATGTTTGCAAATCACTTAAAGCATAAAAAGGAGTATATTCATTTTCGATTACAGGATATTTATAAACTATTGATTCATCGGTTAAAATATCGGTTGCCGGATCATATTCCGCTGTTCGTATTCCAATAAAATATTGTAATGCTGCCCTTGCTTCCTCTATTCTGTTTGCCATTACAAGTGATTCTATCCTATTCAAATAGACTTCATCATTACTGAATAATACTATTGCATCATATCCATTACCAACGCCTGCATTGGCATTTGTATATTTGAAATATTCATTAAATTTGGGTACAAATATTGTATTACCATTGTAAGTTAAGAATGTAAAAAGCCATTCTTTATTAAAAATACTGGTTTGGGAACCTGAAATTTCGTTTATTCTGGTTGACGTCAGCTGAAACCTGTTTGAATAAAAAGATCTTGAATAATTAGATGATACTGAGGCAATCAATAAATTTGTTTCCTGAGTTGGATCTGCATAAATTTTTAATTGAGTATCAACATCAAGATTCTTATAAGATGTATAATCTCTTAGTTTTCCATCCTGATTAGCTGCTAATTGATCCGTAAGTTCAATAACTCTCTCCCAATTTCCTTTTATCAGGTAAAAACGTGATGCAAAAGCTTTAGCTGCCTCTTTATTAAAATGGAATTTAGGCTCATTGTAATCATCGGTGACATATTTTAAGCCTTCTTCAATATCACTTTCAAGATAGTCAAAAACTTCCTTTATAGAATTTCTTTTGTATTTTTTGATCAGTACATCTTCCGGTTCTGTTAAATACGGTATTCCCAAATCTGTATCGGCTGTAGCCGGATCATAACGTTTAGACCAAAAAGAAACCAGCATAAAATGTGCATACGCCCTGGCCAGCAGTGCCTCCCCTTTTTGTGGATTAAGACTCGCAGGACTCCCAAGTTCTTCTATAGCCCTAAGAGCTGTATTAGCGTGTGCAATTGCACTATAACAAGCATCCCAATATCGCTCCTGGCTCTCAAGAGCAGAACCATCACTGTTCATTTCCCAGTTGTAATTTTCTGTATTTTGCTTGTTAAATAATCCTGGATCACCACTATCAAAAACATTGTCCGTCATGGTTTCAGCAAACTCCATATAACATGCGTTTGGATAAGCATTAACCAATAATTCAGAAATTTTTTCCTGTGTATCTACTTGTGTCCTGTTATCAGGTGTTTCAGAAAGAAATTCATCACAGCTACTAATACTTATAAGTAGTAATAATGCCGGTATAATTTTTATTTTTTTCATACTATTTATAGATTATAATGAAATGTTTAAAGCAAATGTATATTGAGTTGTAATTGGCAATGCTACACCTCCTGCATTACGAAATTCAGGATCCTGACCGTTTAATCTTTTATCAGAATAAATTAATAATGGATTAATTGCTGATCCTTTTAATGTGAAATTTGCTACTCCTATTTTTTGCTTCAAAGTTTTCGGGAATTCCCAACTTAAGGATACATTTTTTAATCTTACAAAATCTCCATCGGCAATACGTGCATCAGAGAAATTATATGTGTTATAAGCAATCCCTAAATCTTTGGACTGATCACTATAATAATTAATCAGGGCCTTATCTGCAATTACGGGTACATTGGTATTATTTTCATCTCCGGGATTAATCCAACGATTCGTAAAATCTTTTGTAAAAACAGTTAAATCATTATAATTGCTGGAATAAACAGGATTTAAACGTACCTTATTTCCGGCTGATGCAACAACGAAAACGTATAATGACCAATTTTTGTAAGTAAAAGTGTTTGAAAGTCCAAAAGATTTATTAGGCTCTATTGAACCCTCATATTTTAAATATTTAGTTACATTATCACTATCATGAAAATTTGCTCCGGCAACATTATCCGATTGCCCGTCTTTCATTACAAAAGTTGGCAGGCCCTGGTTGTTTAATCCGGTAAAATGATAGGAATAAAGAGAATTCCTTGGATGACCAATAGTATTTCCTCCCGTTCCTTCGATTAAATCAAAAGCGGATGCCTGGTTCTCTAATTTTGTAATTTTCTGGTTATATACAGAAAAATTAAAATTAGTAGACCATTTAAAATTGTCAGTTGCTATATTTTTAGTGGTCAGACTAATCTCAAGACCTTTAGTTTCCATATTGGCATTATTGCCTTGTTTTACTTTTTGTCCGCCAATTCCTGATGTTATAACATAATCAACTAAATCAAAAGCTTTACGGCTATATATATCAGTTGACAATTGTAGTTTGTTATTGAATACACCAAGATCAAAACCTAAGTTGGTTTCAAATTGTTTTTCCCAGGTTAAATCCTTATTTTGTAATTGATCTATACTAATACCCGATTCCCTGTCATCAATATTTAAACGATCAGTGATGAAATTTTTATAAATCGCTAATGAATTCGTAGCCGGACCTGCCGTTGCTGTAAGTCCATAAGAACCTCTTAATGCTAAATTATTTACAGATTCAATATCTTTCATAAAATTTTCCTCCTTCATATTCCATTTTCCACTAAAAGTGTAAGTCGGAAGCCAACTGGCTGAATTATTGCTACCTTGTCTGTTTGAACCATCATAACGTCCGGTAACTGAGGCTGTATAACGGCGATCATAGGTATATCCTGCTTTTCCGAAGAAACCTACCGTTCTTTCTCTTTCTTCGTTAAATCCAAAATAAGAACTTCCCTCATTAATAATTTTCTCCAATATTCTCGGATCTGTAAAACTTGTAAGGCCTTTATCGTATTGGAGACCGTAAGCAGTAAAATTGTCGCTCTTTCTATTTAAAGATCTTAACTCAGTACCAAACAATCCCTCAAATTCATGTTTAAGATTTAAAGTACGTCTATAACTCACACTATTTCTTACATAAAATGAATTTAGATCATCCGTAAATTTTCTTAATATTCCGCCATTAGGAAGAACTGGTACTTTTGGTGCCGTTAAATCATTTGGATCCTGATATAAAAAAATATTCGCATCTCTCACAGCAGTTGTTTCTGCAGCATTATATGCCCCTACTATATTTGAATCTTCCAGTATTTTATGTTCTCTTCCGGTATTGGCATAACGGGCTGAACCCGTAAGATTATAAGTCAGGTAAGGATTAATTTTATATTCCAGATCCATTTGGAAACGGATATCTTTTACCTGGATTTCCATGAAATTATTTTTAAGTTCATTTAAAATATTAAAAGGTGCCCAATTGCTTCTATAATATTCCAGGTTTCCATTGTCATCATAAGGCCTTAGGGTTCTGTTTGTATTTAAGGCATATTTAAAAGGATTAATATCAAAATTTCGGGTTGTCTTTCCATTCACATCATCATTTTCACTATCATAACTTCCTGGTGCACCCTGATCTCTTACAGAAGCCTGTGTAGTTAGTGTAATATTTAAATCATCATTAATATAAAAAGTACCTTTTAAGTTTGATGAAAGTTGTTTTACATGATCGGCAACACTCCAGCCCGGATCACTATAATAAGCTAATGAAGCATACATTGTATTATTTTTTCCTCCACCTGAAAAACTCAGGGAATGATTTTGGGCAATCGAAGGTCTAAACAGTGTCTTAAACCAATTGGTATTGGCTAATTCATATTTTCTTAAAAAAGCATTACGTCCTGCTGGGTCATTACTTACTAAATAGCTGTCTGTTTCGGGAATATAAGTATTAATTCCTCTGGCTAAAATATTATAAACACCCCCGTATCGGCCTTGTGCAGTCGAAGGCAAATCTAAAAATCCTTTTGCTTCAACTTCTTTCAAAACACTCATCGTTTCTTTTGAATTCAAAATATCATACTGGCTATAATTAGGTATTGCCCTGGCCGTGTTCTCTAATGAATATGTTATCTTCAAAGGAGAATCTTTTCTTCCTTGTTTTGTAGTTACAACCACAACTCCATTTAAAGATCTTGATCCATAAATCGAAGTTGCAGACGCATCTTTCAAAATTTCAATACTCTGTATATCATTAGGATTGATTCCGGCAACAGAAGAACTTAATAACGTTGCAGAATTTCCCGAAGCCAAATCAGATACAGACACATTAATAATATCTTCCTGAACAACACCATCAATAACCCATAATGGTTTTGTATCCCCAAAAATTGAAGAAGATCCGCGAATCGTAATTTTTGGAGCAGTACCAAAGGTTCCTGAAATATTCTGTACAGTAACCCCAGCCGCTTTTCCTTCTATTGCTCTGCTTATATCTGCTAATCCGTCAACTTTAAGTTCTTCAATAGGGATTTTACTAACAGCTCCCGTAAAAGTTCTTTTTGATGTTTTTTCATAACCTGTAATTACGACTTCTTTTAAACTTTGTTCTAATTCACTTAAAACAATCGTTAGTGAAGTACCTTCTGCTTCAACTTCTTTGGTTGCCATTCCAACATAAGAAACAACCAGCTGGTGACAATTCACCGGTATTTTGATAGAAAAAGTACCATCAAAATCAGTATATACAAAAGTATTAGTCCCTTTGGCTGTTACTGTTGCCCCTGGCAGGGGTACTCCGTTTTGGTCTGTAACTTTTCCTTTAATAACAGGATCACCATGACTTTCTAATTTTAGATTATTTTGCAAGATAATCTGATTACTTATTTCTGTATAAGTAATATCCAATGGTTTCAGTATTCTATTAAGAATACTTGATAATGTTTCCTGATTAGCCTTTATACTAACTTTTTGATTTAGCTGCGGTAATCTTGAATTATACGAAAATTTTACATGTGCAAATTTTTCAAGCTTGGATAACGCATTATCCAGACTTAAATTTTCAACTGCAATAGTGACTTTTGTATCTAATTTTCTTTGTCCATTGACACTGTTTGCCAAAGTAACACTTGAAAACACAAGTGCTAAGACAAACTGAAATAGTGTTATTTTCATGATTCGATAGAGTAATCGTTGTTTACCAACTGATTTTTTCATAAATTTGATTTGTTTTGATTAATACTGTTCAAGCGTATTTTTAGAAACACAATAAAATGACTCTTTCCAGAGAGTTATTTAATTTATCAAGTGTCGGATGTTAGCGCATTTCGACACTTTTTTTTGTATTTTTTTTACATAGGCAATAATTGGTTTTATTAAAATTATTAGTTTGATTTATTATTACTTAATAACAGCCTTGTGAGGTTATTATAATTTGATTGCCATTCATTTCAAAACTGGTATCGTTGCCAATACTTTTACAAATAATTTTAAGTTTTTCTGATAATGGCTGATCACTTAATGAAGTTGTTAAATGACAATCTTTTAATTTGTCCTTAGGAAAATCAATATCAACCAGATATGCCTGCTCTAGTGTTTTAAAAATCTGATCTACAGGAATATCTGTAAATTCAAAACTTAATTGCTCAATATTTCCAACACTCCCGGCCAAAGATTTGTCTTCTGTAATATTGGTTATCTTATTAAAACTTAAATCACTTCTTAAAAAACGCAGGGCTTCATTAGGAAGTAAAACGACTTCGGTTATTTGTTTTGAATTTCTAACCAATTCATTTGAACTTACCCTGACTTTACCGGTACGAACAAGTACTTCGACCTTTGATTGATCCTGGTAAGCCCTTACCCGAAAACTGGTACCGACTACTTTTGTAATAATTTCGTTTGCGTAAACTAAAAAAGGTTTATGGGGATTTTTACTAATTTCGAAGAAGCCTTCTCCGGATAAATAAACCTTCCTTTCGTTTCCTTTAAAGATTTTAGGATAACTTAATTTACTATTGGGTTGTAATAAGACAGAACTGCCATCAGACAGAGTAATTACTTGCGGCTTGTCAGAATTATTTGTTTGCTCAACAAGTCCTTCATTATTATCACTAACAAGTTCCTTATAAGTCAAAACAGTATGATTATCCCGAAATTGATTTTGATAAAACCAAAGCGATAAAAAGGCAAAAAATACAGCAGCCGCTGCTCCTGCAAACCGATACTTTTTTAAATATCTGACAGTATCGCTTTTAGTTGATTTATTGTCATTTTCTATCTCTTCAATTTTACCCCATGTTGATTGTAATGCGATATTAAGTTCGGAAGAAGAAATTACAGTATTGGGAACTTTCATCGCCAGCAATAAAAGTCTGGCATCTTCAACCAATTTAGCTCTTTGTTGATTTTCTAAAGTCCATTCTTCCCAGCCTTGTTCGTCAACTTTAGACAAAATCCAGATTTGAAATGATTCGTCAGATAAGAAGTCTTCAATTTCGATATAATAATTACGTTTTTGCATCTATAAATAAGGGTTACAAAAACACAGAGGGCAGCTTGGTGATTAAGTACTCACCTATTTATATATTTTTTTATGTTTTTTTTAAATAAATTTAAAAACACCTGAAGACAGCAATGCAATAATCGAAAAACTCCCTTTCCATTCCTTACGAAGAGTACATAATCCGCGATGCAAAATATTCTTTGCCGATTGATAATTGACATCTAACATTTCTGCAATCTCTTCTACACCCAGCCCTTGATTATACCTTAAAAACAAAGCTTCTTTTTGACGTGGGGGTAAATCGTTTAATAATTTGTTGAGGTGTAAAACACGTTCCGCAGTTGCTTCATCATTAATAAGTTCATGCTCCACCGAAAAATCAAAAAGAAATTCAATTGAATCTGTAGTTGTAGTTTTTCTAAAAATATGATCCCGTTCGTACAAACGTGCAATTCTCTTTCGTACACTTGACAATAAATAAGCCTTTACCACATCTGGTTCTTGCAGAGCCCCACGATATAACCAAACATCTACAAATACGTCCTGGACACAATCCTGAACTCTTTCAGGAAAACGACAAAATGAGTTTCCGTAATTAATTAAATCACCATAGTACTTTTCAAAAAGCAGAGAAAATGACTTTTCGTCACCCGCTTTAAGTTTATTCCAAAGTTTGTGGTCATCATGGTTTTTTATTGTCAGGGTTTGGGTCTTCATAAAAAAAATTTTTTTTAGTAAAAGTGTCATTCGATTTTTTAATCATCAGATAAAATGACATTATTTAAAGAATTTTATATCTTTAATAATTACTATTCTAAATGTGAATTCTAAAAAAAATCAACTGCAAACCTCATTAAAATTTCGTTATGCTATGGTACCCTTTTGTATCAAAAAGCTACCTCGTTTGTTATATAATGGTATCGGCTAAAGCATCGGGTTTATAGTTAAAAAACTTTTGGCGACGAAGGACAGAATATGGATTATAAAAAAACTTCCGAAATCAAATAGATTTTGGAAACTTCGCTTTTTTGTGGGCGAAGACAAATGATTAAGAAATTTGGTGCTCCGGAACTTTATAACCATACGTATACCCAATCAGGAACTAATTCCAACTGTAAGTGTGCTGTCATAGATAATTACAAAAGAAAGTGATCAATATCATGTGGGCACTTCCGATCAGGAACTGCATACTGAAACGGCAACTAATTCGAATTGGCTTTTCTCTTTCTCTGTCAGCAGAAGTTTCAAAGAAACTTTAAAACTCAAAAGCCTTTAAACATCACTGTTTAAAGGCTTTTGAGTTTTTTGCCCCCTTTGTCAAAAAACAATATATTTATTAAATAAGATTATCTAAATCTACTTCGTTACATTTTCACAATTTTAAAGAATTTTGTCCCGGCTTTTCCAGAAACCGGAGCAATATACATATTGGGTTTAAGAGAAGATCCAATAGGCATCAGACTAGTAATTTCAGAATGCTCTATATGTTCAACCTGCCTGCCTGACAAATCAAAAATTAAAATTTCATTAATTACGGCAGGATCCTCAACTTTAAGATTGAAGGTTGTTGATGGATTTGGATATAATGCTATCTGGTATTTTGCTTGCTGATTTTCTATTTCATCTGCTGATGCTGGAGATATTGCCTTTTTCGATGTGTTTGACAATGTTGTTATCGTCCACAGCTGCTTATAATTATTGCTGCTTTTATATTGACCCAAATCAATACCATTGGTTGACTTGCCTAAACCATAGCTTTGATACATAAAAAACATTGACTTGGATAAAAGTATAAAAAAGACTTATCCATAAAAATTTAAAAATTAAACTAAGAATTCCTTAAAATTTAACAAAACAAAAACAACTATTATGTGTATAGTTTTCTGTTATCCATTTTAATTTTAAAATACTATCGTAATTGTAAATAAGTTCTAGTAATACCTCATTAGGTTGGATTTTATAAACAGAGCTACATTATTCAAAAAAGAAAGAGTTATAACATTAGACACAAAGATTAATCTAATTTTAAGTTTTAAAAAAAACTAAGATCCCTGAAAATATACCTACGAACAAAACGGAAAAATGAAGCCTTGAATACCAGTCCGTGAGCCTTTTTTTTTACAGATATTGATGCTTTATTTGAAAAGCCACTGAAATATAATGTGAGTCATTATTTTTAACACCCAAATAATTAGTTATCAAATATTTACGTTTCAATATAAAAACAACATATAGAGATTGAACCCCTTGTAAAACCTTGATTTTACTAGGTTTTTTGCATAAAAAAACCCAAAAATCGTTGATTTTCGGGTTTTGTGGAGTCGCCGGGAATCGAACCCGGGTCCAAACAAGCAACTAAAGAGCTTTCTACACGTTTATTCCCTGATTGGGTTTTCGATGTTAAGCCAGGTCAGGAACAACCACTCAACACTTATCTTCTTAATTTCGAAATCCACCCGAAGCTCATGGAAATCTAGGTCTATTTTTACGGTTCTCCTAGACTGACCGCCACAAACCAAGGCTTTCAAGGAGAATCCAGCTTCCCTATCTGATAGGGACGTGGCTAATCTTACTATAATTCAGATTATGCAGCTAAAGCGTAGTTATTTTCGCCGTGTGAAATTGTAAGATCTTATATTTACGAGCAAGGTCTCAATGCTCGACGTGCTTACTTTCCAATTCGACTTGCTGTCAAAACCAGTCGACCCCAAAAATGAGTTTGCAAAAATATACAATTTGAAGTTAGTTTTGTAATAAATTTTGCTTAAAAAATATCTTTATTCTTCATCCTTGAATTTAAACGGATAATCCCCAAAAACAGGAGCCAGTTTACGGACTGCGTAAGTCTTTCTGGTAAATTTATTCGATAAAGCTATAATGGTAACATTTTCTTTCATCAACGGAATGTAAGATGACGTATATCCGTGCCACCAGCCGTTATGGAAGTAAAAGTTCTGTCCCGTTTCCCAATTAATCATTCTGATTCCCAAACCATAATTTTTTGCCCCTTTTCGCTCATTGCTGTAACCGGTAAAAACTTGTTTTAATAATTCAGGTTTTAAAAAATCAGGTGAATTTCTCGCACGGTCAAATTTTAATAAATCACGTGGAGTAGAGAAAATATTTTTATCGCCATAAACAGCATCCATATAATCCAATCCGATTTCTACATTATTTCCTTTATAGGACGGAACAATTGTTTTTCTGTCTTTTTCATAGTCAAAAACAAAAGTATGGGTCATTCCCAAAGGTTTAAAAATCATTTCAGTCATAGCCTCCTTGTAAGACAGACCTGTTATCTTCTCAATGATAAGCGCCAGCATCGCATAATTGGTGTTGCAATACGCAAAACGAGTCCCGGTTCTTGATTCTAATCCAATATTTTTAGTAGCCAGTAATTCCAGAATATCCTTATTTGTCAATTGATTATGCCTGTCCCAAACCGATTTGTCCCGGTCTGTAAAATAAGCATAATTACGCATTCCGCTGCGGTGGCTCAATAACATTCGAACCGTACAATCAGGATAAGGAAAGATTTTCAGGATGGTATTTACTTTTTGGTCCAGATCCAATTTGCCTAAATCTACTAATTTCAAAACTGCTGTTGCCGTAAGTACTTTACTCACTGAAGCAATATGAATTGGCGTATTGGCATCTATTGTCGTGCCTTCATTTTTATCTGCATAACCATTATATTTTTCAAAAATGATCTGTCCGTTTCTGGCAACTAAAAAACCACCGTTCATACTATTATTAGGCCAGTTTTTATTATAAAAATGATTTATTCTTCCTTTGACAGAATTGACATAGGACGCCGGTAATTTTTTTTCAGGTCCCATAGGTATCATTTTACCTAAGGTATCTTTTACTTTTGGAGTATTAACCTGATCCGTTTTTTTATCTTTTCCACAAGAAGCTAAAACTAAAATTAGGAAAAGTATTTGTGGTATATTTGTTTTTTTAAGGAAGCTCATTTTCATCATTCTTTAAAAACAAATATATAGAATTCAATATTTATGTTTTTATGGTTTTTACAAATTCAAATCCCTAACCTTAACATATCATTAACTTCTTTTTTTGTTAGTCGATTGTACATCAGCTTTTAACGGTTTAAAATGATTAAAAATAAGAAAATAGCAACAAAAATTTAACTAATTTTGTTATATTTGAAACAATTTATATATAAAAAGTTATAATAATAAATACTCTAATCCATTATAAATGAAATTTGGAATTATAAAAGAAAGAAAAAACCCACCAGACAGACGTGTGGTCTTTGCTCCGAATGAGCTTGCAAAACTTAAACAACTTTATCATGACGCAACTGTTGAAGTAGAAAGTTCAGATATCAGAATTTTTCCGGATATACAATACAAAACTTTGGGCATTACTGTCACTGATGATGTTTCAGATTGCGACGTTTTATTTGGTGTAAAAGAAGTTCCTGTTGAAAATCTGATTCCAAATAAAGCTTATTTCTTTTTTTCCCATACTATAAAAAAACAGCCCTACAATCAGAAATTATTAAAGGCAATTTTAGAAAAAAACATTGATTTATACGATCATGAAACTATAGTAGACAGTTATAATCGTCGATTGATCGGTTTTGGAAAATATGCCGGAATGGTTGGTGTTTATAACGGAATTCGTGCTTTCGGAATAAAATTCGAATTATTTAAACTCCCAAAAGCAGAAACACTTTCGGGAAAAGAGGCTCTGATTGCACATCTGAAACGCATTACCCTGCCTCCCCTAAAATTTGTTCTTACCGGAACAGGAAAAGTAGCTAGCGGCGCCCAGGAAATTTTAAAGGCAATCAAGGTAAAAGAAATTACAGTTGATAATTATTTGACTAAAAACTATACGCAGCCTGTTTATTTGCAATTAGATGTTTTAGAATACAACAAACGAATTGATGGTCAGGTTCTTGATTTTGTAGACTTTACATCACATCCGGAAGCTTATGTCTCTGATTTTGAAAAATTCAGTAAGGTAACTGATATTTATATTGCAGGGCATTTTTATGGGAACGGCGCACCAATGATTTTAACGCAGGAAATGCTGAATGCAAAAGATTGCAAAATAAGGGTCGTTGCCGATGTATCTTGTGATGTAAATGGGCCTATTGCCTGTACATTACGTTCTTCAACAATTGCAGAACCTATTTATGGATATTGGCCAAATGAAAATAAAGAAGTAGATGTTTTTCACCCCGCTGCGATTGTCGTAATGGCTGTTGATAATTTACCATGCGAAATTCCGAAAGATGCCAGTGAAGGCTTTGGAGAACAATTTATGGAACACGTAATTCCTGCTTTCTTCAATGGAGATAAGGATGGAATTCTGGAACGTGCAAAAATTACAGAAAAAGGAAAGCTAACACCAAGATTCAGTTATCTGCAGGATTATGTTGATGGGAAATAATCAATTTATTATCAATTGTTGATTGTGAATTATTAATATTATGATGTCTTTCTAAAAACTGACACAAAATCTCAATAAAAAAGCCTTTAGAAAAAATCTAAAGGCTTTACTTTTTTATGTATTGAAATGCATTTATGCAACTACATCATCTTTTTCTTTTCGTTCTAATAACGCCATATAAAATCCGTCGAAACCTGATTCTGAAGCCAGAATTTTACGGTCTTTTATAAATGTAAATTGTTTTCCGATATCTGTTTTTAAGAATTTTTCTATCTGCTCCTGATTTTCTGATGGCAAAACAGAACATGTTGCGTAAACTAATTTTCCACCCGGTTTTACAATTTTAGAATAACTTTCTAAAACTTCTGCCTGTACTTTACGAATGTTATCAATAAACTCCGGCTGTAATTTCCATTTTGCATCAGGGTTTCTTTTTAAAACTCCCAGACCACTGCAAGGTGCATCAATTAGAACACGATCTGCTCTTTCATATAATTTCTTGATCACTTTTGTCGAATCAATAATACGATATTCGATATTGAAAGCGCCGTTTCTTTTAGCTCTTAGTTTTAATTGTTTCAATTTGCTTTCATACAAGTCCATTGCTATCAATTGTCCTTTGTTTTCCATCAAAGAAGCGATATGCAATGTTTTTCCACCCGCTCCGGCACAAGTATCAACAATACGCATTCCCGGCTTTACATCAAGAAAACCAGCAACCAATTGTGAATTTGCATCCTGTACTTCAAAAAGTCCTTGTTTAAAAGCATCTGTCAAAAACACATTGGCTCTTTCTTTTAAAACTAAAGCTTCAGGCTGGTCTTTTAAATATTCTGTTTCAATATTCAAGTCCATCAACGTGTTTCTCAAATTCTCTTTAGTGCCTTTAAGTGTATTTGTTCTTAAAATAACTTTTGCAGGTTGATTTTGAGCGGCAATTTCTGTAGCCCAAACTTTTTCACCTAATTCTTTAACTCCTAATTCATCCATCCAGTCCGGAATAGATTCTTTTAAAGCTCTAACTTTTGAAAGTTCGTCAAAACGTCCTTTTATTTTTCTTTCCGGTGTTCCTTCCAGTTGTTTCCAGTCTGGAATTGGATATCCTCTCAAAACAGCCCAAACTGCGAACATTCTCCATAAATTTTCTCTGTCGAAAGGTTCTTTTACTTCGGCAATTTCTGAATATAATCTTTTCCAACGAACAATCTCGTATATCGTTTCAGCAACAAACTTCCTGTCAGAACTTCCCCAACGTTTGTCTTTTTTTAATGCTCTTGCTACCACTTTGTCTGCATATTCTCCTTCATTGAAAATTGCATTTAAAGAATCGATGGTAGTATAAACTAAATTTCTGTGTAATCTCATTTTAAATATTTGAGTTGCAAAGGTACTATTAATTGATTGAAAGTTAAATTTTTAATTATGATTGTTATTTTGACTTTCATTAAAAAGAAAAAAAACACTCTAATAAGTTTAAAAGAGTGTTTTATGAATTTATTTTGGAATAACTTTATTTTATTATTCTCGTCAATCCTATATTTTCCGGAGCGTGGAGCACCATTGGGAATTTCTCTAATTTTACAGAACTGCTGTCTAAGCCAAAAGCGCTTTCTTCAGATAAACTTAATTTTTTGATTAAGAAATACGAGTTCATAATTATTTTTTCATGCCACAATAAATCGGAATCGTTAGATAAGAATTTTTCAGATAATACAAATTTAAAATCCCCGACAATATTATTTTTATTCAATGATTCGTAACGACTGGTAATATCAACCTCACCATTTTTTACCATATCACGTATAACTTCCCTAAACATCAAATTGATTTTAGTAGGCTCTCTGAATCCTAAATTAAAATCGATTCTGTAAATATCATCTTTGGCAATTTCTGTTACCTTGTATTGTGTTTTATAAGGCTCAGTTAAAATGTTTACGTGTACAAACCAATAAATATCAGCTCTTTTTGGACGCTTTTGCAAGATGGAATACATAACTTTTTGCTCCAATTCATCTACACGATTGGCATTGGTCATATAAACTAAATGCGTAGCATATTTAGGAATAGACAAATCCTCACTCAACTCCATTAATACTTTCTTATAATCATCAATCTTGATAATTTTAGTGTAGCTTTTGTTGATTTTCTTAGCCAAAAACCATATTGTCATTACAGAAATCAGCATAATTGCAATAATTAAGGTTACATAACCGCCTTCTGCAAATTTGGTAATATTGGCAAGTAAAAAACAACCTTCAATTATTAAATAAATTGTAATAAGAGGAACCATAAAATATAGTTTTACTCTTTTCATTATCAGGTAATAATTTAATAAAATGGTTGTCATAATCATACATAATACGATTGCAAGACCATAGGCATGCTCCATATTGCTTGATTCTTCGAAGTGCAGAACGATTCCCACACAACCAAAAAACAATAGCCAGTTAATCGACGGAATGTATAATTGCCCTTTAACTTCGGTAGGATATTTAATTCTTACTTTTGGCCAGAAATTCAATCGCATTGCCTCATTTATCAAAGTAAACGAACCGCTAATTAATGCCTGAGATGCAATTACAGCTGCTAAAGTTGCTATCACGATCCCTACAGGCTGAAACCAATCGGGCATAATTAAGTAAAATGGATTTCCGTTTTCACCTCCCAATCCCTGCAATGTCTGACCTTCATGATGAATTAAATAAGCTGCCTGACCAAAGTAATTTAAAACTAAAGTCAATTTTACAAAAATCCAGCTAATTCTAATGTTTTTTCTTCCGCAGTGTCCCATATCAGAGTACAATGCTTCGGCTCCTGTCGTACATAAAAACACAAAACCCAATACAAAAAAACCATCAGGGTGTATTTTTAATAAATGATAGGCATAATAAGGGTTAATTGCTTTTATAACTTCCGGATGATGTATAATTTGAAGAGTTCCTAAAGTTCCCAGCATGGCAAACCAAATTAACATCATCGGAGCAAAAAACTTACCAACTAATTTAGTCCCGAATTGTTGAATGGTAAACAAAACGAATAAAATTCCGATAACGATAGGAATTGTATTAATTTCCGGATAGTATGTTTTTATTCCTTCCACAGCTGATGAAACCGAAATGGGTGGCGTAATAATTCCGTCAGCTAACAAGGCACTACCACCAATAATTGCAGGTACAATGAGCCACTGAATTTTTGTTTTCTTGACTAAGGCATATAAAGCAAAAATTCCTCCTTCACCATGGTTATCAGCGCTTAAAGTTATAAGTACATATTTTATGGTAGTTTGTAATGTCAAAGTCCAGAAGACACATGAAATACCCCCTAAAACAATATCAGCATTAATCATGTGCTCGCCAAGTATGGCTTTCATTACATATAACGGAGAAGTACCTATATCTCCATAAATAATTCCTAATGTGATCAATAATCCCCCAATAGACAACTTACTGTGTAAGTTTTTATGCGATGCGCTCATGTATGTTTTTATAAAAGACGGTTGCAAATTTACTGTTTTAAAACAAATTAGCGTCAATTATAAGTAAAAAGATAAAAAAAAGCACAATCGTTACATTGTGCTTTTTTTTATTTTTATTTATGTGGTTTTCAACTTAGCCTCTTCTGGCCCCGTTACCTCTTGAATTTGAATTATTTTCTCTGGAAGATTGATTTCCTCTTGATTCCTGGCTTGCTCTTGGAGCTTCAGAACGCTGCGTACTTTGAGGTCTTGCAGCTTCATTATTTCTATTTTCTGAACCTGATCTGTTTTGGCTATAACCTCTCTGATTATCTGATCTTTGCGCAGGAGCAGTTGTATTTGTATTCATTCTGTTCTCTGAATTTCCTCTTGAAGTATTCATTCTGTTTTCATTAGAATACCCTCTTGATTCTGTTCTTTGTGCTGGAGCAGTTGTGTTTGTGTTCATTCTGTTCTCAGAATTTCCTCTTGAAGTATTTATTCTATTTTCATTAGAATATCCTCTTGATTCTGTTCTTGGAGCATTTTCAACTCTTACAGGATTATTTACTTTTGAAGAATTATCTCTGCCGGAAAAAGCTCTGTTGGTATTATAATTTCTGTCAGATGTTCTGTTTTCAGCATAATTTCTGTTTGTACTTCTGTTATCTGTACTCCAATCTCTTCCTGAGTTTGATCTTTTATTGTTATAACTGTTATTTCTATTAGATTCTCTGCTTGCTACACGTCTTTGATCTAATTCATATCTGTTATTGATATTAGAATGTCTTTGCGAAAAGCTATAGTTAGGATATTGTCTTTCATAACCGTAAGAGCGTCTTGATGCACACAACAGAGGAGCTCTGTAACTTCTTCTGTAATTTACATAATTATAATGATTGTTCACATTGATACAAACATTAACATTATTTCTATATCTGAAAATTGGGAAAGGTCTCCAGGCAACATAATACGTAGGATAGAAATTCCAGGCCCATGTTGAATAATAAGGTCTGTAATTGTTTACCCAGAAAGATGTATAAATAACTGGTGTTGTGTTATAAACAGGCTCATAAATGTAATTATCACCATATAAATAAGTATTACCCACAACCTGAACACTTATTTTATTGTAATTATCCCTTTCTACATCTATGGTGGCAATATCCTGATAAACATCACGATCTAAAACTGCCTGAATAATTACAACGTGAGTTCTGTCTTCTACAGATTCTATTACACGTAAATAATCGACTTGTTCGTCATTATTCAGGTCAAGATTTGATATTTGATATTTTGGATCATTTAAACGTCTTTCAAAATCCTGAAGATTTGCTGATTCTCCAAATATTGAAGCAACAGCACGAAGATCTAAATTATCACTTATATCCGAATTTTTTGCATAAACAGCAGTTTGGCTTTTTGCTTCAAATGAACTAAAACCTAACGTTAACAACGCTATAAAAAGTATTTTGGTTTTCATGGCAAATCATATTAAGATTAATATTTTTGGAATATCCAATTACTGTGCCAGAAAAAAAATAAAATATATTTTACATGTTATAAATAATTGTAATTTAGCAATAACTAAATCTTAACCGATATGAAAAAAGTAATATTATTTTGTGGTGTTTTCATCTTATTTATATCTTTTAAACCATTGAATGATAGTAACAAAAAAACTTTTTATGGTGGTTTTACATCAATGCAAATAGACACCCTGTTTCAGGACAAAATTAGTATCAGGGCCATTTCTGTTGATAAAAATAAAGTTTGGTACGGTGCAGATAATTCCCGTTTCGGATACTATGATTTGGATAAAAAAGAAAAATTCGAAGAGCATATTTATCGTGATACCTTAAAACTGGAATTTAGAAGTATAGCTCAAACTTCGAAAGATGTTTTCTTATTAAGTGTTGGCAATCCTGCATTACTTTATTCAGTTTCTAAAAAAACACAAAAAGTAAAATTAGTTTACAAAGAAATCAACGAGAAGGTTTTTTATGATAGCATGCAATTCTGGAATGACAAAGAGGGAATTGCTATTGGCGACCCGACAGAAGATACTTTTTCGATGATTATAACCCGTGATGGAGGAGAAAACTGGACAAAAGTATTATCAGATAAATTACCAACAAACGCCAAAGGCGAAGCCGCTTTTGCAGCCAGTAATTCAAATATTGTTATACAAGGAGATGATACGTGGCTGGTTTCAGGAGGAAAAAAAGCCCGGGTATTTTATTCTCCGGACAAAGGTAAAACCTGGCAAGTAATTGAAACTCCTATTATCCAGGGGAAAGCAATGACTGGTATTTTTACAGCTGATTTTTATGATTCAAAACATGGATTTATTGCCGGTGGTGATTATGAACTTCCAAGCAAAAAATCAGATAATAAAGCTTTTACTGCTGATGGAGGAAAAACCTGGCAGCTAATAGGCCAGGATATGGGTTTTGGATATGCATCATGTGTGCAGTATGTTCCGGGAGGGAACGCTAAAGAAATTATTTGTGTTGGTTCTGAGGGAATTCAATATTCTCAAAATGGTGGTGAAAACTGGACACAATTATCTACTGATTCAACTTTTTTTACGATTCGTTTTGTTAACAGAAATACAGCCATTGCCGCAGGTTACAATAAAGTTGTCAGACTTCGCTTTAAATAGTTAAAATAACAAGACCCCTAAATAATAAAGTAAGTATTATATAGGGGTCTTATCGCTGTTGTTTCTTTTTAATTTTGACTTTTAGCGGCTTTTTCGCGATATTGTTTTAATAACTTTCGGTTAAAATCATCTTCTGATTTTTTAAGCTTTAATATTTTTTTTGCTGAAAGGATTTTTTTAAGGTTCGTCATATATTTTTCGCGTAAAAAATACAATTCCTTATCTGTACTTTCGATTTGTGACAAAAGTATCACAGCTTCTTTTTCTGAAATTGAATTAACATTATCATCATCCAGTTTACGAAGATATGTTTTCATTTTATCATGACGCAATTCATATTGTTTATCATCATAAGCATTATAAACAGGCCAGAATTTTTCAGCTTCCGTAGAGGTAAGTTCCAGTTCAGTTGTTAAAAACGAAACCTTGTAAGCTTTAATTTTTTCACGTTTCTCATCTCCTTTGTCATTTTGTGCATAGAATGAAAAACTAGCCAAAAACAGAAGTATAGGTAATATAATTTTGATTTTCATCTCTTTAAATTTTAATTTTATTCTGAAATTAAATTTTCAATATTTGGATTCGAAGATAAAATATCTTCAATGGTTTCCTGCTCAAGGGCAACATTTTTATTAAGTGCCTCAATATCTTTTGTATCAAGCTGATTAATCAAATCGTACTGATTTAAACTGGACTGATAAGACAAATAAGCTTCTAAAGATGCTTCATCAAATTCTTTTGATGTATTATTATAGTTATTTATAATCGGAATCATTAATCCAACAACAAATACAGCTGCAATCAATAAAGAGATAACCTTTTTACGTTTATAAAACGGAATTACCTTCACTTCGGTTTCTTTAATTTGCTGTAAAACTTTTGCCGAAAAATCATCAAAATAATACTCCGGAGTTTTAAATCCAGTTGTTATTTTAGGTTCGTTTTCTAATTTAAATGCTTTCATAATGTCTATAAGATATATTTTAATGCAAAAGGTTTAATTTGATGTAACATATAATTCCACTTTTTTTACCGCATGATGATAAGAAGCTTTTAAAGCTCCCACCGAAGTTCCAAGAATTTCAGCCATTTCCTCGTATTTTAATTCTTCAAAATACTTCATTTTAAAAACCAGCTGTTGCTTTTCAGGTAAGGTAACAATCGCTTTCTGAAGCTTTATTTGAATTTCATCTCCATCAAAATAAACATCGGCTTTTAAGTTATCTATGGTTTTATTTTGCAAGGCTTCTGATGTTAAACCATTTAATTTTGCTTTTTGATTCAAAAAAGTCAATGCCTCGTTGGTAGCAATACGATACATCCAGGAGAAAAGCTTACTCTCACCTTTAAAATTTTTTAAATATTGAAATACCTTTATAAAAGTATTCTGCAAAACATCGTTGGCATCATCATGATTCAAAACAATATTCCGAATATGAGAATACAAAGGCTTTTGGTATTCTGACAAGAGTGTTTGAAACGCAATATCCTGCGTCTTAGGATTTAATAATCGTGCTATAAATTCCTTCTCGTTTGTCAAGTTTTATTATTTATCTTGTTTGAATGAATTTATTACAAAAGGTTTAATCAGCCCTTACTTTTTTTTTTAGAATTCTGATTGCTCTTGTTCAGGAGTTGCTGTCGAAGCAGGTGCTTCTGCAGGTTTCTTTGCAGTTGATTCTGCTGCAGGTTTGTAAACAGGAACCGGAGCAACGGGAATAACTTTAGGGATAACCGGATAGTAAATTTCTGTTACCAGTTCTGATGGGCTTTTAACATCTAGTTTGCCTGCTGTTAAAATTTCAAGATGTGACCAGCTTAAATCCGGAACAATTTTTTCATTATTAATAAAAGCTTTTGTTTTTGCAATTGCTTCATTAGTATGTAAATAATCCCCTTTTAAAGTAGTTTTTACGGCTTCAAAACTATTTAATTTACCGGACAAAATATCACTTCCTGAGCTTATCAAAATTTCTTTTTTTATTGGTAAACAAATAGAAATTTTCGCCAAATTCGTTTTGGTGTCGTAAGTATGATAAATTATAAAAGGCTTTCCGTTTGTATATAAATTATTTGTCTTGCTAAACTCTATCAACTTTGGAATAACAACCCTGGCATTTTTATTTACTTTTTGAATTTCACTTGTAAAAGTTTGTTTGATATAAAAACTTTCTGTTTTTTTGACAACCCCATTTACTTTTATAGCATACGTTTTAGTTTCATAATCTAAGTTCTTATCAATATTGGCAAGGCTTTTTTCGTACATTGTTCCTATTATTTTATCGGAACCACCATTCAAAACGGTATAAATTTTAAACCAAAAACTCATCTCCCCTTTCGCTTTCCAGGTAACCTTTGTTTTACCTGCCAAAGTATCTTTAAATATCCAGTTGACATCTGCCTGCGTGCCGTCAAAATTCATTTTTTGATGAATACTTTTTCCTTCTTTTGCCTGTAATGTAATTGCATTTCCTGATGCTTCATCACCTTCCCAGGAAAATGAAGCTCCATTTCCTGTTGTTTTTTCCGGAAATGACATTTTAATTGTTGGATCTTCAATTGCCCAGGATTCAAAATCTTCAAAATTTCTAAAATCGTTGATATAATTATATACTGTAGCCCTTGGTGAATTAATCACTTTACTTCGCTCAACTGTAAAGATCCCCTTTTGAGTGGCAACAAAAACAGTCAGAGCAATCAGACTTAATAACGATAAAAGAAACAGATATTTTAAGATCTTCATTTTGTAGGTTGTTTGGAATCGTAAAGTTATAAATTTATTACTAGTGTTACGAATAGCAAAATAATAAACTATACTTTTTTTATTATATTTTGTTCAAAGAAATGTCTAAAGAAACTATTTTGAAGGGTTTACACATAAATCCTCATTTCTTATTTACATTTTAAATATAGAAATAATTTTCCGGAATTACCGTTTAAAAAAGAACTTGATGACAAACAAAATGGCTATAAAAAGCAAGAATGTGATTAATACTTTATAATTTCCCTTGTAGAAAATTTTATGTAAGGCCAGATCTTTTCGATAGGCAAAAATCATTACGATTACAAATGAAATGAAAAAACAGACTGCGAATATTAATTGTCCCTGACTAAACATAGTTGAAAATTATTTTTGACAAATTTAGAGAATTGTATACGAATTGTTGCTAATTTGGCATCTCATTTAACCAATAAAATTATGAAGAAACAAATAGATGCAGTAAAAGAATTTCATACTGCTTTTAAAATAGGACATAGTGAAACGCCAATTGCTGATTTGGGGGAAACTAAAAAACAGCTTCGTTATAATTTAATGAAAGAGGAAAATGAAGAATATCTTGAAGCCGTTCAGCAAAATGATTTAGTTGAAATTGCTGATGCCCTTGGAGATATGATGTATATTTTGTGTGGAACTATTATCGAACACGGCCTGCAGGATAAAATTGAAGCTGTTTTTGATGAAATTCAACGCAGCAATATGAGTAAACTCGGAGAAGACGGACAGCCTATTTATCGTGAAGACGGAAAAGTAATGAAAGGCCCGAATTATTTCAAACCTGATTTTTCGAAACTTTTGTAAAATAAAATTCTTGTGTATATCTTTAAACAGATAGAAACATAGCTTTTGAATACACAAAGAAAAAAGGCGTTTTACTTATCTAAATACATATAGCTATCTACAAAACATGTTTCTTTTGTATTCTTTTTTGAATACGTTAAAATCTATGGCTCTATGTGTTAAAATATTTTAGACTATATCTAATAGAATAAAAATAGAAAACCCGACAACTATTAAGCTGTCGGGTTTGTTTTTATAATTGTCTTTTATTTATTGAACTTTAACGGTCCATCCAAAAGTATCTTCAGCAAGTTTATTCTGAAGATTTGTTAATTTTTCTTTTAAAAGAGAAGCATATGAATTCTCAATTGGAGCCATTTCATAATAAACATCCTGATAAGAGAATCCTTTGATAACACTTATAACCGCAGCTGTACCGGCTCCAAAAATCTCTTTCAGTGATCCGTTTTTAGCAGCTTCTACTAATTCTGAAACAATAACAGGACGAACTTCTACATCAAGTCCTTCTTTTTCAGCCATAGCAATTAAACTTTTTCTTGTAACACCATCCAAAATCCTTTCGCTTGTAGGAGCAGTCAATAAAGTATCATTTATTCTAAAAAATACATTCATTGTCCCGGCTTCTTCCAGCTTAGTATGCGTTGCATCATCAGTCCAGATTACTTGCTGGAAACCTTCTTTATTAGCCAAATTTGTTGGATAAAACTGTGCAGCGTAATTTCCTGCCGCTTTTGCAGCACCGATTCCACCATTCGCAGCTCTGCTAAAATGTTCTGCAATAATTACTTTTACTTCTCCCGAGTAATATGATTTTGCAGGAGAAAGCAAAATCATAAATTTATATTCATCTGACGGATTGGCTACAACTCCAGGACCCGTTGCAATCATAAAAGGACGAATATACATACTGCTTCCGTTTCCTTTTTGAATCCATTCTTTATCTAATTTCAATAATTCATTCAAACCATCCATAAAAATAGCTTCAGGAACTTCGGGCATAGCCATACGAACTGCTGAATTATTAAAACGTTTGTAGTTTTCATCAGGTCTGAATAACCAAACATCATTATTATCATCTTTATAAGCTTTCATCCCTTCAAAAATTGCTTGACCATAGTGAAAGACTTTTGAAGAAGGATCCATTAAAATTGGAGCATAAGGCTTAATGACCGGTGATTGCCATTCTCCATTTTTAAAATCACATTCAAATAAATGGTCTGTAAAAACAGCACCAAAGCTTAAGTTTTCAAAGTCTACTGCGC
>JBDTRA010000039.1:0-42040 GCA_039931915.1 Flavobacterium sp. | reverse complement strand
TAATCACGGCTCTATCTATCACTTTTTCACGTGGTTGGCCAAAATTAAATTCTTCAACAATTATATCATTTGGTGTAGCCAAAGCGATAAAAACAGTACCAATTTCAGCATTTGAATCACCTTTTGTCGGCCCGGCGTTCCCGGTTGTCGCAATTCCATAGTCTGTTTTAAGCATCTTTTTCACATTCAGCGCCATAGCTGAAGCAACCTGTGCACTTACTACTGAATATTGATCAATTAATCCTTGCGAAACCCCAAGTACATTAACTTTAGTTTCGGTTGCATAGGAAACTATACTGCCTTTAAAATAATTTGATGCTCCCGGAACAGCTGATAAAACCGATGCAATTTTTCCGCCAGTAAAACTTTCTGCTGTTGAAATAGTTTTATTTTGCTTTGTAAGCATTTTTCCAACCACCACTTCAATTGTTTCATCGTCATCAAAACCAACAATAATATCGTGAATTATAGCATCTAACGATTGCACATTTGCTTCGATAGCAGCATCTAATTCTTCTTTATTGGTACCTCTTGCCGTTAATCGTAATCGTACTCTTCCAGGATTTGGCAAATAGGCCAATTTAATAAAATCAGGCAGATTATTTTCCCAGCTTTCAATACGTTCTGCAACTAGGCTTTCTCCTTGCCCATAAGTCAAAATTGTTTTATGGATAATATATGGCCGTTTATATTCGCGGACTATTTTTGGTATTATTTCGTTTTCGACCAAATATTTCATTTCAAAAGGAACTCCCGGAAGCGAAATAAATACCGTATTTTCTTTTTTCATCCACATACCCGGCGCAGTACCTACCTGATTATGAAGCACAGTACACGTAGACGGAACCAATGCCTGATCTTTGTTTATTTGTGTAATGGGGCGTTTAAAATAACCTTCTATCAAGTGCGTTACATGTGCTAAAACTTTTGGATCAACTACTAATTCATCATTAAAGTAATCACAAAATGTTTTTTTAGTAACATCATCTTTTGTTGGTCCTAAACCTCCGGTAACAATTACAATATCAACTTTATTTTGTAATTGCGCAAAAGTATCTAAAATGTGTTTTTTATCATCACTTATTGAAATCATTTCAGTGACTTCAACTCCAATACGGTCAAGTGATTTAGCAATAAAACCGGAATTTGTATCAACAATCTGCCCAATTAAAATTTCGTCTCCAATTGTAATGATTACTGCTTTCATATCATTAACTTATTTTTACTTACAAGAATGCAAGTCATTATTAAAAAAGAGGTTCTACAGGATTTGCGTGAGGGGTAGAAACGGCATCCTTTTGTGACAAAAATGACACCTAATTAAACTAATCTTCAGGAACAAAAGATACAGTGAATAACCCGGCCCAATTTTTGACCAATTTGAAAAAAAAGGACAAAAATGGGGTCACGCCCGAATATTACAAATCAAAGTCTTTCTTTATTTCTTTTATAGCTTCTTTAACCTGTGTTTTTATGCTTTTAAAAGTTTCTACAATTTCTTTCTTTTTGCCTTCTGCTTTTGTCCAGGCTTCAACTTGTAAAATCTCCTCAAAAGCGACATTCAGTCCCATTAAATCAAGTGTAGGTTTTATTTTATGCGCATAAGAATATGCATGTTTGTGATCTTTTTTCTTGATCCCCTCTTTAATTTGCTTTAAATCCTCCGGGACTTCGGTAACAAATAATCTCAGAATTTCATTTACAAACTCTGTATCATTGTCTGAAAGTGCGTATACTTTTGATAAATTATATTTTAATGCCATTATTTTACTTGTATTCTAAATAATTTTTTATCCTCTAAAAAGCCTTCTAAAACATCATTTGGCTTAACTGCTGCAACTCCTGCCGGCGTTCCTGTAAAAATAACATCACCTATTTTTAATGTAAAATATTGTGATGCAAACGAAATAAGTTCATCTATTTTCCAAAGCATAAGATCAGTATTACCTTTTTGAACAGTTTTGCCATTATTTGTCAATTCAAAAGTAAGATTTTCTATGGAACTAAAAAGTGTCTTTGGCAAAAAATCCCCAATAACAGCTGAACCATCAAATGCTTTTGCTTTTTCCCATGGTAATCCCTTCTCTTTTAGCTTTGTCTGTAAATCACGAGCCGTAAAATCTATCCCAACACTAATCTCATCATAATATTTGTGCGCAAATTTTGGTTCGATATATTTCCCTACCTTATTAATTTTAACAATAATTTCGATTTCGTGATGAATATCCTCTGAAAATTCAGGAATTACGAATGGATGCTGCTTTAGCAAAACTGCAGAATCCGGCTTCATAAAAATTACTGGTTCAGCAGGCTTTTCGTTTTTTAATTCTTCAATATGATCGGCATAATTTCTGCCTATACAAATTATTTTCATTTTCTGATTATTGGTGACCAGCTGTCAATTGTCAGCAAAAACTATTATGAACAGCTATCAGCTTACTTAGTATTTAGTCTTCTTAATTTTATGGCCGTTAAGACTTTTTTTGTATACAAAGGAAAATCAGCATTTTGAATCCAGCTGAAATACCCAGGCTCGGCCTCTAACACTTTCTCTACTTTTGCTCCTTTGTGTTTTCCAAAGGTAAAAATTTCCTCATTGTCTTTATCAAAAGCAATCATTCCGGCAAAATCAGCAATTTTTTTGCGGGTTGTAAATTCAGACAATGACTTCATATCATTTTCTAATTCAGGATAACGATCCAGCTGTGCTTTCAGAATTTCATAGGTCGCCATTGTATCTGCTTCCGCCGAATGGGCATTTTCTAAGCTTTTCCCACAATAAAACTTTAAAGCAGCACTTAAGGTACGCTCTTCCATTTTGTGAAAAATAGTCTGTACATCTACAGAAACCTTATTTTTCATATCAAAATCAACACCTGCACGAAGCAATTCTTCAGCCAATAACGGTATATCAAAACGATCTGAATTGAAACCTGCCAAATCGCTATCTTTAATCATATTATAAACTTGCGGAGCCAATGTTACAAAAGTTGGTTCATTGGCTACTTTTTCATCAGTTATTCCATGAACCGCTGTTGTCTGTGGCGGAATAGGAATTGTTGGATTCACTAACCAAGTTTTACTTTCTTTATTTCCGTTTGGAAAAACCTTAAATATTGAAATTTCCACGATTCTGTCTTTTCCGATATCAATACCTGTTGTTTCTAAATCGAAAAAGCAGATTGGCTTGCTAAGTTTGAGTTCCATTTTATTATTTTTGAATGTGCAAATGTAATTTTTATAGCCGAATTATCACAAATTATTACCGTAATCATCTGTTAAATTTATTCTTTCAGCAATGTTATTGATAAAAACAAAAAACCGGCAGAACTTAAAATTTTGCCGGTTTTTGAAATACTTTATATGCTTTTAAAAATCTCTGTCTACATCAAAAGCCTCAAGGTATTCTGCTACACGCTTAACAAAACTTCCGCCTAAGGCACCATCCACCACTCTATGATCATAAGAGTGTGACAAGAACATTTTTTGACGAATTCCAATAAAATCACCTTCAGGTGTTTCTATAACTGCCGGCACTTTACGAATAGCTCCTAAAGCTAAAATACCCACTTGCGGCTGATTGATAATTGGTGTCCCGAAAACACTGCCAAAACTACCCACGTTTGTTACAGTATAAGTCCCGCCTTGGGTATCATCTGGTTTTAATTTTCCGGCTTTTGCACGATTACCTAAGTCGTTTACAGCTTTTGCCATTCCGACAAGATTTAACTGATCGGCATTTTTTATAACTGGAACAATTAAATTTCCATTAGGCAAAGCAGCTGCCATACCTAAATTTATATTTTTCTTTTTGATAATATAATCACCTTCAACAGAAATGTTCAATCCCGGAAAATCTTTTAATGCTTTTGCAACAGCTTCCATCATGATTGGCGTAAAAGTCAGCTTTTCACCTTCTCTTTTTTCAAAAGCAGCTTTAACCCTGTCTCTCCATTTTACAATATTGGTAACATCAACCTCGATAAATGATTGCACATGTGCCGAAGTTTGAACCGAAGCCACCATATACCCTGAAATCAGCTTACGCATTCTGTCCATTTCAACAATTTCATCTTCCCCATTTACAGAAACAGGAACTGCTTGCTGACTTTTTTGAACTTTAGCTTCGACTACTTCAGGAATAACAGTGGAATTTACAGTAGCTGATTTTACAGTAGTTGATTTACGATCTTCAATATATTTTAAAATATCTTCTTTTGTAACGCGTCCTTCTTTTCCTGAACCGGAAATATTTTCTAATTCAGCAATAGAGATACCTTCTTCCTTAGCTATGTTTTTTACCAGTGGAGAAAAGAATTTATCGGAATTAGAAAAATCCTGAGGAATTGAAGTTATTTCTTTTGCAACTTCGATTGTTTTTTCAATTTCAGCAACTTCATTAGAAACCGATGGTTCTTCAATTACTTTATCAACAAGTAATGACAGATGATCACCTTCTGTTTCGATAATGGCAATTGTTTGTCCTACCTGCACCAAATCATCTTTTCCAAATAATTGTTCAACCAAAATTCCGGATACTTCACTTGGGACTTCACTGTCAACCTTATCAGTTGCTATTTCCAGTACAGCTTCATCAGTCTCAATTTTGTCTCCCACTTCTTTCAACCAGTTTGTAATAGTTGCTTCAGCGACACTTTCTCCCATTTTTGGAAGTTTTAATTCAAATCTTGCCATATTATTAACCTAAAAGGTGATTTTGGTTTTCAGATTGCGAAATTAATCAATATTTTGGATATAAATTACACAAAATATAATTTTTATTCAATTTTAATTATTTTACCTCGTTCATTTTTAGAATCACTTCCTATAATAAAATTGGTCATTTTAGGTAAAATTTTAAAAGTAATACTCTTATCTTTAAGAGTTTCTAAGATTTCTATACATTTTTTGAATGAAACATATTGATTATCTAAAATAATTTCGACTCTTTTACCTCTTAAAATAAGGGACGAATTTACCATTTTTTCTTTTTTGAAATCGAAAAAGAAGGTTTTATTTTTTAAAATAGCAGTCAATTTATCAAACAAAATTGTATTGGAAGAATAGAAAATATAACTTTCCGGTAATGGATTTGGTTTTGGTTTTCCCTGAAACATTTTTATAAACGAAAAAAAGAGAATTCCAATTTTTATAAAAATCGAAAAAAATAGTGATCTTCTGAAATGCTTTTGATAAAAAAACTCCATTGCTTCCTGAAAGCGTTTCATATATTTTTCATCTTTCACTGTACTTTCACCTTTATAGTGTATGACTGTCGTTTCATGAAAATAATAATTCTTTCTTTGTTTTTGCAAAACTAAGTATGACAAATCAATATCATCCGCATACATGAAACATTTTTCATCAAAACCGCCTACTTCCAAATACAACTCGCGTTGCAGAAGCATAAAAGCACCTACTAAAATATCGACTACTCCTGTTTGGCTTTCTGTTAGATATTGTGCATAATATTGATTAAAAAGCCTCTGATTTGGAAAAATTTTATAGAGTCCAAAAATCTTCGTAAAAGCGACCCAAGGAGTTGGAATACCGCGTTTACTTTCAGGAAGAAAATTTCCTGTTCCGTCAATGAGTTTACAGCCTATTATTCCAAGATCAATTTGTTGTTCGGCGAAAGCCAGGATTTTAGAAAATGTATCTTCTGCAACAACAGTATCAGGATTCAGAATGCAAATATACTTTCCCTTCGCCTGCTCTACACCAATATTATTACCTTTTGGAAATCCCGAATTTTCTTTATTTTCAATTAATTTCACTTCAGGAAATCGACTTTTCATCATCAAACAGCTATCATCTGTCGAGTTATTATCGACTACAATAATTTCTCCTTCAATTTCATAAAGGGCTTCCTGTACACTTAAAACACATTGCTCAAGAAAGTAACACACATTATAATTGAGAATAATAACAGATAATTGCATGTAAAAGTTTCTGGATTTTTTGGGGAAGTTAAAAATTTTCGACCAAACTTCATTGTAAAGTCAATCGTTTTTACGGACACCTTTAGAATTAATTTTTCTTTTGTATCTTAAACATTCAATATTACTATCAATTTCTTTATTTTTGCAGTTATGTTATCATTTTTAAAACCCAAACCTTACCTAAAAGATCTTTTATCCGGCGATTATGTCGATATCCATTCGCATTTATTGCCCGGAATTGATGATGGTGCAAAAACTATATCTGATACTGTCAGGTTAACAAAAGCATTTGAAAGAATTGGTTTTTCGCAATTTATTACTACACCACACATTAGTCATTATATTTGGGATAATTCTCCTCAGGCCATTCTGGACAATCATACTAAAACAACGATTTTATTATCTGAAAATAATATTCAAAAACCATTTCAGGTTGCGGCTGAGTATTTTATGGATGACTGGTTTGAGAAACATTTTAAAACTGAAAAACTACTTCCGTTAAAGGACAATTATGTATTGGTAGAAATGTCATATATGAATGCTCCTATACAATTATATAAAATATTATTTGATTTACAAGTTGCCGGATATATTCCTGTTTTAGCACATCCCGAGCGCTATTTATTTTATCATAAAAACTTTAACGAGTACGAAAAATTAAAAAAAGCAGGTTGTTTGTTTCAATTAAACTTATTGGCTGTAGTAGGCTATTATGGCAGTGAAATTACCCAGATTTCTGAGCAGCTTTTAAAGAAAGGAATGTATGATTTTGTTGGCAGTGACGTACATCATGGTAATCATATTGCTGCTTTTGAACAAAAAATAAAAGTGAATTCTCTTGCTTCATTAAAAGAAATCATAAGTAACAATCAATTTTTTAAATTTTAACGTCATAACTTTTCAGTAAGCACCTAAAAAAAACGGTTCAAGTAAATATTTGAACCGTTTTCTATTTTCTAATTTAAAAGTTCCTAGCTTCAGATTTTGAATTTCTTATACCATGGTTTTTTCTCTACTTGATTAACTCCGTAGCCATAACCATAACCGTAGCCATAACCTTTAGTAGAATCTGTATCATTTAGTACTATACACATGTTAGGCAATTTCTTTTCTTTATAAAATGTATTTGCAATAGACAACATGCGTTTTTCCAACACATTTGCCCTCATTACATACACAAATGTATCTGCATTTTTTGCTATCAATAAAGTATCTGCCACCATACTTACAGGAGCTGTATCAACAACAATATAATCATATTCTTTTTTTAATGTTTCAAAGAGCTGATCTACTTTTTTACTCATTAAAAGTTCAACAGGATTTGGAGGAATTACTCCCGATGGCAGTATAAAGAAATTTTCATAATCTGCGTGCTTAACAATATAATCGCTGAGTTCTGCTCCTTTTGTTGACAAATAATTAGTTAATCCCAAACTTGGAACATTCATATACTCGGCAAGTTTCGGATTTCTAATATCCATTCCAATCAACAATACTTTTCTCCCTGATAAAGCGAAGGTTGCAGCAAGGTTTACAGAAATAAATGTTTTCCCTTCTGTAGGAAAAGTAGAAGTTACAAAAACAGTTTTGGCAATTCCTTCTCCTACCTTATTGAGCATAAATTCAAGATTGGTTCTAACAATCCGAATAGCCTCTGCAGAACTGCTTCTGCTTTCTGTTTTTATCAATTCACCAGTATCCAAAGAGGTAGGTACATCTCCAATAAATGGAATTTGCGTTTTACCTTCTAAATCCAATTTACTTTTTATTTTGGTATCTAATAAATCATGTATATAGATAATTCCGAAAGGAATCAATAATCCTACTAACAGCCCCACCAAATAAATGATTTTTTTCTTTGGGCTTACTGGAATTTTATTTGCTTTAGCAACATCGATTACTCTAGCATTAGGTTCTGTAGCAGCCAAAGAAATAGCCGTTTCTTCACGTTTTTGCAATAAATACAGGTACAATTCTTCTTTTACTTTTTGTTGTCTGGCAATTACTCTGAACTGGCGTTCCTGTACTGGAATTTTACCGATTTTATTATTCAAAATCCCTTCCTGATTTTTTATGTCCCTATTTTGAATCTGCAAATTAGATTGCATTCTTTTTAGGCTTGTGGCTACATTTGCTTTTAATGACGAAATTTGCTGGTCTAATTTAATAACTGAAGGGTTTTCTGGTGTAGCTGATTTTAAAATTCGGTTGCGATCTAAAACTAACTGATTATATGAAGTTATCAATCCACCTGCATCTCCATTATCTGTAATAATATTAGTTGGCAATAAATCAGCATTTGTGCTTTTTTTCATAAAATCCAATAATGATGAAATTACATTTAATTGAATTTCAGTTTCAACACTTTTTTTATCATATTCATTTGAACCTTCAATAAAAAGCTTGGCTTCTGATTCAATGTCGGTTAATCTATTTGATTTTTTAAAACTTTCTACATCTTGTTCTACCCCGTCTAATTCTTGCGTTATTAATACCAAACGATCAGAGATAAACTTCGAAGTATTTTCTGAAATAAAATTTTTATCTTCGGCAGCATCTTCATTATAAATCCGGATCATATTATCCAGGAAATCTTCGGCCTTTTTTTGAACAGGATCTGTTATAGATACATTAACGACACTACTTGTTTTACTTATTGGTTCAACTTTCAGTCTGCCTCTAAATCCAGCTGCTACATTTTCTAAAGGACTAATTATTATATGTATTAATTTACTGTTTACAAGATTGCTGCCTTTATAGAATGCAGTCTTTCCAATAATCAACATTCCTAAACGTGTTGGTATTTTCTCACCAAACTTAAATTGTTTCTTCGACGATAAAATTACATTTTCAATTCTTGGGAGATCAGCCCCTGCATTTTCTAATTCAAAATCACCATTTGCTAAAAGCCTAAAATTTAAAACTACATTAGCTTCTTCAAACAATTCAGTTTTATTGAGGAAATAAACACTTATAGGAGCCCCGTCATAAATATCACGATTCACAACATTACCCTCAACAAATAAAGTAACATTTAGGTTCAGTTTTCTTATTGTAGATTCAACTAAGGTTCTGGACTTTAAAATTTCAATTTCGTTGTCAACATTATTTATAGAAGCACCTGTTAATCCCAGATCTGAAAAAGCAGACAATTCTGAAAGCATACCCCCTTTTTTTTCATCCTTTACCAATATAGAGGTACTGGCTTCGTAGCTTGGAGTTGTGTAACGTAAGTATAGAAAAGCAAAAATCAAACAAAGTACTGCGCTAAGTAAAAACCACTTCCAGTGAATTATATATTTATCTAGTTGCTCCCTGATATTTATTTCTTCAATTTCATTATCTACACTATCATTATAAAAATCTTGCATTTGTCTTTTGTTTATTCGGTTTTTATTTAAATATTATAACAGAAAGCGATATTAAAATAGAAACCGCTGATATAATAACAGAAGTATTAGGTCCTACGGCCGCCGCATTCACTTTGGTTTTATTAGGCTCTACATACACCACATCGTTTTGAGTCAAATAATAAAAAGGGGAATTTATAAAATCAGCTTTTGTAATATCCACTCTGTTATAGGATTTGAGACCATTAACTTCTCTAATTACCAAAATATTATTTCTTTTTCCATAAATAGTTAAGTCTTTGGCCATACTTAGAGCCTCAATAAGAGTAACTCTCTCAGAAGCAATAGGATATGTTCCAGGGATATTAACTTCTCCTTGCAAAGAAATTTTAAAATTCATGATCCTTAGGTTAATAATTGGATTTTTAATATAAACACCAATTTTGTCTTTCAAAGATTGTAAGACTTCTGTTCTGGTTAGTCCTCCTACATGTAATTTCCCTAACACAGGAAATTGAATATTTCCATTTTTGTCCACTAAATAGGACTGAATTGTTTGTTGACCAGAAGCTATTTGTAAATTAGCTGTGGGTATAGTCACAGAAGTTAAATTAAAAGGAATAGCAATTTCTGGATCTTCTGCCGAAACTATAATCATTAATAAGTCATCAGGCTGAATTTTCACCTCGTAAGAAACAGCATTTTGCTGATTATTAATGCCATCAATATTTTGATAATATACAATATCTTTTTTGGATGCACAGGAAAAAAACAAAAACAATACCACAAAGAGTATGCTTATTTTTGTAATATTAGAAATTTTTAAGTTCATTAGAATTATAAATTTATGTAACAAATGTAAGGATTAGCCCTTAGTTTTTTGAGCTCAATTGATTATTTGATTAACTGGTTAAATGTTTATTTGTTTGCGCTTGCATAAAACTAATAGGCGTTATCTTCACCTTTAAAAACATTGATAACTGTTTTTATGATAATCTTTATATCCAAAATTATACTCCAGTTCTCGATATACCATATATCATATTCTACTCTGTTTTCCATATCAATAAGTTCCTTAGTCTCACCGCGATAACCATTGACCTGGGCCCACCCTGTAATTCCTGGCTTGGCATATTGTCGTACTAAATAATTACCAATTAAATCACTATATTGTTTGGTATGATTGACCATATGTGGTCTGGGTCCTACTACTGACATATCACCCAAAAAAACGTTAAAAAACTGAGGCAGCTCATCAATACTTGTTTTACGAATAAAACTACCAAATCTGGTTATTCGCTCATCTCCTTTACCGGCTTGCAAATTATCTGCCAGGTTATTTACCCGCATACTTCTAAACTTCCAGCAAAAAAAGGATTCATTATCCCTTCCTGAACGCTCTTGCCTGAAAAAAACGGGTCCAGGTGATTCTATCTTGATCAGAATCATTATTATTGGGAATAACCAGGGAAAGATTAATATTATAACCCCAAAAGAAAAAACAATATCAAAACCTTTTTTTAATAGCCTGTTAACGGTATACTCTAAAGGTTCTGTACGAAACATCAATACAGGTGTGTTATCATAAAAAGAAATTTCTACCTTACTCGATTTAGTATATAATTGAAAATCCGGAATAAATTTAATCCGAACCATATGATGTTCACAAATCCGTATTAACTTATTAATTACATTCACATTATCAATATGCAAAGCAACATACATTTCGTCTATTTGATGTGTAAGCACATACTTTTCTATATCATCAAATCCACCTAATACGGGATTCGAAATAAAGGCAAAAGGATCTACTTTTTCATCAAAAAAACCTAAAAAGCGATACCCATAAGTTAAATCTTTTGATAATGTTTTCCGAATTCGTTCTCCTGCATCATTTGCCCCTACAATAATAAAATTTTTAAAATTATAACCTTTTGCCCTAATATATTTTAAGACCTCCATTAATGAAAATCGTGAGAACATTAATAAACAGAAAAAAATAGAATAAAAGTAAAATAATCGAAGACGGGAAATCTGCGAATATCTTAAAAAAAGCACAAAAAAAGTAATTATTGCAATGTGAAATATAAACTTTTTCGTAGTTCGTTTCAAAATAGATTCCAATGGCTCTATTCGCACAATACGATATGAATCATTACGTAATAGTAGTCCAATCCAAATTAAATTAGATAAAAATGAAACGGCTTGTACTTCTTTAAGATAAAGCTTGTCCAAATTACCAAAACGCAACCAAGCTGATAATACAATTGAAAAATTTAATAGTATTACGTCCCAAACTACAAACAAAAGTTTAAAATAGCGGGAAAAACGATGACGGGATAATGCATCTAAAATTTTCATAATTCTAAAAAATATTTTTATTATTTATCATAACATAACAAATTTACTTTTTTACATATTGTATTAAGGCGATTATTTTTTTTTGAAAAACAACTCTTATACCTGATATCTGATAAAATTTGTAAATATTATAATCTTCCTTTAATACCTCAAATGCTCTTTTATAATTTGTACTTAAGCCTCCCATTCTCATTTTTACGATATAAGTATTGAGGTAAGTCATGCTAATTTTATGTTTAAATAGATATCGCAGTAAAAATTCAGTATCGGAAGCGATTTTAAAGTTCAAATCATACTTCCCATATTTTTCGATAATTGATTTCCTGATGTAAACAGTAGGGTGCAATGGCAACCATCCTTTTTTTAATCTTTTATAATCATATTCGCCACCAATTCTGTTTCTTACTATTTTCTGTTCATCATCATTGGTAACATAAATACCATTTCCATATACGGCATCCGTATCAGGATTATTTTTAAAAACCTCTACTATTTTAGAAATTACCGCAGTATCATAAAAAACATCATCCGAATGCATCAAACCTATTATATCTCCGGTTGCCATACCTAATCCTTTATTAATCGCATCATACATTCCATTATCAGGCTCGGAGATATATTGCGCAATTTTATCCTGATAAGATTCAATGATATCCTGGGTTCCATCAGAAGAATTACCATCAATCACAATGTATTCTATATTAGGATAATCCTGATTTAAAACACTTTTTATTGATTGTTCAATAGTCCCTTTTCGGTTGTAGCAAATAGTAATAACAGAAACTTTCATAAATTATGATCAGTTAAGAAAAATTATTTTATTTATTTCTTCTTTGATTGAGGAATTCTTTACTTTTTAGCACAATAAAATACTCATAAATGGATTGCAAAGTGGCATAAGTGAAGCCTGCACTTCCATCTAAAAATGCTCTTCGTACTATAATCATATAACACCATTTTATCAAAGGACGCCCAGGTAATTTATAAAACAATCCTTTTTGATGATATCTTTTCTCTGTAAAATCTTTACCAAACAAAGCTTTTCTAAAAGAAAAAGTAACACCTTTATCCAAATCTTTCACTCTTGTTAAGGCTTCCAAATCAGCATAACTTAAATGACGCTGAATCCAAAATTTAAAGCCTTTACTAAAAGGATAATGGTCTAAAAAACCATCTACTTTATCAATTGGACCATCAGGAATTGAAACAGGATTTACCAGTCTTTCATAACGCATTTTATCCGGACGAAATAATCTTAAATAAAAAGGAGACATTTGTGCATGCTTTAACCATTTTCCATTCCATGCAAAATCCCTTCTGCGAAGTTCGTATGCAACAAATTCTGAATTACTATCTGGCTTAAGTTCTTTAATAGCGTTTAATAAAGATTCCGAAACTCTTTCATCAGCATCAATATAAAGTACCCAAGGATATTTGAATTTAATGTTAGCCAGCCCCCAATTTTGATGTGCAGACCAATTATCAAAAATACGCTGCGTAATAGTAGCCCCTGCATTTTCAGCAATTGTTACCGTTTGATCATCACTAAAAGAATCAAAAACATGAATGTCATCACTCCACGATACTGATGCTAAACAACCGGGTAAATCCTGTTCTTCGTTTTTAGTGAGTATAAGTATTGAAATCATTTTCTAATTATATTTTAAATTCTCTTTTTTTAATGAATTTGGCTGGATTTCCAACTACAATATCAAAATCTTCTGTATTTTTAGTTACTATTGTTTTTGCACCAACTACGGAAAATCTGCCTAATGTAACACCTGCGAGAACATAACTTCCAGTGGCTATCCAACATCCATCATTGATAATTATTGGTTTTGTAATCATATCGAAATTTATAGATTCAATAGAATGACTACCTGTAATTAAGTATACATCTTTACCAATACAACATTTTTGACCTATTTCTATTTTATCTAAACAATATACCCAAGAATTTTCTCCTAAACTAGAAAGGTGTCCCATTTTTAAATTCCAAGGTAATTCTATATTTGATTTTCTATTAATATTTACCGTGTCTGCTAATTTAGCTCCAAATAAACGTAATAAAATAATTCTCGGTTTTTTAATTTGATTAGGAAAGATTCTAAATATGGTTTTATTTATCAGTTTCCACAGATGAATTTTGATTTTTGTTTTTTTATCAAAAGGTGTTGTTTGTACAGGAATAAAGTCATCACTTATCATAGACAATTCTTTTTTTAATAAATTTAGCAGGGTTACCTCCAACTATTGTCCAATCATCCACATCTTTAAAAACAGCTGCTCTAGCCCCTACGATTGCTCCTTCTCCAATCGTGATATTTGACATTATAAATGCTTCGGCTGCAATCCACGCAAAATCTTTTATAACAATAGTACCTGACACAAAAGGCGTATTTATTGAGTTTGTTTCATGTGTTGCACTACATAAATATGTTCTTTGAGAAACAGTAACTTTGTTTCCAATAATAGTCTTCCCAAAATGAAACTTAACTTCTGGGCCTAATGCTGAATATGACCCTAATGTCAAATTTTTAGGAGATGGCAAATCTAATGAAGAATGAATGACGCAATTTTTGCCAATTTTCGCTCCAAAAATTTTCAATAAAAAAATTCTCCAACCGTTGAAAACAGGTAAAGAAAAAGGCTTGAACAGGAATAATGAAATAATACGCCAAAACAATCTGTAAATCTTATCAGATTTAGGTATTGTATCAATATATTTTGGAATTTCCATTAAATATTCTTTAACGTTTCAATAAATTTATTTGCACAAATTTCAATATCAAAATTATTTTGATATGTTTCAAAAGCTTTCCTTCCTTTTGCTACCAAATCTTCTTCTGATTTGTTAATTATTTCTGAAAGAATGTCTTTTAACCCATTTTTTTTTTTCAGATTAACGATCCATCCTCCCCCACCTTCATGAATCTCGTTCCAAATGTTTACATTCTTTGTTATTAAAACCGATTTTTTACAAGCCATAGCCTCAACAATAGCAATACCGAAATTTTCCTGATGGCTTGGTAGCAAATAAGCTTCACAACCATAAAATGCACCCCATTTTGCATCACCAGTTAGCATTCCTGAAAAATGTATTTTTGGGTTATTTAATGCTAACTTTATCATTTGTTGAGCGTATTCTGAAGCAGTTGGACCTGCTATAACTAAATTAGGTAAATCTTCATTTTCATGAAACAATTCATTGTAGGCACCTATCAATAAATCAATACCTTTTTTTTCATGAATACGACTCAAAAAAAGCAAGTGTTTTTTATTTTCAACAGCTGGACATGCTTTATAATAAGCTTCACTAAAACTAATATTATATTCAGGAGGAATTTGAATACCATATCCTACGTTAAATACTTTTTTGGGTTTATAGCTTTTAAAAGTTGTAGCTGCTAATCGCATTTCTTCCTCGCAGGTAAAAAAAACAGCATCTGCTTTATTGATACATTTCTTTTCTATAAAATTCCAAACTAGTTCATTTCGAAGTGCTTTCCATTTTCTGTCTGTTGCTTTTTGAAAATAAGGATCTAACATACCATGAGGCATAATTATTACTTTTGGATTTTTTAGATCTTGCTTTTCCAGTAATTTTATTGTTTTGTATACCGCATAATTATGATACTGCCAAAGACCATGTACAATTACAAAATCATAATTTAAAATATTACATTTTAACCATTGTAATAATTCTGGCTGATATTGATAAGATGTTTTACCATCACCTACCTTATAAATTGTAAAATTATCTGCAATAGAATAATTACTATTCTTATCATCCATACAAACTACTTCAGTTATAATCCCTGCTTTTTCAAAATAAGGTATAGCATTACGGATCCCTTGACAAGGACCTCCTTTACTTGGATGCATTGATGAAATGACACGAAGGATTTTCATAATAATTATTAAATTTTTTTCAGCATTTTATTTATTGTTAATCCAAAATGATCCCATGTGTTATTTTCAATAAATTCTTTTACATTATTATCTGTACTTTCAAAATCTTTTTTTAACAATTTTAATATATCATCATAAGTATTAAAATTATAAATTATTCCTAAATCTGCTAACTCTTTAAATGCTCCTCTATTTGGACCTATAATGTTACTAAAACACGACAATGAAAGCGTTAAAGCTCCTGAATTAAGAACGCTTAAACTATTATAAGGAAACAAAATATATTTTGATTGCGCATGTAAAGTGAATAAGTCCTCATCACTAATAAAGGAATTATTAATAACAACATTATCTGTAGCAACCAAATTAACCTTATTGAAATAAGTGATATCATTAAATTTGCCTGCGAGCATAATTTTATAATTAACTCCTTTATTTTTTAAAAAAAGTAAAAATTCATAAACACCTTTGTATGGACTCATTAGCCCCCAAATCAAAATATCATATTTCTTCTCTTTTTTATCCAAACACTTAGGATATGATTTTGGATTTTGCGTGATAGGATGAAATGAATAAAAAATTTTTGATTTATCAACATTTTTTCTCTCTAAAAAATCACAAGATTCTTTTGTATGTATAACAATCAAATTTGATGATTTTATCATTATATCTTGTATGAATTTATAAGACCAATTATTTGAATAATGAGAACTTAAGTTGTGCAAAGTCCAAATAATTTTTTTATTAAAGATTTTAATGAAAAAAATTTGACCCAAAAAAACTACTAACTGAAAACCTCCTAATTTTTTCTTAGCCAAATATTCTATCCAATTAAAATAAAATATGTTAGTCTTAAAAAAATAATGAAAAATTGAAAACACCCCATTGTGTCTTTCATCTTGTTTATTTACAACAGTATTTCCTGCATTTTCAAGTGATGCAATTAAATCATTAATATATGGATTTTTTGTTGCAGAAAATTTAAGAGGTACAATTGGGTAAACAAATATTGATGAGTTCATCATTTCAAATTTAAATTATTATACAAGAAAGTGAGGAAAATAATTATTTTCATATAATAATTTTGAATTACGACTTCCCAATACTTTTGCAGGTACGCCACCGGCAATAGACATTGGAGGTATATCTTTTGTAACTACAGCGCCACAGGCAATAACACTACCCCTTCCTATCGTAACTCCAGGCAAAATAATTACTCTTGAAGCAATCCATACATGATCTTCTATTACCACATTTCCGGAAGTTGTTGAATGGTAATCTGAATGAGGATCATGTTCTAATGTAAAAATCCAGGTTCCTCTACCTATATCGACATTGTTTCTTATTTCAATAATGCCTTGTCTACCATCCAAAATACAATCAGGATTTACAATTGAATTTTTTCCTATTTTTATATTCTTGTTTTTTTTAAAATCTGAAAAAAGAAATCTAACATTTGATAAAACATTAGATTTATTTCCTAATTCAATATAAAATCTAGTGAAAAACAAACGAATATTTGAAAAAGGAATTTTAGTAAAGAAAACATTATATAGATATAATCTAAATGGGATTATAAAGCTAAAAAAAATCTTTATTTTTTTTTTCATTTTATTGAAATTAGAAAAGCCTTTAAATAGTATTTAGAAAAATTGATCCAAGCCATTACTCCTATCGTATGTCTTTTACAAAAAAACACATTTTGATTAAAATTATAATTCGATCTATTCGATGTGAAATAATTTTTCAGATCCTTAAAATTTTTAATTTTCTTTATTCCTGAAGTATCTTTATTATTGTAAATTTTTAATGTTGGTACTGCGAATGTTTCAAAACCATTTTTTTTTGCCCTCAAAAACATGTCGCTGTCGCCATGATATTGAGGAAAATTTTTAGGATCAAAAAAATCTATTGATTTTAAAATCGCTTTCGGAATTAAAGTTCCCATTCCTCCAGACCAATCTACTTTTATTATATTATTATATTTGTCTGAATCAACTTCATTACTACCATTTAATATTTTTTTACCATTTTTAGAATCAAAATAACATCCAAAATTAAAAATGACTTCTCTTTCATCTTGCCATAAAACTTTTGAGACCAATATTTTATTATTATAAAATGATTGATTTAATATATTTATTAATTCTTCAAAATAATTCTGATTGCAAATCGTATCATCATTCCAAAGCAAAACATAATCATAGCCAAGTTCATTCACAGCTGCTCTAGCTCCCCAATCTACAGATCCGGTCCACCACAAATTCCCATCTCCTTTCAATATTTTTACAGCTGGATAGTTTTCTTTTATCCATTCTGAACTTCCATCATCTGATCCGTCATCAACTATTATAATATCGAAATTAAAATGAGAATTGTCTTTAACATTAAGTAATGCTAAATGAATATTAAGAAGTCCACTTTTTGTAATCTCTAATCTATTATATATGGGTATTACAATTGCTATTTTTTTCATTATTTTTATCTATAATATATAATATTGAAATTAAAACAAATATACATGAGGGCGTTTCAAAGAAATTGACACCTGAAATTGAAGTTAATAAAAGAAGCAGGAAAAAGTATTGGATAAAATCTGGAACAATTAATTTATTCCCCCTTTTAATAATTCGATAAAACAATGACAATATGGCTAATATATATATAATTCCAAATTTATTAAAGGCTCCTATTAAACCAATATCACTTCTATAAAAACCATACATGTATTTAAAATTGGTTAGTTCTTTACCATAATCGCTTAATGCATGCTCCCATCCGTTTCCAAGAAAAAATGCTAAAAAATTTGGCCAATAATCAAAAACAAAAAAATTTATTTCTAATATTCTAATATAACTTGTAGATGTTACATTTTGATCTAAAGACAAAGTAACCAAAGATAAAAGATAATCTCCTGCAAATGTTATTACTAAAAATATAAGACTGACAAAAACATATATAAACTTAGTATTATATCTTGTAATCCCTTTTAGTTTAGATAAAAAGCTAAACGCAAAGACAATAAATACACTAAATATTATTTGTCTTGAACCAGTTAGCAAAATTCCTGATAATCCTACCAAAACCATGAATAAAGTTTTAAAATTTATCGTTCTAATAAATTTTCTCCAATAAAAAAGTAAAAAATAGAATCCAAACAGTGATCCGTCAACAAAGATCCTTAATAAATTTCCTCTATCTTCATATCTGTTTATTTCAAATTCACTCCCATTTAAAAAATTAAAATATATAACAGGATAAGTAATTTGTTGTATAATCATTATAAAACACCAAAAAGACCCCATGCATAGCATTACGTTATGTAAATCCCGAAGTTTTACATTATTTATTTTTAACAAATAATAACCTAACCAAATACAAGTTGTTCTTGAAGCCAGTAAACCTAAAGCAATATCTTGATCGTGAAAAATTAGGGCAGGAAAAAAAGAAAAAAACGTCATTATTAATATCCATTTTACCTCTGGAAAAGCCCAATTTAATCTTATAATTTTTTTAGCTTTTGACAGATAAACTAATAATAAAATAACAGAAATTACAATTTCCGTATAATCAAAATATATTTTTTCAATCAATGTAAAAGAAAACACTCTTGTCGATACTAAAGCAAGTAGTAAAAAAAATAAAAAATTAAAATATTTTTTCATTAAAATGGCTAAAATTTATATTTATAAAGTACTTATTCTTTTTTATCATGCTTAAGAATAAAACCATCAATATCATAAAAATATGATTCAACATCCTGAACCAAGGATTCATTTTCCCACCATTTTATTTTCAATAAACTCTTAATAATTTTGTCTTCAAATCTATACTTTATAATTTTTATAGGTGATCCGACAGCTATTGCAAATGGCGGAATATTTTTACTTACAACAGAACCTGCGCCAATTACCGCCCCATCCCCAATTTTAATACCATCCAAAACTGTAACATTAGTTCCTATAAATACATCATTCCCAATCTCAATAAGTTTTCTTTCTTTAATTTTATCTATCTTACTGAAAGTAAAACCACTTTGTTTCTTCATAGAATAAAATGCAGGACTTGTAGAAATACCATTTAGGGGATGAATACCCCATCCACAAAAAAAATTTGGTCCAATTGAGCAAAAATTACCAATTTGTGTATGTGTAATAGTAGAGTTAGGAGCAACATATGTACCCTTGCCAATAATAACATGTTCAATACGCGAAGGACCATAAACTTTTGCCTTGTTATCAATTTTATTAAACTTACTCAGATTAACAGTCCAATAGATTTTTCCTTGAAACATTGCTAAACATAAACTTCTTAAATTTTTTAAAAAAATTAACATATCAAAAGATTATTTGATTTTTCTTTAATTAAAAAACATAATAGAAATAATGGTGGTGAAATGTATAAAGTGTAATTACATTCTCTATTTATTCCAAATTCCATAAGCTTTTTTATTAATAATTTTTGAATATTGAATTGGACAAAGTATCACATGAGGAATTAAACAAAAAATTGTAGCTAAAATAACACCCGAAATACCAAGTCCAACATTTTTAGCCAAAAAGATTGACAATGGAATATTTAATATGGCTGTAATTACAATCGAGTACATCTGAAGTCTCACTTTTCCTGTTCCGTTAATAAAATATGTATATGGTCCATAAAAAATTGTCATCGCAAAATATATACCCATAAAAAAGGTCAATGACATTGGAATTACCACTTCATTACCAATCCACAATTCATAAGCCATAGGAGAAACAGCAATCATAATAAAAATGACTAAAATTGCTACCAAAGATATTTTTATTAAATTACTCATGGATTTTTTAATCCAATTATAATCTTCATTTACATAAGCTTCTGTTATAGATGACCAATAGGGTGTTAGTATTATTGAAATTACCATATTTGAAATACTTAAATATTTAAAAGCAATATTAAAAGGCACTACTTGCTTTGGTCCATAAATCTGTGTTATAATAAGATTATCGGTCGAAAATAAAATTATTCCGGCAATCTGAATTATAAAAAAGCTTATACCTAGTCCAAAAATATCATGTAAATATTCCTTTTTCCACAAGTGGAAACTCGGTCTATAGTCTTTATATATACCTTTAAATGCAAATAAATTAAGGCCAACTAATATTATCACTGGTAAAAATGAAAATACTGTTCCAAAAAGCAATAAAGAGCTTTCTGCCAAATGTATCATTATCCATATTGAAATCAATGAACTTGCGGAAGTATAGAAGTTTATTTTACCCTGCATAGAATGATGTTGATCGGCCGTATATATTGTAGTAATTAATTTACATACTAATTGTATACAAAAAAAAGCAAATACGATTGGCATAAGTAGAGTAAGTTGGTTTTGCAAATTAATACTAGCGTTGAAGATTTTTGACCAATCAATAAAATAATTAAAACCAAAAAAAGCTATAATAAGTACTAAACAAAGACTTCCAATAGTAAAATATGCAGAACTAACATATGCTTTTGCTAAAGTTAAATCACCTTTTGCTTTGGCTTCTGCAAATTTATTTCGCAAACCATTTCCTAAACCTATATCAAAAAATGAAAACCAAGCAATAAAAGAACTGAGTGCTAACCAAATTCCATAATTTTCTGTATCTAAAAACTTTATGGTAAGAGGAACCATTAATAAAGAAGATATTATACTTCCTCCCTTATATAGAAACGATATAAAAACATGTTTTGTTATATTCTTTGTTCGATTACTGGTAATCCCAACTTTATTGTAAATTTTTTTAATTACTTGCATCAATTTTCTTTATCTAAGGTGTTTTTTAACTCACTAATGAATAAGATTGAAATTCTCGGGTAAATAGTTCTAATATTTGTAATACTGATGAATCAATTACCTGTTATTAGAAATTATTCCCACCTAACCCCTTCTTTAATTACTCTTGCCGGATTACCTCCAATTAACGAATTTTCAATTTCAAAAACACCTTTGACTATGGTATCAGAAGCAATTATAGAACCATTAGGAATAACTGTGCCTTTGTAAATTTTCACACCGCAACCAATCCATACATCATTACCTATTACAATTGAATTTTGAGTAGGTTTCTTTCCTGAATATTTAATTTCATGAAAATCTTCATCAAGAAATTGACAATTCCATGAAATGGCACAATTATCTCCAATTTGTAATCTGTGCATTATAATTAAATTTGTATTGCAATTAATGTATCCACCTGATCCAATAGTTACTAATGCATCTTTACCAATATCAAATCTGCATCCTCGTCCTATAGAATACTTTCCTTTGAATATTAATTTTCCCTGTATATTCAAATAAGTTTTATCTGTTTTATGACTGAATCCAACATAGTTAACTCCTATTTCAACAATACCTTTTACTTCGATATTCTTTAATCCAGTAATTTTAACTTTTTGGTGTAAGAGAAGTTGCTTTTTATTAAAAAGTTTTATCCATAAAAATCTCGATAAAACAATGATAAAATTACTTTCTGATTTTTTTAATTTTCGAAATAATTTTAATACTTTGTCCATCTCTCTATTCTACTCAAATTTATTACTGTTTTTTTTTACAAATATTGATTTTAAAACAATTTCAAATCGCTTGCTACCATCTCTTTTACCAAAGCAGCTAAATCATATTGAGGTTTCCAACCCAATTGAGTTTTGGATTTTGTAGGATCCCCAATTAAAAGATCGACTTCTGTAGGACGGTAATATTCAGGATCTACACGCACTACTACTTTTCCCTTTTCTAATTGATAAAGTGGGTTACTACAAGATACTACTTTAGCCACTTCGCTTTCATTTTCGCCTTCAAAAGTCAGAGTAACACCTATTTCGGCAAAAGCCATGATTACGAAATCTCTAATATAAGTGGTAACTCCTGTCGCAATTACATAATCTTCTGGTACGTCTTGTTGTAAAATTCTCCACATTGCTTCAACATAATCTTTGGCATGTCCCCAATCTCTTTGTGAATTTAGGTTTCCAAGATATAGACATTCTTGTTTCCCTTTTGCAATAGCAGCGGTTGCCATAGTAATTTTACGGGTTACAAAGGTTTCACCTCTTCGAGGCGATTCGTGATTAAAAAGAATTCCATTACAGGCGAACATATTATAAGCTTCACGATAATTTTTAGTAATCCAAAACCCATAAATCTTAGCTGCACCGTATGGAGAACGAGGATAGAATGGTGAGTTTTCATCATAAAAACCCTTTTCATTTTTATTTTCTGTCATCCCTCCATAAAGCTCAGAAGTGGAAGCCTGATAAATTCTGGTTTTTTCGCATAATCCCAAAATCCTTACTGCCTCTAATATTCTTAAAGTACCTATTCCGTCCACATTCGCCACATATTCAGGAGAATCAAAAGATACTTTTACATGAGACATAGCTCCTAAATTATAAATCTCATCAGGTTGTACTTCCTGAATTATTCTAATAATATTAGTTGAATCAGTCAAATCTCCATAATGCAACTTAAAATTAACATGTACTTCATGTTGATCCTGATAGATATGATCAATACGTTGTGTGTTAAAAGAAGATGCTCGTCTTTTAACTCCGTGTACCTGATATCCTTTTTCTAATAATAATTCGGCTAAATATGACCCGTCCTGACCAGTTATTCCTGTTACAAGTGCTACTTTTTGTGTGCTCATATATATTTTTGTTAACTACTTAATCGATTATTTTATTAATGGTTAAAGTTTTTTAATTACATCTTTACTTGCTTAAACGCTTCACTGTTTTCTAAAAACCAATTGTATGTTTTTTGAATTCCTTCGTGAAGTTCAATTTTATGTTTCCAGCCTAAATTATGCATTTTGGTAACATCCATCAGTTTTCTTGGAGTACCATCCGGCTTAGTGGCATCCCAAACAATTTCTCCCTGGTGTCCGGTAATTTTCTGAATGGTTTCTGCTAAATTCTTAATAGTTAAATCTTCACCAGTTCCTACATTATACAAATAATCAGGTAATTTATTTTCTAAAGCAAAAACTACAGCCTGAGCCATATCATCAACAAATAAAAATTCGCGCATTGGAGTTCCGCTGCCCCAAAGTGTTACAGGTGCATGGTTATTTTCTTTGGCTTCATGAAATTTCCTAATCATTGCCGGCAAAACATGGGATGTATTTAAATCAAAATTATCATGCGTACCATATAAATTAGTTGGCATCAAACTTACGTAGTCCTTTCCAAATTGATTCCTGATAGCCTGACATGTTTTTACTCCGGTAATTTTGGCAATTGCATACCATTCATTGGTAGGCTCTAAAGTATCGGTTAACAGATAATCTTCCTTTAAAGGTTGTGGTGCTAATTTTGGATAAATACAAGAGCTTCCCAGAAAAATAAATTTCTCTACATTGTTTTGTAAAGCCGAATCGATTAGATTATTCTGGATTTGCATATTCTCCATAATAAACTGATATGGATAATCATTATTAGCCAAAATTCCACCTACACGAGCAGCAGCATCAATAATAACTTCAGGATTTTCTTTTGCAATAAATTCACTAACAGCCTGTTGATTTCGAAGATCTAATTCTTTACTGGAAACTCCTATTAAATTTGTAAATCCTTTATTAATGAGGGTTCTCCAGATAGCACTTCCGACCATTCCGTTATGCCCTGCAATGTAAATTTTCGTGTTACTTTTCATCTTACTTAAATTACCTTTAATGCTTCTTTTTCAGCTACCACTTTTCTTAGTCCGCTACTTGAGAAACGATGATCTCTTGTATTAAAATACAGTTCAATTCCTTTGGATTCACAGTATTCACGACCAGTAAATTTTTTCTCACGATATTCATCACCAATAATACGTACATCAATTTTAAAAGAACGCAAAATATCTTCTAAATCCTGTTCAGTAGCATAGGGAACAATTTCATCTACAAACTTACATCCCTTCAATTGAATATAACGTTCTACTACGGTTTGAGTAGGTCTGTTTTTTTCAGGTCGGTCTAAAGTTGGATCAGTCTGCAATGCACAAATTAAATAGTCACATTGACGTTTTGCTTCTTCCAACATTGTAATATGCCCGGCATGAAGCAAATCAAAAGCACTAAAGGTTATACCTATTTTCATAAAATTATCTTTTTTTATATGAAAATGTTTTTAAAACAATCTCACTTAGATTAATAAGCCGAATCCGCATGGAAACGATTTTGTCCCAAAGCAACCATAAAACCAAAAGTAATTCCCAACTGACTAGCTGTTGTATCTTTTCCAATTAAATCTCCGTTATAATACAACTTTTGTTGCACGTTAGATTTATAAGTTACGTCTGCAAAAAAGGAAACCTTCTCATTTATAGCTACAAATGGCTTTGCTCCAATCATAACTGCACCAATATAATCTTTATTATTATATTTACTTGACATGGCTCCAACGGCTCCACCTCCATGAATTAGCAAACCAAATTGTCCTCCAGTATTTCTTGACAATTCAAGAGCATTTCCTAAATTATAGCAAAGCTCTAAACCAGCCATTTTTTGATCACTTTTTTGATTTCCATGACTAAACTGATCATAACTTAAAGACCCTAATAATCCAACATCTTCACTAAACATATAACGTAATGATCCCTGACCATGAACTAGTGATATTGGACTGTTTTCACCAGATGGTGAAACATTTGATAAAGGTATAGCCAATCCAATTCCAGCTTCCATAAAAAGCTTATCATATCTTATTCTGTATTGAGCTTGTGAAATTGTAGTAATCAATAATAAAGCAAAAAGCATTTTTTTCATAAGGGCAATTTTTAAAATTTTTGTTATATAATAAAATTTGGGTAATTTTTTCTTTGTAATTTTTTAAGATTTATTCGAATCCTAATTTGAAATGTTAAAATAACGATCAATTGCAGTTTAAAAACATAACTATTATCTCTTTAAAAACATATTTTAAGAAAAGAAATATTTAACATTTTCTTCCTATAGATTTGCAAAAAAACAACTGCTAAGTACAGCTTCGCTATCCTAACTCCCAATATTAGAAATTAGAAAAATAATAAAATTTGTGCAAATGTATTGACAATTTTCAAGTATTAAACTTAAAATTAACAAAAAAAACTACGAATAAGGCTCTAGATAATTACACCAATCTCAGTATCAATAACATATCCTTTCAATTCAAAAAAGCAATTATTTTAATTTAAAGATAATTAATTTTGTAAAAACAAAGAGCAAAAATAATAGCTTTTTAACCTTAAAAATCTGATATTACAATAAACTGAAAATTATCGTGTTAAAATTATGATTTATAAAAAATATCTACATTTATATTTAAATATTTTCAATCTAAATTTTCAAATTAAACTTTCTTTCAAAATATAACTTTTAAAATTTTAGTTTATTGTATCTTGAATATTATGAAAACATTTCTTTTATTTTTTTTTCTATTCATTTCCTCAACTTATAGCCAAATTTCTGGTTGTACAGATTCTCTTTCGAAAAATTACAATCCTAATGCAACAAAGAATGACGGAAGCTGTTTATATGAGACATTTAAAATAAAACCTCGGTATTCAATCAGATTGAGTGATTCTATTAAAGAAACTTCAGGATTAATTGCTTTTGATAATTTATTATGGACACATAATGACGATCATGACAAAACCATTTATGGATTAGATTCTTTAGGAAAAATTAGAAAAAAAATTATTCTGAACAAAGTAGTGAATCATGATTGGGAAGAAATTTCACAAGACAGCAGTCATCTGTATATTGGTGATTTTGGAAATAATTACAGGGGAAACCGAACCAATTTACAGATTCTAAAAATCAAGAAAAAGTCTTTTTTAGAAGAGAATCCAATTATTGATACGATTTCATTTTCGTATTCAAACCAAACCGATTTTAAACCTCAGAAAAGAAATACAACCAATTTTGATTGTGAGGCTTTTATTGTATCAAAAGATAGTATTTATTTATTTTCTAAAGAATGGAGTTCTTCTAAAACGAGTATTTATGTTTTACCAAATCAACCTGGAAAATATATTGCCAAATTAAAAGAAACCTTCAATACAGAAGGTTTGGTAACAGGCGCTGCCTATTTAGAGTCGAAAAAACTGATTGTACTTTGCGGGTATTCAAAAAAAGGAAAATCTTTTTTATATCTTTTATATGATTTTAAATATTATGATTTTTTATCAGGAAATAAACGAAAAATCAATCTTAAACTTCCATTTCATCAAATTGAAGGCATTGCAACAAAAGATGGGCTACATTATTATTTAACCAATGAATCTTTAGTACGAAAGCCAATTTTAAATATTCCGCAGCAAATTCATTATTTTGATTTAAGCCCTGTACTAAATTTCTATCTTCATAAATAATGGTTCCTTTAACTTCTCATGTATTAATATTTCAATCCATAGTGGAATTAAATACCAAAGTTAACTATATTCAAATTATTTAATATTGAAGCCTTCCTGAGTTTCACTTTGACAGCCGGGATAAATTGTCTAATTTGTTTTAGTTGCGTATTACAAAAAACAATAACAAATCCAACAGGAGCTAAAGTTGCATTTGGAACTACTACAACTTCTGGTGGGGTATCAATAACGTACGATTTTACTAATCGAACTTTTACGCTGCCGGCAGGAAAAACCTATCGGATAGATTTTGATGTAGGATGGATACACTTTAATACTGGCGCATTTCTTAGATTGGCTTTATATAATGATACTACCAATACAAAAATATCTGCTGTTGCACACTGTGAGGCAGTGAGCAGCGGTGCTTTTGCAGGAACCCTTAGTTTTTTTCATATAGTAACTGTAGGATCATCCCCATTGGTAATAAGTGTTAAAACCACCACTGGAAGCAGTCCTATAAACGCTACTTTAGGAGATACTGAAGTAGGTCCAACAATTTCCATTCAATCAATTGATTAATATTTTAATCTTACGAATCAGTCAAACTGATTTTAAACACAAATTCTTGAGGAACTTTTTTGTATCAATTATTATGGCTTTTTCCTAGATTAACTAATTTCCCTTTTTGGTCCAATCCAACATTCCTTCATCTACTTTATGGACGATATAAATCGATACCATTTATTTATAAGAAAATAAAAAAATATTGCTTCGATATTTTTTATGGTTTTAGCTGAGCTGATTAGAAGATTCCATGATCAGAGATTATATACATAAGTCTAATATTTTATTTACCGTGCCAATTACCAGTCAAATAATGGTATGAGTTTGGATGTGAATGAGCGCTTTATAAGATAATTTGATTTCAATATTTTTCAGCTAATGAAGAAGTTGTGAGTTTTTTGAATGGTGCTAATAATACAACTCTAAGCGCGAATTGTATAATACTTCCTGATCGTTCTGCCATCACCTTTACCGTATGAAATATCTAACTCTAAAAACAAAACAGATGAAAATTAAAACTTTACTATTCACCTTTGTCATATTATGTATTGCATTAATTACCGGATGCGAAAACGATGACTTTAAAGAAGTCATTGGGGAATGTCCTATAGTCGAGTCGACAACCCCTTTGAATAATGCACTATATGTTCCATTGGGACAAGTCATTACAGCAACATTCAACGAGGAAATGGATCCAGATTCCATTTTAACTTCGTTTACTGTGACAGGGACAACTCCTGTTGCAGGAACGGTTACTTATTCTGGAAAAACTGCATCATTCAAGCCAGGAGCTTTGCTTGCAGAGAATACAACTTACACGGCAAGGATTACTACCAAAGCAAAAGATTTAATGGGGAATTTTTTACAGGCTGAGTATGTATGGACATTCACGACGGGTATACTTTTAACACCTGTAGTAACTGAGACAGATCCTGTTAATAATGCTATTAATGTTGCCTTAAATCAAACTGTAACGGCTGATTTTAATACTATAATGGATGGCTCTACAATCAACGAAACTACATTTACTTTGAAAGATGGCACAACAACAATTTCAGGGACAGTTTCTTATTCTGGTACTACAGCTTCGTTTAAACCGACAAATTTGCTGGCATTAGGAACAGTTTACACAGCAACAATTACAAATGGAGCAAAAAGTGCATCCGGGATTCCAATGACTAATGACCATGTTTGGAAATTTACAACTATGCTGGTAGCTCCGGCACCAATAACTGTGGAGCTTGGCACTGCAGCTATGTTTGGAACTTTTGGTGGAAACGCAGGGGTAACAAATCAAGGATTAAATACAGTAATAAATAATGGAAGTATCGGGACAACCGCAGCTTCAACCCTGATTACAGGATTTCATGATGGTCTTGTAATTTATACCGAAACTCCTTTAAATGTTGGAAATGTTACCGGTGATATATTTACGGGACCTCCAGCACCGGGGACTGCAACATCATTAGCAGTTGCACAAAAAGCATTATTTGATGCAAATGCGGCATATTTAAGTATTTCACCTGCAGCAAAACCAGGTGGTTCAGATCCGAATGCTGGAGAATTAGGCGGATTAACATTAGCTCCGGGAATTTATAAATCAGCAAGTGGTACTTTCAAAATCAGCAATGGTAACCTGACGCTTGATGCACAAGGTGACCCAAATGCTACCTGGATTTTTCAAACTGCTTCAGGGCTTACGGTTGGAATTGCAGGACCTACAGGTGCCAAAAGTGTAATAATGACAAACGGAGGATTAGCTAAAAACGTTTTTTGGTATGTAGGTAGTGCAGCTACTATCAACAGTGCTGGCGGTGGAATAATGGTTGGAACTATCATTGCTAATTCGGGTGTTACTTTTTCTACTGCCGGAAATGCAAAGCAAACAGTACTCAACGGAAGAGCAATATCTTTAGTCTCATCTGTAACTATGGTAAATACAACCATTAATGTCCCACAATAATATTCCTTATAATATATCCCGTTCTCGGACGGGATTTCTCATAAAAAAATAACAACTAAATAAACGTAAATGAAAACTAATTTTAAAACAAAATTATATATAACGTGGATTTCAGATAAAGTTCTATTAAACAAACTTTTATTATTGACTTTGTTATACATAAGTGTTCAGACAACCCTTCAGGCACAAGAAGTTTATTATACAAAACCTTCATGGTTTTTTGGTGTTGCTGGTGCAACCAACTATAATTTTTACCGTGGTTCAACACATCAGCTTAATTCGAATTTGACTTCACCGGTTACTTTTCATAATGGAGAAGGCGCAGGACTTTATTTGGCACCGCTTATTGAATTTCATAAGCCGGATACAAGATTGGGATTCATATTTCAGGCAGGTTATGACAGTAGAAAAGGTTCTTTTGATCAGAAGATTACTTCTTGTAACTGCCCCGCAGATTTATCTACAGGTTTAAGTTATATTACTGTAGAACCAAGCATTCGTTTTGCGCCCTTTAAATCTAATTTTTATTTATATGGAGGCCCACGTTTGGCTTTCAACATAGATAAATCATTTAAATATTCATTAGGAACTAATCCTGATTTTCCGAACCAAGAGCCATCACCTGCTATAAGAGGTGATTTTGATGCCATAGACAAAATGCTTATTTCTATGCAAATCGGAGCAGGTTATGATATTCCGCTATCCTCACAAAATCATAAAACACAATTTGTTTTGTCCCCTTTTATAAATTTTCAACCTTATTTTGGACAACATCCCCGCACAACAGAGACGTGGAATGTGACTGCTCTTAGAGTAGGTATGGCGCTTAAATTTGGACAAGGAAGCAGTGAAGCTATAACTCCTGAAGCTGCAGAGTCTCAGGTACAGTTTTCTGTAAATGCACCGAAGAATATTCCAGGAGAACGTAATGTCCGTGAGACATTTCCTTTACGCAATTATGTTTTTTATGATCTCGAATCAAATAAAATACCTAGTCGTTACAAATTATTGAAAAAAGAGGATGTAAAAGACTTCAATGAAGATCAAATAGCAATTACAACAACTACAAATCCATCTGGCCGTTCTGCACGCCAAATGACGGTTTATTATAATGTAATTAATATTCTTGGGAGTCGAATGGTGAAAAATCCTTCAACAAATATTAGACTTGTTGGTTCTTCTGAAAAAGGATCTGAAGATGGCGTTGCTATGGCTGAATCTATTAAAACATATTTAGTTAATGTATTCGAAATAAATTCGGCAAGAATAATTACTAAAGGACAGTTAAAGCCTAATATTCCATCAGAACAGCCTGGAGGAACAAAAGAATTGGTATTACTTCGCGAAGGTGACCGAAGAGTTTCTATCGAAAGTAATTCGCCAGAATTATTAATGGAATTTCAAGTTGGTCCCGATGCTCCATTAAAACCATTAGAGTTTGTCACTGTTCAGGAAGCGCCTATAGACAGTTATATTACTGTTGACGCAACTGGTGCAGGCGAGGCGTACTCTTCATGGTCATTGGAAACTACTAGTCCTGATGGACAGGTAAAAGTTTTTGGCCCTTATACTCAAGAAAAAGTAAGCATTCCTGGTAAAAATATTATGGGAACCCGTTCTGAGGGTGATTATAAAGTAAAAATGATTGGAAAAACCAAAAATGGCAAGATTGTAGAAAAAGTAACCACAACTCACATGGTGCTTTGGACACCACCTAAAACAGAAGAAGGACTTAGATATAGCATAATTTTTGAATTTAATAAGTCAAAAGCAATCGCTATGTATGAGAAATATTTAACGGAGGTTGTTACACCTAAAATACCTAAAAAGGGTGTTGTCATCATTCATGGTCACACCGATATCATTGGTGAAGAGTCTTATAATTTAAATTTATCTCTGGACAGAGCTAATGAAGTGAAAGGTATTATAGAAAAAGCATTGTCAAATTCAGGCAGAAAAGATGTAAAATTCGAAGTACATGGTTTTGGAGAAGACGAAAATATGTCTGCTTTTGAAAATAAACTTCCTGAAGAACGTTTTTACAACCGTACGGTAATAATTGATATTATTCCTGCAGGAAAATAAAAACTCCAATTCAATCAAAATATTCTTTAGATTATAAAAAGATAGGACTTTAACGTCCTATCTTTTTTTGTTATAAAACTCTAAAGGATTGGAGCTTTTACCTCTTGACTAAAATTACAAACCTCAAAAATCATTTATTTTGCACGTTTGTAATTAGGAATTATTTAGGAATTGCTTAATTTGGCCAGAACCCAATTGACTGATTCAATTACTTGGTTTTCGAGAGCATCACGTATGAACTTCAAGCATAATTTATACCTCAGCTATTTGATTGTGTTCGATTTTTAGCTATTTCACTATGCCCATAGACAGTTAATATTGAGCTATCTTTTTTTGTTTCACTCAAAAAGGTATCTTTGCATCGTCGAAATTAAACTCCTATTAAAAATTAGAGACCTAATTAGAGACCTCTTACTTTTAATAAATAAAAAAGCCTCATTTTAGGCACGTTGCAACATGAATTACTTATCTGTAGAAAATATATCGAAATCATTTGGGGAAAGAACCTTATTTGACAACATCTCATTCGGAATCAATAAAGATCAAAAAATTGCTTTTATTGCCAAAAACGGTTCTGGAAAAACAACCATTATGAGCATTATTAATGGATTGGACCAACCAGATACGGGCCAGGTAGTTTTAAGAAAAGGCATAAGAATGGCTTTTCTTTCGCAAAACAATAATTTGCAGGAGGAACTCACTATCGAAGAAAGTATTTTTGCTTCAGACAATGAAACCCTTAAAGTAATTGAAGCTTACGAAAAGGCACTGGAAAATCCAGATGATGAAGAAGCTTACCAAAAAGCGTTTGACGGAATGGATCAGCATAATGCCTGGGATTTTGAAACGCAATACAAGCAGATTTTATTCAAATTGAAACTGGAAGATTTTAAACTAAAAGTAAAAAATCTTTCCGGTGGACAGAAAAAACGCCTTTCATTGGCTATCATTTTAATCAATCGTCCTGATTTATTAATTTTGGATGAGCCAACCAACCACTTAGATCTTGAAATGATCGAATGGCTTGAAAGTTATTTTGCAAAAGAAAACATTACGTTGTTTATGGTTACGCACGACCGTTTCTTTTTAGAACGCGTTTGTAACGAAATCATCGAATTAGATAACGGGAAATTATATCAATACAAAGGAAATTACTCTTATTATTTAGAAAAGAAAGAAGAAAGAATTACTTCTGAAAATGCAAGTGTTGACAAAGCCAAAAACTTATTCGTAAAAGAATTAGAATGGATGCGCCGTCAGCCAAAAGCGAGAACGACAAAATCTAAATCCCGTCAGGATGATTTTTACGTAATTAAAGAAAAAGCACAAAGTCGTCGTCAGGAAAATAAAGTCGAGCTTGAAATTAATATGGAACGCATGGGAAGCAAGATTATTGAGCTTCACAAAATTTCTAAAAAATTTAAAGACCACGTTATTCTTGATAATTTTAGCTTTGATTTCCAACGTGGCGAACGTATCGGAATTATTGGTAAAAATGGAACAGGAAAATCAACATTTTTAAATCTCCTTACCGGAACACTTCCGCTTGATAGTGGGCGTGTGATAAAAGGTGAAACCATAAAAGTGGGTTATTATACTCAAAGCGGGATCAATCCGAAACCAAATCAGCGTGTTATTGATATTATTAAAGAATATGGCGAATTTATTCCTCTTGCAAAAGGTAGAATGATTTCGGCTTCCCAATTATTGGAGCGTTTTCTTTTTGATGCCAAAAAACAATATGATTTTGTCGAAAAGCTAAGCGGAGGTGAATTAAAACGTTTGTATTTATGTACCGTTTTGATTCAGAATCCTAACTTTTTAATTCTGGATGAGCCTACAAACGATTTAGATATCGTAACGCTAAACGTTTTGGAAAGTTTCCTTCTTGATTATCCAGGCTGTTTACTTGTTGTGTCGCATGACCGCTATTTTATGGATAAAATTGTTGATAATTTATTTATATTTAGAGGAAATGGAGAAATCGAAAACTTCCCGGGAAATTATTCTGACTTTAGAGCATATGAGGATAGTTCCGATGTTGCCCAAAAAGAAGAAAACAAAGCCGAAAAGAAAGATTGGAAACAAAATAATCCAACAGGAAACTTAACTTTTAACGAACAAAAAGAATATCAAAAACTAGAACGGGAAATTAAAGATTTGGAAATTGACAAAACTAAAATCGAACAATTATTTTCGGATGGAAAAGTTGCAGATGCTGATATCGAAAAGAAAGCCAAAGAACTAGAAAATATTATCAAAAAAATTGAAAATAAAGAAGAAAGATGGTTTGAACTTTCTGCAAAGATAGAAGTGTAATTTAGTTAATTCTTGTGAATTTCTGTTTTCCAAAAATCCAATTTTATTAATTTACGCATTTTAAAATTAAATCCATGAAATACCTTTTATCTGCCCTGGTTGTAATGACATTTTTTATTTCTTGTTCAAATGAGCCTAAAATTGATTCAACTCCACAAAAAACAGATTATACTGTTGAAAACGAAAAAGAAATTACAGATTATATCGCAAAAAATAATTTAACAGCACAAAAAAGCAGTACCGGTTTGTATTATGTAATCGATGAGCCAGGAACAGGAACCCAGCCTACATCAACTTCTAATGTAACAGTAGCTTATAAAGGATACTACACCAGCGGAGAAATATTTGACCAGAGTAAACCAGAAGGATTATCTTTTCCATTAAATAAAGTTATAAAAGGATGGACAGAAGGTATCCCTTATTTTAAAACAGGAGGCAGCGGAATACTTTTGGTTCCTTCGCATTTAGGTTATGGTCCTTTCAACTACAGTAGTATTCCCGGAGGTTCAGTGCTTATTTTTGATGTAAAATTAATTTCAGTTAATTAGAGAAATATATTCCCTACAGAAATAAAAAAAACACAACAAAATTCTCTGTTGTGGTTTTTTATTTTACTAAAATCTGAAACTTACTACCAAGCAATAGGCATGTAATCCTTCAAAAACTTTCCGCACCAATGTTTTCCGGTATTAATACCATCAAATAAAGGATCCATTACTCTTGCAGCACCATCTACAATATCCAAAGGCGGTTGAAAATCCTGCTCTTCCTGTTTTCTTTTGGCTAATTCAGCAGGATCTTCATCGGTTACCCAGCCTGTATCTACTGCATTCATAAAAATTCCATCTTTTGCCAAAGTTCCGGCAGCAGTGTGCGTTAACATATTCAGGGCTGCTTTTGCCATATTGGTATGCGGGTGACGATCTTCTTTAAAATCACGATAAAACTTCCCTTCCATCGCCGAAACATTGATAATGTGTTTTTTGCCTGTGTTGTCTTTCTTCATCACTTCCGAAAGGCGGTTACACAAAACAAAAGGCGCAACTGAATTCACCAATTGAACTTCAATCATCTCGGTGGTTTCAATTTGTCCCAGACGCAAACGCCAGCTGTTTGTTTTCCTTAAATCAACTTGCTGTAAATCAGCATCCAATTCTCCTTCCGGAAAAACTTCATTTGTTACCAGGGCATTATCAAAAGAGTAGGGAATCTGAGATAATTTGGCCGAAGCACGTAAGCCAATTCCAGGTTCTGGCCCATGCCATGTTACAGGCATATTTTGGTTGGAAGAAGCCCCTGTTGTCAATATTTTTAATTCATCAAGGCAATTAGTATGATCCAATAATAATTCCTGGGCCTGCTTTGGTAAAGAACCAATCGACCGTTCCTCATTCTCCATTAAATGAGTATAAAATCCGGCAGGACGTCTTACTGTCTGTGCGGCATTATTGATTAGGATATCCAGACGTTCGTATTTTTGTTCAATAAAATTGCAAAAAATCTCTACACTCGGAATATGCCGCAAATCTAATCCATGAATTTTTAAGCGATGCCCCCATTCCATGAAATCATCTTCTTTAGAGAAACGCAATGCAGAGTCAACAGGAAAACGAGTAGTTGCAATAACAGTTGCTCCAGCCCGCAAAAGCATTAAAGTAATATGATAGCCAATTTTTAATCGGGAGCCCGTAATAACAGCCACCTGCCCTTTTACATCAGCCGTTTGAAAACGTTTAGCATAATTAAAATCACCACAATCAGTACACATTGTATCATAAAAATGATGCATTTTAGTAAAACCTGTTTTACATACATAACAGTTTCTGGGTTTCTCTAATTCCAATTGTTCTTTGTGAGCGAAATCATTAAAAGCTAATAATTTTGGAGCAACAAACACACTTGCTTCACGGGCATGACGAATTCCGGTTTCTTTGCGCGCCGTTTTGTCTTTCTTTTCCATTTTACGTTTAGCTGCTTGTTTTCCATCCTTAATTCTTCTGGAAAACTCACCCCGATCCGGTCTTGAAAACATTCCTGCCGCTTTAATCAAAGCTATTCTTTGCTCTTTCGGAATATCAAATATCTGATCTGTATCAGTATTCAATTGTGCCAAAATAGCAATGCATCGATCAATTTCATCAGAAGTTATTACACTCTTATCCTCTATTTCTTCCTTTAACATCATAAAATGTGTATTAAATTTCAAGGTCGCAAATATAGTCTTTTAAGGCACAATACAACTTCTTAAAACCTATTGCTGTTTGGGTATTGTCTTTGCTTTTGTATCTTCGCGGCTACTTTGCAAATGTTTCTATGCTATTTCAAATAAAATCATACATCAAATTTCTTTGGCACTCTAAGAACGAACACGCTGTTCATTCTCCGTTTGTATTTAATTTATTAACGAAATGTTTTTACGATAAAAAAGTAAAACCAGAATATTCGATTCTTAAGAGGTATCGAAAATCACTTCTTGAAAATAAAAATTTTATTGAAGTAACTGATTTTGGAGCAGGTTCAAGAGTTTTTAAATCGAACAGAAGGCAAATTTCTAAAATTGCAAAAACAGCAGGGATTTCACCTAAACGTGCCGAATTATTATTCCGTGTAACACGTTATTTTGAACCTGAAAACATTCTTGAAATCGGAACTTCGCTAGGTTTAGCCACTTCTGCCCTTGCGTTGGGAAATCCAAAAGCCACAGTAATTACTTTGGAAGGTTGCCCGGAAACAGCAAATCAATGTCAATTACAATTACAAAAATTCAATTTCAATAATGTAAATTCAATTGTAACAGAATTTGAAAAATATTTTCAAGATATCAAACTGAGACTGAAAACTGAGACTGAAAACTTCAACTTAATATATTTTGACGGAAATCATTCTAAAAAAGCCACTTTAGCTTATTTTGAACTTTTATTACCTACAATTATCAATGATTCCGTTTGGATTTTTGATGATATTCATTGGTCTTTAGAAATGGAAGAAGCCTGGAAAATCATTAAAAGTCATCCAAAAGTTACCGTTACTATCGATACTTTTCAATGGGGATTTGTATTTTTCAGACGTGAACAGGAAAAAGAACATTTTATAATTCGGGCATAAAAAAATGACAACCATTTCTGGTTGTCATTTTTACTAAATAAAACCAATTAACCTATTTTTTAGCGGCAGCAGTTTCTTCAGATTTAGCTCCCATTCTGTTTAAAGTATACATTGGAGCAAATTTTAATTTTAAACCTGCAATTTTTCTGTTGTCTTCAGATGTAAGTCCTTCTTTTTCAACCGTATTTTTACGGCTGTCAAGAGCTTCATACATCAATTTAATTTCATCCCAGTCTTCACGGGAATATTTATCTTTGTTATCTTCAACAGTATGAACAAATTGTTGATAAACGCTATGAATATTTTGAGCATTTACCCAGTCAAAACTCATATCATCTCCAATTTTTCCTTCACCAAATAAGGCATTACGCAATTGTTGTTTAGCACTAGGTGCTGGTGGGGCAAAAAGGGTATTCATTTCATTTCTGAATTCTTCGTATTTTATTTTACTCGTATTTATTTTTTCAGTTTCAGCCGCATTCTCTTTAATGTCAGCAAGAGCTAATTGAGCATTTTCAGCTCTTCTGTTATATTCAGCTTCAACATCTTTCCAGTCAGCTTTCAAATCATCGGCTTTGACATTTTTTACTGAATCAACATAAGCTACATAAGAATCAATTGTTTTCTGAGCTTGTTCTTGTTTTTCATCTTTACACGATGTAAAACCTAAAGTAATTAATACAATTCCTGATAAAATTTGTATGTTCTTCATAATCTTGATTATTTAAATATTAGATAACAAATATAGTTAAAAATTCAAATAAACATAAATTATTATCAATAAATTAATATTAATTTTAAACATTATTTAATTAAATTTACAAAATATGATAATTATATAAAAATGATTTAAAATCATATAACAACTTATTTTTAAATCTATATATCGCATACTCTTTTTTGTAACAAAAATCAATTCAGGACTACTCATTAATAATTGAAAAGTGTTTTGTACTTTTAAAACCAAAATTGTAAAATAAAAATGGCAAATCCATTAATTAAAATAACAGACATAAAACGGGATTTTGTTCTTGGCAACGAAATCGTCTATGTTTTAAAAGGTATTGATTTAGAAATAAACAAAGGCGAATATGTAGCTTTAATGGGACCTTCAGGATCCGGAAAATCAACTTTAATGAATTTACTGGGTTGTTTAGATACACCAACTTCCGGGCGTTATGTATTAAATGGGAAAGATGTGAGCCAGATGCGTGACGATGAATTAGCAGAAATTCGAAATAAAGAAATTGGTTTCGTTTTTCAGACTTTTAATCTTTTGCCAAGAACTACTGCTTTAGACAATGTGGCATTACCAATGATTTACGCCGGACATTCTAAATCGGAACGTGTTGTGCGGGCAACAGAAGTTTTGAAACAGGTAAATCTTGCCGACAGAATGGATCATCAGCCCAATCAGCTTTCCGGAGGACAACGTCAGCGTGTAGCAATTGCCCGCGCTTTGGTCAATAAACCCTCTATTATTCTGGCTGATGAACCAACCGGAAACCTGGATAGTAAAACTTCTGTAGAAATCATGAAACTTTTCGGAGACATTCACGCTCAGGGAAATACTGTAATCCTGGTAACTCACGAAGAAGATATTGCTGCTTATGCACATCGGATAATTCGTTTGAGAGATGGATTAATTGAAAGCGACACCACTAAATAATTACAAAATTGTTTCAAGTTTCAGGTTTCAAGTTTTAAAGACTTAGAATCTTAGTCTCTCAGAAACTTAGCATCTTAAAAAAATGAAAGTATATACAAAAACCGGAGATAAAGGAACTACTGCACTTTTTGGCGGTACACGTGTTCCTAAAGATCATATTAGAATTGACAGTTACGGAACTGTTGATGAACTCAACTCTTACATAGGACTCATCCGTGATCAGGAAATAGATTCACATTATAAAACTATTTTAATAGAGATTCAGGATCGATTATTTACCGTGGGAGCAATTTTGGCAACTCCGGAAGAAAAAGAAGTTTTAAAAAACGGTGAACTCCGTTTAAAAAACCTTGGAATCATTGACACTGATATTGAATTATTAGAAAACGAAATCGATAAAATGGAAGAAAGCCTTTCACCAATGACTCATTTTGTTTTGCCAGGGGGACACCCAACCGTGTCACATTGTCATATTGCACGATGTATTTGTCGCCGTGCAGAACGTTTGGCAGTACATTTAAGTCATAATGAACATGTTCCTGAAATTGCAATTATGTACTTAAACCGACTTTCTGACTACCTTTTTGTCTTGGCACGGAAGTTGTCGTCAGACTTAAAAGCGGATGAAGTGAAGTGGATTCCCAGAAAATAAAAAATTATAGATTTTAGAATTAAGATTTCAGATTATTAAGATGGAAAAGTCTAAAATCAACAGTCTAAAATCATCAATTTATAGAGACGTTCTTAAATTTTATTAAAATAAATCAAATTTTACTTGTCTTTTTCAGTAAAAAATTTATTTTTGCACAAACTAAACAGATAACAGATGTATTGGACATTAGAATTAGCATCTTATTTAAGTGATGCACCATGGCCTGCTAACAAAGACGAACTTATTGACTACGCTATTAGAGCTGGTGCTCCATTAGAAGTAGTAGAAAACCTTCAGTCAATTGAAGATGAAGGAGAGATATATGAATCAATGGAAGAAATTTGGCCTGATTATCCAACAGACGAAGATTATCTTTGGAATGAGGATGAATATTAAAAAATAAACCAAAGGAAAAAGTCTCATCACAGAGACTTTTTTTTTGGTTCAGATACACATTTACATAATATAGAAATACAATAAATCATGAGTTTCATAAACAGTATTATTAAAGTCTTTGTAGGTGATAAATCACAGAAAGATGTCAAAGCTTTACAGCCGTATTTAAATAAAATTAAAACATTCGAAACCAGCTTAATGAGTTTGTCTCACGACGAATTGAGAGCAAGGACTGCATATTTTAAAGAAAAAATAAAAGAAGCAAGAGCGGATAAGGATGCTAAAATTGCTTCGCTTAAAGCGGAAGTTGAAAACATCGAAGACATTGACAAAAGAGAAGATCTTTATGATGCTATTGATGCTCTTGAAAAAGAAGCATATGAAATCTCTGAAAAAACTTTATTGGAGATTCTTCCGGAAGCTTTTTCTGTTGTTAAGGAAACTGCCCGTCGTTTTAAAGACAATTCTTTTATTGAAGTTACAGCAACTGCAAAAGACAGGGAATTCTCGGCTGCAAAAACATATGTTACTATTGAAGGTGACAAAGCTAAATGGGCTAATAAATGGAATGCTGCAGGTAAAGAAATTACTTGGGACATGATTCATTATGATGTTCAGTTAATTGGCGGAATGGTTTTGCACGAAGGTAAAGTTGCCGAAATGCAAACGGGTGAAGGTAAAACTTTGGTTGCTACACTTCCATTATATTTAAATGCCTTAACCGGAAACGGAGTTCACTTAGTAACTGTGAATGACTACCTGGCAAAACGTGATAGTACCTGGAAAGCACCTTTATTCGAATTTCACGGTTTAACTGTTGATTGTATTGATAATCACCAGCCAAGCACAGAACAAAGGAAAAAAGCATACGACGCTGATATCACTTACGGAACCAACAACGAATTTGGTTTTGACTATTTAAGAGACAACATGGCACATTCGCCAAGCGATTTAGTTCAGAGAAAACACAATTATGCAATCGTCGATGAGGTCGATTCTGTATTAATTGATGATGCAAGAACACCGCTTATTATTTCAGGACCGGTTCCTCAGGGAGATCGTCATGAATTTAATGAATTAAAACCAAAAATCGAAAACTTAGTTGCACAACAACGTCAGTTGGCAAATAGTTTCTTATCTGAAGCTAAAAGATTAATCAAAGAAGGAAATACTAAAGAAGGTGGATTCTTATTGTTAAGAGCTTACAGAAGTTTACCCAGAAATAAAGCATTGATTAAATTTTTGAGTGAAGAAGGAATTAAACAATTGCTTCAAAAAACCGAAAATCAATATATGCAGGATAACAATCGCGAAATGCATAAAGTGGATGAAGCTTTGTATTTTGTAATTGAAGAAAAAAACAATCAGGTAGAATTGACTGATAATGGTATTCAATACCTTTCGGGAGATACCGATGCTGACTTTTTCGTACTTCCGGATATTGGAACCGAAATTGCAGCTATCGAAAAACAAAAACTGGATAAAGACGCTGAAGCAGAAGCAAAAGAAAGATTGTTTCAGGATTTTGGAGTAAAAAGCGAACGTATTCATACTTTAACGCAACTTTTAAAAGCTTACGCTTTATTCGAAAAAGATGTAGAATACGTAATCATGGACAACAAAATTATGATTGTCGATGAGCAAACAGGCCGTATTATGGATGGCCGTCGTTATTCTGATGGATTACACCAGGCAATCGAAGCTAAAGAAAATGTAAAAATCGAAGCTGCTACACAAACTTTTGCAACTGTAACATTACAGAATTATTTCAGGATGTACAGCAAATTGGGTGGTATGACTGGTACAGCGGTTACAGAAGCCGGCGAGTTATGGCAGATTTATAAATTGGATGTTGTTGAAATTCCAACCAACCGCCCAATGTCAAGACAAGACAAAGAAGATTATATCTACAAAACAACACGTGAGAAATTCAACGCTGTTATTGAAGATGTAACGCAATTATCACAAGCAGGAAGACCAGTATTAATTGGAACAACTTCTGTGGAGATTTCAGAATTATTAAGCCGAATGTTGAAAATGCGTGGTGTAACTCACAATGTATTGAATGCAAAAATGCACAAACAAGAAGCTCAAATTGTTGAAGAAGCAGGTAAAGCCGGAGTTGTAACAATTGCAACAAACATGGCCGGTCGTGGTACCGATATTAAATTATCCCCAGAAGTAAAAGCTGCCGGAGGTTTAGCAATCGTTGGTACGGAACGTCATGATTCCCGTCGTGTAGACAGACAGTTACGTGGTCGTGCAGGACGTCAGGGAGATCCGGGAAGTTCTCAGTTTTATGTTTCTCTTGAAGATAACCTAATGCGTTTATTTGGTTCTGAAAGAGTTGCTAAAGTAATGGACAGAATGGGATT
>JBDTRA010000038.1:0-42704 GCA_039931915.1 Flavobacterium sp. | reverse complement strand
TAATGCGTTTATTTGGTTCTGAAAGAGTTGCTAAAGTAATGGACAGAATGGGATTACAGGAAGGCGAAGTAATTCAGCATTCTATGATGACAAAATCTATCGAGCGTGCTCAGAAAAAAGTAGAAGAAAACAACTTTGGTGTTCGTAAACGTTTATTAGAATATGATGACGTAATGAACTCGCAGCGTGAAGTAGTTTACAAACGTCGTCGTCACGCCTTATTTGGTGAGCGTTTGAAACTGGATATAGCAAACATGCTTTATGACACTTGCGAATTAATCGTAAGTCAGACAAAACCAATAAATGATTTCAAAAATTTCGAATTTGATTTGATTCGTTATTTCTCAATCACTTCCCCAATTTCTGAAGCTGATTTTGTAAAACTGTCTGATATTGAAATCACAGGAAAAATATACAAAGAAACGTTAGCATTCTATACTGAAAAAACAGAAAGAAGCGCAAGAGAAGCTTTCCCAATTATCAAAGGAGTTTACGAAGAGCCAAACAATCATTTTGAGCGTATCGTAGTTCCTTTTACAGATGGAATCAAAACCTTGAATGTTGTTACTGACCTGAAGAAAGCTTACGATAGCCAAGGAGCTCAGTTAATTGCTGATTTTGAGAAAAACATCACTTTATCTATTGTTGATGAAGCCTGGAAAAAACACTTACGTAAAATGGATGAATTGAAACAATCAGTTCAATTGGCCGTTCACGAACAAAAAGATCCATTACTTATCTACAAATTAGAAGCTTTTAATTTGTTTAGAGGAATGTTAGACAACGTAAACAAAGAAGTTATTTCATTTTTATTCAAAGGTGATTTACCGGCTCAAAACGTTCCTGAAATTCATGAAGCAAGAGAAGTTCGCCAGAAAGAAAACTTCAAATTGAGCAAAGACGAAATTGTAAACAGCGAAAACATTAATCGTGAAGCTGGAGAAACACAGCAACGTCAGGTTACAGAAACTATTGTAAGAGATATGCCAAAAATCAATCGTAATGATAGTGTAACTGTACAGGAAGTTGCTACAGGTAAAACTGAAACAATGAAATTTAAAAAAGCAGAAACCTTATTAGCTTCAGGGGCCTGGGTTCTTGTTAAAGAATAATTCTAATACAAGACAAATCAAACCTAACAGGTTTAAAAAAACCTGTTAGGTTTCTTAAATAAAAAAATCTCCAACTGCTTTAAAGCTATTGGAGATTTTTTTTAAAACTTTGCGAACTTGCGCAAAACTTTGCAAACTTCACCGTTAATCTTTAAAATCCAAAGTTTACAATAAAAAATATTCAATCTAAAACGATTAAAATGTATTTTTGCACTCGAAAACAACGAAACAATCTTTGAAACGATTAGTAATCATATTTCTTTCCTGCATGCTATTAGTTCCTTCTTTTGGCAGTTTCTTTGTTTATACCTCTTTCAAATTAAATCAGGAAGAAATTTCAAAAACCATTTGTGTACAGCGAAAAATGGTTTTTAACAGTTGTAATGGTCGATGTGAACTTCAAAAAAGTTTAAAGAAATACTCCGATAACGAAAAAAGAATGCAAAACAATCTGAAAGAAAAAGCAGAAGTAGTTTACATTCAGCATACAATTCTAAATAATTTCAAGTTAGCAGAACCAATCGAATCAAAAGCAAAACTTTTTGCTTTTAACGATGAGAAACCAATCTCGGTTTCAAATGTTGTTTTTCATCCTCCATCCTATTTTATATAAATTTTAGTCCCGCTTTTCAATAGAAATTGAAAGGTCTTTTTTTGGTTTAAAGCCAAAGAATACAGGTTACTTTTTAAAATTTATATCATTTAAAAATGAAAAAAATATACTTAACCCTGTTAATTATAGGGCAATGTGTCGTTGCACAAAACAAAGTGGAACAAGACACAACCAAATCTCAGGAACTCGAAAATGTTTTTGTAACCGCCAACCGTACGGCTACTTTACGTAAAGAAACTCCGGTTGCCATCAGCAAAATAACCGCAAAAACCATTAATGAAACCAAAGCAACTGCGGTTTATGAAATCATCAATAAAACGCCAGGAGTTTTAATGGTAAATCTAGGAAACGAACAGCACATGATGTCTATTCGCCAGCCTATGACAACAAATGCTTATTATTTATATCTGGAAGATGGTTTGCCGATTCGTCCAATGGGAATCTTCAATCATAATGCTTTACTGGAAATAAATCAATACAATCTTCAAAGTATTGAAGTGGTAAAAGGTCCTGTTTCTTCTTTATACGGACCAGAAGCTGTTGGCGGAACTATTAATTTGATTTCCCTAAAACCACCTGTTGATCCGGAATTTAAATTTGGAGTTCAGGCAGATAATTATGGTTACAGAAGATTTCAGGCAGCTGGTGGCGCAACAATAGGCAAAATTGGTTTTCATATTGCAGGGATTTCAAGCCTGCAGGAAAATGGCTGGATGACGTATTCTGATTACAACAAAGACAATCTTAACGCCAGAATCGATTATAACATCTCGCCTTCTACCCGATTGATCAGTAATACGATGTACGGAAAATATTATTCCGACATGAGCGGAACTGTCAACGAAGACGCTTTTAATAACAGAACATACAAAAGTACTTCTAATTTCACTTATCGAAAATCTGATGCTTTAAGGACAAGACTAACACTTGAACATGATTGGAACGATAAATCAAGCAGTTACATCACAGGTTATTTACGTGATAACAAATTAGGTCAGAATCCATCGTACGGAATCAAATGGAGTCCCACTGTAAACCCAACAACGGCAAAAGGAGAAGTAAACTCAAATAATTTTAAAAGTTACGGAGCTATCGGTCAGCATACCCAAAAGTTAGATTTTCTAAATACAAAAATTGTTGCAGGCGCTTTATATGATTATTCACCTGTAACGTATTGGTCGTATGTAATTGATCTGAAAGCGAATTTAAATCCGGGAGAAACAGGAAAACAAACCGTAGGTTCTTATGAAATTATCGCTGGACATCCCAACTCAAAACTGGCTGATTATACTGCTGATATTTTCAACACGGCCGGATATGCCCAGATAAGCCTTAATCCAATCAAAAAATTAATTATTACTCTTGGCGGCCGTTACGACAATCTGAAAGTTGATTATAACAATGCTTTAGACAATTCGACAGGAAGCAAACTTTATGATAAAATGACTTTCAAAGCAGGCTTGAATTACAATCCATCCAACTTTGCAGGTTTTTATGGTAACTATTCACAAGGTTTTGCACCTCCCGGAATTACTTCAATCTTTAGAGCTAAACCCGGAACTGGTGGTACAACAGGAGTTCCCGCAGATTTTTATTACAATCTTGAACCGGCAACTTTTGACAACTATGAAATTGGCGGATGGTTTTCATTCTTGGAAAATAAATTAAATTTTGATTATGCCCTTTATTATATGGAAGGCAAAAACGAATTATTAAACATTAAACTTGCGGATAATTCGACAGATTATCGTTCTGCCGGAGAAACGCGCCATAAAGGAATCGAGTTTGGCGCTTCATACAAACCATCAAAACAATTCAACATTCGTCTTGGCGGAACTTATGCACAACATACCTATATCGATTTTAAACTTTCGGACAAACCGTCAGATCCTGTTCAGGATTTAAACGGAAAAGAAATGCCGGCAGCGCCAAAATGGTCCGGAAATTCTGAGGTAAGCTATTATCCAAATTGGCTTCCAAACCTCAGAACTTCAATCGAGTGGCAGCTTGTAGGCAGTTATTACCAGGATCAGATTAATACCGTAAAATATGACGGATATAATTTGTTCAACGCAAGAATTGGTTATCAATGGAAAAAAATTGAGATCTACGGAAATGTACTCAATCTTACCGATAAATTATACGCTTATAATGTTTCGAGAGCCAACACAACAGGCGCTCAGCCAACTTATACAGCAGCAGCACCAAGAACTTTTGTTTTTGGAATACAGTATAATTTTTCATTAAAAAAATAAGTATTAGAAGCTAATCCCGCTGTCCGCTATATCTTTTGCAGTCTCGTTAAAAAAACGAGACCACAAAAGGATATCGCTCCCATCGGGGCTAAAAAGAACTGACAATGAGTAAAGAAACAAATAGAAAAACTTCCAAAAAGAAAGATTCTAAATTCATCAAAAAAATCAAGCAGCACATGTACAAGTGGCATCGTGTTATTGGTTTAATTACCATTATTCCAGTAATTTTCTGGACATTATCAGGACTAATGCATCCATTTATGGCACATTTTTTCAAACCGGAAATCGCATATGATAAACTGGAACAACAAATTATTGATAAAAATCAGCTGCAATTTTCTATTCAGGAAGTTTTGAATAAAAATAGTATTTCTGAATTCAAAAACTTTCGAATCGTTTCCTTTGATAACGCTGTTTTCTATCAGGTAAAAACAATTACAGGTGATTTATTATATTTTGATACTTCAAATACCAAAAAACTCGAAAACGGAGATCAAAAATATGCCGAATGGCTTTCGCGTTATTTTCTGGACGATCAAAAAAGTGCCGTAAAAAAGAGCGAAGTTGTTACAGAATTTACTTCTCAATACAAATATGTAAACCGTTATTTACCGGTTTACAAGGTAACGTTCAATCGTCCTGACGCGATACAGGTTTATGTAGAAACATCTTCAGGCAAACTCGCAACTTACAACCCAGCTTCAAGACAGGCTTTTATTTGGTTTTTTGATACTTTTCATAATTGGTCATTTATTGATGCCATTACCAATAACAGTATCCGAATTATTACGATGATTTTCGTTTTGTCAATTATTGGATTTTCTGCTTTGAGCGGAATATTAATTTATGGTTTATTTTGGAAGCAATTCAAAAAAACAGATAATGTTCAACCCAAAAAAGGACTGAGAAAATACCATCGCCAAATCGGAATCTGGGTTTCGCTTTTTACTTTAACGTTTGCTTTTAGCGGAGCTTATCATGCTACCACAAAATGGGCACCCTATACATTATCGCAAATGGTTTACGAACCAACATTTGAAACTAAAGAAATTCCGATTGCCAATAACAACCTGAATTTAGACTGGAATCGTTTCCAAAACATTAGCATTATTACACTAAATAACACCACTTATTATCGTTGTCAATTACTTGAAAAAGAAACTAAGAAATTCAAAAAGCCAAAAGCGGACGCCAATTCTAAATGGAATAAAAAAGAAGATCCAAAGTCAGAGGTAGTTTATATCAATTCCAAAACAAATAAAATTACACCAGACATTGATCAACAATATGCAGAATTTTTAGCCTATTATTTTACAGATGGCGCACCAAAAGCATCTTGTTGCGAAATAGCAGAAACCTCTGATAATGAACCTCAGCCCTCTTTAGAAAATGTAAAATTATTAGAATCAAAAGTTTTAACCGATTTTAAAAGCAGGGAATATGGTTTTGTCAATAAAAGGCTGCCAGTCATAAAATTAGCGTATGACACACCGGAAAAAACCACTTATTTTATCGAAACGGCAACTTCAAGATTAGCAGCTGTCATTAAAAATTCAGATAAAGTTGAAGGTTATTCTTTTGCCATCTTACATAAATTTTTATTCATGGATTGGGCAGGAAAAAACATTCGCGATCTGACAATGGTTTTAGCAGCTTTGACTATTTTAATTGTTAGTGTTTTAGGTTTTATTTTGTTTTTGAAGAAATAATTTTGAGGCTCTGAGCTAGTAAGATTCTAAGTTACTAAGTTTTTTTTACTTAGAATCTTAGCAACTTAGAGCCTTTAAAAAGAACCTTTTTTCATACATTTGAGTTTTAATTAATCTCTCTAACTAAAATTGAAAAAGTATCTGAAGCTTTCCTTACCGCTGTTATTAACACTTTGTTTTAGTTATTTTTTTATATTGATGATTAAAATTACTTCTCAATATATTCCTTTCAAAACCGATGCAGCTTTTCTTCAAATAAAGCAAACAGAAGTTTTTGAAATTCCGTTTTATCTTATTTTCTTTTATATACACGTTTATTCAGCCATTTTTGTTTTACTTGCCGGATTTACACAATTTCATTCTGGTATATTAAGCAAACAGCCAATCATTCACAGAAACATAGGAAAGTTTTACGTCATCACGATTCTCTTTCTAAGTGCGCCATCGGGTTTCTTTATTGGTGTTTTTGCTAATGGAGGCTTTTATTCTAAAATCTCTTTCGTCACATTATCTATCTTGTGGTTTTACTTTACGCTGAGAGGTTTTTTATACATTAAAAACAAAAATATCCTGCTTCACAAAGCATTTATGCTAAGAAGTTTTGCTTTAACATTTTCTGCAATTACCTTGCGTTTTTGGAAGGTTATTCTTGTATATTTGTTTCACCCTTCTCCAATAGATGTCTATCAAATCATTGCTTGGCTAGGCTGGATTCCAAACTTATTAATCATCGAATATTATCTATACAATCAATCAAAAAAATGAAAAACTACTTTTATTTATTAGTATCAGTTTTGCTTATTTCCTGTAATTCAAAAGAAAAAAAAAACATCAAAAATGTAGCCCTTTTATACGAAAGCAAAGAAATAAGAACCGATTTATATGGTTCATGGGTAGGAGAATTTGTGATTGAAGAGCAAGATACAACAAAAGAAATATCGGAAGGGATATCTAATAAGCTTAACCTTTCAATCAAAAAAATTACTGAGTCAGAAGTTATAGGACAAAGTATTGTAGCCGGAAATAACAGACCGCTTAAAGGTGAAATGAAAAAGATAGGAAATACACTTTCTTTTACACTAAAAGAACCCGGAGATGATAAAAATGATGGAGTATTTACTTTTGAAGTAAAAAATGATACAATAATAGGAACCTGGACAGCTTATAACCTTAAAAAAGAAGTAACAAAAAGAAGTTTTAAACTCACTAAAAAAGAATTTAAATATGACCCGACAGTAATGCTTCCTGATTATGATAGTTATGTTGACTTTCAAAACCCCATAGAGTCAGAAGAAAAAACAGAATTTCAGAATGATACTATCCAGGAGAATGATTATGAAGACAATAGCAGTACTTTATACAGACAAGCATCCGAAAGCGTATATCAGATTAATTCATCAATAACAAAACTGAAAGAAAGCCAATTAAAAAATTTAAAAAAACTCGATTTAGAAATTCTACGAAATACCATTTTTGCCAGACACGGATTTGCTTTTAAGACAAAAACAGTTCGTCAGTTTTTTGATTTTGTAGATTGGTATATCCCAGTTTCAAGTAATGTTGATAATCAATTAACCGAAACTGAAAAACAAAACATTGCAATATTAAAACGTTTTGAAAAATATGCTACTGATAATTATGATACCTTCGGAAGATAAGTCCACAATAAATTTATTTAGGATTCTCCTCAAAATAACGGGCTTCGATTCTCTTAATATCTTTAATCGAACTTTTTGCCCACGACAAACGCTTTTCCAAAATTTCATCTTCAGACAATTGCCAGGCAATATCTGAATTTCGTAATCGATTGGTAAGGTTTTGAATAATGATGGCGGCAGAAACAGAAATATTCAAACTCTCAGTAAAACCAACCATGGGTATTTTAAGAAACCCGTCAGCCTTGTCTAATATTTCCTGCGAAAGTCCATCACGTTCAGTGCCAAAGAATAACGCACTTGGTTTTGTAATATCAAAATCTTCCAGTAGACAATCATTTTCATGGGGCGTTGTCGCAATAATCTGGTAACCTTGATTTTTTAAAGTCGAAAGACAATTCGTAATCGAATCAAACTGATTGATATCTACCCATTTCTGGGCACCCATAGCGATCTCTTTATCGATTCTTTTACCGTAACGCTGCTCAATAACATTGAGTTCCTGAATCCCAAAAACTTCACAACTGCGCATAACCGCACTCGTATTATGCATCTGGAAAACATCTTCTACAGCAATCGTAAAATGTTTGGTACGATTGGCCAGAACTTTTAGAAATCTTTCTTTACGATTATCAGTCAGTATATTTTCAAGAAACGCGAGGTAATCTAAATCAATCATTTTGGTTTTATTTGCCGCAAAAATACTAAAAAAGAATCGTTAACAAGGTGGTCAATTTCTGCCAGTCAACTGCCCGATTAATTTCTCTTCTAATTTTTCATACAGCGTGTTAACCTTACTGACATCGATTACCAAATTCTCATCTACAAATGAATCGCCCTTAAAAGTGTTCTTTTTATTTTTAGAATGTTTTTTTAAACGTTCATTCATCTGATCCACTTCTTCGATGTAATAATCAGCATCCATAATAGCCAGAAATCTTTCTAAAATAGATTTCATTCCTTCTTTATAATTGAAAACCGAAACATTTTGGTCTGTTTCATGAAAATTATAATAAGCTTCAAAATACTTTTCAAGGACTACTGCACTGTATTGCTCAAAAGTAATTTCCTCAATTTGTTTATTACTTATTCCAAAAATAGCCACCGGAAGTAAATTCGGAACCATATGCATTCCTTTAAGTTTCGAATGCGATTTTAAAACTTCAATTGGATTTCTGTAAAGCAGGACAAAAGGCAATTCAGGAAAAATAGATCTTAATTCGCAAGCTTCAAATATATGCCAGGAATCCAGTTTTATGACTAAATTCTTTTCTTCGGGAAATCTTTTTTGTCCTAATATTGTAATTATGGCTTTGACAAGAGTTCTTTTTTTATCCAAATCAAAAAATTCGCTCCTTATAATCTCATCAATAATCGGAGCTTCAGAAACTATTATATTTTGTGGAGAAACTGCTAAAGATTGCGCCAACATAGTAGAACCACAACGCGATACGTGAAATACAAATGCTTTTAATTCGGCAGAAACCAATTGAGCCGACCAATCAATAAGATTTCCTACTGTGCTTATCACTTTAAACCTTTTTGAATTACTCGAATGGCTTCTGCATTTTATCATTGTTTCATCAAAAAAAGGATCTAAATACCTTTTTTCTCCCAGATAAATCCATTCAAAATACACCTCTCCATCTTTTTCAATTAACTTATAAGGAATCCAATGTAAAAGAGGATGATCTATATTTTCCATACACTAAAATTTATTTTATTGTCAGCTTTTACGATCTTCAGTATTAGTAATGTTATTTATTATAAAGTAATAAAGTTTATTTGTTGAAACTGATTCCGGCTCTGAATCAGTTTTAAGTGTTAAATCTGCTTTTTCAGGAACTTCGTAAACATCACTTATTCCTGTAAAATTATTTATCTTATTAATGTCGTTATCCGGCAGCAGGGCTTTTTTATACAAGCCTTTCGGATCTCGTTTAATCAGGTTATCTATCGAGCAGTCGAGGAAAACAGTCCTGACAAAATTATACTGGCTTATTTCGTTTCTTAATTCTTCGTAAGGATTTATTACAGACATTAAAACAATAACTTTTGACCGGACAAAATCCTGTCCAACGTTAAAAAGCCGCCTGACATTTTCGCATCTGTCATCTTTTGAAAATCCAAGGTCTTTACAAAGTGTCTTTCTGTAAATATCACCATCTACTATCTCCACTTTATGCCCTTGCTCCATCAGCAAATACTCCACATTTTTGGCTAATGTAGTTTTTCCGGAACCTGAGAGACCTGTAAATTGTATTAGTATCATTTACAAAATATTTTTATTTGTAAAACAAAACCATATAAATCAACATCTTGCGGTTTTATTTATAGTAAAAATACTAAAAAAAATAATTACTTTAATAAATTCATTTTTTACAAACTCAACAGACCATTTTAGTTCGGAATTGATTATTTTTATTTTCAGAATCAAATCAAAATGAAAAAGAAATTAGTCGTTCTAACCGGTGCAGGAATTAGTGCTGAAAGCGGAATAAAAACTTTTCGCGACAGCGATGGTTTGTGGGAAGGCCATGATGTAATGGAAGTTGCAACTCCCGAAGGCTGGTATAAAAACCAGGAATTGGTATTGGATTTTTATAACAAAAGGCGCCAGCAGTTAAAAGAAGTGCAACCTAATTTAGGACACCAGATTTTAGCTGAATTAGAAAAGAATTTTGATGTACATATTATCACCCAGAATGTAGACAATTTACACGAGCGTGCCGGAAGCACAAAAGTATTGCACCTGCATGGCGAATTGCTGAAAGTAAGAAGTACCCAGGACAAAAATCATATTTTAGACTGGACAGAAGATTTATTTACCGGAGATTTTGACGAAAACGGACATCAGTTACGTCCGCATATTGTTTGGTTTGGAGAAGAAGTCCCTGCTCTTGAAGAAGCAATTAAAATAGTGGAAGAAGCCGATTATTTTGCCGTAATTGGTACGTCGCTGCAAGTTTATCCGGCAGCCGGACTGATTTCGTACACTTACAGTATTACTCCCGTTTTTTATATTGATCCTAAACCAATTTCGATTCCGAATATTAAAAATAAAATTGAAGTTATTCCTAAAATTGCTTCCGAAGGTGTTGCTATTCTAAGGGAAAAACTATTTGAGACAGAGAAAATATGATTTTTGAAAGCTGGTTACAGCAATTATCCCAATACAATTTACTTAGCCTGTCCGTTTTCTTTTTGATTGAAAATTTAGTGCTGTTTTATTTTTCAATTATAATTGGAAGAATTATAGAACCTGAAAATACAATACTTAACAAAACAGATATTAAGTGGCTGGCTTCGACCGTGATCTGTAATACGCTTATAACTCTGTTGGGATATGAATTGTATTACTTTGGGATAATGAAAGTAGATTTTTCATCTTCAATTTTATCCATAATTTCAGATATTTTATTATTGGTACTATTAATGGACTTTTTTATGTTTTGTTTCCATTATCTGGTGCATCATCTAAAATGGTTTTATCCAATTCATAAACTTCATCATACCCATATTGAAACAAGTGTGTACAGCCTTTATGTACTTCATCCTATAGAAGCTTTGGGCTTTGGAATTATTTGGTTATTTTTAATTTCGATACTGGAATTCAATTATCTCAGCATAATTATTTATCTGATTTTAAACTTGTCCTATGGAATATTTGGCCACTTAAAAACAGATATTTTTCCAGGCTTCTGGTATGAAAATTACTTTACTAAATGGATCTCAACTACAAAATTCCATAGTAACCATCATAAAAACGAATCGCACAACTATGGTTTTTACTTTACTGTTTGGGATAAAATTTTCAAAACGATTATATAATTTATTAAGTTCCTCTATAATAACCCTTCTGTAATTTTCAGAAGTTTTAACAATACCTTATATTTGCACCTTTCGAACAAACAACATAACAATGACTACTTTAAACGAATTGAATGCTATCTCTCCAATTGACGGAAGATATAGAAATAAAACCCTTTCATTAGCACCTTTTTTCTCTGAAGAAGCTTTAATCAGATACCGTGTATTAGTTGAAATTGAATACTTTATTGCCTTGTGCGAAGTACCATTACCACAACTAAAAGACGTAAGTCCGGGTTTATTTGACAGTTTGCGTAACATCTATAAAAACTTTTCTACTGAAGATGCCCTTTGGATCAAGGAAACAGAAAAAGTTACGAATCATGATGTAAAAGCGGTTGAGTATTTTATTAAAGATGCTTTTGAAAAACTGGGTTTGTCTCAATATAAAGAGTTCATTCACTTCGGATTAACGTCTCAGGATATTAACAATACTGCCATTCCGCTTTCTACAAAAGAAGCTTTTGAGCAGGTTTATATGCCTTCCTTAATTTCTTTAATTTCTAAATTAAAAGAATTAAGTGTTGAATGGAAGGATATTCCAATGTTGGCACGTACACACGGGCAACCAGCTTCTCCTACCCGTTTAGGAAAAGAAATTCTGGTTTTTGTGGAACGTATAGAAGAGCAGATGCGTTTATTATTCAATATTCCGTTTGCCGCTAAATTTGGTGGCGCAACAGGAAATTACAATGCACACCACGTAGCGTATCCGCAAATTGACTGGAAAAAGTTTGGAAATAAATTTGTTGAATCTGATCTTGGTTTACATCACTCTTTTCCAACAACTCAAATTGAACATTACGATCATTTTGCAGCATTTTTTGATGCTTTAAAAAGAATCAACAATATCATTATCGATTTAGACCGTGATATCTGGACCTATGTTTCAATGGATTATTTTAAACAAAAAATCAAAGAAGGCGAAATTGGTTCCTCTGCAATGCCACATAAAGTCAATCCGATTGATTTTGAAAATTCTGAAGGAAACTTAGGAATCGCAAATGCTATTTTTGAGCATTTGGCAGCTAAATTACCAGTTTCGAGATTACAGCGTGATTTAACTGACAGTACTGTTTTACGTAATATTGGAGTTCCGATCGGGCATACAATAATTGCTTTTGAAGCTTCACTAAAAGGTCTGAACAAATTGCTTTTAAACGAAGCTAAATTTGCTGAAGATTTAGAGAAAAACTGGGCGGTTGTTGCTGAAGCAATTCAGACAATTTTACGTCGTGAAGCATATCCGAATCCTTATGAAGCTTTAAAAGGTTTGACAAGAACAAACGAAGCTATTGATAAAAAAGCAATTCATAATTTTATTGCGACTTTAGAAGTTTCTGATGTCATTAAGGCAGAATTAATGCAGATAACACCTAGTAATTTCACAGGTATTTAAAGAAAACCCAAAATATTTTATCAAAAAAAGCTATCTTTAACGATAGCTTTTTCTATTTAATCCGATTGGAAATTAGCCCAGATTAAAATGAAAAGCCTTTTGCGAGAAAACTATATTTTTTTGCAGGAACAGAGCGACCAACGGAAGCTCCTGGAACTGCGTTAAAAATATAGTTTTTTGAGTAAAAGCTTGAAATGTAAAGCTGGATTAAGCTCCTGAAAAATCTCACCTTTATGATTGCCTTAAATGCCGTTGCAGAAACTACACACCACCTGAAACCATTAATCAGCGACTTGGGACTTATCCTGATGACCGCCGGAATTGCTGTATTATTTTTTAAAAAAATGAAACAGCCATTGGTTTTAGGGTATTTGATTGCAGGGTTTTTAGCGGGTAATCATTTTGACTTTTTCCCTTCAGTAACAGAAATGAAAAGTGTAGAAGTCTGGGCTGAGATTGGAGTAATTATCCTCCTCTTTAGTCTGGGGCTCGAGTTTAGTTTTAAAAAATTAATGAAAGTTGGCGGAACAGCCTCGATTACAGCCATTACACAAATAATTACAATGGTTATAATTGGTTATCTGGTCGGGCGGTGGATGGATTGGTCTCAGATGGACAGCATTTTTCTGGGGGTAATTTTATCAATTTCTTCAACTACAATTATTTTAAAAACCTTTGATGAACTTGGTGTCAAGGCTCATAAATTTGCCGGAATAGTTATTGGCTCCCTTATTGTACAGGACATTATAGCCATTTTGATGATGGTTTTACTATCAACCATTGCAGTGAGTCAGCAATTTTCAGGAAGTGAATTAATGATGTCCGTTTTGAAACTTATTTTTTTCCTGACAGCATGGTTTATAGGCGGTATCTTTTTTATTCCGACACTTCTTAAAAAAGCCAAACATTTACTGACGGATGAAATGCTATTGATAATTTCGCTTGCCTTATGCCTTACTATGGTGAGTTTTGCTGCAAATGTGGGCTTCTCGCCTGCCTTGGGGGCATTTATTATGGGTTCTATAATTGCCGAAACTACTCAGGCCGAACATATCGAACATTTGGTAAAACCAGTTAAGGATTTATTTGGAGCCATCTTTTTTGTATCAGTCGGAATGTTGATTGATCCTAAAATGTTGTATGAACACGCCTTTCCGGTAGCTGTTTTAACGCTTGTAACTATTGTTGGTCAATCTGTAAGTTCTACGATGGGAGCATTGCTATCAGGACAACCCCTGAAACAATCGGTACAAACGGGTATGAGTTTATCGCAAATTGGCGAATTCTCTTTTATTATTGCCACTTTGGGAATGACGCTGAATGTTACCAGTTCATTTTTATATCCGATTGTAGTAGCTGTTTCTGCAGTTACTACTTTTACCACTCCTTTCATGGTAAAATATGCAGTGCCTTTCTCTGAATTACTGGAGCGGAAAATGCCAAGAAAATGGGTTAAAAACATCAACCGCTATAGTCTGAATGCGCAAGCGATAAAAGCTGTCAGTACCTGGCAAAAAGTACTGCATGCTTATGTTATTCAGATTATTTTACATACTATTATTATTGCGGCAGTTATTTTATTGTCAGCAAATTTTGTGGCTCCATTAGTAGCAGATACACGGTTCGGAAATACTTTGGCCGCACTGATAACTTTGATCGTAATTGCTCCGTTCTTATGGGCTCTCTCGCTGCGGCGTTTTGCTGTAGAAGAAGTTGAAATGCTATGGGAGGAACGCAAATACAGGGGAGCTCTTTTAATGATGATTTTAATCAGAATGAGTTTAGGTGTCTTTTTTATTGGTCTTTTATTAAATATTTTCTTTTCACCTCTGGTTGCTTTTATCGCTTTGATCATTGCCATTGCTGCATATCAAATATTTCCTAAGAAATTAAATGAGCAATACCATAAAATCGAAAGTCATTTTTTAAAGAACTTAAACGACCGGGAAAACAAAAAAATCGACAGGCGTTATGCAAATTTAATGCCCTGGGATGGACACATGTCCTTTTTTGACATAGGGAGAGAATCTAATCTGGCAGGAAAAACGCTTGAAGAATTAAGCATTCGTGAGCAAATGGGAATCAACATTGCCTATATAAAAAGAGGCGATGTTATGATTTCAATTCCAACTAAAAATGAACGTCTCTTTCCCGGCGACGAAATTTGTGTTATTGGTACTGATGCCCAAGTCACTGAGTTTACAAAATATTTGAATCAGAATGAAATTGAAAACCCTAAAGTTGTCGAAGAATCTGAAATTGTTTTACGGCAGCTGGAAGTTTCTGATGAAGAATTTATTCGAAAAAGTATCGGTCAATTCAGATCAAAAACCAATGGTATGGTGGTTGGAATTGAACGAAATGGAAAACGGATTCTAAATCCTGAATCCAGTATAACGTTAGAAAAAAATGATATTATTTGGGTTGTTGGAGATAAAAAACGAATGAGCCAATTAATAAAAAAAGTATAGAAGTTTCTAAGATTACTAAGAGTTAAAAATCTCTTAGTACCTTAGAAACTTAGTATCTTAGAAGCTAAAAAACTTATTTATTAGGCTGCGGTGTCATACGCAAATACGGTTTGATTGGCGTATGTCCTTTTGGGAATTTACCAGGAATATCACTATCCGGAACTGCTGGTGTAATCACCACATCTTCTCCGTCTTTCCAATTCGCCGGAGTTGCTACACTATAATTTGCCGTTAGCTGCAAACTATCAATAACACGAAGCAATTCGTCAAAATTTCTTCCTGTTGAAGCAGGATATGTTAATGTCAATTTGATTTTTTTATCAGCACCAATTATAAAAACAGAACGTACTGTAAATTTATCACTGGCATTTGGATGAAGCATATCATATAAATTGGCTATTTTTTTATCTTCATCAGCAATAATCGGAAAATTTACTGTCGTATTTTGAGTTTCATTGATGTCCTTGATCCATTCTAAATGTGACTCTAATCCATCGACACTTAAAGCAATAACCTTAGTATTTCTTTTTGTAAATTCCGGAAGATAATTTGCAACTGTTCCTAATTCGGTTGTACAAACCGGAGTAAAATCTGAAGGGTGTGAAAATAAAACTCCCCATGAATCCCCTAACCATTCATGAAAATGAATTGGCCCTTGGGTAGTTTCTGCGTAAAAATCCGGAGCTATATCGCCTAATCTTAATGTTGACATAATTATATTTTTTTAGTTCCCCTAAAATTACTCAAAAAAATAATTAAAAAAAACTAAACTCTACCTTTTCTATATATTTTAAGAAATTTATATTGTTTTTTTCTTTTGGATATTCGGCAGGAAATAGGCAAGAACTCCAATTAATGGCAAATAAGAACTTATGGCATACACATATTCTATGCTGGTTTTATCAGCAATATATCCTAAAACGGCAGATCCCAGACCTCCCATTCCAAAAGCAAAACCGAAAAACAAACCTGAAATCATCCCGACTTTTCCAGGCTTTAATTCCTGTGCAAAAACCAAAATTGCTGAAAATGCAGAAGCGATAACGACTCCGATAATTACTGCTAAAACAGCAGTCCAAAATAAATTAGCATAAGGCAAAAGCAATGTAAACGGGGCAGCTCCCAAAATTGAAAACCAAATAATATATTTTCTGCCAAAATGATCTCCCAAAGGACCTCCTATTAAAGTTCCGGCTGCCACCGAAGCCATAAAAAGAAATAAATAAAACTGAGAATCCTGAACACTTAATCCAAATTTACTAATTAAATAAAAAGTAAAATAACTGGACATACTTGCCATGTAAAAGAATTTGGAAAATATCAGCAGCAATAAAACGATTATAGAAATAGTAATTTTTCTATCTGACAATTGTACATTATTTTCCTCCAAGCCAGTTTTCCCGGATGCTCTTAAACTCATATGATTAGCATACCAGGCTGCAATTCTTGACAAAATCATGATGCCTAAAACTCCTGCAAGTACAAACCAAATAACATACGATTGCCCGTGAGGAGCTACCACCAAAGCTACCAGTAAAGGTCCGATGGCACTTCCGGCATTTCCTCCTAACTGAAATATGGATTGGGCCAGACCCCGCTTTCCTCCTGAGCCTAAAAAAGCAACACGGGAAGCTTCCGGATGAAAAATCGAAGAGCCGATTCCGACCAAAGCTACCGAAACCAGCAACATCCAAAATGAACTGGAAACGGATAATAATCCTAATCCTGAAATGGTAAAAACCATAGCCGCTACAAGCGAATAAGGTTTTGGTTTTTTATCTGTATAAAACCCAACAAAAGGCTGTAGCAAAGAAGCTGTAAACTGAAAAACAAAGGTAATCAGTCCAACCTGGGTAAAACTTAAATTGAAATTTTGCTTTAAAATTGGATATGTTGAAGGAATTACAGATTGCATTAAGTCGTTTAATAAATGTGCAAATGCAATTGAAAATAATACCGAATAAACTGTTTTTTGAGCTAAAGTACTGCTGTCAATTGCAACAGTTTTTGTAGATGTATTCATATTCTAAGTAAAAAATTATTAATCAGATTTATATAAAACTCGTGACAAAATACCAAATAGCAAGGGTTGCGAATGAAATTGGTATTCCGAAACCAATCATCATACTGCTTAATTTTGGTTTTAATCCATAAGTCGAAGCTAAAATCGCACCCGTAATCATTGGAGCCATAGCCATTTCCATAATCGTTATCTGGATACCCTGAGAATGCTGTTTAAAAATAAAAACATACAAAACAAGTATAATAAATGGAGCCAGAATCAACTTGTAGAAAAGTCCAAGCCGTAAAAATTTCCAATGCCGGCTTTTCCGGTCAAAGTTGAGCTGTAACCCTACCGAAAGCAATGCTAAAGGCGTTACGAGGCTGCCGATTTTCAAAAAGGCAAATTGAAGATTCAAATCAAAATCGTACTGAAACACATTCATTAAACAAGCTAAAACAAATGTAATGAACGGCGGAAAAAAGATTATTTTTTTAATGATCTCAAAAGTATTCGGACTTCCTTTAGAATAGAATGCTGCTACAAAAACACCCAATGTAGAAACTACAACAAATGTTCCCGGCTGATCGACCAAAACTGCTGTTTCCAGTCCTTTTTTTCCGTACAAAGCTTCAATTATAGGATAGCCAAGAAAAGAAGAATTACTCAATCCAGCCGTAAGGATTAAGCAGCCAATAAGTTTATTGGACCATCCTAATCGTTTTCCTAAAAAATGAAAAAAAACAAAAGCCAATATAAAAGTAAGCCAGCCAGCTCCTATTGGAAACAGCAATTCATTATCCCATTTTATTTTCGGAATGTGATATAAAGTAATCGCCGGCAGGCAAAAATAAATTACAACTTTGTTTAAAAACTTGTAAATATGGGTTGGAAACCACTTTACTTTTTGCAAAAGCAAGCCTAAAATTAAAAAGAAGAATATTAGAATAAAGTTGTTCATATTGCAGTATCATTACAAAAATAGGAATTTATAAAACACCATGGAATATAAAATTTTAGTTAAAATTATTTTTAATCCAATAAAACATTTTACATTTGTAATATATTTTATTACAGTATGATTTCAGGTAAATTTGCCATAACGATTCACATTCTTACTTTACTCACTAAATTTCCGAATGATTTTTTATCATCTGAGTTTATTGCAGGAAGCATGAACCTCAACCCTGTTTTGGTTCGAAAAGAAATTGCCAATCTAAAAGCCCATCATATTGTAGAAAGTAAAGAAGGTAAAAAAGGAGGCACAAAATTGTCTAAAGCAGCTTCAAATATTACATTAAAAGAAATATTTGAGATGACTTTTGACAATATTAATTTGGGGTATGCTAAAAACCAGCCTAATCCTGATTGTCCGGTTGGTAAAAAAATCAACGAGAATTTAGCCGGATTATATGCAGACATGAACGAAAAAGTTAGTTTGCAACTGACAAACATTACATTAGAAGATTTTTCTAATCAATTCTAAGCATTTTTTTAAACAAAACTGTAACATTTTTTATTACTAATTAAATTATATATTTATGAAAATCGCAATTATTGGAGCAACAGGATTCGTAGGTTCAGCTATTTTAAATGAACTGACAGACAGAAAACACAACATTACTGCTATTGCCAGAAACCCAAAAGATACATCAAATGTAAATTGGGTCGCTACAGATATTTTTAATACAGATGCTTTGGCAGAAACTTTAAAAGGAAATGACATCGTAATTAGTGCCTATAACTCCGGATGGACCAATCCAAATATCTATGATGATTTTATTGCCGGTTCAAAAGCAATTCAGGAAGGTGTAAAAAAATCAGGCGTTAAACGTTTCATCGTTATTGGTGGCGGAGGAAGTTTATTTGTTGCACCAGGTTTGCAAGCGGTTGATACACCGGACTTTCCTAAAGAATATTATGTGGCTGCAACCGCAGCAAGGGATTATCTGAATGTTATTAAAGAAGAAAAAGATTTAGATTGGGCGTTTTTTAGTCCGGCTTTTGAGATGCATCAGGGAATCACAACAGGAAGAACAGGAAAATACCGATTAGGTTTAGAAAACCCGGTTTTTGATGCTGAACAGAGAAGTATTTTATCTGTGGAAGATTTAGCAGTAGTTATTGCTGACGAAGCAGAAAATCCTAAACACCATCAAGTTCGTTTTACAGCAGCATATTAATTACTGCAACCCAATAAATTCACAAAAAACAGTTTCGAAAGCAATTTTCTACTTTTGAAACTGTTTTTGTTTTCAGTACTTTTACAGTACCAAAAAAAGTATTTTGTCAAGTTTAAAAAAACAGTCGGGTAGTTTACATGAAAAAGCCGGAATTTCTTTTCCTGAAATTACCAATGTAGCAGCCATCACTCAAATACAGCAAAGAAGAAAACAGCTTCCTACTTCAGAAGAATTAATTACCGGAATTTTAAATAACAACAGAACTTCTTTAAGCCGTGCCATCACTTTGGTAGAAAGTACTAATCCTGAACATACGGAAAAAGCTAACGAAGTCATTAAAGGCTGTCTGCCTCATTCAGGTAAATCAATCCGAATTGGAATTACGGGCGTTCCCGGGGTTGGAAAAAGCACTTTTATCGAAGCTTTTGGAAAATATCTAACTTCACTGGGAAAAAAAGTTGCCGTATTGGCAGTTGACCCAAGCAGTTCCCTTTCGCATGGAAGTATTTTAGGAGATAAAACCCGAATGGAAGAATTGGTTAAAGATGAAAATGCTTTTATCAGGCCAAGCGCTTCCGGAGATACTTTGGGAGGCGTAGCCAGAAAAACACGCGAATCTATTATTTTGTGTGAAGCGGCAGGTTTTGATACTATTATAATTGAAACTGTTGGTGTGGGACAAAGTGAAACTGCTGTTCACGGCATGGTTGACTTTTTTCTATTATTAAAAATTGCAGGTGCCGGCGATGAGCTTCAGGGAATCAAACGTGGTATCATGGAAATGGCAGATGCTGTTGTCATCAATAAAGCAGATGGAGATAATATTAAAAAAGCGAATTTGGCTAAAGTGGAATTCAATAGGGCTTTGCATTTATTTCCTCCAAAAAAATCAGCATGGCAGCCAAAAGTTACTACCTGCAGCGCCATTTCGGGAGAAGGGATTTCTGAAATACGGGAAACTATTTCAGAATATGTCAAAATGACAAATGAAACCGGTTATTTTCAGGAAAAAAGAAAAGAGCAAAATCACTTTTGGATGACAGAAACCATTAATGAACAATTAAAAACGCATTTCTACAATCAGTCAGGCATCATTCAACTATTGGATACAACAAAAAAAGCGGTGCAAAATAACGAAATGTCACCTTTTGCAGCCGCTCAGTTATTATTAAAAAAATATTTTAAAGAGTAGCCCATTGAGTGCAATTCGAAATTAGGTGTCAGTCTGGGCGGAGCCGAATCTCTTTCCATATAAAAGCCTCAATGGCTACTATAAAAACAACGAAACATTTTTAACGAATATTGCCTACTGAATTTTTAGCGGTGTCGTGTTTCGTTTTTAAAACTCCTTTTTCTATTGTAAATCCCATACGAACCTGTGTTTTTAAGGTGTCTTTCAAACCTGAAGTTGCTTTCTCAACAATAACAAATGCTAATTCATATTCTCCATCAGCCAGGTCTGCCACAACTTCATTTTCATTATCCTGAATTTTCAAAACATTCTTTTCAGAATCAGGTTTTCCTATTCTTCCGGTAGCAGCATAAGAAGCAGCAGCAGCCCCTCCTCCTGCACCACCGGCTAAATTGCCCACACTGGAAACCGCAGCAGAAATAATAGCACCGCCAGGCAAAGCACCACCCAATAAAGACGCTCCCTGCGACAAAGTACCACCAGCTGTATGTAAACCCTGATTGACTTTTTCACCAAAAGCAGCGCATTCATTTTTGCTCAGCTCCTTAATGCTTTTGTCAGCCGTATTGACTCTGTACCCTTCATTAGAAGAAAACAAAACAATACATCCGCCTTCAACTAATGTTACATTTATTTTTCCGGCATTTACTTTTTCTCCAAAAGTTGCCCCTTGTGTCTGCTTCGCAACAGTAACATTCATCGAAATTCTATTTGGCATTCCATTATTTATACCATTTATATTGCTTTTTTGGGTAGATCCGTCTAAAGTACTTTCTGAACCGGAAGTCGATTTAATCGTTTTTTCTTTTACAATTTTACCGTCTTGTGCTTTTACACTTGTTAAGCAACACAATGCCAGTGTTGCCGCAAAAATTGTTGTGTTAAGATTTTTCATATCGATTTAGTTTTAATATTTATTAGATAGATAAACAAAGCTTATTTTTTGTTACCTCAGTTTGCTTTTAAAGCAACAACCTTCACAAAAAACTTAAAAATCAATACATTAAAGTTACAACTATTTAATTTGACGGCTGATTTTAATTTCCGTAAGCCTTTAAAAGCCAATTAAACTAAAAAAGCTGCTAAAGATGAAATTTCATCTTTAGCAGCTTTTCAAAAACTGTTGTCGTTATATTTTTAAGGAAGCGACAGAGTAAATTAAAAACTTTAAATTATTGTTGCTTTGTTCTATTTTTTCCTAAGCTTATACTTATTCTCTTTATATAAATTTCCTGCTGTTATAACGTGTGCCAAAGCATCTTTAGCTAATTCTTCATTTAATTTTACAGGAATTAAAGTAGTATCGTTTTTGATTTCGAATTGAAGCGGTTTTAAATTTGGCTGCATAATTACAACCTGATTCTCTACTCTAAATGCATTGATATCATTAAACTGCATAATCGACCTTCCCTGAACTGTCGGATTCAATTTATTTAAATTTCTTCCCACCATTGGTGTTTCAAACGGAACTCCTAAATAACCTAATAATGTTGGCGGAATATCAATCTGACTTGCTAATTTATTGTAAGCTGTTCCTTTTTGAACCCCAGGTCCTATAATCAGGGCCGGAATATGAAATTTATTGATTGGCACTAAATTCTTTCCGTATGTTCTCGTATTATGATCGGCAATAACAATAAAAACAGTATTTTTAAAATACGCTTCTTTTTTAGCCATTTCGAAGAATTTCCCAATAGAGAAATCGGCATATTTCATAGCATTATTTACTGTTGCAGGCTTTTGATCGTAAAGTTTTATTCTTCCGGCAGGATATTCAAAAGGTTCATGATTTGACGTAGAAAACATTAAGGAAAAGAAAGGCTTGTTTCCTTTTGCTTTAAAATAATTATTTGCCTTTGTTACTAGATCTTCATCCGAATAACCCCAGGTCCCTTTAAATGCATACTTACTTCCATCTGATTCAAAATCTTCTTCATCAACAATATCCTGAAAACCATTTCCGTTGAAAAACGAAGCCATATTATCAAAATTTGCCATTCCGCCATAAATAAAACTGGTGTCATAGCCTTTTTGTTTTAAGGCATCAGCAAGTGTAAAAAATCCCTGTTGAGAATTCCCTAATTTCACCACACTTTCTGAAGGCGAAGGCAAAAATCCGGTTACAACTGCTTCGATACCACGCACGCTTCGTGTACCTGTACAATATAAATTGGTAAATAATAAACCTTCTTTCGACAATTTATCAAATTCCGGTGTTAATGGTTTTCCTCCTAAGATCCCAACATATTCAGCACCTAAACTTTCCTGTAAAAAAATCACGAGATTATAAGGCTTTTTAACTACTGAATCAGGTTGCTGTACATGAAGAAACGGAATTTCAGCATCGGTAAAATCATTTGGTCCGGCAATCATGTATTTTTTCACACGGGCAATTGCTTCGGCTTCATCCATCTTGCCGTACATCTTGGTATTTCCTTCGTTTTTAATTGAATACGCAGCAAAAGCAACGGTATAAAATGAATTCAACCCCAAACAATTTGTCAGCTGATCAGTTGAAAAAACAGCATTACTGGCATTAATTGGCCGTTTTGAAGTAAGGCTTGATCGTGCACCAAAAAACAATAAAAAAGCAACTAACGGAAAAATCATCAGTTTAAATTTATATTCGGTACTGGTTGTGTGGAAATACTTTTTCCCTTTTTTGAAAGCAAAATATAAGGCAGCTCCAAGAATCAGAAAAGTAACGATTATAGAAGTCAGGTAACTTTTTAAAAGCATTCCGACAACTTCTTTTGGATAAATCAGATAATCTAAGAAAATCTTATTCGGACGTGTGTCGTATTGTTTCACAAAATCCGGCGAAGCCAATTCTACAAAAAGAATCAGAAACAGAAATAAGAAACTATAAATTACCAGAAATTTATTCGTGAATTTAATCCAGTTCTTGGGAAGAAAAGTAATCAGGACTGCCGGAAGAAAAGACAAATAACACAGTAAAATCAAATCCATTCGCAAACCGATTGGAAAAATATACCCGAAATTTGGTGTTTGGATTACTCTGTCTTTAAATAGAAAAAATAAAAAGATTCGGCTTAAAGTAGTAATCAGCAATCCGATTGCTATGAAATTAAAAACGGGTTTTAAAAAACTTAATTTTTTCATCAAATGATTTTTGGTTGGGGGCATAACAAACGCACAATGAGACGCACTGCTGTACGCCTCTATGCTGTGCGTCTCTACTCTTCGTAACGTTTTATTTCTCTGTCGTAAAATTCATTAGCCAAAACAATCAAACCTTCCATTTCAGCATTTAATTCTGCTTCATCAAGATCTTCAGCTTCTTCCATAAACTCAACCTCATCATCTTTTAAATTGATTATAAATCTCGGATAATCAAGGTGAACGATAAAAATATCATCCGGAAAATCAGTATTATCTCCAAGTAAAAATTTAGGTAATTCCATTTTTAATTTATTTTTAATGCTTCAAATTTAGTTATTTGAAAATGAATTATTGATTAATTTTTTTGTTAAGTAATGAAAACGAATATAAAGAAATATTGCTGCTGCCGTTAAGCCTGCCAAAAGTCCAATCCAAACTCCTTCTGCTTTCCATGAGGTGTATTCTCCCAAATAATATGAAATCGGAAAACCAATTATCCAATATGCTGTAAAAGTAATATACATAGGCACTTTTACATCCTGTAATCCGCGTAAAGCACCTAAAACCACGACCTGAATTCCATCAGAAATCTGAAATACAGCGGCAATCAGCAATAATTTTGAAGCAATTCCTATTGCTTCTGTATTATCCGTAAGCTGTAGCGTATCTTCCATATTCAGAAAGATATAAGGCAAAATATTATGAAAAGCGATAAATATAGCGGCAAAAACAACTTCGAGAATAATCGAAAGTAAAAAGATGGAACGTGCTACGACAACCAGTTTCTTATAATCCATTAATCCTTTTTGGTTACTGACACGAATCATCGAAACTACACTTAACCCCATAGCAACCATAAAAGTCATTGAGGCCAGACTCAAAGCAATTTGATTGGCAGCCTGACTCGTTTTTCCAATGTTTCCGCAAAGCCAGATAGATGCTGTAAAGAGGACTACTTCAAAAAGCATTTGCATTGCTGATGGCAAACCTAAGTTTATAATTTTCCTGATAGTTTCTTTTTTTATTTCTTCAAAACTAAAACCTTCAAAATAAGTTTTTAACCGTTCATGTCGGGCCAAAATAACATGCATAAAAATCACCATCAGAATTCTTGAAATCACGGTTCCTAAAGCTGCGCCAATAATACCCATTTTAGGAAAAATCCAAACACCATAAATCAGCATATAGTTGATCCCAACATGAATAATATTCGCCATAATAATAGCGTACATAGAATATTTGGTCATTGAAAGTCCATCTGCAAATTGCTTGTATCCCTGATACATAATTAACGGGACTAATGAAAAAGCTACCCAAACCAAATAAGGTTTTGCTAATGCAATCACATCTCCCGGCTGCTGTAATAATTCCATTAAAGGTTTTGCTAAAACCAATAATCCAAAAAGCATAAAACCTAAAATGGTACACAGAAACAGCCCATGATGAAAAGCCGAACGAATTTTACCTTCATCTTTTTCAGCATCCGCTTCAGCTACAATTGGAGTTAAAGCAGTAGAAAATCCAATACCAAGGGACAAAGCAATAAAAATCATGCTATTTCCTAAGGAGACTGCTGCAAGTTCAGTGCTTCCCAGTTTTCCAACCATTATATTATCAACAATACCTATTAATGTATGGCCGACCATTCCTAAAATAACAGGATATGCCAGTCGCAGATTATATGAAAATTCCTTTGTGTATTGCTTTAAATTCACTTTTAAACTTTTTAGTCGGCAAAGATAATCAGATGCTTTCGATTCTATAGAAATATTGAACTTAAATGAATTCGTATAACTACAAGAAAAAAACATTACCGCATATCTCACTGATTTTCAGTAATCAAATATAAAGCAATTAGGTTTTATTATGTGTTTTAATCAAAAAACCCAACAAAATCAAGCCTTTTGGAATCTTTTCTATTATAACATCTACATTATGTAACGATTCCAAAAAATTATATAACAACCTACAAGCATGTCAAAACTACTTTTACACCATAGTAATTAAAAAAAATACACGCATGAAAAATTTACAAAACATCAGGATTCTATTCTTTGCAATAATTGCAATGATTTACACAACAACTTCATCTGCTCAAACAGCAGAAAGTACTAACTACAATCAAGGATTTAAATTAGGAATTGGTTTAAGTGGCGGAATTCCGACTGACGGCGATGATTATGACTGGGCTCTTGGTGGTGATGTTAGACTTCAATATGATTTATCTAAAAGAACCTCGGTAACTTTAACAACAGGTTTTACCAATTTATTTGTTGGAGATGATCTTCCGGATCTAGGTTTTATACCTGCTAAAGCTGGTTTCAAAGCTTTTGTTTGGGAAGATCAATTTTATGTTATGGGAGAAGTAGGTGCTGCTTTTGCAGTAACTAACGATTATAATGAGACTTCGCTTTTATGGGCTCCAAGTATTGGATATGCAGGTAAACATATTGATGTCAGTTTAAGATATGAAGATTATGACAAATTCAATACCAATCAGATTGCACTTCGTGTAGCGTATGGTTTTGATTTATAAGAAATAAATTATTTATTATTTTGTTTTTGGGAAACGCAAACCCGACAGGTTTTAAAATCTGTCGGGTTTCGTTTTTTTTTTATTATTCATATTCTATTGTAGTAATACTCTTTTTTCCCTTATCTCCTATTTCGATAATCTTTGTCGGATAATCATCTGAGTTATATTCATATTCATAAGAAACAGTTATACCATCGTTAATTTGAGTTTTAACATTATTCTTCGAAACTATATTAATTTTTATGAACACATCTGAAAAAACCAATCCAAATGAATTATGTTTATTATCATAAGAATAATAACGATCAACATCTTTGGATGTAGAAGAAGAATATATTCTTTTAGATAAGTTCCCATCTGCATAATACATATATTTTTTTTGACCTATAGTTTTATTTTCTATTATTTTTGCTTTTGTAACTTGATTCAAATCATTATAAGTTAACTCCTCAAATACTTTTCTTCCATTGTCATCAGTATTTATACTTATAATTAAATCATCTTTGTAATTAAAAATTTTTTTTATTAATGATTCACGTCTGTCTTTTAAAGGTGGAAAATTCATTATCATTCCTTTTATTTTTCCATCTTCGTAGTTAATTTTTACATCTTCAATGATATTACCTTCTTTTGTTTTAGTCACTATATTAGAAACTAAATCATTTTCATAAACATAACTTGAAATCTGATCACTTTTTAAAACATCATATAAATATTCTTTAACGGTCTTCTTTAACACCTTAATTTCTTTAAAAGGTCTTGAAGTTTTTTCATCCTCTTTTTTAGGATTTGAATAACAAACTCCAGCCCCAATAATTAGTAAAAAGAAATATTTTTTCATAGTTTTTGTATTTTTGAAATTAAAAAATTATTTTTCTAATTCCTTCTTATAAATTTCGATATTGGCTTTTATTTTATCATCCAATTCAGGCTCCTGAATGTCAGTATGTTTCTGCATTTCTTCCCAAATAATTTTAGCAACTATATAACGTGCCATTTCTTTATCATCTGCAGGAACAATATACCATGGCGCATGTTCTGTCGAAGTTTTATTTATGGCCTCTTCATAATATTTTTGATATTCGTTCCAATGTTCACGCTCCTTCAGATCACCGGGAGAAAATTTCCAATTGTGTTTTCCTTCCTCCAGACGACGCAGTAATCTTTCGCGTTGTTCTTCTTTACTTAGATGCAGAAAAAACTTCAGAACAATTGTTCCGTTTTCGGCAATATGCTTTTCAAAATTATTGATCTGCTCGATTCTGTTTTTCCAGAATTTTGGTTTTATATCCTTAACCGAATTTATTCCCGGCAAATTCTCCGCCAAAATAAATTCAGGATGCACCCGCGTCACCAGTACATTCTCATAATGCGTTCTGTTAAAAATCGCAAACTTTCCTTTTTCCGGCAAGGCAATATAATGTCGCCACAAATAATCGTGTTCTAACTCAGTTGAATTTGGCGTTTTAAAACTATGCACTACCACTCCACGCGGATTAAATTCTTTAAAAACTTCCCGAATCAGGCTATCTTTCCCCGAAGTGTCCATGCCTTGCAGACAAATTAAAACAGCATATTTGTTATGCGAATACATTACATCCTGCAAATCGCTCAGTTTTGCCTGAACTTTATCCAGTTTTTCTTCCTTTTCGTCATCATCGGCTTTTATATCCAACAAAGTCGGGATACTTTTTAAACTTATTTCTTTAACAACCTTAAAATCATTCGGATCTATCGATTTCATATATTTCAGTTTTATCGTAAGAGTAAATATACTATTTTTACGAAGCATATTCCTGCTATTCATTGCAATACTTTTTCAATAAATTGCTTTTTTCCAAGTCATACCAAGAGCTTCCGCCGGTCGCTTTGTCCTGTCAGGAAAAAATACAATTTCTTCTCAAAGTATTTTCATTGCTATCAGGGCTGGGCTTCAGTTTTCAAAACAATATTCAAATTACTTCAATGAAAAAAATCATTTTGATACTATCTTTTCTCATTTTTAATCAAACATTTTGTCAAAATGAAAATGATGAAAGTTTAGATAAAGTGTATGTTAAAGTTTTCGGTAAATGCTTTAAAGATCTAAAACCACTCGAAGAGACAAAAGATTTTCTTCCCTTAAAAAAAATATCTTTTTGCAGTTTGTATCAATGCGTAACTCGAATTCAATATTCTGAAATAGATAAAAATATGCAAGAAGCAATTTTGAAAAGAACTATTGAAATTACAACTCGTTTATATAATGACAAAACTCCAATATATTTAATAAGCGGAATGAACAGTTATGGCACAGCCTTAGAAGAAAATCAAAATCTAACTGATGATAATAACTTAATCTACATAAGCGTTGCAGATTGTCTTTCATCTAAAGCATTAGAAAAAATTAAGAACATCGTCAATCAACAAACTCTAAAATTAATTAATAAAAGTAAGTCAAAAGATTAAAATTGGCTTCAAAACAACATCCATGGAAAAATTCACATTAGAAATAGTATTTCAAATCATCGGAATCGGTTCGGCATCAGGATTGTTTTTAAACAACAATTCTCTTTATATCATTGGCGACAATAGCGGATTTTTATACGAATACAATATGCAGGATCAGCAATTAAGTCATCATGCTTTAATAGACAATCCGTCGCAAAACATTCCTAAAAAACTAAAACCGGATTTTGAATCAATTACGCATCACAACGATACTTTATATGTTTTTGGTTCAGGCTCAACCGAAAACCGAAACAAAATGATTGCTTTCGATTTGAAAACTAAAACCATTTTACAAAAAAACAATCTGGTCGATTTATACGCTTTAATGCAAAGTTTCGGCGAAATAAAACCGGAAGATTTTAATCTCGAAGGTGCTATTTTCGACGGTGAAAACTGGTATTTATTCAATCGCGGTAACGGAATCTCAAACAAAAACACCATTTTTACAATTCACGCTAAAAGTCTTGGAGAAGAATTTGCCCTTGTAGCCACCAATTATAAACTACCAAAAATAAAAGGCGTTCGCTCCAGTTTTACAGATGCTATTTTGGTTGACGACAAAATCTATTTCCTTTCAACCTCCGAGGACACACAATCTACTTACGACGACGGTGAAGTACTGGGAAGTTTCATAGGCCGCATCGATCTCAAAACCATGAAAATAGATTTCACTCAAAAGATAACCTCAACCAATAAATTCGAAGGTTTGACTTTCTATCAGAAATCAGATGGAAAAATCGAGTTCTTGCTTTGCGAGGATAACGATACGGAGCTTTTGGAAACGAAGATTTTTAAATTGAGTTTACCAGTTAGGTAAAACTATAATTTTTGACTTATATGTTTCAGAATCATATATAAAAACAATGACAGAAATAAAATTGTACAAATCAGGCTGGAGAGGAATTAAACTTATAATAATGACTTTACCATTTGTTATAATTGGTGTCTGGATAATTTTGGAAGAAGAAAAAGGAACATTTAATTACATAATGGGATGGCTTTGTACCTTATTCTTTGGAATGGGAATTCCATTAGGAATTTTTGTTTTATTTGATAAAAAATCACAAATAATAATTAATGATAATGGGATTTGGGATCGGACAATAAAACAGACTGAAATAAAATGGGAACAAATCATTGAAGCTTACCTGATTGATATTTATAGCCAAAAATTCATTTCAATTGTTGTTGATGAAACTTATCAATTCCAAACAGAACAATACAAATGGGCAGAAAAATTAACTGAAGCAATTGGTGCTCAAAAATTAAATCTAAACTTGGGTCAATTAAAAGTTGACGAAAACAAACTTATAAGCTTAATAAACAAGTTAAAAAAAGCTGAAAAAAATGACAGAAATAATTTAATTGAAACATTTGTATTAAATAATAAAGCGAATTCAGTTTCGGATTTTCAAAAATACTTCTTATACTTCTTAATTACCATATGCTTAGCTATATTTTCATTAAACAATTACTATGTATTTTGGATTTCAATAATATTAATGGGAGTATCAGCATTAATTGCCAGATGGTATAGAGGAACCACCAACAATTCAAAGCTTCGAAAATATTCCGAAAGAATGACATTCGTAGGTCTTATAAATATGGTCTTAATTTTATTTGCTTTCAAAATATATGATTATACTGCAGAACAAACAGGAATTAAAATAGTAACCGAAATTGAAAATTATAAAACTAAATACGGAGCATATCCAAATGAGTTAAAAATTGTTACTGATAAATCACAATTAAATCCTATACAAAAATATATTGTAAATAAAATTGACTATAAAGCTAATAGAAGAGATTACATCCTTGAGCTTGAATTTTTGAATCATAGTAAAAAAGTGTTTGACACAGAATTAAAAGAATGGAATATCAATTCAAACGAAAATTCACAAAACACAAATAACCAACCAATTACAAAATAATTTAATTTATTTTTACTTTTATTTCAACCTCTTCCCAACCTTTTTATCTTTTAAGCTCTCTTTAATATAAAGACAACTATTGTGATAAACGAAACTCTAATTTCTAACTGCAAAAAAATGCACCGCGATGCGCAGCGCCAGGTGTATGAGTATATGGCTCCAAAGCTGTATCGCCTCTGCAAGCGATACCTAAAAAAGGAAGAAGAAATTGAAGAAGCTATGGCTGACGCTTTTTATACCATATTTACAAAAATAGAACAGCTGAAGGAAATTCAGGCTTTTGAGGCCTGGGCAAGAAAAATAACCGTGAACCATTGTTTGGCAGCCATTAAGAAAAATACAAATTTCAATATGTATCTTGATGATGTCAAATTGCTTTCCCAGCCTTTTACAGATGAAATTAACTCTTTGGAAGAAGAAGATTTACTCAATTTACTAAACCATATTCCGGACGGCTGCAAAACTGTTTTTAACCTCTTTGTTATAGAAGGTTATGGACATAAAGAAATAGCGGCAATGCTCAACATTTCTGAAGGCACTTCAAAATCACAATTGAATGCCTCAAAAACCAAGCTGAAGGAATTAGTAAACAAGTTGTATTATCAAAAAGCAAAATAGTCATGGACAATCAAGATAAAATATTCGAAAAATTTAAAGAGGCTTCGCACAACGCCGAGAGCAAGGATTTTCCGGCAATGGAAAAAGTCTGGTCCCGTGTTGAAGAAAAGCTCGACAAAAAAGAAGACAAGAAAGCCATTTCGCTATGGAAAAAGATCGCAATTGCAGCATCACTTTTATTAGTAATTTCTTTAGGTTCTCAATTCCTAAAAACTGACAAAACGCCAAATATTGAAAACACTAATAAAGTTGTAACTAACGAAAAGGAAAAAGAATCGGTTCAGAAACCTGATTCAGAAAAAAATAAAATGGCTGTTTCAGAAGATTCCGGAATAGTTTCAAAAGCTGAAGCTGAAAAAATCTTAGACAATCAAATTAAACAGAAATCGGCAGTTGCAGTAAATGAAGTACAAAGTTCCAACAGTGAGGCAATAAGTTATGGGACCCCAGCTGCGATAGTTCCTGACGAAATTGCTGCTCCAGCTCCGATAATAACTTCCGGTTATGTAAGTGAAGAAGATGCTGTTGACAAAGACAAAGCTTTTGCTCCTGTTGTAAAATCAGTAAAAAGAGAGCCCTACCGCATTGCCGATTCTGAAGCAGAAACCCAATTGGCTAAAAAAAGCGCCCCGTTAGTTATAATGAACGGAAAAGCTATTTCTCACAGTAATGATGAGAAAAGAGATAAAATGATGCAGGAAGAACTTCCGAATATGAATCCGGAAAATGTAGAATCACTGGTTATATTAGACGAACCCTTATATATTATTGACGGAAATTATTATTCTGAAGATGATTTATTTGGAAAGAATCCAAAAAGTCCTTATGCACCTTTAAACAAGCAGGAAATTAAAACCATTACTATCCTTCAGGATCTGGAAGCCACCGAAAAATATGGCAACAAAGGAAAAAAAGGGGTTGTAATAATTACTACCAAAACAGGAAAACCGGTCAACAAAAAATAATTCTTACTTCAAAAATCTTTGTCAGAGTTTAAAACTTTGACAAAGATAAATCCGAACATTCATTAAAAAAATCACTATCATGAAAAGCTTAAAACTTATTTCATTATCCCTTTCTATGCTTGTATGTTTCGTAACATTCGCACAAGAAAAAACTGTTACGGGAACAGTAACAGATAATACAGCTCCACTTCCGGGAGTTAATATCAGTATTCAAAAATCAACTACGGTTGCAACCACAAATTTTGATGGAAAATATAGCATTCAGGCAAAAAAAGGAGATATTTTGGTTTTTAGTTACATCGGATATACAACTCAAAAAAAAGTCGTAGGCGATAAAAATGTCATTAATGTAAAGCTAATTGGAAATCAGCAACATTTAGAGGAAGTCGTGGTTATTGGTTATGGAGTTCAAAAAAAGAAATCAATATCATACTCAATTAGTTCTGTTTCGCAATCGGTTCAAGGGGTAGCTTTAGCCACACCAATTTTGCAAAACAACACACAATATTTAGCAAGTCCTCGTAGAGTTGCAAACGAAACAGAATCAGTTTCATCTAAAAATGAACCTTTATATATTGTCGACGGAGTTACCATAAAAGCAGATCAAATGGCGCAAATAAATCCAAATGATATTCAGGATGTCAAAGTTTTAAAAGATGCAAACTCAACTTCTGTCTACGGAAACAAAGGCGCAAACGGTGTTGTTGTTATCGCTACTAAAACTGAAATGTATAAAAATCTTTCAGAAAAAGAAGTTAATGATAAATTAAAACACATCAATACAACTAAGACAAATGAGCCAAATGATGAAGACAATACTTTTACAGAAAATGCTTTTGAAAGCCCGAAAAGCGCACCATTATCTACTTTTTCAATAGATGTTGACAATGCTTCGTATACCAATATTAGACGTTTTATAAACAATGGACAAACGGTTCCTAAAGATGCTGTTCGTGTTGAGGAAATGGTAAATTTCTTTAAATACAGCTATCCACAGCCAAAAGATCAAAATCCATTCTCTATCAATACGGAATTAAGTGAATCTCCGTGGAATCCTCAAAATCAAATCCTGAAAATTGGTTTACAGGGAAAAAATATTCCAACTGATGATTTACCGGCTTCAAATCTTGTTTTCTTAATTGATGTTTCCGGTTCTATGAGCGATCCTAACAAATTGCCTTTGCTGAAACAATCTATGAAAATACTGGTAAATGAACTCCGCTCCAAAGACAAAGTAGCGATTGTGGTTTATGCCGGTGCTGCAGGATTGGTTTTGCCTCCTACCTCTGGCGACGAGAAAGAAACCATTATTAAGGCTTTGGAAAATCTGAATGCCGGAGGAAGTACAGCTGGAGGTGCCGGAATTGATCTGGCTTATAAAATTGCTGCTGAAAATTTTATTAAAAACGGAAATAACAGAGTAGTTCTGGCAACAGACGGAGATTTTAATGTTGGAAATTCCTCAAACTCAGACATGATGGCTTTAATAGAGCAAAAAAGAAAAACGGGGGTTTTCTTAACATGTCTGGGTTACGGAATGGGAAATTATAAAGACAGCAAAATGGAAACTCTTGCTGATAAAGGAAATGGAAATTACGCTTATATTGATAACATTCAGGAAGCTAATCGTTTTTTAGGTAAGGAATTCAAAGGTTCTATGTTTGCTATCGCTAAAGATGTAAAAATTCAGATCGAATTTAATCCGAAACAAATTCAGGCCTATCGATTGATTGGGTATGAAAACAGAAAACTTCGCCCGGAAGATTTTAAAAATGATGCTATTGATGCCGGCGAATTAGGGAGCAATCATACGGTTACGGCTTTGTATGAAATTATTCCTGCAGGCGTTAAAAGCAATTATTTAAATATACAGCCGGATGTTTTAAAATATACTAAAGTAGAAGAAAATACTAATAATTTCAGCAATGAATTGGCCACTATAAAATTCCGTTACAAAAAACCCGATGGAGATAAAAGCATCGAAATGGTAAATGTAATTGAGAACAAAGCCATTTCATTACAAAACTCAAGTGACGATTTTAAATTCAGTACAGCTGTTGCCTGGTTTGGATTAAAGCTAAGGGATTCAAAATTAATCACGAATAAATCTTCCGAAGATATTCTTAAATTGGCCAAACAAGGATCATCAAACGACACTGATGGTTACAAAGCTGAATTTATTCGTCTTGTTGAAGGTGTAAAGCAATTTAATTAATAGATATTTTATTACATTTGATTTTTCTTCAATTGAAAATAACTATTTATAAACCATTTTAAAAAAATTAGAATGAATCCTATTTTAAATCAGAATTTATTTCTTGTAAAAGAACACGTTGGAATGTTTAAAGCAGCGAACAACTACGATATTTACCATCCGGAATCTAACGAAATTATCATGAACTGCCGGGAAAACAATCTTGGATTTTTCACGAAAGTGCTTCGTTTTACAGATTATAAAAGAATGACGCCTTTTAATGTTGAAATTTCTACCCCTTCCGGAGAAAAGTTAATTACGGTTAAACGTGGTGTTGCCATTTTCCGTTCGACTGTAGAAGTTCTCGATGAGAAAGACCGTCTAATTGGAACTTTCAAACAAAAGTTTTTTTCTATTGGAGGAAAATTCGAAATTCTGGATAAAAATCAAAGACCCTGCGCCACACTTCAGGGAAAATGGACGGGCTGGGATTTTACATTTTCGCATGAAAATAAACAGCTTGCACAAGTAAATAAAAAATGGGCAGGTATAGGCAGGGAGTTTTTTACAAGTGCCGATAATTATGTCCTTCAAATAGAAGAAAATGTAGCTGCCGACAGTCCGTTGAGACAATTAATACTTGGAGCAGTTATGTGTATTGATATGGTTCTGAAAGAATAACAAAGTTGTTAAACTTAGATTAAGAAACAGCAGAAAGCATCATTTTAGTGATCAAAAGAATTATTTTTGTGTAACTAAGAATGATGCTTTCTGCATTTCAAAAATACGATCATGACAAACTTAAAAAATAAAAATGCTTTAATCACAGGCGCAGGAAAAGGAATTGGGAAAGCTATCGCCCTTGCCCTGGCCAAAGAAGGTGTAAACGTAATTTTAATTTCAAGAACACAACTGGATGTAGATCAGTTAGCCATAAAGGTTGAAAATTTCGGAGTTAAATCATTAGCCTTCTCAGCAGATGTTTCGGATATCAATTCAATAAATGAAGCAGTTGAAAAAGCTTTAGCCGAATTTAAAACTATTGATATTTTAATCAATAATGCAGGCATTGCCTCTTTCGGGAATTTTTTAGAATTAGAACCAACTGAATGGGAGAAAATCATACAAGTAAACTTAATGGGCACTTATTATACAACCCGTGCTGTTTTACCAAATATGATTGAAAGACAAACTGGTGATATCATTAATATTTCGTCTACTGCGGGATTAAACGGAAATGCTCTAACAAGTGCCTACAGTGCTTCTAAATTTGCAGTTATGGGGTTAACAGATTCCTTAATGCAGGAAATGAGAAAACATAATATTCGTGTTACCGCTCTAACGCCAAGTACTGTAGCCACTGATATGGCAAAAGAATTAAAACTCACTGATGGAAATCCTGAAAAAGTAATGCAGTCTGAAGATATTGCAGAATTAATCATTGCACAACTCAAATTAAACCGTAGGGTTTTTATAAAAAACAGCAGTATCTGGTCTACGAATCCGTAATTTAAATTTAAAACATCAAAATGGAACAATATTTAAGACAATTAATTTCAATTGCATTTACAGATAAAAAAGAAATCTTCACCGGTTTTCTGATTGATTATTCGGATGATTGGATTTTACTAAAAAATAATCCCATTGATTTTGTGATTGATGGTTTTATAATTTTAAAAAATAAAAACATCGAAGCTATCGAAAGAGACGAAGAACTTGTATTTAACGAAAAAGTAATTCGTTTGAAAGGTTTAAAAACTAATGCCGAAGATATCATTCCGATTAAGGATTTGAGTACGATTCTAAATTATATCAATAATAAATATGGCATTTTTCAGATTGTAAAAAAATCACCAAAATCGGTTTATTTAGGAAAACTCATTGAGGTAAACGACGATATACTAACTATTGATTTCCTGGACATCAGAGGTGCGTTTGGCGGTGAACTAAGTTTTAATCCTGAAAAAATAAGGGTTATTGAATTCGATTCGGATTACATCAATTCATTGAAATTGGTTGTGGACGAAAACGAGAAGTAAGATTTTATAAAACACAAAAAAGCCCTTTAAAACAAAGGGCTTTTTTGTGTTTTGTCACATCGAGCGGAGTCGAGATGTTTTACTTTCATAAGGTTCCCGACTTCGCCCGAACTGACAAATGATGTGATTGTGTAAAAATATTGAATTTTATACCGCTTTAAAAACTTAAGCTTCAGCTAGTTTTTTTACAAACTCCAGACGAACACTTCCGTCTTCATCGATTTTGGTTAAATTAATTTCCTGTAATGTATTTACCAATTCCGGATTCCATGGTGTTTTTACTTTTACATAATTTTCTGTAAAACCATGAATATATCCTTCTTTATTTTCACTTTCAAATAAAACCGTTCTATTCGATCCTAACTGGCTTTCGTAAAAAGCACGGCGTTTTTTAACAGATAATCCGCGCAGCATTTTACTGCGTTTTGCCCTTACATTCGCAGGAACAACTCCCAACATTAAAGCTGCTTCGGTATTATCCCTTTCTGAATAGGTAAAAACGTGCAGGTAAGAAATATCCATTTCATTCAGAAAATGATATGTTTCTAAAAAATGCTCATCCGTTTCACCCGGAAAACCAACAATAACATCAACACCTATGCATGCATGAGGCATTACTTCGCGAATTTTATTTACACGTTCCGTATAAACCTCACGCAAGTAACGACGCTTCATTAATTTCAAAATATCATTGCTTCCTGATTGTAACGGAATATGAAAATGTGGTACAAAAATTCTGCTTTTTGATACAAATTCAATAGTTTCATTTTTCAGTAAATTAGGCTCGATAGATGAGATACGCAAACGCTCAATTCCATCAACCTTATCTAAAGCCTGAACTAAATCAAGAAAAGTATGCTCATGTTTTTTGTTTCCGAACTCCCCTTTTCCGTAGTCTCCAATATTTACTCCTGTTAAAACAATTTCTTTAATGTTTTGAGCCGATATTTCTTTTGCATTTTGCAGAACGTTTTCAAGAGCATCACTTCTTGAAATTCCTCTCGCTAAAGGAATCGTACAATACGTACATTTATAATCACAACCGTCCTGAACTTTCAAAAAAGCACGGGTACGGTCACCAATAGAATAACTTCCAACATAAAAATCAGCTTCGGCAATTTCGCATGAATGAACTTCACCCATATCGTTTTTGCTTAAATCATTAATATAATCGGTAATTTTAAACTTTTCGGTAGCACCTAAAACTAAATCAACACCATCAACGGCTGCCAGTTCTTCAGGTTTCAATTGTGCATAACAACCCACGGCGGCAACAAAAGCCTTATTATTGAGTTTCATTGCTTTTTTTACAACCTGTTTGAACTGCTTATCAGCATTCTCTGTAACAGAGCATGTATTGATAACATATATATCGGCTACTTCTTCAAAATCGACACGATCAAAACCCTCATCATTAAAATTTCGGGCGATTGTAGAAGTTTCTGAAAAATTCAGTTTGCATCCAAGCGTATAAAAAGCAACTTTTTTTCTATTTTCCATAGGAATACACTACATTAAAGCAGTAAGGATATTATTTTATACCTTCATTAAAGAGTTTGCAAATTTACACACAAATTTCTTTAAAATAAAATCAACAATATACTATAAATCAATATTTTGTCCTAAACGTGTATTTGCTTTGCCTTAAAAAACAAGTAAATAAAATATCTAAAGAATAAAAAAACAGCTGCTTTAGAAAACAATTCTTAGTATTAAAAGTTAAAAAAAAGAAGAAAACACCGACAAAAATCAAATAAACCAGATTAAATGCAAAATAAAATAAAGTATAAAATATAAAATTTCCTTGTAATTATTTTGCTTACATCAATTTTAAAGCTAAATTCACAAATCGAAATTTGATAAAAAATGCTTTAGGAAACATACGATTATTAGATTAATAGCGTTTTTATATTTTCAAAAATATAATACAATTTCAATGGGAAAGCCGAAAACCACTATAGAGTAGGCAAATTTTTAAAATTTAAAACTATTATGAAGGCATTTTTCCCCACGATCTGCTTAATGTTCTTAACTATTTTTAGTTCGCAGGCGCAAACAAATGTACCTGCTACAAATCCGTTTCCAACAATTAGCACACTAACAAACTGGGCTAGTTTTAACTCTCAACAACAGTTTGACATTGCTATTCGTGCTGTTGGATTTAAATTTGAAGTTAAAGAGCCTGGTGAAGGATCTACGGCGTATACTTATATTAGAAAAGTTGTTGTAAACGAGGTAAACTATACAGACCGAATTGTTTACCGAATTACAAATAACAACTCTGCAAGCATAATTTCTTTAGTAACAGCTTCTACTGATTTGGTTAACTTGTACACCCCACAATTAGCGACTTTTAAAAACAACAATTGCAAAACAGAAATGTCTAAAGACAAAAACACTACCTGCAGCTGTTACGAAAGTGCCAATTTCGCAATCGATCTTTGCGATGAACGTGTAAAACTGACAATGGGTGACGGAAATAAATATTTTGTTTCTGTTGCTAAAAAATAACAATTTCAGCCGAATTCTTAATTAAGATAATACGCTAAATTGCCAAAAATCCCAAATTTTAAAATTTTTTAAAATTTGGGATTTTTTAATTTTATTAATATGGTTTTACCCAGAAATTTAATTCAAAATATAGCGCTGCACAACCTCAGCAACTCCATCATTATTATTTGAAGCTACGATTACATTTGCTCTGTCACGCAATTCTGGTGTTACATTATCTACCCAGACACCTAAACCTGCATATTCAATCATTGTCAGGTCATTTCCCGCATTTCCTACTGCAATAATTTCACTTTGGTGAATGTTTAACTTAGCAGCCAAAAGTTTTAAACTGGCCGCTTTATCAATTCCGTATTGGGCTGCTTCCAGAAAAAAAGGTTTAGACATTGCAACACTTAAATGAGGCATTGCTGCTTTTAAATCTTCCTCTACATCTTTTAAATAAGCGGGATCTTCTAACAAAATACATTTTACTGCCGCTCTGTCAACTGCATCTTTAAAGCTTGGTACTTTACGATGTGCCAATCCTGTTATGTCTTTTTCAATTTCGATATATTCTGAATCCGTTTCGCTGATAATTTCATTATCCAAATAGGTAATAATGTGCGTTTTCATTTTAACGCTGTAATCATATAACTCGTGAATCTGTTCTTTTGTCAATTTCTGTTCAAATAAAACAAGGTCGTCTTTTACGGTACTGATTATAGCTCCATTAAATGAAATTATATACGAATTATTCAAATCTAATTCTAACTCTTTAGCATAAGGAGTCATCGCAGATGTTGGCCGGCCTGAAGCCAAAACCACATATACGCCTTTAGCCTGAGCTTCAAGAAGCACTTTTTTATTCAGTTCCGAAATTTTATGATCGTCTGTCAACAAGGTATCATCCATGTCAAGCACCAGCATTTTATATTGCATATTTTTTAATTTTCAGTTTTCAGTTCCGGTTTTCAGCTTCAGAATCACAGAAAACTGAGACTGAGACTTTTTCTACATATTAAATACTCATTCTGAAATCTTCAATAACCGGATTCGCTTTTGCGAAATCTGTTTCCTGAATAAAAACCTCAACTGCTAAATCTGTTTGTCCAAAACCAGCCAAACGAGCCGATTGGATATTATCTTTTTTTACCGTTTCTAAACCCGCTGCTTCTAATTTTTCCTGTAAAGCAATTGCCAATACTTCACTTCCTGAAAACACTTTCATTAATCCCATAACATCTGTTTATATTATTATTTTTTATTATTTATTGTAATATTATTTTTAATTGGTTCTGAAAATCCTCATTTTCATTCATTCCTATATGCCCTTGATTCTTTAAAGGATAAAAATGCCCATTAGACTTCAATAATTTATTTAATCTTACTGAATTTTCATAAGGAATTAATTGGTCATCAGTTCCATGAAAAATATAAATAGGCACATTAATTTTTGGAAGATGTTCGAACGTTTCCAAATGAAACTTTTTCATAAAATCCGGAAAAAATGGCACTCTGCTGCTCGATAATTCTGTAAAACTAAAATAAGGTGATTGTAATATTAATGCTTTAGGTTTATTTTCAGAAGCCAAAATCGTGGCTAATCCTGAACCAATAGAATACCCTGCAATAATGATTTTATTCTCTGGATATCTTGAACATAATGTTTTATAAGCAATCGAAATATCTTGATTTAACTGTTCTTCATTTTCTATCTCGCCTTCACTTTTTCCAAAACTTCTGTAATCTAAAATAAAAATATCATACCCTAAATTGGTATAAGTCTTAGCCATTTTTCCCCAGGTTTCTAAAGTTCCTGCATTTCCATGAAGGTAAAAAACCAATCCTTTAGAATTCTCTGTTTTAAACAATAATCCATTTAAATTTGCATCATCAAAAGATTTAATATTTAATTCTTCGAAGTTCTGTTGATAATCAAATTGATAATTTTTTGGAAGTGCAGCACTCTGAAAAATCATTTCAACCTGATTGAAATATACATAGGAAACAATCAACACATAAATAACTACAAAAAATGCCAAAAGCACCAATGTTAAAAATTTAAGCGTTTTTAATACCTCCATATACAATTTATAATTCCAGTTTATTCCTCCTCTTCAATCTGATCTTCTTCTTCATCCAGTTCCTCTTCTCCTTCTTCATCTATATCAAAAAGAAAAGGCTCCATTAACATTTTATCAGCTAAAATTTCAATGCGTTCCGTTAATTCTTCAGCAAAAATAATACGCTGTGTTTTCGCAATACTATTCGAAATACGCATGATTTTAGTTTCATGACGCAATTTCAAAATCGGATCAGCATCATCCAGAATAAACATTTTCAAACGGTTTACATTGTAACCGGCAGTCGTAAACATATCACTAAGCTTATTTGGCGTACCAACTAAAATATCGACTCCGGTAGAAATATAGTTTTTATCATAGTCCATATCACCTTTATCATGAACACCATAAACTTCAAGATTGCTATATTTTCCGTATTTCGCAAAAAGTTCTACCATTTCCAAAACTTTGGTTTTGTCTTCAACAATAATCAAAGCTCTTGGAGATTCCTCTGCCTGACCAGCCAACTGCTGAATCACATTCAACACAATTGTAGTTGATTTTCCACTTCCTTTTGGAGATAAAACAATGCAGTCTGCTCCACTTTTGATGGTCGAAAAAGTTTCCTGTTGCAATATATTTGCTTCAGTCAGGCCATTTTCTATTAAGGCATCCTTTAGTTTTTCGTTTATTTTTTTTAGTTTCATTTTCTAATTTTAGATTTATGATTTTAGAATTTAGATTCCAAAACCATTATTTACTTGCGAACATTTTCACGTCCGTTTCTGAGATCTCGGTCCCTCCCAGGATAATTAATCTTTCTACTACATTTCGAAGTTCACGAATATTTCCTGTCCAGTCGTATTCCTGTAATAGTTGTATGGCTTTCGCCGAAAATACTTTCACCACATTCCCCTGTTCCGAAGCAATTTTCTCTGCAAAGTGTCTTATTAAAGCGGGAATATCATCTCTTCGATCATTCAATGCCGGAACTTTAATTAAAATTACAGCTAATCTGTGGTATAAATCCTCCCGGAAACGGCCTTCCGCAATTTCGACTTTTAAATCTTTATTGGTTGCAGCTACAACGCGAACATCAACTTTTATGTCTTTTTCTGCTCCTACCCTGGTAATCATGCTCTCCTGCAAAGCACGTAATACCTTGGCTTGCGCCGAAAGACTCATATCACCAATTTCATCCAGGAAAATAGTTCCTTTATCCGCCGCTTCAAACTTCCCTGCGCGATCTTTCACTGCCGATGTAAAAGCACCTTTTACGTGCCCGAACAATTCACTTTCAATCAATTCACTCGGAATCGCAGCACAGTTTACTTCAATCATAGGAAAATTAGCACGTTCGCTTTTTTCATGTAATTGATGTGCTACTAATTCTTTTCCGGTCCCGTTTGGACCTGTAATTAAAACTCTGGCTTCGGTTTGGGCAACTTTATCAATCATCAGTTTTATATGATTAATCGCTTCACTCTCGCCAACCATTTCATAGTTTTTGCTTACTTTTTTCTTTAGGATTTTATTCTCAACTACGAGTTGTTTTTTATCTAAAGCGTTACGGACAGTATTTAATAACCGATTTAAATCAGGTGGTTTTGAGATATAATCAAAAGCTCCCAAACGCATCGTATGAATTGCTGTTTCCATGTCGCCATGCCCGGAAATCATAACCATCGGAATCTCCGGTTTTATTTTTTTTGCTTCTTCTAAAACCTCAACACCGTCCATTTTTGGCATTTTGATATCGCACAAAACCAAATCGTAATCGTTGTTTTTTAT
>JBDTRA010000037.1:0-42715 GCA_039931915.1 Flavobacterium sp. | reverse complement strand
TTGCCGGTTTCTTTAAAATGATTTCCATTTTCGAAAAAATCTAAATTATGACACTATTATTTATCATCGCCATCGCCGTTTTTATTTACATCGGTTATGTGTTAATCAAACCGGAAAAGTTTTAACCAGAATATGTAAGATGTAGGTTTTGATTAAAAAATAATTCGCTGAATTAGTGGCAAAAATCTAAAACCTACACTCCAAAATCTACAATTATAATCATGAATACAGAAATATTAGGAATTATCGTTATGTACGGATTAGTTATGCTTTTAGCTATTCCGTTAGGTCGTTACATCGGCAGGATTTTCAATTATGAAACTACCTGGCTTGATAAGATTTTCGATCCAATCGACAAGTTATTTTTTAAAGTTGGAGGTATAAATCCAAATATCGAAATGACCTGGAAACAGCATTTAGCAGCACTATTGTCTATCAACATTATATGGTTTATCATTTCAATGCTCATATTGACCAATATGGCCTGGCTGCCCCTTAATCCGGATGGGAATCCATCTATGACAGGAGATTTAGCTTTTAACACCACCATTAGTTTTATCACCAATACCAATTTACAGCATTATTCCGGCGAAACAGGATTGTCTTATTTAGGGCAATTGTCACTGATGCTTTGGCAATTTATTAGTGCCGGCTGCGGAATGGCAATTTGTGCAATGGTTTTTGTTGCCATGAAAGAAAAAACAACGACAGACTTGGGAAATTTTTATAGTTTCTTCGTTCGTTCCTGCACCAGGGTTTTATTGCCTTTATCAATCATTGTGGCAACGATTTTGGTTTTTAACGGAACTCCAATGACTTTTCAGGGAAAAGATAAAATTACAACCCTTGAAGGTCATGAACAAAATGTAAGCCGTGGTCCTGTGGCAGCTTTCGTAGCAATTAAACAATTAGGAACTAACGGAGGCGGATTTTACGGTCCAAACTCTGCAAATCCAATGGAAAATCCGAATTACTTAACCAATATAGTCGAAAACGTTTCGATCGTTTTAATTCCGATTGCCATGATTTTTGCACTTGGATTTGTTATAAAACGCAAAAAATTATCCTGGACGATTTATAGTGTTATGACTTTAGGGTTTCTGATTCTATTGATTCCGACAGTGATTAGCGAAATAAACGGAAATCCTGCTATTTCTCATATGGGAATTTCCCAAAACATGGGAAGTATGGAAGGAAAAGAAGTCCGTTTTGGATCTGCCGCTTCGGCCAATTGGGCAACGTATACCACTTGTACCAGCAACGGTTCCGTAAATGCCATGCACGACAGTATGACACCAATTGCAGGAATGACAACACTTTTGGGAATGATGATTAACTGTTTTTATGGCGGAATTGGTGTTGGATTTTTAAATTTTTACATCTTTATTATTCTTGCTGTTTTCATAAGCGGATTGATGGTTGGAAGAACTCCGGAATTTCTGGGAAAGAAAATTGAAGCCAAAGAAATGAAAATTGCCATGATTATCGCTTTGCTTCATCCATTTTTGATTTTGGTTGGAACTGCTTTGGCAAGCAATTTATATGCAGGAAATCCTCAGGCTTTATCCGGCTGGCTGGCTAATCCCGGTTATCATGGTTTCTCAGAAATGTTATATGAGTTTACTTCAGCGTCTGCCAATAACGGAAGCGGATTTGAAGGTTTGGGCGATAACACTCCTTTCTGGAATATCTCAACCGGAATTGTAATGCTCCTCGGGCGTTATCTGCCAATCATCGGACCTGTTGCGATTGCCGGAATTTTAGCTTCTAAAAAATACATTCCTGAAAGTAACGGAACTTTAAAAACAGACACTTCAACTTTTGGCTTACTGATTTTTGCGGTGATCTTTATTATAGCTGCCTTGTCTTTTTTCCCAGCTTTGACATTAGGCCCAATTGCCGAATATTTTTCTGTGAAGTAAAAATAAAAAACTAACAATCTGAACATCTTTTCTAACACATAGAAACATAGATTTTTACTAAGAAAATGGATTGAAAAACTATAGTTTTTTCACATAGCTTATGAGTTTTTGAGTAAAATGAAATGCCTTTTTTGGGTTTAAGACTATGTTTCTATTGTGTTAAAAATCAGGAATAATCTAAATATTAAAATACCATGAGTGCAACTCAAAATAATTTATTTCAAAAAGAGTTGGTTAACGAAGCTTTAAAACAGTCTTTCGTGAAACTAAACCCTAAAATAATGTTCCGTAATCCTGTTATGTTTACAGTCGAAATAGGGACTTTCGTTATGTTTTTTGTCTGTCTTTGGATATTGTCCGGAGAAAATTCACAGGGAAGTTTTGCTTACAATTTCACCATCTTTTTAATTCTGTCAGCGACATTGCTTTTTGCTAATTTTGCTGAAGCCATTGCCGAAGCCAGAGGAAAAGCACAAGCCGACAGTTTAAGAAAAACAAGGGAAGAAACACCTGCAAAACTGGAAAATGGACAAACTATTTCGTCTGCACAGCTTAAAAAAGGAGATGTTTTTGTCTGCGAAGCCGGAGATATTATTGCAACCGATGGGGAAATCATCGAAGGTTTGGCGACTATAGACGAAAGTGCTATTACCGGCGAAAGTGCTCCGGTAATCAGAGAATCCGGCGGAGATAAATCGTCTGTAACCGGAGGAACAAAAGTTTTATCAGATAAAATAAAAGTAAAAGTTACGTCTGAGCCGGGAGAAAGTTTCTTGGATAAAATGATTGCTTTGGTTGAAGGTGCAAGCCGTCAGAAAACGCCTAACGAAATTGCTTTAACGATATTACTGGCCGGATTTACCTTAGTGTTTATCATTGTAACGGTTACCTTAAAACTCTTCGCTGATTATGCAAACACGCCTATAACAATTGCAGCTTTTATTTCGCTTTTTGTGTGTTTGATTCCAACCACTATTGGAGGTTTATTATCTGCTATCGGAATTGCCGGAATGGACAGGGCTTTGCGTGCTAACGTAATTACAAAATCCGGAAAAGCGGTGGAAACTGCCGGAGATATTGATGTTTTACTTTTGGATAAAACAGGAACTATTACGATTGGAAACAGAAAAGCGACGAATTTTTATCCTACAAAAGGAATTTCTTATGAAGAATTTATTCAGTCTGCGGTATTAAGTTCTTTGGCAGATGATACTCCGGAAGGAAAGAGTATTCTTGAGCTCAGTAAAATGTCAGATGCAAATGGTAAAATGCAATCAGACATTTCACTTCTTACTGAAAACATTTTACATACAATAAAATTCACTGCAGAAACCAGAACATCGGGAGTAGTTTTGAAAGACGGAACAAACATCAGAAAAGGGGCTCAGGATGCTGCCAAAAATATTGCACAGCAAGCAGGAAATCCTTTTCCTGAAGATACTGCACAACAAGTAATCACGATTTCGTCAAACGGAGGAACTCCTTTGGTAGTGATCAAAAATAATCAGGTTCAGGGCGTTATTGAATTACAGGATATTATTAAAACCGGAATGAAAGAACGTTTTGAGCGCTTGCGCAAAATGGGAATCAAAACGGTAATGGTTACGGGTGATAATCCTTTGACAGCGAAATTTATTGCCGAAGCTGCCGGTGTAGATGATTTTATTGCCGAAGCAAAACCTGAGGATAAAATGAATTACATTAAAAAAGAACAGGCAGCAGGAAGATTGGTCGCCATGATGGGTGACGGAACAAACGATGCTCCGGCTTTGGCACAGGCTAATGTGGGTGTTGCAATGAATAGTGGAACGCAGGCTGCAAAAGAAGCCGGAAACATGGTCGATTTAGACAATGATCCAACCAAACTTATTGAGATTGTAGAAATAGGGAAACAGCTTTTGATGACACGCGGTACCTTAACTACTTTCTCTATTGCTAATGACGTTGCAAAGTATTTTGCGATTATTCCGGCCTTGTTTATTACGGCTATTCCGGCGTTGCAGGGATTGAATATTATGGGACTGCATAGTCCTGAAAGTGCAATTTTATCAGCAGTAATTTTCAATGCAATTATAATTCCATTTTTGATTCCGTTAGCACTGCGAGGTGTTGCGTATAAACCAATTGGAGCTTCGGCTTTGTTACGCAGAAACCTGTTTATCTACGGACTTGGCGGTGTTTTGGTTCCGTTTATAGGTATCAAACTGATTGACTTACTAGTATCTATATTTATGTAAAATGGTTTTAGTTAAATGTAAAATGTATCAAAAACAACATTTTACAAAAGCCATCTCACATTTTACAATAACATTACATTAAAACATAAAAAAATGAAAACAAATACTATTGCCGCCCTTAGGTTAACTCTTTTTTGCGCCGTGTTTTTCTCCGGGGTTTACACGATGAGTATTCTTGGAATTGCACAATTTGCGCCTAATCACGGAAAAGGTGAAATCGTAACTTCTAAAGGAAAAACATATCATATAAATGTAGCTCAGAAATTTACTGATAATAAATATTTCTGGTCACGTCCGTCAGCGGTAGATTATAATGCTGCCGGTTCCGGAGGAAGTAATAAAGGAACCAACGATCCTGCTTATTTAGCCGAAGTAAAAACAAGAATCGATACTTTTTTATTGAAAAACCCGACAGTAAAACGCAGTGAAGTTCCGTCAGAATTGGTGACGGCGTCCGGGAGCGGATTAGATCCGGACATTTCTGTAGCGGGTGCTAAAGTACAGGTGGATCGTATTGCTAAAACACGTAATGTTTCTGCTGATAGAGTAGCAGCTTTAATTGAAAAAACAAAACAAGAACCTCTTTTGGGTCTTTTAGGAACTGAAAAAATAAATGTTCTGGCTCTGAACATTGCTCTCGACGAATTAAAGTAATTTTAAAATTCTGTGAGACCAGGTTGTTTCTATCCTAACAGGTTTTTAAAACCTGTTAGGATAACGAAAGGTCTTTTTTACCACAAAAGCCCTAGCCCAGATAGAAGCGGTATCCTTTTTCTGGCTTCTTTAGCCAGAAAAAGATAAAGCGGATAGCTGGAAATAGCTTCTAAAAATTAAAATTGATTAAAATATAAACCTTAAATCTGCTCTTGAGTTCTTAACTTTTAATACTATATTCAACTTCTTATCAATAAATATGAGTCATGAAAAAGAAAATAACGCGCAGCACTTTCTCGATTTAATTCAGAAATCACGAAGAGGAAAGTTTAAAATCTACATTGGGATGAGTGCCGGTGTGGGCAAAACTTACAGGATGCTTCAGGAAACGCATTCGCTGTTGAAGAACGGGATTGATGTGAAAATAGGCTACATCGAAACGCATCTTCGAAAAGAAACACATGAGTTATTGTCGGGTTTACCTGTGATTCCGAGGCGGACTATTTTTTATAAGGGAAAGAAGCTGGAGGAGCTTGATGTGCAGGCGGTTATCAACCTTAGGCCTGAAGTGGTAATTGTTGATGAATTGGCGCATACGAATGTAGAAGGAAGTAAAAATGAAAAGCGCTGGCAGGATGTTTTGGAGATTCTGGAAGCGGGAATCAATGTGATTTCGGCAGTTAATATTCAGCACATTGAGAGTTTACACGAAGATGTAAAACGGATTACCGGTATTGATGTTCAGGAACGGATTCCGGATAATGTTTTGCGAATTGCAGACGAAGTAGTGAATATCGATTTGACTTCGGAGGATTTGATTGCACGTTTGAAAGAAGGCAAAATTTATACGGCAGATAAAATTCAGACTGCTTTGGCGAACTTTTTCAAATCGGAACAAATTTTACAACTGCGTGAACTGGCTTTGAAAGAAGTAGCGGGTCAGGTCGTTCGAAAAGTCGAAAGCGAAGTTCCTCAGCTGCATGCTTTAAAACACGAAAAACTGTTGGCATGTATCAGTAGTAATGACAAAACAGCCAAAATTGTTATCCGGAAAGCGGCACGACTGGCGAGTTATTACAACGGAAGCTGGTATGTTTTGTATGTGGAAACCCCAAAAGAAAGCAGCATAAAAATTGCGTTAGACAAACAACGTCATTTGATAAATAATTTTAAACTGGCCACACAACTAGGAGCAGAGGTTATTAAAATTGAACATAAAAATATTGCAGATGCCATTTTGATTATGGTTGAAGAAAAACAAATTACAACTGTCTGCATCGGAAAACCACATTTGAATTTATTTAAAGTAATTTTGTCAACAACGATTTTCAGGCGTTTATTGAATAAGCTGTCTTTGTCTAATGTTGACCTTGTTATTTTGTCTTAAATGTAAAATGGTTGAGGAAGTGGCAGAAAGTACATTGTACAGCTTACAAATAGCATCTCACAAAAAATAAAACAATAATTAAATTTAGAGGATGAAATTACTTCGTTCTCGCAATGAAATCATGAGAATTAAAACCAAATTGAATCTGGGAGTAGGCTTGTTATTTTTGATGATTATTATACTCTCGCTAGTGAGTGCCTTTTATATTTTTTCGATCAAAAAAGACACTGAAAATATTCTGAAAGCCAATTATAACACGTTGGAATATTCCAGAAACATGCTTTTGTCGTTAGACGAAATTTCTACTGATGCAAATCATGCGATTATTACTTTTAAGGAAAACCTTCAGAATCAGACGAAAAACATAACCGAGTCCGGTGAGAAAAAAGTAACGGATAATCTTAAAGAAAACTTTATTCTTTTAGAAAAAAACACAGCTGATGAAATAGTAAAAACGCAAATCAGAAAAGATATTTTTGCCATTCTGAAGCTCAATTTGGATGCCATAAAACAAAAAAGTGATATTGCCAAACGTACTGCCGAAACTGCCAATTTTTCGATTGCTATTGTAGGAACTCTGTGTTTTTTGATTGCTTTTAATTTACTGGTTAATTTACCAAACAATATTGCCAGTCCAATAAAAGAATTAACGCTGAGCATTAAAGAAATTGCCAATAAAAATTATTCTGAACGGGTACATTTTACCAATCATAACGAATATGGAGATCTGGCAAAATCGTTTAATACAATGGCGCAAAAACTTCAGGAATACAACAATAGTAATTTGTACAAACTTTTCTTTGAGAAAAAACGACTGGAAATGCTCATCAATAATATGCACGATCCTATTATTGGCCTGGATAATGAGGGGATTATTTTGTTTGTGAATAATGAAGCGCTGAAAATTATTGGATTGAAATCTGAAGATGTTATTGGAAAATCAGCTTCCGGTTTGGCTTTATCGAATGATTTGCTGCGCTCTTTACTTTTCAAGGAAGCTAATGAGAACTTACAGAAACAGCCTTTGAAAATTTTTGCTAATGAAAAAGAAAGTTATTTTGATAAAGAAACTATCAATATCACAATAATTCCAACCGGTGAAGAAAAAGAAATCAATATTGGCGATGTTATTATTCTGCGAAATATTACGCTTTTTAAAGAACTTGATTTTGCCAAAACCAATTTTATTGCAACGGTTTCCCACGAATTAAAAACACCTATTGCTTCTATAAAATTAAGTCTTCAATTGCTTCAAAATCCAAAAACGGGAGCAATGAATGAAGATCAGAATCAATTGGTTGAAAGCATTAAGGATGATAGTCAGCGTTTACTGAAAATCACTGGAGAATTACTTAATTTATCACAATTAGAAACTGGAAATATTCAGTTGAATATTGAAAAAAGCAATCCGTATCATATTGTAGATTATGCTGTCGAGGCGGTAAAAGTACAAGCTGATCAAAAACAAATTAAACTGGTTATTGAAGCCGATAAAAACGTACCTGATATAAATGCTGATAATGAAAAGACCTGCTGGGTTTTAATAAATTTTTTAACCAATGCAATAACGTATTCGCCATCACAAAGTAAAATTACGATTAGATTAAAAAAGGCTGACGAACATATTATTTATGAAGTTATTGATAGCGGAAAAGGAATAGATTCCAGATATAAAGATAAAGTTTTCGATAAATATTTTCAAATACCCGGCAGCAGCAAATCCGGTACGGGTTTAGGGCTTGCAATAAGCAAAGATTTTATTGAAGCCCAAAATGGAAAAATAAATGTTGACAGTGAGCTTGGCTCAGGAAGTACATTTAGTATTGCAATGAATATTTATAACGAAATATAAGATAGGTCATTAATTTTCATGGAAAGATCCTATTTGCTGCAGATGCCTCTCGGTTTGGTATTTATTAAAGTTATCCCACTTTGGAGGAGAACTTGTTTTTTGGCCGTACATAGAATCCAGGCAAATATTATTGTCTTTGTATTTATCATGCAAAACAGCTAAAATTTTAAAGAAAAATTCATCCAGCATTACGATTGCTTCAAATTCAGATTTTAGAGCATTATAATTTTTATCTGATGGATTTAATAATTGCAGTAAATCTAAAACTTCTTTTTTTTCAGCTTCATTGATTTCAGCTAAATAACCCATTTTTAATGTTTTAAAAACCAAATTATTCCAGGCTGCACTGTCATGTCCCCATTGTACATCGGGCAGGTTTAAAGAATGCTCGCAAATTAGGATAATCGAAAAAAGAACATCATTTAAATATTCAGCCGGAAACTCATCAAAGCTTCTGAATTCAAAACCGCTTTGGTACATTTTTTCCTGATTGAAATCAAGACCAAGTTCAGAAAGCATTTCATATTCCATGTCTGTTTCAATCTGATCGCGCCACCAAATATTTTCTTCTTTTCCGAATTTTAGGAGTTTTCTGAAATCGTTTACTTTATAGGTTAGAATTTTACCCTTTGGCATCGCTTTGTTATAAGTTCCAACACCTATGTAACGAGACATGGCATTTCGCATAGAACCTAAAGTGAATTTTTTGTCTAAACTGTATTTATCACTGATTACGCCCATAATATCAGGACTTCCAAGAGTTGCTATAAAAAAAGGCTCAAACCATTGCAGCAAATAAATAGCATTGGCGTGTGTTTTTTCAAAATCATTGTAATCTATAATTCTGCTGTCTTCTGTTAATGACGGTAAAGTAATATGAAAATGGTACGTTCCGTTATTAAACAAAACCAGGTTTTCCTGATTGGTCATAAACATATTAAGACCATTGTTATAATCCGGAAAATTTAATTTTCCATCTAAAACAGACGATTCGTTAATTTTGTCAAGGAATAATTTTTTGGTCGCTTTTAGTTCTTTGCACGAATCAGCTATTGTTCTGTTTTCAAAATATTTAGTTACAAATTCGATAGAATCACCATCAAAATGTACAGAACCCATTGTTTTGTTTCTTTGGGTAATCATACTTTGAATATTATATGGCTGATCTTCAAGGAAAATTTCCATGATTGATTTCCCAAGATATTCAGGATTTTCAAGCGGCTGTGGATTTGCTTCAGCAGTTTCTGTAGCTTCAATTACTGGTTTTACTGCTGATAATGTTTTATGCTGATAGTTGATATCCAACTTTTCAAGTGAATGACTGTTCATCATTCTGCTTACTTTATAGTTTTGATTCAAGCCAAAAGCTTTCTTTAGCATAGGAGCTATGCTTTCCGGTTTATAGCACTTTCTGTAGTCAATGCTGTATTTCTCAAAACCAATTTTTTCTTGTATAAACTCACCAGTAACTATTAGGGATTCTTCAAATTGCATGTAGGTTTCGTTTTCTAATCCAATTCCCCAATAATATTTTTTTGTCTGATTGTCTTTCATTTATACTTACTTTCTTTTTTAGGGTTATTTAACTTTTAAAGTCATTATTTTTATGCGGAAATACGAATCTAATCTGTTTAAAATCAGAGTCTGAAAATCTTTAATGGATTAAGCATCATTGTTGCATCCATTAAAAAGGTTTATTTTACTTTTAAAATCGTATGAAATACTATTTAAGTGTCAGAAATTTTGCAATTGTATCGACTGAAAGATTGATGAAAACTAAATTTTATATTGGGTTATAAAACTATTGTCAGTAATCACTTTTATATCAATAACTTAAGCAGCTGAATAGCCAAATTACAATTTTTGCCATTCTTGTTTTTTCTACGTTGCAAAAGTAGTTCTTTATTATGTCATTTCCAAGTAGTTAAAACACTGAAAATCAATTAAGTTTTTGATTGTTTAAGAATAAGGTTGGTTGTTTTTATTTATTCATGGTAATAAAACACATAAGAGGAATATAACTCATCATTCCACCAATCTTTTCTAACTTCCGAAAAGTAATTATAATTCAACTTTCCTGCTTGTGATTGCAGGGGATAGACTACTACGCCATTTTCACGATACGCTTTATTCAATTCCGTTTCGGGAACAACAGGAACAATATGTCCGGAGAGTCCTTTTACTTTTCTTTTGGCACAAATTATTCCAATACCGCCATTTTCGTTGACTTTATTTTGAATTTCATCAGTTGTAAACATTCTTTCCCAACCAAAATTAGTTCCCCATTGTAAAAGCCAATCATGAATTGCACTGGAATAAATGCGATCTACAGTTTGCTCAAAAACAGCTTCCTGTTCCTGTCCCTGTAGTATTTTTGCGAGAGCTTCATCCGTCCACCAAACCGTTGGTAGGTATACTTTTGAGAAATAACAAAAATCATAAGAGTACACATTACAATAGGTATCTTCTATTGTTCTTTGATACCTGATATTGGTTTCAACGTCCAGTTTATTAATTATTTGGGCAATGCTTTCTTTTTTACTTGCAGAATCCGTCAAATTTCTAAACGGAATACTGGAATCCGCCATGGGTTTTTCTTTCATTTCCATAGAATCCAGACGGGATTCCGAATCAGGTAATAAATCAGCTTTCTTAATTTTATTATGTAGTATAGGATTATCGCCTGGAGGCAATGACGCTAATGGTACGGTATGTTTTTCCATCTTGACTGCTTAAAATTAATTGACCTGACGCTATAGAAATTGATTATTCACACAACGTAATTTTGTCAATCAGGCAGTAAATATAAGGATTTTAACTTTCCGAAGAGTTCTGGAAAAAGACATTTTATAGAAAATATTTATGATTAATCCAGATCAAAAATAAATACAGGAATATCTTTTTATGGAAAACAGTAATAATGCTGCAATAATTAAAGCTTTATTTTTATGATGCTGAGTTTTTTTCATTTTCTGAAGTATTAAGGTCAACCATTTTTTCAATAACAATTTCCCGTTTTGATGCCGGTATATCAATTTGTTCCTCTTTAAAAGCTTTTTTATATTTTCATAAAAATCAGAAACCACAAATCCGAAATCAATGTTAGAAGTCCATGCAAATACAGATAAAAGACCATTCTCAGGTATTATCACCAAGGACGGTCTCTGACAACCCTGTCACCCGGCTTAACGTTTTTGACTTCAGGCCCTACCATTACAACTTCTCCGGCCATTTCATGTCCCATTATTTTGCATTCTAAATGAGGATCTTTTTTTCCAATGGCGAAGATCTGTTCTGCAAATTCCAGCCGCTTTTACTCTTGCCAATACCCAATCAGGTTTTTTTAGTCCCGGAATTTTTACTTCTGAAATTGTAAAATCACCTTTTGCGGTTTTTAATGCCGCTGTCATTTTATCATCCATAATTTTAATATATGAAAGTTAATATCTATCCTAAAATGTCTCCAATTTTTACCAGGTTATCCTAACCATAGAATTACCTGGAAATTCAAATTGATTAGAATCCTTACTTGTTATTTTGTTGTACACCGATTCATTCTTTACTTCAATTTTAATTTTTGAAAGTTTAGCCTTTGACAATCCAGATAATATTAATAATGCCTTAAAGCGCGGATCGCCGCTAACGTGGAATGTAATAGTCTTTTTGCCAAAGCGGAAATTAACTGCCGGATAATTAATAAAGCCCATTGCTTTTATATCCTCGAGCATAAAATACTGTCTTGGAATAACACCAAAGGGTACACCGGAACCATAAACCTCCTGACCAACCTGACCGGATTTTTCCCAGCCATCCTGTATGTCTTCTAAAGGGACCCATAAATCTTTTTGAATTTCACCAGTTTTTACTTCTTCAGAAATCATCTCTTGCGGAAGCAGGGTAGGATAATAAAAAGGAAGTCTGCTTACTGCGTATTTGATAAATTCCGGTATTAATATTTTCAGCGAAGGCAGAATATCAAGACCTTCTGTCACTTCCATATAATGATGTAAAGCGGCATATACTTCAAATTCTTCATAGGCTGCTGTATATGGAGCATCATTTAAAGGAAAAACGGAAAAGAAGTTTGGGAAATTTTTTCCGTATCCGTAATTACAGTCCCAAATCTGGACGTTTTTAAATATTCCTGCCAAGCAGCTGTAACTTAAATCAAGATATTTTTGATCATTGGTTTCCCTGTACAATTCAACTAATGCCCCGGCAGTAAATGCAGTATTATTAGCCTGATAAAAAATGTCAAAAGCAAGACCTTCGAGACTCTTTAATGCTTTAATTGTTTCTTTAAGAAAACGTTTTTCAGTGGTTAATTTGTAAGCCATTAACATCACATGAGCATAAGATCCCGGCACATCTTTTTCACCTCCGTTTCCTGGTGATGTTTCTGCCTTAAGTACTTCCAGTGTTGTCATTTTATAGAAAACAGGCCATTCATAATCAAAATAATGAGCTACTTTGATAGCAAAATCAACCGAATCGAGAAAAAGTTTTCTGGCTGTTTTGTCACCTCTGTGAGCAAGACGGGCAAGATTTAAAAGCGGATGGTGAAGGTACCAGGAGTCCATTACCATTTCGCGTTTCTGTTCTTCGGACTTATCCAGTTTATCTTCAAGTGCAGGATGCCATCTTACAATAGTTTTTATCCTCTCATCATAAAAATGGGCGAGACCCCCATTAAGATCATCATAAAGCGGATGCGTTTTATGTGACCAGACAAGATATTCATGAAGAGGAAGAAGAACGGCAAGCTGTACCATAATTTCTGCAGGAGTTTCATAATCCCCCGCATAAGCATTGAGAAATGGAGAACTGTTTGTCATTGTCCAGCATCCTTTATTGATGTGGAGATCGCTTAGCACATTTTCAGCAATAGCGTGCCAATCCTGATATACTGGTTCAGGCTTTGGAATAAGACAATATACTGCTGCAAGATTATTTAGATACTTAGATGTAACTTCAGAGTCATTCTCAACAATCTTATCATCGAGTATAATAAAAGCGTCAGAAATGGTAAATTCGACATTTGCAGGAACTGGCTTTTTACGATTTATCGGAAACTGGAAGCCTATTTCGGGCCACTCGCCACCCACAGATTCTGACACCGAACATTCAGTTGCATCACAATATGGAGACATAGCTGAAAGGTTCTGAAAATAAAATACGGAGCCATTTTTTGGTTTGGTCATACTAAAATATAATTGTCCTGATCGTGTACCAACTTGGTGAGTATGTATAGTTCCGGAAGTGTTTTCTATCTGACCGTCTATTGTAAGAGGCACAATATCACGAGGCCAAAAAGGGATTAAAATGGGAAGAGCAGCCTTAAACGTAGTTGTATATCTTAATAATGCAAGCTTGCTTTCCGGAAAAGATAAATTGATCGTATAACGGCCTAATCTTGTTGGAGCTGTTAAAACTATACCGTCTTTAACTTTATCCACAGAAACTTCTTCGAAATCACTATTCATTCCAAAAGCCAGTCTAAATGCTATGCTTCCTGTGTCTGGCCAATCGGCTTTTAGCCATATAGAGTCTCCGGCATTAAAAATTTGTAGTTTGTATTGCGACATTTCTGTTTCGTATACAAGGAGGCTATTTACAATATCTGCCTGTACAGTAGCTGTCCATGGTGTTACTGGGTTCATAATTTTATAAATTTTGATTCTGTAGTATTAAATTTCCAAATTTTCAAGAACGTCAATTTATATAATCTCGTCAAAAAGTTATAAATTTTGCTTTTTTTTAAACTTTTATATATTAGAAATTATCAAAGCATAAAAGACTAAATATTTGATATAAATAAGGCTTAACTTAAAGTATAACTATAATTATAATGAAGCTTTTGATAAATATAATTACGGTTTTAAAATTATAAAAACCGTTAGAGTAACGGTTTTTATTTTTATACTTATTATAGAATGATTTTCCTTTTGGTGCACCTATCAAGGTTTAGGAAATTCATCACTTTTGAACTGATCATTATTTAGTTCATTATTCTTAAAATCATTGTTTTTAATTTCATCATTATTAAGTTCGCCGTTATCGAATTCGTCATTATGAAATTTGTTACCGTCTAACTCATTATCATCTAATTCATTATTGTCAAATTCATTGCTGTCAGGATCATCGATTTCTGATTCTGCATTTTCAAATTCGCTTGCCGGATTATCGTTTCTAAGATCATTTTCTACATCTTGTTCTGTTACATCTTTTGACTTGCTTTCTGATTCATTATCCAAATTTTCAGAGTCATAAGGATTATCATGCTGATTATCTTGTTGATTGGTATCAAATGATGTATCCTGGTTTGCAATTTGATTTTGCTCAGAATTTTGATTATAAAGATTTTCATCGTTCTGAAATTTATCCAGAATTTCGTCATCATCTTTTGGTTGGTTTGTCGCTGACAAATCATTTTCATTGGTTTGCGGATCAATACTTATATGGTCTGAATTTTGAAAGTTATGATCCTCACCATAAAATTCATTATTTTCTGCTTTCATAATAAAATTTTTATATTAACTTTTTTTGGCTTGCGCTGTTTTTTTTGTTTCAGCATTTGATTTTTCATTGCCTCGTGAAGATGCTGTTTTTGAATCCGTTTTTTTATCCGAAGCCCTTGCACTTGTTGCAATACTATTTTTGTGATATGAAGTGTCCATAATAATTATTTGAGTTATTAATAATACAAATCTAGTAGAGGACAGGACCGAATACTTATAAAATTTTTACGAATAATTCTATAATTATCAGATTTTTAAGTGTTGCTTAGTTTAATCTTATGAAGAATGAAGCGTCTGTTGAGCCCAGCTTTAATTTCAAATTTTAATGTCATTAAATTGATAAGTTGCCACTATTTTTTTAAATAACCTGACGGTGCAAATTTGTAAGTTCACTTAAAGACGCAGGCTTTGTTAAAAAATCTTCTGCCCCAAGAGTTTTGGCTATTTTTTTTTCTTGCTGGGTGTCAGATGTTGAAAATATAATAATCGGTATATTTTTAATGACATCCCTTTTTTTTCTTTCAAATAAGAACCCTATACTGGTCATGAGCGGCATATTAATATCCAAAAAGATAATATCCGGATTTATTTCCCTGGCAGTTAATTGGCATAGTGCCTCAATCGGGTTATGTAAGGATGTGTAATCTGCTTCTGAGATGCTGGAAAGTGCCTGATGAAAAAAATCGCAATCATCGTCGTCATCGTCAATTTGCAAAATATTTTTATATTTCATACGCTTTTTAATTTTGTGAATGTTTGAATTGGTGTTCTGTGTTAGGTACTTTTATAAAGGAAGATTGCAGTAGTGATGTTTTTATTGATATAAACCACTAGTTTTTGTGGTACGATTCGATTAATGGACATAAAAGATAATTTATAGAATTTAAATTCTAAATGAAAAACCAATTTCAGCGAATTTTTTTGAAGGGGAATGCATAATGCCAGTCCGGCCATAAGATCTAATTGAATATTTTCGGTAATTAAGAAATAAAATTCCTGCATCTGCGCTATTGTCTGCATGATGTCTAGGAAAACTATAATTCTATAAAATCTATAAATAATGATGTAAGAAAAATTTATTTAAAATTTCAAAATTTGTAATACTTAAAAAATATTACTATGAAAACATTTTTTCGAAACAATGGACTTTCTATTACTTTTTTATTATTATTTATAGCTGCATTAGTGGCTCAGATCATTTTCGGATTTAAGGAACATAATAAAGAACTTGTCGAAGAAGGTGCTGCTGCCATAACTTTATCATCATATTTAACTTCAGGACATTTTCTGCAATCTACTTTTGAAAATTGGGAAAGTGAGTTTTTACAAATGGTTCTTTTTGTGGTCCTTACTATTTTTTTACAGCAAAAAGGATCTTCAGAATCTAAAGATTTTGAGAAAGAGGAAGAAGTCGACAGAGAACCGTCTGCTGAGAAAAAAGATGCTCCATGGGCTGTAAAAAAAGGAGGCTGGGTTTTAGCAATTTACAAACATTCTTTAACAATTGTTCTGTTTTTACTGTTTCTACTGTCTTTTATCGTACACTTTTATGGAAGCCTGAAAGATGAAAACGAAAGTCTTGCTTTAAAAGGACTTCCCTTAGAATCAGTGTCAGATTATATTAGTGATTCAAGATTTTGGTTTGAATCTTTTCAAAACTGGCAAAGTGAATTCTTATCTGTCTTTTCCATTGTTTTGCTGTCTATTTATTTTAGACAAATAGGATCTTCTCAATCTAAACCGGTGGATGCATCTAATATGGAAACCGGGGAGTAAAACAGATTAAAAAACAAAAATATGCCATCAGAATTATTATAAAGTGCAGTAAGGCTATTGCTGATAAAGGCTGGAATATTGCTTTTGCAGAAGGGGCATCGGCCGGGAGGAATGAGTGCTGAATTTTCTTTAACTCCATACGCAGGGCAAATTTTAAGAGGAGGAATTGTTTGTTACGAAGTTTTTGTGAAAGAACAAATTCTGCACGTTCCACATTATCTCATTAAAGAATTTACTGAAGAATCAATGGAAGTAACTCAGTTCCTTGCACGGCAATGTGCTCATTTTTTTGAATAAGATATGTTAAGTTTTAAGAAGACAAACTACTTTTTCAAAACTGCCATGGTGACTGATCGAAACATCATGTGATAAATGAGATAGGGGAGTGTGCAGGTGAGGAATACCATATTGGTCTTTAATTATACCTTCATTTTGAATTTCTGTAACATAATTAAAATTTTCAGGATCATTCACAGCTATTGTATGGATGCATTCTTTTGAAATGGTTGTTTTGGTATAATAAATATTTTCACCACAGTTAACCTGGCCTGTACTGTAATTAATGTTTTGTAAATGCAGGCTGCATGACAATTTTTTAGGGATATATTCCCTAACTTTTGTTTGCCTGTTATAGATTTTATACGCTGCTTCTTTCATGCTCCAAAGCAGCCAAACCATAATTTCAGGATTTAAATCCGTACTTATAAGTGACTGTTCTTCAATGGTAAACAGTTTTTGTATAAAGCCTTTCCGTTGCCAGTTACTTTCATGGCGTGATTGTATGATATCTACAACATCATTGCCTATCATTTTTCAGCAAGTTTGACCCCTATAATTTCTACAGCAGTTTTCACATCAAGCATACGTTCCATGTCTGTATTGTCAATTATAATATCAAAAGCTTCCTCAATATCCAGGACAATATCTACAAGATTAGCCGAATTTATACTAAGATCATTGATAAAATCAGTATCTTCTGTGAGGTTATCATAAGCTTCTGTATTTGTAGTATACGGCTTTATGATTTCTTTTAGTTTAGTAATAAGTTCTTCTTTCATAATTAACTATCAAATTTTTTAAAAATTATACAGGTATTTACATCTCCAAAGCCAAAACTTGCTTTGGCTATTATTTTAGGATTGGTATTAATTGTTTTTAAAGGAACCTTTAATGGATTTATTAGTGCGGCAATTTCCGGATGAAGATCATCACAATTAATGTTTCCAAATATAAAACCTTCATAAAGCTGCAAAATTGCGGCAACGCTTTCTATACTTCCCGCAGCACTAAGACAATGTCCGGTCATACTTTTTAAGGAATTAATATACGGAAAATTATTTCCGGTACGGCCAAGCGCTTTAGTCCAGTTTTCTATTTCAAGGCTGTCTTTTGTTGTTGCGGTAAGATGACCGTTTATAGCATCAATATTTGCTGCTGAAATGCCGGAATTAGTTATAGCATTACTTATGCATCGTTGTACTGCAGTGCTGTTGGGTGCTGTCATACTGCCATTACCCCGCTGTCCACCGGAATTTACATTGCCTCCTAATATTTCCGCATAAATGGTGGCGCCTCTTTGCAAAGCACTGTCCAGATCTTCTACAACCACCGCTCCCGCGCCGCTGCCGGGAACAAATCCTGCTGCAGAAGCACTCATTGGTCGCGAGCCTTGATCAGGATTATCATTATATTTAGAGCTGCATACACGTAAAGCATCAAATCCAGCCCAAATATAAGGGCCACTGTCTCCTGTACTTCCTGCTAAAATACGTTTTGCCTGTCCGGATTGTATCCGTTCATAAGCCATTATAATTGCTTCGGTACCTGTTGAGCAGGCTGATGAATTTGTGGTAACCTGATTTCCTAATCCCAGTTTTCCGCCCAAATAGGCACTTATGCCACTGTTCATCGTTTGGGCAACAACAGTACTGCCAAGCCTTCGGGTTTGCAATTCATCTATTTTATAGATGCTTTCGCGAAATTTATCAATTCCTGATGTGCCTGATCCAAAAATAGTTCCGCTGTCCCAATCAGGCTCTTCATTAATTTCTATTGGTAATCCGGCGTTTGTCCAGGCTTCCATACCTGCAATAACACCATACAAAATACCAGTACTGTTAAAACCGCGCAGATCAAGCTCGGTAAAATATTGGGATTTAAGTTCCTCAGATATTTGTGGTTTACCAGCTATCTGACAGGAAAACTGCAAGTCTTCTAATTGAGTGTCATGCCGTATTCCTGATATTCCATTTTTTATAGCATATGTGAACGCAGGAATTCCAACGCCGTTTGGAGCCACTACGCCAAGTCCTGTTATTACAACTCGTTTTTTCATAGTTTTGTAGTAATCATGCCGGCAACAATACCTTTGCAGACTTCTTGTCCCACTTCATTTTTCATAACCACTTCGCATTTAAGTTTGCCAAATCTGAAGAATGTCTTTTGAGAGGTTACCGTTACTTTTTCATTTGGATAAACTGGTTTTAGAAACTGCATATCAGCAGATGTAAAAGCTATCACGGTATCTTTTTTCAAATCATTTCCCAGTAAATAAATACCAAGGCAAACCATTCCGATTTGGGCCATTGTTTCCGTTAAAATTACACCGGGGGTTACCGGATTATCTTTAAAATGACCTTTGTAAAAATCCAAGTCATCTCGAAAAGTATAGGTTCCCGTAACACCATTTTCATCCGCATGAAGCAATTCATCTACAAATAAAAACGGTTTACTATAAGGTAACTGCGCTATAATATCGTTTAATTCCATACGCTGTTTTTATATTAATTACCATTGTAATAAAACCCGTTGTGCCGAAAATCCCGGGCCAAAACTAAGCATGAGCCCTTTTTCTCCAGATTGCGGATTGCTATCCATAATGCGTTCCAAAACATACAGTACCGTTGCACTGGACATATTGCCATATTGTTTTAGTACTTCTTTAGTATCGTCAATGTTTTTTCCTAATCCTGAAAAAAGAGCTTCAACAGTTGTGACAATTTTTTTACCACCAGGATGAAATATCATGTGGTCTATATCGGTAATTTCTAAATTATTCTTTTCTAAAAACGGATGAATAATGTCTCCAAAATGCGATGCAATAGTATCCGGAACTTCAATATCCAATACCATTTGTAAACCATTATTGGTGAGCTTAAAACCCATCATATGTTCAGCATCAAAAAAATGATACATTTGCTCATCGACTATTTCAGGACCATGATCTTCTTCATAAGAGGATAACAGACAACATGCTGCTCCATCACCAAAAATTGCTGCACTTACAATATTTGGCATCGAAAAATCATTGAGCTGAAAAGTTGCCGTTGGAGATTCTACCGCTATAACCGCAGCACGTTTGCCGGGGTTGGCCTTAAGAAAATTTTTAGCATATATAATGCCTGATATTCCTGCAACACATCCCATTTCGGTTACGGGCAAGCGTATAATATCCTGCCGCAATTTCATTTTATTTATAAGATAAGCATCCAGCGAAGGAATCATAATGCCTGTACAGCTAACCGTAATAATGTAATCCAGCGTTTTTGGTTCCCAGCCCACTTTGGCAAGTGCTTTCTCTAATACCTGTTCCCCTAAAATAATGGCTTCTCTACTGTAAATATCATTTTTTTCTTCAAAAGATGTTGCTGTAAAAACTTCCAGAGGGTCCATTATGGAGTACCGTTTATTTACAGCCGCGCCTTCAAATATTTTTTTTACTTTTTTGATAAAACGCTCTTCATGCCCGAACAGCCAGCCATCCAAAAGTGGCAGGATTTCTTCTGTGGTACGTGAATATTTCGGAAGTTGTTTTGCAACTGTTATTATTTTTACACTCATCTTTTAGCTATTATCCATTGGTAACGAAAAGCCCATTTCCAATTTATGGTATAATTTTTTAAATTTAGTTTTTTGGAGAAATCCTCCAATTCTTTTTTTTTAAATCCTCGCAATATAGACACCAATCCATCTTTGCGTGACATGCTGTTCAAATTAAAAATGAAACAAATCAATTCAAAAAGCCGATATGCCGATCTACTGCGATGCAAATCGTTTATTACAATACCTATTTCGGCATTATTATTAAAGATAGTAATTATATTTTTTATTTGCTCATTAGTAAAGTGGTGCAGGGTAAGGGTACATAAAACAATATCATATTTAATTGTGGTAAATTCCTCATCAAAAATATCAACACACACATACTCTATGTTTTTATAATCATTTGATATTTTTTTAGCATAATCAACCGTAAAGGCATTAGCATCAATACCAATAAGTTTAAAATTGAGGTTCTTTTTTCTGCCATATTTTGCCAGCATTCGCAACATATCGCCATTGCCACAGCCAATATCTGCTATTACTATTGTTTTGGAATTATCAATTTTTCTTAATAGCTTTTTTATTCCGTTAAGTGTAAGATTGTTCCCACCAAGCAGTTGATTAATCCGTGCAATTTGATCGAGTGCAGCGCGTAATTCTTCACCTTGAAGGGAAAAGTCATCCATAATTTCAACTTCCTGAGTTCTGTATTTCGTATTTACTTCCATTTAATTGATTACTATGGGTTTACCATGGGTTTGTTTGATAATTACCGGAAGCAGTTTAGGAAACGATGCTATTATTGTAACGAGAATATTTGTGATTTTTTTTTGAGTTAGGATTTTTGCAAGAATTCGGCCAATAAGCAATCTTCTCCCAAAATGCTTTCTCCATTTTTGGGTATATTCTTTTTCTAATTGTTCACGGGATTTGATTTTACCGGCGTAATAATCTATAATCAATTCTGATGCTATTTTTGCACTGTGAATAGCCATAGCCATACCATTTCCGCAAAGGGGATGGATAAGACCCGCAGTATCGCCAATCATTAATATGTGATTTTCGACAGGTTGTTTCTTGTCAAAGCAGATCTGACTAATGGTAATTGGTTTCTCAAAAAGAAGTTCGCTGTTTTCAAAAACAGATTTGAGATGTTTGTTTTCATAAAGAACTTTCTGTTGATAATCCTCTATATTTTTATATTTCTTAAAGGTTTTGTAATCTGCCAGATAGCAAATATTTATTATGTTGTTTTCGACTTTAGACACGCCGCAATAACCGCCTTTAAAATTATGTAAAGCCACAAGGTCATTGTCAAAATCACCTGAATAATGCCCTTTAACCGCTAGCCACGGAGATTTTTTATGGATAAAATCGCGAGATAAAACCTGATCTATATTGGAACGTTTACCAAAAGCACCCAATACTATTTTGGATGATAAGATTTGATTTGGAGTCGTAACCTTAAATAAATCATTGACAAAAGAAACATCGGTAACTGTTTCCTTAAGAACAGAACAGCCATTCAACAGTGCTTTTTCATATAAAAAATTGTCAAGTTCATAACGGCTAATGCCAAAACCACCTAATGGAAGATTTGCTTTTGCAATTTTGCCATTTTGGGTGGTAAACTCAAATGTGGAGATATGGGTTGGATGAATTTCTGAAATATCTGCACCAAGCCATGATAAATAGGGTAAAATCTCATTAGAAACATATTCGCCACAAACTTTATGTCGGGGGAAGCCGGATTTTTCGATTAAGGAAACTTTTAATCCGTGTCGGGATAAATGAATAGCACCTGATAATCCGGCAAGGCCGCCACCAATAATTATTATGTCCGGATTCGTTGTCATATAACCAATTTAATGATAAATCTTAAATATTATTAATGAAAAAACGTTAAAGTTCTTTCACATAATGCTAAACGGCCAAATATCCGATTCAGCCAGAATTAAGATTGAATCACAAATAGATTATTTAAATAATGGCTTTAGCTAAAACCAGAAAAACAACGGTTTATTGCTTGTCTAATACCTTTTCTACTTCTTCAGCCAAATCTGTTCCGGCAGTTTCTATTGCTGATTGAAGCTGTTCCTTAGATATATTGTATTATAGTCGGTCCAGTAGGATACTTCGTGTGCTTCATTAATATTGATTCTGGATCTGTCCTGAAATCCTTTTTTATTTAAATCGTCGCTCATGATATGTATTTTATATAATTTGTGTTGAAATCCGATCGCAATTTAACTATTGATAATTGCATTTTCTTATATCAAAACGCTGAATTTATTATTAAATTCACATCTTATTGGATATAATAATGAATTTAAATGTCCGATTTTAAATTGTCACCATCTTTAAAATGCAGCCTTCTAAAAACTAATCCTGATAAAATGGTTAAAAAACCCACGACCAAAAAAGTATAACGAAAAGCATTGTGAATTTCGTGATGAATAAGTTTGACATCACCCTGAAAAATTTTGAGTATCAACAGTCCTAATGCAATACCAAAACCAATAGCCAGCTGCTGATTGACTGAAACCAATGAGTTACCACTGCTGGTATGATATTGCCTTAAATCGGCAATGGAAATAGAATTCATAGAAGTAAACTGTATCGAATTAAAGAAACCCAATACCGAAATAATAGGAATGTACCAATAGATCGAAGTATGAATTGATGGAATGGCTAAACAGCAAATTAAAGCACCAATAATAAAAGTATTCAGCATTAAAGTTTTTCGGTATCCAAAAGTGTTTAAAATTTTAATCACTGCCGATTTTCCAAAAATAGCAGTCAGGGCCATCGGTGCAACAATCCATCCAGAGGTGACTGCCGAATGACCATAAGCAATCTGAATCATCATAGGTAATAACAAAGGGATAGAACTAAAACCTAAGCGGGTAGCTAAATTACCTATTATTCCAACCCGGAATGTTCTGACCTGAAATAAATTTAAAGGAAAAATAGGATTGTTGTCCCTGATGGCATGACGATAGTACCAAAAAAACATTAAAAACCCAGAAAATAACACCAATAAAACAGGGGATATGCGAACAGTATTTCCAAATAATTCCAATGAAATAGATAATAGGAGTGAGGCGGCTGCAAAAATGAGGAAGCCTTTTAAATCAAAATCGATGATTGGTGATTTATAATCCGGCATGTGTTTCATACTTAAGATAATACCAATAATACCAAAAGGAATATTGATCAAAAAAATCCAATGCCAGGATAAATAATCGACCATATAGCCTCCAACTAATGGACCCAATACCGGTCCAATTAAGGCAGGAATAATTGCAAAATTCATCGCCTTGAGTAATTCTTTTTTAGGAAATGTTCTAATGAGGGCCAGCTTTCCTACGGGAGTCATTAAACTTCCTCCTATACCTTGCAGGATTCGGGCAAAAACCAAATGTGTTAAATTTTGAGAAAGCGAACAAAACAAGGATCCAACACTAAATAGAAATAAAGCGAAAATAAAAACTTTCTTCGTACCAAATTTATCCGCCAAAAAACCACTGACAGGCATAAATAGTGCTAATGTCAAAACGTAACTGATAATGGCATTCTGCATTTCTAATGGAGATTCGTTTAAATCTTTGGCAATAGCAGTTAACGAAGTATTGAGTATGGTTGAATCCAGCATCTGCATAAAGATGGAAGTAGCTAAAATAACCGGCAATATTTTTTTTGTTATTTCACTGTTTTGTCCTGCAATCGTTGTATTCATACTTAATCTTTTAGGCTTGAACATTTTTTAGCAAATAAAACTAACTCAAAATTAATCAATAGCTTTTCTTTTCGATCGTAATAACTGCATAAAACAATCTTGTCCTTTTCATTGCAAAGTGGTTAAGCTTCAAATGAAAAACCTCATCATAATTCTAAAACTTCAAAAGTATAGTTTTAAAAAGAAGTGTTTTTACATTTTTGTTGCTTGCCATTATATAATTAGCAGTTTCCTAAAGAACTTTTTAATCAAATATAATACTCAGTATTTCAGGATTATATGTAGTGATCGCTGGTAAAATTTGGTATTCAAAATATATTTAAAAAAAATAATTAAAGAAAGATAAATATATATGTAGTAAACTACGTAAATTTATACATAAAAATTTAACTATGGAAAATAAAATCAAAATTGAAGATTTAAATAACTCACACTCAAAGGCCATTTTAGGGCTTATTTTACCCATTCAGCAAATTGAGTTTAATGTACCTGTTACTTTGGAAGACCAGCCGGATTTGTTAGATATTGAACTATTTTATACAAATGAAGGTGGGTTTTGGGGTGCTTTTATCAATGGAAATTTGGTAGGAACTATTGCATTAATCGACACTGGCCATAGAGCAGGTGTCATTAGAAAAATGTTTGTTAAGAAAGAGTTTCGGGGTAAGGAATTTCTAATTTCTCAGCAACTTTTCGATACACTTAAAAAATATTGCCTTCAAAAACAAATAGATCACTTATATTTAGGAACTGTTGATATTTTGAAAGCAGCCCACCGATTTTATGAAAAAAATGGTTTTGAGCGACTTACAAAAAAACAATTACCAGATTATTTTCCTCATATGACGGGCGAAAATATGTATTATCACTTACAAAATAAATAAGGTATGAATATAATTGATGAAGCAGGGATTTTGGCTATTGCCACAAGATTACAGCGGCTTAGCGATAATATTAGAAAAGATGGAACAGCAATTTACAAGAGTTTTTCAATTGATTTTGACCCTAAGTGGTTTCCCGTTATTTACACACTATATAAAAGGAAATCTATGAATGTGGTGGAGCTTGCAAATCAAATAGGATATTCACATCCCTCAACTATCGTTTTATTAAAAGAATTGGAGAAAAATAAATTGATAAAATCAAAAAAAGATAAGGCAGATGAAAGAAAGCGAATATTAACGCTTTCAGCAAAAGGGAATGATCTGGTTGAGAAAGTACAACCTATTTGGGAACTAATTATACAAGGTATGACTGAGATAACCAATACCGAAAATAATTTAATGAAAGCCATTTCAGAAGTAGAAAGTGAACTGGAAAAAGCCAGCCTTATCCAACGGGTAATTAGACTAAAATCAGAAAATACAGATTGAGCAAAATCCGGTTTATAATATTAATCTTGAATATAAAGTTTTTAAAGCAGTTTTATTTATAATTCCATCTGGAAGGGGAGAAGCCAACAGTTATGCCACCCCAGGTATGAAAATATTTTCCGCCGTCATATTCTTTACTTCGTCCATAGAAAGAATATTTGGCATAGAAAAAGTCACCTATGTTTACATTTATTCCACTATTGATTTCGAATAACAATCGATTAACATGTGAATGTTCAATTTTGTAAACACTGTTGTCATTAAACATTATTCCTTCCAAGGCTGCATTATATGCTGCTAATCGGAAACTTGGCTCAACAAAAAAATTAAACCTGAAATTCTTTTTTTTGTTTGTTTCCCGCATAATTGTTGGTAATTCTGCAATATAATCCTGAAAGGCTCCCGAATTAAAATTTAATAAATTCAGTTTCAGGCCACCTTGTAGATTTATCATATAATTTCCCAGATCAGCTTTCGCAACCCAGTAAGGAATAATCCATTGAAAATCTGATTTGTTTTCGTTGATTTTAATTAATCCTTCTAATTGGGTATTGTAGTTGACAATAAACGAACCATTAAATCCAATCTGGTTACCCCAACCCTGGGGTTCAGGTCTGTCTGTGCCAAACCAATGATTTTTATGAATGTAAGTTTGAACATTTCCGGGTCCGGAAGAACCTATTGAACCAATTATTAAATCGGATTGAAGAATTATTTTTTTACTATTATTGTAGGTGACATTCCCAAAGCTGAAAAAAGTCAGGGAGGCATAAGGACGATCTCCTGTGACTACCTCGCTGGCGGCTATATCTTGTGGTGTATATGCGGTTCCTCCAAATCCAAATCTCTGAATACTCAGTACTGTTGAGTCTTGTTTAAATTTGTAAAATGGCAGCCATTTCCATTTTATTTCAGGAGTCAATAATTCTATTTTTGCTGCTCCAGTGTAATTTTCGTCCTTATTGTCAATACCTAAAAAATCATTCTCTGTTGTTAAGAGAACCTGAAAGCCTGATGTTCCCTGAGAACTTGCATTCAACGAACAAAAAAACATTAGGATCAGTAAATGACTTTTCATAAATGGCTGGTTTTTAATTCGTGTATTTTTAAATTTCTAATAAAAATACGCAACAAGATATACTTATCCAATACTTTAAGTGTAAAAGCTCAAGATAACATGTCAAAACTTAATAATGTTACACACTAATGAACTGCTTAGGATCATAAAAAAACTTTTCTTTCTTTATAAGTTCGCCATCCCAGTTTTGATAGGCAATTTCTTCGATCTCAGAAATACTCCCGTCTTTCCATTCAAATCTAAAAAACCATTGAATAACAACGTAATCACCATTGATAAAATAGGGGCGAATGCATTTGGATACTAATGAGTTGACTTTTAAAAGCATGTTTTTTTCGTTAGCTACAAGAAGATCCCTGCCAACTCGTGGTTCAGATTGATTTTCTTGCATTGATGCATCTGCAGTGTAGAATTTTTCAATTGCCTTATCGTGTTCGTTGGATTCCACCATTGTTATAAATCGTTCTATTGTTTCTAATTTAGGCATGCGTTTTAGTTTTTATTTTGTGAATAATTTCTAAAGATCTATTTTCAAAAATGGATTGATCGACAGGGACAATAACCGACTGAAATAGTTTCATCAAATCCTCGGAATGGCTGGCTGTTTTTTTTGTTTGAATATTGAATTGAATAAACTTTATCCATAGAATCGCCTTTAATTCTGTTTCATTTTCATTCCACATTTTCATTTCAACCAACAGAAGATTATCCGTATACTGAATTAATTGTGACTCAATTAATACGGTTTCCATTGTAAAGGCTGGTTTTACATAATTTATTTGATTGGATGCAACTACCCAGCCAAGTCCCGTTGTTTGCATGTATTTAAATATATCAAGGTCATAATGTTCTGCAATTTGATCTTCGCGGGCGTTAATAAAGTATTCCAAATACTTGGAGTTGTTTAAATGATTAAAAGGATCACAATCCTGGAACCTGATTTTTCTTTTTGTTTTTAGTACTTTTTCCATTTTCTATGTATTATACCACATACCGATTGGTATATGATGGTTTAAAAAAAAATTATTTTTTGATACTGTCAATTATTGTATTATCTATAAAATCCATAGCGGTTGTTATATATGTCTGATCATTATGGGTAAATGCAAGAAGTGAACTTCCTTCTATTAGTGATAATAGTATCTGTGCATTTTTAACCGGATCAATATTTTGTTGAATTTCATTATTATTGATTCCTTCCTGAATGATATTGGTTAAACCGATAATAAATTTTTGAGATAAATTTTGTGCTGTTTTAAATAATAACGGATTTATAAATTTTGTATCAACTCCTGCTCTTAACATAGGACATCCGCCTCTGTCTTTGACTAAATCATAATACCCGCGCTGGTAATTTGTTATAGTCTTTAGTTTATTTATACTGCCTTCCTCAACAGCAATCAGTTTAAACAAGGGGGTTATAGCCAAATTTATGTTTAGCTGGAATGACTTTAATGCCAAATCTTCCTTGTTAGAAAAATTACAATAAATAGCACCCTTTGTGAGACCTGTTGCTTTTGTGATGTCAGTCAGGCTAGTTCCAATGTACCCTTGCTTGTTAAAAATAGGGGCTACCTTATCAAGTATAAATTCGGAGGTATTCATTTTTTGTTTGTAATAAAGTTCAGAACAAATATAATAATAAATACCGATCGGTATGAAGAGCTTTCAATATTATTAAAAATTAGATTTTCGTAACTGAAACCACTGTATGTTACGGTACTATTGTCGCTGCGGGATCTGTATCGGCAGCGAAAGGTATGGCCAACTAGGCAAAAGCAAAAAACCAATGATTGGAATACTGATTTCAATGGGTTTAGACGATTTTCTTTAAAAGGACTTCAAAAAGTAGAATTAGGGTTCGGATTAATGGCTTTAGGACACAACTTAAGAAAGAAAATTGCAGCATAGAGGCAATTTTTTCCTCCAATCAAAATTAAGGCAATCAAAATCAAAATTAACTCCAATAAAAAAACCGTCTCAAATTTTGTTCTGAGACGGCTCCTTCCAAAGTTTTTTAGAATCTTCTTTATTCTCTAATGTGATTACATTTATCAGTCTTCCTTATAAATGGATTCTCATATTCAATTTAAGATTGCTTTGTTTTTGATTTCGTAATTCTGACTTTCAGTGTCATCCTTAAAATTTTCAGCGATAGGGATATAGATATTAAATGTAGCTCCATTGTTTAATTCCCCTTCAGCAGTAATAATTCCATTATGATTATCTACAATCTTTTTTACTATGGCAAGACCAATTCCTGTTCCTGAATATTCCTTAATATGATGAAGTCTTTGAAATATGACAAAAATAGTTTGATTGAATTCAGCTTCAAATCCAATTCCATTATCCTTAAAACTAAGATTCCAATAATCAGAAGCGCTGCCGCCACTGTTCAATTTAAGGAGTTTGAAGTCGTTATTTTTTAAAATATTGGATTGTATCGTAATACGCGAAGGGACATCCGGAATCGAGAACTTAAGCGAGTTGCTTAATAAGTTGTAAAGAAGCTGTCGAAACTGGAATGGTATAATCTGTGCAGGTATTAATCCATTTGTCTCAATGATAGCTTTCTTTTTGGCAATAGTATCCGAAAGTTCCAATTTTACATCTTCAATAATATTCTGCAGGTCATTAAGTTCATACCGATTGTCTGTTACCCCAACTCTTGAAAAATCAAGTAAATCTTCAATGAGCTGTCTCATTCTTGTCGCCGCCACATGAATGCGATCCATATTGTTTTTCCCGGCTTCGGTCATGTTTTTCATTTCTTTCTCCATAATTATTGAAATGAAAGTCTGAATTTTTCGGAGTGGTTCCTGAAGATCGTGACTGGAAATAAAGTTAAATGCGAGTAATTCCTTATTAGCATTAAGCAATTGAATTGCCCTCTTCTCTTTTTCATCATTTTGAAATTCCAATTCCTGATTTGCGATCAGTAGTGCTGCAGTCTGAATTTTAAGTTTTTCAAGCAGATCTTCTTTTTCCAGAAGTTCTTCTGTTTCCTTCAGCGCACGGCTTACCTTCTGTGGGAGGGCTGCAAAGTTATTCTTGGAAGCAAAATCAGTAACGCCTTGTTTTATAAGCATTACCGCGTTTTCTTCGCCAATTGTGCCTGAAATTATAATAAAAGGAATTTTAAGATTTCTCTCTTTTGTTATTTTAAATGCCGATACGGCATCAAATGCAGGCAAAGAATAGTCAGACAATATAATATCAGGACAAAAAGTGTCAAGAGCTTCCTCAAATAATTTCTTAGATTCAACTATTTGTGATATAAAAGATATTTCGGATTTTTTTAAATAACGAACTATTAAATCCGCATCTGCCGCATTATCTTCTATTATAAGTATTTTAATATCTTTTTTCATTCTTATTGAATCATTATTTGAACTTAAGACCATTTTGGTCAAATCCTTATATGGAAGGCTGGCTAAGTATCATCCAGTACATTCCCATTTCCTTTATCGCATTGAAAAAGTTATTGCTGTCCACAGGTTTTACAATATAGCTGTTCGCACCAAGGCTATAGCATTTTGCAATATCCGGATCTTCCTGCGAAGAGGTGAGGATAACAACAGGAATAGATTTCAGTTCATCGTCACTTTTAACTTTTTCAAGCACCTGCATTCCGGAAATTTTAGGCATTTTTAAATCTAAAAGCAAAAGTTTTGGATGTGATTTAGGATTTCTTTCAGAATATATACCGCGACAGTAAATAAAATCAAGTGCTTCAGCACCATCCTTTACATGCAAAAGCTTGTTTGTAAATCCGCTTTTATTAAGTGCGCGCATAGTCAGCGTAGCATCCTCCAAACTATCTTCAGCAAATAAAATTTCAATATCGTCGTAGTTCATTTTTTTATTTTTTAATTGTTAATATCAGGCAGACTGAAGTAAAAGCATGCACCTGCATCTAATGTTGATTCTGCCCATACAGTGCCATGGTGGCGGTTTACTATTTTTTGTACAATCGCCAGGCCAATACCTGTACCTGCAAATTCTTCCTGTGAATGCAGACGCTGGAATACCCCGAACAATTTATCGTAATATGCCATGTCGAAACCTGCACCAGAGTCTTTGATGCTATACACGATGTCATCCTTTTTTGAATAGGAATCAATTTTAATTCGTGTTTCTGATTTATATTTTGAATATTTGATTGCATTTGAAATTAAATTTACCCAGACCTGTTTAATTAACGATGGATCTCCAATAGCCGGCGCAAGTTCCTTCATCTCAAATATGGGAATATTTTCATCATTTTCAATGATTATTTCATTTATGACTTCACTTATTAATGCATTCATATCTATCGTGGTTACAGCTACCTGTTTACGGCCTAATTTACTAAAAGCCAGTAAATCATCTATTAGCAGACCCATTTTTTTGGAATTGTATATAATAGACTGAAGAATCTTTTTTCCATCCAGATCGATAGAATCAGCATGATCTTCAATTAAAATTTGTGTGTAGCCATTAATTGCACGAATAGGAGCACGAAGATCGTGTGAAACGGAATAAGAAAATGAACCCAGTTCTTCCTGTGCTTTTTTTAGTTCGTTATTGGCCAGTGTAAGTTCTTTTCCTCTTTTTTCCTGATAAGCAAGCTCACGGTTAGTAACTATTAGTTCTGCTGCACGTTTTTCTTTCTCAACCTTTCTTTTTTCCTTAAGAATATTCTCTGCTGCTAATTTCTTGTTCGCAGTTATCAGTTCTGCAGCCCGTTTTTCCTTCTCTTTGCTCTGGACAGCAAGTTCCTTATTCGCTATAATTAATTCCTTTGCACGTATTTCTTTTTGTTCGTTCTGAAATTTTAATTCCTTATTTGCAACAATTAGTTCTGCCGCACGTTTTTCCTTTTCCTGTGCCTGAACTGCCAGCTGTAAAAATTGCGTTTTTGAAAGAGTAATATCTGTTGTTATTTTTAAAATTTTATATATTTTGCCTGAGCTGTCCACAATTGGATTGTAACTGCCCAAAAGCCATATTAAATCGCCATTTTTATTAAACCTTATATATTCCCCTTTTTGAGAAATACCGTTTTTTAGGTTTTTCCAAAATATTTTATAAGCTTTAGATTTTGCGTAAGAAGGATCAACAAAGAGAGAATGATGCTTTCCATTAAGTTCCGTTTCATCATAACCCATAATTACAAGAAAATTTTTATTAACTCTTAAGATATTGCCCTCAAGATCAAATTCTATTGAGGCATTAGAGGTATCAATGGCACTAATATAGTTGTATCTGTGCTGCTCCTCTGTCAGCAATTTTTCACTAATGATATGAAGTTCTTTGGCTAATTTTTCTTTTTCGTCTTTTGCAAAGGCTAATTCTTTTTTAGCAGCAATAAGCTCGGCAGTAAGGATTTCTTCTGCATTATTATGATGATCTATTACTTTATCTGAATGGATTTTTTCTAAGGAAATCGGTGATTCCTTTTCATTATTTTTTTCTTTAAAGCTCATATAAAGCAAATTGTATTTCGAAAATAATGGCAGTAATCTGCTGGAAAAGCACCTATATTTTAGCAGTTCTTAGAAAGTAAGGTAATTATATACCTTGAAATTGATTAAAACGTGAATTTTAACGAAATTAGTTATATTTCATGGATAAAAAAATTATTCATCAATAATTTAAGATCCAACAGGAATAATGATGACAATATTATGATGTTTTATTTTTTTCTTCATTATTCAGTTTATCATCGAAATCAGGTTCAGGGCCTTTAAATTTTTGAGTATCAGAATCATAATTTTCATCGTTCGTCAGAACTTCATCATGATCTCTATATTGATGTTTTCTGGTATCACTTCGATCAGAACCAATTTTTGTATTGCTGTTCGGTTTTTGATTATTATTTTTCATAACTGATAAGTTTTAATTTTTTTTAAAATTACTTGAAATAGTGTCATGAGTCCTTATATAATCATTTATAAATGTTATAAAATACCACTATCTGAATAATGGTTTAAAGCCGTACCTTTTAAATTAGGAATATAAATGTTGTTTTTACATGAAAATCCGGTTCAATAGTAAAAAAAAGACATAAAAAAATCCCCTTTCGTAATGAAAGGGGATTTGATTTTGTGACCTCGACTGGATTCAAACCAGTAACCTCTTGAGCCGTAATCAAGTGCGCTATTCAGTTGCGCCACGAGGCCTTAATGCGGGTGCAAATATAGGGATAAATGTGACATGTGCAAAATAAAAACACCATAAAAATCAAATAAAATACATCTGGAAAATTATATATATGATAGTCAGCACATTCCTTTTAAAAAATATCAAATAAATGCAATCTTTATTTAATTCCTAATCTTGATTTTAGTTTTAAAAACAATAATGCAATTTTATAGGCATCTTCTGCTGAAGAATTTCTATCACTTTTTGGAACTTTATATATATCACATAAATCATCCAACGAAAATTGTTTGTCGTTAATATCCATTAATTTTCGGTACATGATATCAATATCTAATGCTTCATTTTTTAATCTTCCACAATCTAATCGCTCCAGCGCTGCATTTATCATTTCAATATCAAAATTAACATGATGCCCCACGAAAACTGCATTTCCTAAGTAATCGATAAAGGCTTCAAGAGCTTCATTCTCTTCAAGCTTTTTCATTTTACTGTCTATTATAAATTCATTTGACAGACCATTATCGTGCAAATATTTATATTGCAATATAACTGCTTCAAAATTATCCTGAATAATTACACTATCATTCACTATTCCAAAAGAACCCAGGGATAAAATCACATCTTTGTCAGGATTTAATCCTGATGTTTCAGTAGATATAACTACAAACCTGCTTGGTTTCGTTTCAAATTTCTCAAGATAGTTTTTCCAAAAATCAGGATATTCTTTGTTTATATTTTTAAGCCAGTCTAACATATTTATGAAAATTGTGTAAGTTGAAATTTGCTTTTGATTAGCTCTTCAAGATCACGCATAGGAGCTAATGCATTTTTTAATTTCTCTTTGTCTGTTTTAGACAAATCTTTTAAATTTATATATTGTCCTGAATCATCATTCTTTAATCCTTCAACAGTCCTAAATTTGACCAATGTCATAAAAGCTTCTGCACAACTTAAATATATTTCAGCATTTTTAGAATCTGAAATAGCGAGTTGCTTAAATCTTAAATAAGTATTTTTAATTCCTTTTATGTTTGAACTTAATATAAGCAATCGTGCGCCGTCTATCAAAGGCATTAATGCTCTTGTTTTAATATCAAATTTCATTTTATGAGGTCCGTCTTCTTCCAAAATAAATTTTTTGAAAAAACTCAATGGTGAATTCTTTTTTAAAGCATCATTTCCTAAAAAATCAAAAAATAATGGGTTATTAATTGCATTTTTATAAATAACATTTTCTATTGCTTCTTCAATTTTCGGTTCTCCAAAAACAATTTCGTAATCAAAGAAAATACTGCTTAAATCATTACTGTTTTCACCTGGAGTGTTCATCCAGCTATTGTATTGTTTTACCCAGTCTGTCAATGACTTACACCATAACATATTACTTGCCATATGTCCGTTTGGACAAAATTCATAACCCACTTTTTCTAAAAGTGAAGTAGTCCTTTTTGCCAGTCTTAAAAAGTAATCTTTAACTTCTCTGTATTTATCAGGGGTAACGTCTTCAAAAATCAAAATACTATCCTGATCAGTAAGTAAAAGCTGTTCTTTTCTGCCCTGGCTGCCTATACTTAACCATGCAAAACGGGCAGGAGGGGAGCCCAGATCTAAAATTGTCAATTCAACAGCACGTTTTATAAGCGCCAGATTTATTTCACTGGCTATATTGCTGATATGCGAAATCGGAATATTCTTTTGAATTGAATTTTGAATTAAATCTGATAATCGTTCCCGAATCTGTTTTAAATCTTTTGGTAATTGCGAACGTTTTATTTCCTTAATTAATACACCCGGATTACTGGCCTGGGCAACAATTAAATCATGTTCAGAGATAATTCCTTTAACAGCCGATTTGTTAGTGCCGTCTTTGGTAACGCATAAGTGTGTCACATTATGTTTTAGCATTAATAACTGCGCTTCTGCCAATGAAACGTTTTCAATTACTGTAACAACAGGAGAAGACATAATTTTATCAATTCTCTCTGTAATAGGATAACGTCCTGTAGCTATTTTTGATGATAAATCACCATCAGTTAAAATACCAATCGGATTATTATTTTCACAAACAACGATATTATCGACCATTGCGTTAGTCATTAATATTGCAATATCTTTTACAATTTTATCTCCTGTAGTCGTTAATGGCGAATTATTATAATTCAGGGACTGGATATATTGCATATCTGATTGTGGATCTGCATAAAACACATTCTCAGAAGTCAATTTACCATCTGAACTTACGGTATCTTTTGTATGTCGTGAATTTATAGCAAAACTTTCCAGCAAGAAGTTTAAAACATCTGAATTATTTGCCACAAAAGGTCTGAAAATAGCAATTGGAATCGCATAAACAATAGTTTCTTCACGCGCTTTTGCGGTCATCATGTAATTATTTTTCGCAAAAAACGGACGCAAACCAAAAATATCACCTTCATGACATTTATTAATTATAGTTTCTTCGGCATCAGCAATTGTTGTTAGATTTATGATTCCTGAGGATACTACATAAAAACTATCGTGAAGTGCATCGTTGTTTTGAAACAGTACAGCATTCTTTTCTAAATTTACTACACGAATATTGGTAGCAATATCATATAACTCCTGAAAAGTTAAGTTATTAAATGGCGGGTATTCTTTTAAAAAATCTGCAATATGCTCAGCAATTGTATTCATAGTGAATTAATATAGTCTGATGTAAAAATAATAAAATAAAAAATCATAATACTACCAATGATTAAGTAAAACGATTAATTTTCAAAATTCTTGTTGTTATGATTAGTATTTTTAACTTTTCGTTATTAATCTATGAGTAGATTCGATTAAAATGATAATCAGAAATATATTTTATCAATACAAAATTAAATATTCTATTTTACATAATATAAATTATAGTTCATATTTGTGATGTAATTATCAACAAATAAACTATGGCTTTAAAACGCTCCTCTTTAGAAAACTACGTATTGCTACTTCTATACGTGGATTCAATGAATTTTACGAAATTCAAACCTGAAACATTCTTAAAAAAAATTCGACCATTCTGTAAAACTGAACAACTTGCTCATAAAATACTGCATGTTCGTGTTCGGGGTTCGAAAGTAGGAATTTCCATTCACATAGAAAAGGATTGTTTTGTAATTCGTCAAAATCAGGCTTTGCATGAATTTATTTTTTATTGTGATTCCTGCAAAACTCTACTAAAAAAGTTACTGAAACATAATCTTTTAACTCCTTGATTATGTCAGAAATAACAAATTTACTCGCTAAAAAAGACGGTTTACTTATTCAAATTGCTTGTCTTGTTACTGATCTAAGAGAATATATTAATAATCCTGTCGAAACTGTATCTATTGACCAGATGCATTATCAATACGATTTTATAATTAGAGAGATTCGGGAAATCGATAAAAAAATCTATTCAGAATTTAATAAACAAACATTGTTTTTTGATTGTCAGAACTCCAATTTAAAAAAACTAACAGAAAAAGCTACCTCTACAATTGTATTTACAGTTAACGATTTACCAAAAATTCATTGGTCAATGTTTGAAGACCTTAACCCTATTAATTAATAAAGCTATGGAAAATGATTACTTAACATTTGAACAGTTGGAAATTGGAAAAACTTACTGGGTTGTAAATGGCTGTTGGGAATTTATTGTTAGAGAAATACATTTATCTACAGTTGATATTTATATTCCGACCATAAAAGAGAATGCGAATATTCCAAAAATAGGAACTTTTAGGCTTCAAATAATTGAAAAAAAATAGGCTTAATGCTTTTCGAATCCTTGCCGTAGGGTATAACGGCAACTAACTCACTCAAACCTACAACAAAAATATGATTTCATATAAAGAACGCCATCAAACCAAGGCTAAATTAAAAACCAATAAATTAAAAAATACGCTTATAAATATTGACTACTTAATACTTAATCTCGAGGGTCAACCCTTTGGAGAGTTTCCGGAAAATTCAAAATTTAGATTAAAGCCCTATGATTACGGCACAAAAATTTTTGAAATTCGTGCAGACCTTTATTATGAAGACTTGAAAATTGGTATTTATACTGCGAAGCCACGCAGTGCAATTATTAGCGAGCAATTAGGTCAATTACAATTAGAAAACAATTTATTTTATACACTCTCAAACAATGAACTTAAAAATGTTATTGAAAAATTTTGCGATGAAACTTTATATATTTTTAAATCAGTTAATAGGCTTGATATATGCCTTGATAAAAATGATACTAATAATACCTATAGAACTCTTTATACTAATATGGTGGATGGTAATGTACTTATATCTGGTCGACCTAAAAACGTACAATCTTATTTTGAAACGTACAAAGGAAAGTCAATTCTTAACGGCTTTCAAATTGGCAAAAGAACATCTGATAAAATTATAAGATGTTATAATAAAACTCTTTCATTGCAATTAACCGAAAAGCCTTATATAAATGAGTATTACGCAAATAACGATTTAAAAAATGATAATGTTTGGCGTTTTGAATATCAGTTAAATTCTGCTTTTTTTAGGGGGTTAAATGAACATTCAAAGGCAGATTCAAAAGTAAGTCAGTCAATGACTTGGGGCGTATTTGATAAAGCAAACTTATATGAATTATTGAAAATCGCAAACAAAGGCTTTTTTGAATTACGTGAGAATACTGGCAAAAGTCAGATAAATAAAGAAAAACTTATAATGTTGTTTGATTTTGATTTTTTGCAGTCGCAAATATCAAATTTTAATCCTATAATTAAGCGTTTGAAAAAAGTAACTCTCTCGAGTATTACAATTAAAAAACGTTTGGCAAAATCCCTTTTTAGGGAGTATTACGCAAATAGTCAATGTGTTAGTTATATTGTTGCGCTTAATTTATTGCTTGAGGATATGGATATGCTTACAGAAAAACCGCTTTTAACTTGGTTTAAAAACAAATTACATTTCTATCTACATGAGTTTAGGACAAAGGAAAAAATTGTAAATGACTTTGATTCTGAATTATTCAATGAGCATCAACTTTTATTTTTATAAGCCATGAAAACACAAAATACAAGCCAAAAAGTTACTAAAACCGAATTAATGCATTTGCTTGGTGTAAGTTATCCAACTGCATTAAAAGAGTATCAAACTATTTTAGACAGCTTAGAGTTAAAAAGAAAATATTTAATGATTTCAGATTTAATTGATTATAAAATACTCACATAAAATGTAAAGAAATATAAAGAAATATAAAGAAATGTAAAGAATTGTAAAACGTCAAATAATAGTTGTAATAACCTTTGTGAAAGAAATTTATAAACTAAAAAATTATACAAATGAAAATTGCAACTATTACGGGCGTTACAAAATCGCCTGAATTACAGGTAACGAAATCAATCGGGTCTTTAATCATTTCAAGTGATTTAGCATTGTCGGCTTTGACAACGGAAAAAATCAGTATTTATATTGAGCGTGGAAACGGTTCAAATGTTATCCTTGCTAATAAAGTTCTTCTTAAAGATTTTATTCTTGCGAGTACATACGGAACAGAAACAGCTCAATCAGATGCGAATAAAGCTTTAATTGCTTTATGTGAATTAGCTGAGGAAGGTTCTATATTCTTAGCAGATAAAGAGAGTATTAAAATTGCTTTAGAGGATTTGGACAGTGACCAAATTTATGAGTTACATGGTATCGAAGAGCCTGTATTTACAACTGATTTGTACTTTTTTGAACAAAAAACTGTTGCATCTGAGGAGTTTAACAAAAAAATTGAAGTTTCGGGATTTGATTTGGCTATTATGACTGTGGACGCTTCTATCTCAGACCTTTCTTATCATTTCCAAAACGGTCAAGTTGTTAAATACCTTCCTTTTGAATTACAAACTTTAAGTCGCGATGTAGACCCTATTCAGGCAATATTGCAAGCGGGTACTGTTGTACAGGGATTGTCTGATAGATTAACATTGCCTTTGGTGGCTGTGCATGCTTTAGAGATAAATAAATCTCAGGGGGCTATTATTAACTTCGTTGTAAGAACGGTAAAAAGCGTGTAATTATGGGATTCTTTAAAAAAATCGGTCAATCTATAAAGAAAAATGTTTCTTTTAAAAACTTGGTTAAGGTGGCTACAACTGCTGTTGGATTTGTTCCGGGTGTTGGTGGAATTGCTCAGCAGATAATTGGTAAGGTTACTGATGGTGTAGAGGCAAAAAAAATGCAAAAAGAAGCTGAGGCACAAGGTAAAAAAGAGGAAGCGGCTTATTGGGCAGCGCAAACCGAAGCTTTAAATCAAAGTACGGCTAAAACCGCAGGAAATATAGCGGGTGCGGGTGTTCAAATGTTTGGTAATGCAGTTGCAGTTGGTGTAGCTGATGGTTTAGGAACTGGCTTTATTAATGGTAGTGGTCAAATTGGTGCTACGGTTGTAAGTTCTACTATTAAAGTTTGGTTTCAAAGAAATTGGAAAATTGTAGCGGGTGCTGTAGTAGGTTTAATTGCTTTGATATGGTTTCTAAGACGTGATAAGGACAATCGTTCTACTCGTGCGAGAAAACGATAAACCTAAAAATTGCTTTCGAATCTATCTTGTAGTATTCCTGATAGATTCGGCAGTAATCATCTTAAAGAAGTTTGCAGAAATAATTCTAATAATAAAAAACATTATACACTAATGGGAAAATATAATCAAGGTTACAGTAATCAAAATAAGGGTTATTCTAACAACAATAATAACCAAAATAAACAAAAGGTTAAACATTCAGGGGCAAAGCATACTACTTATTTTCCTGAAACGGGTCCTAATAAAGGAGTTGAACAGCATCTAACTACTGGTTGGAGATTGTCAAAAGGTGAGTTGATTTCTATAAAAGCAGTAACGACTTCTAAAAGTCAACTTTCTGAAAAAGGGTGGTTTGGTTCTATTGCTGTAACATTTACTAATACTAAAACTGGTACACAACAATTTCATTGGGGTACAATGCAAAAAAGTACTGGTAAGGTAGTTGTTGATTCAATGTCAATTGTTATCAATCCAAAGGCAAAAAACGGAGGTTACGCAGGTACATATTTACGTTCTAACTAATGTTTAAGATAATATTAAAATTTCTCCCTCTAATACTTCATGACGGAGTTGATTTACTTAAGGATTATTTAGAAAAAAGAAAACAATTAAAAAAAACTAAGTTATGAAAAGTGTTAAAAGTATTGTTGCTATTATCGGGATTATTGTTAAGTATGGTGCTATTGTAACCGCTATTTTAAAAGGGATTCAAGTTGTTTCAGACGAGTTAAGCAAACTTGATTTAGGAAAAGACGAACCTAATAAAGAACCTTCAAAAATTATTGAAAATGAGTAGTTTTTTAGGTAGGAAAGATTTAACAAGGGGTATTCGAAATAACAATCCAGGTAATTTAAAAAACTTTGGTATTGCTTGGCAGGGCAAAATCCCTCTTCCTCAAAATACTGATCAAAATAAAACTTTTGACCAGTTTACAGATGTTAAATATGGTATTAGGGCTATGTTAATTGATTTACTTGGCGATATTGGTAAAGGTAAAAATACGCTTAGAAAATTAATCTCTGAATATGCCCCTAACTCTGAGAATAATACAGATGTGTATATCTCTACTGTGGCGAAATCAATGGGCGTTGGTGCTGATGTCGTTATTAAGGAAGTTGATTTTACGTTTATGTTTAATTTGGCTAAGGCAATTATTAAACATGAGTGCTCACCTGACCACGATAAGATACTTGATTCTGATATATTAGATGCTATTGATATTATTGATAGAACAGAGTTAAATGGCGTTGTTATAAATGTCCAAAAGAAACGAAAGTTTAATATTATAATAATTCCGGTACTGCTTTTTTTATATACTGTTTTCAGCGTTACAGTCTAAACAAACGTACAAACAAAAGATAAATATTATTAATTCAAAAATTAAACATCATGTTAGACAAAATCAAACTTTTTTACGCAAATAATAAAACTATTGCAAACGTTGTTTTAGTAGCTTTAGCGACATTTTTAGCTTACAAATTATTTAAGAAAAAATAATTAAATGGCTATCCAAAATAGAACAAAAAGCCAAGCCAATACAGTTTGGCTTTTTGATTTTCTCCAAAAATATTGGATTCTATTGACTGCTATAATTGTTTGCTATCCATTATTAAAAAAATGGTATGACAAATTTACGCAGGATTCAGAGGAAAAGGAATTGGAGAATTCCGAAAAAGATTTAAAAATAGCTATGTCCAAGCCTTTGACTAAAGTATTAGAATTTAATAAAATCACTACTGATGTAACGTTACATAAAATAGCTGAAAACGTTGCTTTTAATTTAGGTACTGACTTAGCTACAAAAGATGCTCCTTGGTATTGGTGGACTAATCCAACTGCTTTAACTGAAGATGAAGCCAAAGTTATTTCTGAACTTCAAAAAGTTAAATATGGTTCTACTGTTCCTAAAATAGTTGAATTGTATTATGTTATCACAAGACGTGATTTAAATACAGACTTAAAAAAATATTTATCAACTTCGGAATTAAAGAAAATTCCATTATTTACTTAGGTTATGAGTACACAAAAAGATTATATTCAATATATAGACGATACTTATACTGTCAAAACAAAGCCTGTTGAGTTAACGTATATTGATGAAATGGGTTATTTTTATATAGTTGATGCAATTAATACTGACTTTTTTTTAATTGCTTTGTATGTCGATAATAAAAGGGTTCAGGGTATTGAATTAGCTAATGTTGATAATATTGCAGTTGCTTCTGTCATTAATGATTTGAGTATGACAGATTTAAATGTAATTCCACAAAATAATTTCTTTACTGCGTGGACTGTAGTCCGTTTAAAAGTGGCTAATCAGGCGTCAGGAGTTCAGGAGGTTACTGTAAATAATTTCCCTGTACAAACACAAAAATTCTTTAAGGTTTACGAAAATCCGCAGTATAGAGGGAACGTTTATAATTTAACTTCTAATACTAATTCAAAGCCTTATATTGTTCAAAGTGTTTTAAAAATCTTCAGTACCTCAAACATGGATGTTTGGACTGCAAACCATTTTGATAATGAAAACGGTTTGGCTACAATGCCAACGGATTTTAATGAGCAAAGGACTGTTTTAACTGCAGATACAATGCAAATGAATGGCATGTATATTAAGGTTACTTCTACTTATGTATTTACTGGTGGTCGTTATCATTTACTTAGAATTTATCAGGATGCAAGGACAAACGAGGTTTATTTAATGGCAAATGATAGTATAGCTACTGGGACTTATGTACCTTTTGTTTTTACTACATTAAAGGCTGTTGATGGTGGTTTTAAAATAGAACTTCCGGCATTCAATTTAACAATTGAAATTAGAAATAAATTTTTCTAAATGGCTAATACTACCCCTACTCCTTACAGTTGTACGGCTTTTAATAAAGACAAAAAAATTAAACCTATAAAAATAGAGTTTTGCAAGTCTATATTTTATCTGCATAATTGGTTGTTAAAAGATATAGGATTTGATTATCACTATATAAATATTTATAACCGAAAAACAGGTAGTTATATTTCTCGCCAATATTTTAATGATTTTGTAATAGATAAACCTTTGTATTAAATTACAAAGGTTTTTTTATAAGGTATAATTATTTATTCTTTTATAACAATTGACAAAGTATAGTTAAATTTTTGGCACTATATTTGAAAAACTTTAATAACTATAAACCCACAAAAAAAATACATCACATGAAAAAAATTACGTTATTACTTCTTTTGGCTTTTTCGTTCTCCTACTCTCAAACTACTGTAGAGGAATACAATTATGTAACTAAAGGTTACGCAGAAACAATATCTAAAGGATTGGATTTAAAAAAAGGTTATTCTTTAAGCGAGATTTACCATTATACAGATACCGGTTATAATTTTATTTTCCAATCTCTAACTAACGATAAAACTAAAAAAATATCTTGTATTATGGTTATTGCTCATTCTCGTACTTGGGATAATAAATATTATTTATGTATTCCTATTGGCAATGGCGAATTAGAAAAAAAATACAAAGATCAATTAAATCTTTGGGATGCTCCAATATTGTCTGCTTATTCCTTGGCTTTATCTCAAATACTTTCTTATTCGTTGGGTTCTGTAGAATAAGTCTAATAAATATCAATAAATAAACCCCAATAAAACGGGGTTTTTTTATGTTCCAAATATTTTTT